>CAUHCN010000022.1 GCA_959604825.1 uncultured Collinsella sp. | reverse complement strand
GATTTTGCCTCTTGACAATGTCCTGCTCATATTAAAAGGAACGTCCCCAAGTGCCAAGGGTGTCCCCAACGACTAGTTGAATGGGGTCGGGATTGGAGCTGGGGAGGTAGCGGATTTCTAGCTCTATGCCGAGTTCTTGCAGCTCTTTGAAGGCGGCGATGTCTGTGTCGTCTACGGCAACTGTAGGCGTCGCGGGACGCTTGCCCTCCCCTGCTTGTATGTGACCGATACTGATCTTGGTAATGGGCACACCGCCCTTGACCAGCGCGAGCGCATCCGCGGGCGACGCCACCATGATGAGAATCCATTGGCGCGGCGTTGCGGTATGAATGATGTCGATGGTCCTTTGCACCGAGAAAAACCGCGTCCACACGCCCTCGGGCGCCGCGACCCTCATAGGCGCCCACTTGCGCGAATCCGCCGCAATCTCGTCGTTGACGATTAGGACGAGGTTGGAACCCATAGCCTCGTTCCACAGCTCAACGTCTTGCCCGTAAATAAACCGGTCATCGATACGCGTGAGAAGAATCTTGGGTTGAGCCATGGCAGTCCCATTCTGTTTGAGACTCGTAAGAGCGAGACATCACGTCTCTAATATTAGTGCATTTAAAGTGAGAAAAGCCGTCAGAACACTTGCACGGATGTGCGATGTCCCGTATCATAGACAGCCGTTGACGCCTCAGTTGCGTCACCACATGGCCGCCAGCGTAGCTCAGTTGGTAGAGCACCGCTCTCGTAAAGCGGGGGTCACCGGTTCGAGCCCGGTCGCTGGCTCCATTGCACAAGATAGCCGCCTTCGGGCGGCTTTTTTGTTGCCGATTCGGCCACTCGGTGGACTTCGGATTTAATGCTTAGAGGGCGGGGATTTACCAAAGTGAAATTTTAATGAAAAGAAACCCAGCTGCAACAATTGCCATGGTGAGGGCTCGAATTGGCCATATAGATTTAAAATAGCCACGATACCTTCTCTTTTGCTGGAACGATATATCTATACAAGGTTGTGAGCGGAAAACAAAAATACGTCGATTGCTATCCGACAAACGGGTCTGGAATTGCATTCACCGGCATTTCGGGGCAGATTGATACACATGTACGAAAGGGAACCTATGTGGTGCGTTGGGTCGGAGCTGCTGCGGGTCCTAGATGGATTGCGGTCTTGCGCCCCGATGTCCAAATAGATTTCTCTCTCTAGACGGGAAGTTGCTCATGGACGCCATATATGACGGAGATGACTGGGTCGATCATTATACTTGGCGCCTGGTCGGTTCGAACGACAATGGGGATGTGGTGTTTGATGGACTATGTCCAAAGCATCTCCATCCTTTTGTCTCGTCGTTAATTGAGAGTTCCGCTCGTGTTGCCCCCTACAGCTCCGCATCGCTTCATGATACGGACGTTTTGAAGACCATAAGGGAGTCAATTGACGAGGGCACGATGAGCGGCCCGCTGTTTTCTCGGCTTGTGGGGCTAGATGAGATTGGCTCGAAACGACTGCTTGCGGGCGAAAAAGTGGAGCTCACTTATCGGTCGATGATTTCAATCCTGCGGCTAGCCGATGTTCTTCGCAAATAAATGAGGCGCACATCCACCAATCCAAGCACAACGCCGCCGGCAACTCCCCTACTCAACAAAAACCCCGCCAACCGCAATCCCCAAGGGAACTGCGATTAACGGGGCTCAAGCGCGTCCCTCAATGGAATCACGCCAGCATACGAACAGCTCAGCCGAGCAGCGCGCTACTCCTCCCAGTAAGCGTCTGCAAGCAGCTTAAAGCAAATCTTCTTGACCGGCTGCGCGCCATCGCCCGGGAACTCGAGCGTGGGCATGTGAGGCTCGCCGGCAACGAACAGCGCAAACTTGTCGTCGGCAAGATCGCCGGCGATCGAAGCGTCAGAATCGACCAGATCGTAGTCGTCCTTCTCGTCAAACTCCTGGACCAGCGTCAGGCTGCCCGTGGCGACCTTAAAGGCCTCGCGACCCTCGACGTCGATCTGCAGGTCGTGATAGCGCTGATGCGTCTCATAGTGAGCCTCGGCCTCGGGACGCGTCGTGGGAGCCATGACGTTCGCAAAGACCTTGTCGCCCAGAATCGGATGGCTTCCGACCTCGAGCTGTGCCGGGTCGTTCTCCTCGAGCCAGTCGATCAGCACGTCGAGGCCCTTGAGCATTCCGCGGTATTCCTCGATATCGCCCAGTGCACCGTAAATCATCTAAATCCCCTCTCGGATCGTTTCTTTGGCGGCTCCTCGGCAAACTCATTGCCGACGCTGTTGCCACCCACATACGTCTCGACCAGGGTAAGGTCGGGATTGAACACGACAGCATCGGCGTCGCGCCCCGGCATAATGCTACCGCACTTGTCGTCGACTCTAACCACAAGCAAGCAACCGATGCCGGGGCCGCAGCACAAGCTCTTACAGCTCGGTCACCGTAACGCCGTTGTAGACCTCGTCCCAACGATCCATAACCAAGTGGCCCGTCATGGGATCCATGGCATTGAGCTTGCCGCAGGTGTTGGCGGTACGCAGCACCGTCTCATCATCCGCGCCAGCAGCAATCGCATGTGCGAAGCCGGCAATGGTCGAATCGCCAGAGCCCGTAGCGTTAACGGCGGGGATATCGGGGGTCTTGGCGCGGAATGCACGGCCATTATGGAAGCCCACGGAGCCGGCAGCGCCCATGGACACGACGACCCAAGGGATATCGGAGAAGCGGGCATCAGAGGCGAGCGCGGCGCGGAGCTCGTCCACATCGTCGGTGGTAAAGCTCGTGCCCAGAAGGCCGTTGATCTCGGTCAGGTTAGGCTTGACCAGCTCGGGCTTAATTTCGGACTTAAGGGCGGTCTCGAGCGAAGCACCCGAGGTATCGAGCAGCACCTTGGCACCGGCGTTCTCGGCAATGCCCGTGATCTTGGCGTAGTAGTCCGCCTCGACACCACGGGGCAGCGAACCCGAGATGGTGACGACATCGGCCTTGCTCGCAAGCTCGGCGAACTTGGCGGTAAAGGCATCAAGCTCCTCGGGGGCAATCGTCGGGCCGCTCTCGAGTAGCTCGGTCTGGTTGCCGGCGTGGAGGATGTTGAGGCAAATGCGAGTCTCGCCCTTGATGGGTACAAAATCATTCTTAATGCCGTTGGCATCCATGAGCTCGGCCATGTAGGCGCCCATGTGGCCGCCGAGCAAACCGGTTGCCACAACGTCGTCGCCCAGCTGACCCAGAACACGGGCCACGTTGAGGCCCTTGCCGCCGGCGGTCTTTTCGGGCGTCACACGGTTAACGTCGTCGATAATGAGCTCATCGAGCTGATAGCGTGTATCGACGGACGGGTTCATCGTAACGGTGAGGATCATTTTTAGCTCCTTATCTCGCAGGCTCCTTGTGCCTCGCGATACGAGTCGACAAAACGGAATTACAGAATCTCAATCGTGAACGAGCGAACGATGGTCTCCTTGGGCTTGGCGACAAGGCAGCCACGCTTATGCTCAAGCACGTCGTCCTCATCGGAGCAGGTCGAAAGGCCGCCCCAGGGCTCAACTGCCACAAAATCGCCCTCGGGCTTGCTCCACACGATGAGGTACGGAAAGCCCTCGAAGCTCAGGCGAACGCCCTTGTCCTCGCCCTTTTTGGAAAGCGTGACCTGACGACTCTCGAGTACGTCAAAGATGGTCTCCGCAAAATCGAAGAGCTCGTGCGACAGGGGCAACGTCTTCCCCACCATGGGGTTCTTGGAGCGGTTTGCCACATCAATCAAGCCAGTCGAAGGAACGGCGGTGCAGAGCTCCGCAGCCTCGTCCTTCTCAAAGCGCAGCTCGTAGTCCGTATAGACCTCGCCCTCATCGAGCGGGCACCTAAAGCCGGGATGACCGCCAATAAAGAACGGCATGTCCTCGGTGCCTTCATTGGTCACCTCATAGGAGACACGCACGGCGGCGTCCTCGAGCGTATAGCGGGCGACAAGCTTAAACGGATACGGATAATCGCTCAGCAACGCGGCGTTATCCTCCGAAGCCAGGCACATCGCCAGCTCGTTCTCACTCTGGCTCAGCAGTTTCCACTCTTGCTTGCGCGCAAACCCGTGGCGAGCGAGCTTCACGTGATGCCCGGCAAACGTCATGGCATTGTTGTCGCGCAAGCCTCCGCAAATCGGAAAGCAGACCGGCGCCTGACCGGACCACACTGCGGGATCACCCTGCCACAAATACTCACGACCGTCAGCCTCAATCGAGGTAAACGAGCCGCCGGCCGTGGAAACCTTGATAGAAATCGAATCGTTGGAAAGAGCGTATTCCATTATCCATCCTTTCGGACAACTGCTTTTTCATGCAAGCGCCCGTCTCAATCCTAGTCAAAGGACAAACCCGCGCGCTCGTCGATGTGTCCGGTATCCCAGCCATGCAACGGGGTACCATACAGACATTGATGCAATTACAGCTGAAAGGCCTTCTTATGCGAACCATCATTCTTTATGCCTCACGCCACCACGGCAATACGAAAAAGCTCGTGGACGCCATCGTCGAGGCACACCCCGAGATCGATACCCTCGACGTCAAGGCGCTCGGCAAAAACGAGTATCCCGACCTGCACGAATACCATCTGATCGGCGTCGCCACGGGCATTTATTACTCCGAGATCGACAAAGATATGGCGCGCGTGCTCACGAACGTGCTGCAGCCGCAGGACAAGGTGTTTGGCCTTATGACCTACGGTGGCAAAAACAAGTGGTACGGCAAGGATATCGATGGCATCTGCCGCATGAGGCAGGCCATCTTTATGGGTGTCTACGGCTGCCCCGGTTTTGATACGTGGGGGCCGTTCAAGCTCACCGGCGGTGTCCAAAAGGGACACCCGACCGCTGAGGAAATTAAGGGCGCCGTCGACTTCTTCGACAAGATCGGAGACGAGTATGGCGACATCATCGTCGAAGAGTATGCCAAGCGCGAGAAGCGTCTAGCCTACGAAAAGGAGCATCCTGCAGGAGGCCTGGTGGCCGGCGTTAAGCGCACGGCAAAGAAGATCGCTAACAAGCTGTAACTGTAAAGGTGCTTTTGAGCGTTTAACCCATACGGCGGGTCCGAGCAGATTCGGGCCCGCCGTCTTTTTCTATCGTTACTCGGTAAAGGCGTTGCCGACGCTCTGGCCGCCAACATACGTCTCGACGAGGGTGAGCTCGTGGTCGAAAACGACAAAGTCGGCGTCGCGACCCGGCATGATGCTGCCGCACTTGTCCTCGATGTGCGCGGAGCGTGCCGGCACCTCGGTTGCCATGCGAATGGCGATATCGGCGCTGGCGATCCCCCAGTCGACGATGTTCTTGACGCCCTGGGCAAGCGTGAGCACCGAACCGGCAATGCTCTTGCCGTCGGCGAGCCAGCACAGGTTGTCCTTCATGATGACATCCATGCCGCCACTGGTGTAGCTGCCCTCGGGCATGCCGCCGCAGCCCAGGCAGTCGGTGATGAGCACCGTATGCTGCCAGCCCTTGGCCTGCAGCAGCGCCTTGATGGCGGCAGGGTTTACGTGCTTGCCGTCACAGATGATCTCGGCGTAGGTCTCGGGCGTGGACATAGCGGCACCCACGACACCGGGCTCACGGTGATGCAGCCCGCGCTGGCCGTTATAGGTATGCGTAAAGCAGCTGGCACCGGCGTTGATGGCGGCGATGCACTCATCGTAGGTGGCGTCGGAGTGACCGATGCTGGTCACCACGCCCTTGGCGTTCAGAGCAGCCGCATAAGCAGCGGCACCGTCGCGCTCGGCCGCCATGGCGCTCTTAACGATGCGACCACCCGCAGCGTCCTGCCACTGATCGAAGACCTCCTCGGAGGGATCGATAAGATAAGCGGGGTTCTGCGCGCCCACGTGCTTCATGGTAAAGAAGGGGCCCTCCAGGTAGATGCCCTGAATGCGAGCACCGCAGAAGTCGGGGCCGCGACCCTCGTCCGCCTGGGCAATAGCGGCGCAGGCGTCCTTGATCTGCTCGACGCCATCGGTGAACGTCGTGGGCAGCCAGCTGGTGGTACCGCGACGGGCGAGCTCGGTCGAGCTGATATCAATGCCCTCGGGATCGTTATCGGTAGTTGAGTGGTTGTAGAAGCCATGGATGTGAGTATCGACCATACCCGGTGCGATCCACGATCCCGTGTAGTCCTTAATCTCGCAAGAGGGTTCGTCGGCCTGCCAGGCGCCAAAGACGCCATCCTCGACCATAAGATAGCCGCCCAGCTGCGGACCTGCCGGCAAGAAGAACTTGTCAGCCTTAATTGCGTACGTGCTCATATGCACTCCTTGCTTCTAAAGCAGTTGACCGTGGTGTTACTTATACCCGGTCCAAGTAAAAACAAAAAGCGCCCGCCCGCCGTTATGAGCGGACGGGCGCCCTTACAGGGGGACGCGATTAAGCGGTGAAGGGGTGAATCGTCACGCCCTTAACCACGCGGTTGACCGTGCCGGTGGGGCTCGGCGTATCGGGCGTGTTGCCCACGCGCACGGAGTTGAGCAGGCTGATGGCCTGGGCAAACATCACGAACGGCAGGGCAAGGTAGCCCTCGGGGAGTGCCTCATAGCCCTTAAAGGTGAAGGACTCGCCCTCGTAGACGGTAGCGCCATCCTGCTGAACGGCAACGGTGTGCTGAGCGATCTTATCGCCACCGATCTCGTTGAGGATGTCGATATCGTACTGACGGGTGTAGGCATCGTTGTTGACAAACACGAACACGAGGGTCTTGTCGTCGACGAAGGACTTGGGTCCGTGACGATAACCCATAGAGGTGTCGTAGGAAGTAGCGACCAGACCGTGAGCGAGCTCGAGGATCTTGAGCTGGCTCTCCTGGGCAAGGCCACCGAAGGAGCCGGAACCCAAGTAGGTCACGCGGTTGAAATCGCCAGCCAGGTAATCGGCGACCTCGGGCTCACGAGCGATGACCTCCTCGCCCATCTTGGCGATGGTCTCGACCCACTCGGCCTTCTGCTCGTCGGAAGCCTCGTCAAAGATAAGGGTAGAGAGCAGGGTCATGCAGGTGTAAGAACCGGTCATGGCGAAGCCCTTGTCGTTGGCGCGCGGAATGAGCAGCGTCAGCGCGTTGGGATCATCGGCAGACTCGACGGCGAGCTTGCCCTCGGGAGCGCAGGTGATGTTGAGGAACTTGACGTTGTGGACGAGCTCCTTGGCAACGGCGACGGCAGCAAGGCTCTCGGGGCTGTTGCCGGAGCGGGCAAAGGAAACCACGAGCGTGGGATCCTCGGCGCGCAGGAAGTCGCGCGGGGCGCTCACGATGTCGGTCGTAGCGATGGGCTTAAAGTCGTAGAGATCAGTGTTGCCAGCGTGACGCAGGTACGGGGCGCAGGTATCGCCAACGTAGTCGGACGTACCGGCACCGGTGAAGACAACGGACAGACGGCCCTCGCCCATAGCGCGAGCCTCGGCCAGAAAGGCCTCGATGGCCTCCTTGTTCTCGCGATAGATGTTGAGCGTATCACGCCAAAGCTCGGGCTGCTGAGCAATCTCGGCCGTGGTGATCTGGGCGCCGAGCTCGGTGAGCTCCTCGACACTCTTCTCGAACATTTCTAATACCTCTCTCTAGAAGTAATCCTCTGACGTGCAATTATACACTTCGGTTGGTTATCTGGTAGTAACCAGTTAAATGCAAAGAATCACCATATGGAAACGATGCGAGCACTAGTTACTGCGCTGGTGGTAAACCTTGTATTTAAACTGATCGGCACGAGCAACCGAGAGTGTGTACTCCACTACCTCGTTTGACTCGTTATACGTAGTCCTGACCAAATCGAGCACAGGCGAGCCCTCGACAATTCCCAAAAGGTGGGCATCGGTGGGACGGACTATGCTCGCATAGAACTCCTCTTCGGCCACGCGAATCTTTTGCTGAAAGTCCTGCTCAATCACATCGTAAAGCGGCTTACGCTCCAGCATCGGTCGCTTTAGGGACAGAAATTGACGAACCGGTAGATAGCTGCGTTCGACCATCATGGGCATGTTGTCGGCAGAACGAAGGCGCTTGAGCTTAAAAATGCGATCACCGATGCGCAATCCCATATGCTCGGCCAGATTCTTATCGGCCTCCATCTCGCAAAACTCGAGAATCGTGGTCTCGGGTTCTCGACCCATCGCGCGCATCTGCTCGGTAAAGCTGTAGGACTGCATAAGATTGGTTGCTTTTGCCGAACGGTCGGTCACAAAGGTACCGCGACCGTGCTGCCGAACCACCAGTCCTAAACGCTCCAGTTCCTGCAGAGCCAGGCGTACCGTAGTACGCGAGAGACCATAGCGCTCCGAAAGTTCGCGCTCGGAAGGAATCATGTCACCGGCGCGATATTCATGGTCGATCTTTTCGGTCAGAATATCGACCAGCTGATCGTACAGCGGTTGCTTACGCGCTCCGATCGCCATCCTATCCTCCCTTTTGCTCGAATTCGGCTAACTACCTAGGGTGTTTAGCATTATCTGTCTGCCACACCCGAATCATCAAGAAAACAAAAGCCGCGCGCTCTTTCGAGCACGCGGCTTTTAACATACACATGGCTTAAGGGGTCGGGGTGTGAGCCGCGTAGGGACACACCCCTCAAGCTAGAGCCTTACCAGATGCTCGGCCAGAGACCAAGCGGGCCAGCGCCCAGGATGCCAAGGACGAAGAGCAGGAGAATGCCCTTGGTCGGGGTCCAGCTGTGCTTAGCGAACATGTAGTAAAGCAGCAGCGTAAGCATAAGCGGGACAAGCTTCGGGACGATGGTGTTGAGGGTGTCGGCAACAGAGAAGTTGACCGGATCCTCGGTAACGGTGCCGTAGGTCACGGACTCCATGCCGTTACCCAGATCGGTGACGCCGCACTCGACAGCGTTGCCGTCGGCATCGGAAGCGGTAAGGGCGTTGCCGTCCTTATCGGTCATGGCGATGGTACCGGCCTCAGCGGTCTCGGTATCGATGCCCTCCATACCGGTGAAGTTCTCGGCCTCCTTCTCGGAGACGATCACGGTAGTAGCGGAGAGGCCACGGGTGGTGCCGTTGGGGATCTGGAGGTTGATCTGGGTGCCACCCATGGTGACGACCAGGCAACCGACGACGAAGACGCCCATGATGGAAGCGGCACGCGTGAAGGCCTGCATGTTGGCGGTCAGAGCGTCAATAGCGCTGGTGCCAAGCTTGTAGGACCAGTTCATGAGCCAGAAGCGCAGAGCGAACTGGACGGCGTTGAAGATCACCAGGAAGATGATCGGCGCAGCGGCGTTGCCGTTGATGGCCATGTTGGAGGTGATGCCGGCCGTGATAGGCACGAGCGTCAGCCAGAACAGGGCGTCACCGATACCACCGAGCGGGCCCATTGCGGCGACGCGGACGGCGCGGATCGTGGGGATGTCAACCTTGTTCTGCTCGAGCGAAAGCACGATGCCCATAACAAAGGTGACGAGGAACGGGTGGGTGTTGAAGAACTCCAGGTTGTGGCTCATGGAAGCCGCGAGGTCGTTCTTGTTGGTGTGGATCTTCTCCAGACCGGGGATGATGGAGTAGAGCCAGCCAGCGGCCTGCATACGCTCGTAGTTGAACGAGGCCTGCAGGAAGCAGGAGCGCCAAGCCATCTTGTTGAGGGTCTTCTGGTCGAGCTGCGGAGCAGGAGTGAGATCCTCGTAGTGCTCCGGGATCACATACTCATTAGATGCCATCTTCGAAGTCACCTCCGTCAGAAACAGCTGCACCCTTCAGCTCGGTCTGCTGCTGGAAGTCCCAGAAAGCGATGCCGAAGCCGATGAGAGCGAGGATGAGCAGAGCAGGGGTTGCCAGCGAATCGTTGGCAACGGTGATGAGCGCGAGGCCAAAGCCCATGAGGAAGAAGCCCCACATATCGCGGTTCATCATAACCTTGAGCAGGACGGCGAAGCCGACGAAGCGCATCATGCCGCCTGCAGCGGACAGACCGGTCTGCAGCCAAGTCGGGATGGCAGAAGCGATGGTCTGACCGATGGTAGCGCCAGCGATGAAGAACAGGGTGACGACGACAGCGAAGATCAGGCCGAGCAGAGCCATGGCGAAGTAGTTCAGGCGCTCGATGCCCTTGGTGTCCGCGTTGTGAGCCATGTTATCGGCCGTGGACATAAGCGGGGACATAAGCGTGAAGACCAGGGTAACGCCAAGCTGGCCAAGCAGAGCGAACGGAATGGCGAGGCCGACTGCCGCGTTGGGCTCGAGGCCCGTGGCGATAGCGAGAATGGCTGCCATGATGCCGCCGATGACGGCGTTAGGCGGCTGAGCGCCTCCGATCGGCATGTTGCCGATCGTCATGAGCTGATAGGTACCACCCACGAGAAGACCGGTGTTGAGGTCGCCAAGGATAAGACCGATGACGGCGCCGGTGACGATGGGCTGATAGAGAGACTCGAGGAAGTCAAACTGGTCGATTGCCGCGATGAACGTAACAACGAAGACCAGAGCGATCTGGATGATCGAGTATTCCATCTTGCTCCTCCTTTCAAAATGTATGTACGCACTTTGGATATCACGTACAGAACGTCAGGGTTTCACTCCTGACAACGTGGATCACGAGGATTACGAGAAGAGCTTGCTCGTGTCCTCAACAGGCGTGCTCGGAACGCGCCTGATCTCCAACTCCACCCCCAATTCCTGCAGCTCTTTAAACGCAGCGACATCCTCGTCGTTAACTGCGACGGAGGTGGCGACTTGGCGCTTTCCTTCCGACATGTGCATGTTGCCGATGTTTACCTTCTTTATAGGCACACCGCCCTTGACGAGCGTAAGCACGTCTTCCGGTGTTTCGGCCACGATGAAGATCTTCTGGCGCGGGCTCGCCTTGCCAATGACGTCGATGGTCTTCTGCAGGGAGAAGAAACGCGTAGCGACGCCGGCGGGAGCGGCCATCTTCATGAGGTTCTGGCGCATGGTGTTGGACGCCACGTCGTCGTTGGCGACGAGGATGAGGTTGGAGCCCAGAGTGGAGTTCCACTGGGTGGCAACCTGACCATGAACCAGTCGGTTATCGATGCGGGTAAGAAGAATGTTGGGTTCTGCCATGTTGATCAGCTTCCTTTCGATATTTGCTGACGACAGTTACTTGATCTCCTGAATCGCGTAACGCGAAACATCTGCGACGGCTCCGGATCGGACTTTGATCTGGACCTTCTCGCCTTCGATGCCTTTGACGGTTCCGTAGATACCGCCGGCGAAAAGAACCTCCTGACCCGGCTTGAGCTCGGTGTGCAGCTCCTTGAAGTACTTCTGCTTCTTCTTCATGTTGATTTGCGACCAGATGGTGTAAATCAAGCCCATGATGGCAAGCAGGCCTAAAAGGGCGACCGAGGAGCTCAGGACGTTGGCTCCGAAATCGGCCATTAGATGCCGTCCTCGTCGCCGAAGATATCCTCTTCGTCGGAGCCGGCAACGGATGCGACCGTCTGGGCGGTGATGCCCGTCTGGCCAACGGTCACGGCCTGCTCGCCAAGCTCGGCGAGCGTGGCGTTGCCGCGGAGGAACAGAAGCTCAATAACCATGGGAAGGTTGGTGCCGGTCAGAACCTCGACGTTGTCGACATCCTGGGCAATCATCATCGACTGGTTGAACGGGGTGCCACCAAGCAGGTCGGTAAAGACGAGCACGCCATCGCACTCCTCGCGCATGGCGGTAATAGCGGCGCGGAGATCCTCACCGTAGGAAGCAGCCTGGTCGCCCTCAAAAGGAACGACGGTAAAAGCGGGCTGGTCGCCAGCAACCATAGCGATAGCGCTTGCGAGGCCGGGTGCGAACTGTCCATGACCGGTAAGAATAAAGCCAACCATTCAAATTTCCCTTCCGAAGGCGTGTACGATCTGAGTCCGATGATTTTCGGAAGCCAGCGGGCGCTCGCCCTTAAAGCTTCTTAGAAAGCGTACTTTGAAGACCAGTGGTTTCTAAACTGGTAGTAACCACGTGACGTGTTGTTGTCACTATATCACCCCAGAAGAGGTCGCTTTCGTTGATTCATACGGTAAAACGTTTTTGCACCGCTCACGGTGATAAATCGACCGTTTACCGGTCGTTAACACTTCTACCTGCGGTTTTGAAACCGTTTCGAAATGCTTTGGCAAAAGATCGGATCTTTTCCTGTGTCTAAACAACGCAGGGCGGCTAAAAATAGCGTGTAGAAAAATTGCAGGTCATTGTGAAGATATGTGAATTGGTCTTTTTGACTTAATACCAGTTAGAACCAGTTTTGAGATTATCGGTGAACGGTAGTTTTCGACCGTTCACCGGTTACTTGCAATCGTTTGCAGTTGTTTTCCCAGATGAATTAGGGAAGCGCGATGAAGCGCTTGCGCGGGCGCGAGGCCTACCCCAGTGGTTTCGGTAGCAAAAAGCCCGCTAGAACGTTGTCCGTTCTAGCGGGCTAAATCAGGCAGATCGGCTAGCGCGCAGTAGTGCAGGCAAACCTTACGCAAACAGGCCGTAGATGCTGATGTTGGCCTTGGCGTAGAGGCCGTTAGCATACTCGGTCCACTTGGAGCTGGCGCTCGAAGCCTGCGAAGAGTACTGCTGGTAGGCGGTGTAATAGGCGGTCATGGCCTGCTTGTAGGTGGCGCTATCGGCCGTAAAGGCATCGTCAGCGAAGGCCTTGGCATAAGTGCTATCGGCGTCCTTCCAAGTGCCCTTCTCGCTATCCCACTCGTCACCGGCAAGGTTGATGATGTAGTCGGCGTAGTCCTTGCTCGCGGTCTCCTCGTTGCCGTCAGCAGGCTCGGTCGGGGCGGTCGGCATGCTTGCGGAGCTGTCGCCGACCTTCTTCTTATAGAGCTTCTGCAGCGTCGCGGACTGGCGGACGATCTGCTTGGCCTGGTCCTTGGACACGCCATACTGCGTGGCCATGGTCTTGTAGTCCGAAGTGCCGATGGAATCCTCGGCGTACTGCTTCATCTCCTTAGAAGAGACGGTGATGCCCTCGTCCTCGGCAGCATCGAGCAGGATCTTGTTGCGCACGTAGGACAAGATGACGTCGGCAGAAGGAGCGGTGTAGTTGCCATCACTATCCTTGACGGTATCGAGGCTGTACTGGCTCTCGATGGCCTCGCGCGCGGTGATATCGCTCTTCTTGCCGTCGTAGCTATAGCTTGCCACGGTCGAATCGAGCTGGTCCTCGGTGAGGGTCGCCGAGCCGACACCCTTGCCGCCAAAGCCGCCATTGCCAATAAAGAAGCCGACCACCGCAGCGATCACGACGGCAACCACAAAGGCGGCGATCATCGTCTTCTTGTGCTTGGATACGCGATCGTCTTCATCGGAACCCAGGATATCGTCGTCCTCATCCTGGGCCTCGGGCATCAGATTCTCGTCAGCGGCATCCGCGGCAATCTGAGCCTCCAGACGGGTGTCCTCCTCCTCGGCCGTCGTACCGGCAGCAATGTGCTCGGCAGACGTACCGGCGACCAGGTCGATCTTCTCGTCCTCGTCACCGTCGGGGCCTTCGCCGCGCTCGATGATCTGGATGCCGTCGATCTCGTCCTTCTCGTCCTTCTTTTGAATCAGACCCATATCGGTTACTCCTTGTTAGGAAACATAGTCCTCAATAGAATACGCCCGACAGAGCGCCGGGCGTATTGATTCTCAGGTTATACGCAAACACTTAAGTACTATTTAGGCGTTTGCAGCACGCATGCCTTAGGCCAGGTGCGCGATAACGGCATCGGCAAAGGCCTGCGTGCCCACGGCCCCCTCGACGGAGCCGGTCTGGGCACGACGCACGTCACCGGTAACCTGCTCGCCCTCGTCGAGCGTGGCAGATACGGCGGCGCGAATGCGATTAGCAGCGTCGTTCTCGCCCAGGTGATCGAGCATCATCGCAGCAGAAAGGATCTCGGCCGTGGGGTTGGCGATATCCTGGCCAGCGATATCGGGCGCGGAGCCGTGCGTTGCCTCGAAGATGGCGCAATCGGCACCGATGTTGGAGCCGGGGGCCATCCCTAAGCCACCCACCAGGCCGGCGCACAGGTCGCTCACGATGTCGCCGTACAGGTTGGGCAGCACCAGGACATCGAAGTCGTTGGGGTTCTGGACCAGGCCCATGCAGGTGGCGTCGACAATCTTGTCGTTGAACTCGATATCGGGATAGTTGGCGGCCACCTCGCGCGCAACGCGCAGGAACAGGCCGTCGGTCGCCTTCATGATGTTGGCCTTATGCACGGCCGTCACCTTTTTGCGGCCGCAGCGGCGGGCATACTCAAAGGCATACTCCACAATGCGGCGGCTCTTGGCGATGGAGATGGGCTTGATCGAGATGGCGGAATCGGCGGCGAAGGTCTTCTGACCCGAGCGCTCGACAAGCTGCGAGAGCTCCTCGACCTCGGCAGCGCCCTCATCGAACTCGATGCCGGCGTAGAGGTCCTCGGTGTTCTCGCGCACGATGACCAGGTCGACATCGCGGAAGCGCGAGCCGTCGCCCGGCTGCGACAGGCAGGGGCGCACACAGGCATACAGGTCGAAGTGCTTGCGAAGGGCAACGTTAACGCTGCGGAAACCCGTGCCGACCGGCGTGGTGATGGGACCCTTGATGGCAACCTTGGTCTCGGCGACCGCATCGAGCACGTGCTGGGGCAGCGGCGTGCCAAACTCGTCCATGACGCCGGCACCGGCCTCCTGGACATTCCAATTGATCTGGACACCGGTGGCCTCGACCACGCGGCGCATGGCCTGTGTAATCTCGGGACCGATACCGTCACCGGGAATCAGGACTACATCGTGCGCCATAATCTGTTACTCCTCGTCTTCGGCGGCCTCAGATTTTTTAACGCTAGCACGCTTCTTCTTTTTGGAGAGATCCAGGCCAAAACGTTTAACAAGCATTTCGCAAATCTCGCTCGAACGGGCCTTGAGATAGCTGCCCTTACCGTTCTCGGCATCGAACTTAAGGCGCAGCGCAAGCTTCTCTGCGACCTCGGCGTCGATCTCGCCCTGGCAAAACTCGTACAGGCAACCGAGCATGTCGCGATACTCGAGGTCGCCGTGGTAGCACTGGATGGCCTCGTCCAGGATGGGCCAAGCCTCGCGCGAACGCTCGACGCTCGTGGCACCCCACACGCACAGCAGGCGGAAGGCGGCATAGCGCAGCGTGGAGGAGATCTCGTCGAACAGTGCGGTCTCGGCGCCCTCAAAGGCATCGCCCAGCTGCTCGGGGCAGGTGGTAGCGAGCGCCGTCAGGGCATCGAGGGCCTCCCAGCGGGTCTGCGCCTCGGGGCGGTCGAGCGCCTCGATCAGCGCAGGCACGCAGGGCACGACGCGCTGCGGGTCACGCTCGGCCAGCAGATGCAGCACGCGGGCGGCAAACTGGCGCATGCGGCGCGTGGGGCAGCCGAGCTCCTTGACCAGACGGTCGACGGCGTTCTCGTTCTCCTCTGCCAGCTGAAGCTGTGCCAGCTCCTCATCGGTGAGCTGTTCGTCTTTGTTTTCTGCCATAGTTACCTCTTCTTATTTCTTAGCGTGCTTGCCAGCACCCTTGCTGTCATCGGTGACCGAGATGAGCTGTCGGTCGGCTGCGCCATTGTGACGCGCACGGCGACGCTCCTCGGCGTCGCCCGCGTCGGCGGCGGCGCGGTGAGCCTTGTTGACGTTAAAGACCTCGTCGTGCTTGCGCCACGGACCGACGGACTCGCCAAAGCTCATCTTAAGGCCGGCGATAAAGCCGCCAAGCCAGCCGATCGGCGCAAACTGCACCAGCGGGAACAGCGAAAACACCCAGGTCAGTAGGACGACTGCCGCCGCTCCCGCAAAGTTGGCAATCCAGTAGTCGCGCTTGGTGATGACGCGCTTTTCGCACGCCCACTGGCCGCACAGAAAGCCGATGTAGATCGCAAAGAGAAAGAGCGCCAGCGCAAGCACCACGAACGTCCAGCTCATGGGCGCTACTCCCCGTGATGGTGGCCACAGCAGCACTCGTGGCCGTCGTCATGACCGTGGCCGCCGCAGCACTCGTGGTCCTCGCCGTGATGGTGGCCGCAACCGCACTCATGCTCGTCGCCGTGCTCGCCGCAACCGCAGCCGTCCTCGTGGGCACCGTGCTCCTCGGGGCGATACTGCGACCAGTCCAGACCGGCGGCGATGGCGTCGGCCTCCTCCTTGTAGAGGACCGTGATGGCCTGGGTGCCCAGCTTGGCGCCACCGATAGCGTCGAGCATGTCGTAGAGCGTAAAGGCCACGTCGGCGCCGGGCAGCGCGAGCTCGCGGTCGTCGGCGTAAGCAAGGGCCAGGCGCAGGTCCTTAATGAAGTGCTCGACCATAAAACCGGGCTTGTAGTCGCCGTCGAGCGCCTTGGGAGCCAGGCTCTCCATGGCGCCGGACTTGCCGGTACCGCCCAAGATCATCTGGCGGGTCTTCTCCAGGTCAAGGCCGCTCAGCTCGGCAAATGCCATGGCGTCTGCCATGCCGACCATGCAGGCGCCCAGCGACACCTGGTTGGCGAGCTTGGCAGCCTGGCCCTTGCCAGCGCCGTCGAAGCAGCAGATGTTGGCCGCAAAGGTGGCAAGGATGTCGCGGACTGGGGCGATATCGTTCTCGGTGGCGCCCACGATAGCCGTGAGCGTGCCGGCGATAGCACCAGACTCGCCGCCGGTGACGGGGCAGTCAAACGCCATGCGGCCGGAAACCTGGGCGGCCTCGGCAATGTCGCGCGCCAGCTCGGGCGAGCTTGTGGTGAGGTCGATCAGGACCGCGCCGGGCTTAGTGCACGCGAGCAGGCCGTCGCCCGCCAGGTAGAGCTCCTCGACCTCGGAGGGATAACCCACCATGGTAAAGACGACGTCGGCGTTCGCCACGGCATCTGCCGGCGTATCGGCCCAAACGGCACCGCGCTCGATAAGCGCGGCGGCCTTGGACTTAGTGCGGTTGTTGACCGTGACGGGATAGCCGGCATCCAGGATGTGGCCGGCAATGGGGGCACCCATGATTCCGGTGCCGATGAATGCGACGGAGAGCTTGTTTGCCATGAAACCTTTCCTTTTGGGTTGGGTGTTATTACCAGGTTGAATACTCGGTGCCAGCGTTGGGCTGTGAGTCGAGGGCGATTACGGACGCAGCGCTTGCCTACTGGCCGCGCACGCGGCGGGCGATGCGGTCGGAAAGCGACGCCTTGTCGGCGCGGTTCTTACCCCAAAACGCGCAGGCCACCATGCCGGGGCCCACGTGCGAGCCGATGGTAGGACCGACGGAGCTGCGAATGATCGTGACGTCGGCGCAACCCTCCTCCTTGCGGATGGCGGCCTCGAGCCAGTCGCCGTCCTTTTCGGCATCGGCCGTCATGATGGCGATGGGCATGGTGCGGTCGGGCACGTAGTTCTCGCGGAACGACTTGAGGATGGACTTGAGCGCCTTCTTGCGGCCGCGGTTGACGCCGATCAGCGACAGCGAGCCGGCCAGGTCGTAGGAGAGCTCGGGCTTGACATCGAGCTTTGCCGTGAGTTGCGCCGCCGCGGGCGGAATGCGGCCGCCGGCAGCCAGCGCGTCAAAGCTCTCGAGCGTAAAGTAGCCGTGGACGTAGGTCTTGGCCTCGTTTGCCCAGTCGACCAGCTGCTTGGCGGTGAGTCCCGCCGAGCGTTGGCGGACGGCCTCGAGCGCCAAGAGCTCGCCGGTCGCACAGGGCAGAGCGTTGTCGACCACGTAGAGCTCAAAGTTGGGATACTCGGCGCGCACGGCATCTGCCGCCTGGCACGCGGAGTTGTAGCTCGACGACAGCGCCGAGGTAAAGCACAGGTAGACCGTAGGCGTACCCTCTTTGGCGCACTCGGTAAAGAACTCGATATAGCGACCGAGCGACACAGCCGAGGTGGACACGCGGGCACCGGCGCGCATACGGTCGTAGAACTCCTTGGGTGTGATGCTCGACCAGATGTCGTCCGTGCGCTCTTCGCCATCGATAATGAAGGGGAAACCCAGGATATCGACATCGAGGTTCGCGGCGACCTCGGGGCTAAAGTCGCAGCAGGTATCGACGACGATGCGGCAACGGTCCGAATGACCGGCGGATGCGGCCTTGTCCATCAAAGCGACTCCTTACGTAAAAAGGCGGCCACCCGCATGGGATGGCCGCCAGCCGTTAACTCATGCAAGTTAACGTATTTTACTCGTCAAGTGTTTCGATGCGGGGCTTGATGATGCCATATCCACCATTCTTACGGTGATACACCACATTGATAAGGCCGGTCGTCGCGTTCTCGAACACGTAGAAGTCGTGACCGAGCAGATCGGTCTGCACCAGCGCCTGCTCCTCAGTCATCGGAGTGACGTCGATAACCTTCTCGCGGACGAGCAGGTCGTCTTCCTCCTCGGGCAGCAGCAGGTCGGCCAGATCCTCGACGCGCTCGACCGGTGCGACATCCGCGGCGCTGGCACCACCCTGGCGGTTGTCCACGACCTTAGTCTTGAACTTGCGCAGCTGGCGGGTAACCTTATCGGCGGAGAGGTCGATGGCGGCATACATATCTGCGCCGTGCTCGGCAACGCGAATCACAGAGCCGCGGGCACGAACCGTGACCTCGACGATTGCCGGGTTGGGGTTCGAGGGGTTCTTCTCATAACGAAGCACGACGTCGACTGTCATGGGCTCGATATCGAAAACCTTGAGCGCCTCGCCGATCTTCTCATCCACATGCGCACGCAGAGCATCGGTTACCGTCGTCTTGCGTCCAGAAACCTTGATATCCATACGTGGCTCCAATCTGCCTCGGGGACTTACTGTACTGGCTATGTACCCATTGCCGTGCATTTAATCACGCGGATTCCTAAAGACCCGAATAACGATTGCTTAATACCGCATACCGAAGTCTCGCACTTTTCTGTGGCAAAGTGCGCTATGGGAGGGCGTCGGCGACTTTGTATTTGGTCCCGAAAATTGGCTTTGACCTGCTGGTTTTATAGGGATAAAAAAGCCGGGCTCCCCTATTGGGGAAACCCGGCAGTGCGTGTTGAAACCGTGAAGAGGTGTCCTTTCCAACGTATAGGAGACACCACCCCTAGCAATAACTAGCTATTAAGTTTGTTAATGTCGTCGTCAGTGATGGTGCCTTCCTGGCTGGACGATTTGTCCTCGGAGGATGCGGTCTCATTGTTGGAATCGGAGGACTCGCTGCCGGAGGACGTGGTCTCACTGGACTCAGAGTCGCCCGGCTGCACGTTAGCGCCCGAAACCGTCTTAGTGGTGAGGTCGTAGGGAATCTGGCCGTACCAGACGCAGTGAACCGCCTCGAGCGTGCCGTCGACCGTGATGTCGTCGAGGGCATCACTCACGGCACGGCACAGTTCGTCATTGGACGAGAGGCCCGCAACACCAAGCGTCGAGGGCGCCTCGAGCGCACCGACATAGGAGACCTCGCTCATCAGGCGTGCAAGATAGCCGCCGGCTGTGGAGTCGCAGATCACATAGTCGACCTCGCCAGACTCGAGCGCCTCAAAGCACTCGTTGATGTTGGAGTAGGTCTTTTGGTTGGCGGTGATGCTCTGCTTAGCAAGCGCCTCCTGCGAGGCCGAGGACATCTGGACACCCAGAGTAGACGTGTTAAGGGTATCGGTGGAAACGCTTAGCGACCCACCATCGCTGGTTTTACCGAACACGGAAGCGGCATCGTACAGGCAGGTGCCGAGCGAGCTAACGTCCCCGTCCGTGGAGTTGATCTCGCCGATAAAGATATCAGCCTTTTTGTCGCCGAGCGCGGAACCTGCCGAGGGCGCATCGACAAAGGCGACCTTAAGGCCCATGCGGCTTGCGAGGGCGCGGGCAGCATCGACTGCATACCCCGTAAGCTCGCCGTCGGCGCCCTGCATTGCCTGCGGCGCATCGGAAGTATCGAGGGCGACCGTCAGGGTTCCGGGAGTGACCAGGGCATCGTCCGACACCGCCGGCGTGACGGTCTCGTACTCGATCTGGTCGATCGTGGGAGTCGTGAACGTAGACAGCGGGTTGAACGCGCATCCGCTCAGGCCCAAAACGGCAATGACCGCTGCGGTCCCAGCACCTAACCGAGCCGCGTGCATCAAGCTGCCCCTCACCATGTCCACTACCCTGCCTTCTGTGTCGTATACGATCCGTGCGTTGCGCGGAATATCGGGTTGTTCCCACCAGCTGACCTGGTATTTGACCCCACACTTGCGCACCGGGGTGTTTGCTCGGGAGGCCGCAGCCACCCTCACGACTGGCCCGCTCGCCCGCGAGGCGGTATTGCCCCAAAGAAAGTAGAACGGACGGTGCGGCTTACATCTAGGACGCGCCATGATCGCGCCGCGCGCACGCGGTCGCTTACGTGGATCCCTTTGACCGCGTCTGTCTTGGACTAGGACGGGCATTTCGTCCGTCCGCAACCACAGCCTGGTAGGAACGTAGCGCATTATAGCTAAGTTCAAGCTAAAGTTTAAGGTTAGGGGCGTCATTCGCATCGCGAGTACAGATTTCGCAGGTCAGGACGGGCTGCACGTGGCCAGATTGAGCTCGTCGCCCCCTATGGGGAGCCTCGAGACGCCCGTTTTAGGGGCCGTGTGCAAAAAACGGCAAATATGAGTACTGTTACCAATTTAGCAGCAGCGATTTTCCACCTCGTGAGCCGGTTTCGAGCTCATTTAGCCCTGCTTAGCGCCTTGATTTCCCACATTTGTTTATTATCTTCGCGATTTTTACCGTTTCTCGATCCGCAAATATCAGATTTTGCTGTTACTAATTTTGTATCAGTACTCATTTTTGCCACTTTTTGCACAGCACCTATAAACAGACCCCCTCTCAAAACCAACATCTATGCTGGCTTAAGCCCAAAACATGCTCGGAGCGTATTCAGCAGCGCGTCTTGCTTCTTCCGACGAGCCTCCACGCGGTTTTGGTACCGCTTGCCCATGCGTTGGTATATGCGCCATGCGAGTGCCTCCATCGCCTCCATGTCGCAGAGCATCTCGTTATTGACCGTTGCGACCTCGATCCCCATAGCTATAAAGCCCGTATTACGCTTTTCGTCGTGAATGCGCCCACCGCGAGACGAATGGCCCAGCTCACCGTTGTATTCCAGGTCAAACCGGTCCGCCTCTTGATACGCATCGCAAACTGCATGAGGCATCCCCGAGATTGCCTGCGCGCGGTCATCGAACTCGATCTTGTAGTCGGTCTTAAAGGGACCGCAGGCAAAACCGCCATAGGAAAACGGAAGCGAAAACAAAGCGAGCATGATGCACTCCATGGGTGAGCGCAGGTTTTCCGAAAGATAGGGACACAGACGCTGCAGTTGTTTGGCCGTGTTCCCCTTGTATACCGCGAGATAATCTGCCAGACGATCGGGCATCAGCACCGGCTCGACTTCAAAGTAGCCCACGTCTGCTGGCTGGTCCTTGTCCTTTGCAAGTTTATTCGTAACAGGCGAGGTGTAGGGAGGCAGATACTTCCCGCGATCGCTCAGTGAAATCTTGGAGCACAGCTCCTGGGCCAGGGCAAACGCCTGGATGCAGCCGACCTCGCGCGCAACGGCAACACAAAGGGCCTCGGGAGATAGGCTGTACACCCCCGGTTCCACCTCTAGAATCGAGCCTGCGGGCAACCTGGAACACACGGACCAGCCTACGCCAGGCATGCGGCGGCGCTGCGCCGCAGATCCCACCAGCAAGCACAGATCTTCTTGCACCTCGCCACTTTTGGCTCCAATTCGCACCAAGTCAGGAAGATAGATATCCTCGGTCGAGGGCGACGACGTGCGCAGCACACGGCGCTCTTCATCGAGATTAAGGTCCTTCCAGCTGATATAGCCCATCTGCCGGCGCTCGGCGCGCATCATGCGCAGCGCTGAAGCGCCTGTTAGGATTACGGAAGCCGCTAGCTGTTCGCCTGTCGGCTCGTTGCGCCGCTCAATCTTCACTGCCACAAAACCACCCCTACCAAACACGTGCGAGAGCGAGGCCATCAACGGCCGCGGCACCGGCGCGCTTGAGTTCCGCCGAAGCCGCTGCCATCGTCGCACCTGTGGTGATAACGTCGTCGATAAGCAGCAGGCGGCGGCCCCGCACGTCCTCAACGGTCTCGTACATGCCTCGGGCGCGTTCACGGCGTTCTTCACGGCCGAGTTCACGCTGGTCGCCATGGCCGTATTTAACGAGGGCGTCGAGCAACGGAACACCCGACAGCTCGCAAAATGGGCGCGCGATGGCCTTCATATGATCGAAGCCGCGTCGCCGAAACGCCGCCGCCGTCGCGGGCACAAACACCACTGCATCGGCGCCGGACAACACACCGCCTAAGCGTTCGGGTGCCGCGGCCTGGGCATGTAAGGCGGTGTCGTATAGCAGCTCTGCCAGATACGGTGCCAGGCGTCGCTCGCCCGCGTCTTTGTACGCTTTAATGATTCGCGGCAGCGGGTGCGTGTAAACGGCACATGCCAGGCACCGGTCGAGTGCTTCGGCCATCGCCAAGGACGTACCCTCGACCGAGCACTCGGTGCACAGCAAGTCTCCAAACGGGGCGCCGCATCGAGTGCAGCTATGCCGCGGGTCGATGAGCGCAAGCGCCGCCAAGCAGTCTTGGCAAATAAGCGCGCCGGAGCGCTCGCAGCCGGCGCATCGCGTGGGCGACAACGCCTCAAGCGCCTCGTGCGCCGCCCGCTCGGCAAACGGTAGCAATTCGTCCGCAAACGGTAGGATGCCGGCACCTTGCAGGCATCCCAACACATTCAAATGTCTCTTCACGACACAACCCTCCCTACGCTCGGTCGCAGGGAGGGTTGTTGATTCAGCGCTATGGTACCCCGACGCGTTTGGGGCCAGGCAGGTTAAATCCGTTTGCGGGCGTTATTCGCCGGTGGGCGGTTGCGGTGCGGACGAGTTTTGGGTCGAGCCCTCGCCACCATCTTGACGAGGTTTGCGGGAACGACGACGGCGACGGCGCTTCTGGCCCTGGTCGGCCGAACCCTCGCCACCACGATCTTCGCGCGACTCGCGTTCGTCGCGAGCAGCGCCGCGCGCGGCCTTGGCAGCCGCCCCTCCGCCATCTCCGGGGCGACGACGTGTGACCTTGACCTCGCCATCCGAGACCTGATCGGCAACGGAGGGCACCGAGGGCTTTTGCTGCGTGCCCGAGGAATGGCGACGACGCGGACGCGGGGCGCGCTCGTCATCGTTGCGCTGCTTGCTACCCTTGTCGGCAGGCGTATCGGAACCCGAACCACCCTTGGGGGCGGCACCGGCTTCGCGAGCGGCTGCGGCGCGGAAGGCGTCCTCGCGCTCCTCGCTCGACAAATGGCGGCGGCGACGGCGCGTGGGATTCATGCCACCGCCGCGATTTTGCTGTTGAGGCTGCTGAGCTTCGCGCTCGCGGGGGGAATTCTTGCCTGCGGGAGCGGCCTCGCCGGCATCGCCCGAACCCGAGCGCTTGCGGCGGCGACGTCCACCGGCAGCCTCCTCAGCCTCGGGTGCCTCGGCCTTGCCGCGACCCTTACCGCGGCCGCGACCCTCGCCCTGGCTCTGACCGGCACGGGTATCGGCGTCCGCATCGCGACGGCGGCGCTTGGGCATCGACGTGCCGGCCAGACGGTCGGCGCTCGACAGGCCATCGCCCACGTCGACGCCGTTCTCGCGGTCGAGCTCCATAAGCGCCAGGCGCATCTCGGGCGACTCGATGCGCTCGAGCACGTCGCGCGTCACGCAGTCGGGGCGGCAGCTGCAGCCCTGCTCGGCAGCCTTCTTTTTGCAGCCCTCCGAGCAGGTCATGTCGGCCAGGTTGACCTTAAAGACTTTGCCGTTCTCCAGGCGCAACACCAGCTGCTCACGCGGCGTGTCATATTCCTGGATGCGCGCCTTGCCAAGTGGCGTATCGATCAGTGTCTTCTTTTTGGGCGCGCGGCTCTTAAAGTCCTTGTACGCCTCGAACTCGTAGCGCAGGCAGCACATCAGGCGGCCGCAGACGCCGCTGATCTTGGACGAGTTGAGCGGCAGGTCCTGCTCTTTTGCCATGCGGATCGAAACCGGCTCAAACTGTCCGCCAAAGCGCGTGCAGCAGAGCTCCTGGCCGCACTGAGCATAGCCGCCCACCAGGCGGGTCTCGTCGCGCACGCCGATCTGGCGCATGTCGACGCGAATGTGCAGCGTCGAGGACAGGTCCTTGACGAGCTGACGGAAATCGACGCGTTCCTCGGCAGCAAAGTAGAACACGGCCTTCTCGCCGCCAAACAGGTACTCGACGCCGACCGGCTTCATCTCGAGGTCGAGCTCCTTGACCAGGCGGCGGAAGTCGACCATGGCCTCGTCACCCTGGATAGCCAGGTCGTCGGCAAGCTGCAGGTCGATGTCGCTCGCTACGCGCAACACGGGCTTGAGCGGCTGACCGATTTCGTCGAGCGGCACCTCGAAGGGATCGGCCGTGACCAGGCCGATCTCGGTTCCGCGCTCGGTAGAACAAATGGCATAATCGGCCTCGAGGATATCCAGATCCTGTGGGTCGAACCACAGGTCGCGCGAGGCGTAGGTAAACTTAACGGGTACGACTAACGGCATTTCAGTGCCTTCCTGATATCGAACAGCATGACCTCGATGGCCAGCTGGGGAGTAACGTTTCTGGCGATGTTGCGCTCGGCGGTTGCGACCGCCTCGAGCGCCTGGGTGGCACCCGCAACATTCGTCGCCGCGGCAAGCCGCCCGATCGTGTCGCGCACGTCCTCGTTCACAACGTCTGCCGCCTCATCCTGAAGCGTCAGCAGCACGTCGCGCATGAGCGTCCGCGCGCTCGCCAGCGCTTCCATGATACCCGAACGCTCGCGCGCGTTGAGTTCGCGCTTGTTGCGGTCCTCAAGCTGCTTCAATGCTCCACGCGACAGGTAGTCGGCATTTTGCTCGAGCACCTTTTCCTGCGTGGACTTGACCTCGGCGAGCGGCGCCTTGACGGCGACGATGAGCGACTTGGCGCGACTGAGCACATCGGCCTCGTCGGCAGCGATGAGCGAATCGATGGCGCGGACCATCTGGCGGCGGGCGTCCTGGCGCTCGGCGCTCTTAAGGAACTCGATGCCGCGCGTGGGGCTTCCCGCCACGGCAACGGCCATGCGACAACGCACGATATCCTGACCGGTGGCGCGGCTCACGGCCTGCGCGGCCACAGTGGGCGACACCAGTCGAAACGGCACGCACTGGCAGCGGCTCACGATGGTGGGCAGTATCACGTCGGCCGAGGTACCCAACAGGATGAACATGACGCCCTCGGGCGGTTCCTCGAGCGTTTTGAGCAGCGCGTTGGCGGTGTTGGCGCGCAGTTGCTCGGCACGGTCGATGATGTAGACCTTTGCCTTGGCGCGGATGGGCGCCAGGGGCACGTCGTCGAGCAGCTCGCGGGTCTGGGCGATGAGGTAGCCCGTAGCGCTTTCGGGCGTGTAATAGTGCACGTCGGGATGCGTATGGCGCGCGACGCGCACGCAGCTGTCGCACGAACCACAGCCGTCCCGCTCGCACAGGAATGCCTGGGCAAGCGCCCATGCGGCGTCGAGCTTACCGGCACCGGGTGCGCCCAAGAACAGGTAGGCGTGCGATGCGCGGCCGCTTGCGATGGCGTTGGTCAAAAAGTCGCGCACGCGCTCTTGGGTATCGAGCTTGGCCAGCAAGCTTGTCTGAGCGGGGGCCATGTTATTCAGCCTCCTGGGCAAGCGCGGCGGCGACGGCATCTTGGGGGACATCGAGGCCATACGCGCGAACCTGCTCGACCGTCTGCGCGAAGACGTCTGCGATCGACGCAGTGGCGTCGATGAGCTTTACGCGGTCTGGCTCCTCGGCAGCAATGGCACAAAATCCCTGATAGACGCGCTCCTGGAAGGCCATGCCCTTAGCCTCCATGCGATCGGCCGCACCTCGGGCCGCCATGCGCAGCGCCGCCTGCTCGGGCGTGATGTGATAGACGAGCGTGAGCGCCGGATGCGTACCGGCGACAGCCAGGTTGTTGGCATCGCGTACCATCTGACGGTCGAGGCCATCGGCAAACGCCTGATAGCAGGTCGTGGAATCGTAGAAGCGGTCGCACAGGACCACCTTGCCGGCAGCGAGGGCGGGAGCTATGACCTCGTGCACCAGCTGGGCACGCGCGGCCTCGTAGAGCAGCAGCTCGCAGGTATCGCCCATCGCCGTGTTGGCGGGGTCGAGCAGCAGGGCGCGAATCTTTTCGCTGATGGCGGTGCCGCCCGGCTCGCGCAGAGTTACGACCTGATAGCCAGCGAGGCTTAGCGCGCGGGCCAGCAGGCGCGCCTGCGTGGACTTGCCGGCGCCGTCGACGCCCTCGAGCGTGATAAAGCTATGTTGAGCGGGCTCAAAAGCCATGGGCGCAGCCCCTTCCTTCAAGGCGCGAAAATGCAAGTTATAGCAACCAAGCCATGATACCCCAGCGTCCGGCGCACCCCAAATCGAACCTAGTCATTAGGGCGGCAGTTGGGGACGATCCTAAACTGCCGGCAGAAAAGGAACGTCCCCAACTGCCGGCTAAAGTTGCGGTGAAATAGGGACTGATTGAAGCTCTGAGACCGCCAAACAGTCCCTATTTCACCGCAACGTATGATGGGGAATTTTGGATGCTGGGTATAATCGTCGTATTGCATTGAAATGTGGCGAAAGGAGTGGCAATGTCTCGGTATTGCGCCTCGTGCGGCAAGCTTCTTGAAGATAATGCCAAGTTCTGCACCTCGTGCGGTGCACCCGTTGAGCAAACAGCCGCGAGCGATAGCCAGCACGCTTTTGAGCAGACCGGCTCCCTTGATACGCCGCAAGCCAAGGCGGACGACTCCCTCGCCTATAGCCCCGACCCCGCCGCAAGGACCGAGGCCGTCGAGACCACGCAGCGCATACCCGTCGCGAGCGGCTCGCCCCAACAGCAGCCGGCTCCCGCATACGCGCCCGCTTCGCCACAGACCCCCGCTCCCAAAAAGAGCGGCACCGGGCCGCTTATCGCCGTTATCGTTGTGCTGGTGGCGATCATCATCGCCCTGGTCATCTTCTTTGCGATCAGACCGTTCGACAACGCCGCCACGCAGACGACTGCCGAGGTAGCTAAGCTGCACCATGACGTCGACGACGATGACCTAAAGCCTCTCGGCAATCCCAACAGCCTGTACGACGATGATGACGATGACGACGAGGATGGCGGCGAAGCAACGCTCTCCGAGCAGAACCTCTACCGTCGCCTGAGCGAATACTACGACCTGCTCGAAGATCTCGACAGCCAGGTCCGTGGCTGCGCGCAGAACTTCAACGGCAACTATCTGGAAGAGGATCGAACCACCCGTCAAAATCTCGCCGACGTCGCCGAGCGCACGGAGGACACCATCGAGCAATATTACGACATCGTCGAGGACCTGGACGTCCCGACGAGCTCCAAGAACTACAGCTCCTGGAAGGATATCATCGCCCTGTACGACGACCTGGATCACCGCATTGACGCAATCTGTGATGCCTGGGAGATCAGCCTGAAATACGCCAAGCCTGCGGACCACAAGAATGAGATCGTGGCGCCGCTGTCGCGCGACAACGTGGCGGGCACCAATGACAATAAGTACCGCCTAGACTTTGAGGAGCGCTATCCCGGCGCCAAGCCCGTCGAAGTGAACTAGTCGCATGCGACGTTCTCAAACGACTAGTCATTAAAGAACGTCCCCAATGACTGCCTAGAAAACGAGCGAGGATCGCGGGGTCCTCGCTCGTTTTTGTTTTGGTCAATGTTTCGGCTGCGCTGTTACTTGTCGGCGGCTGCTTTCTTGGCAGTCGACTTCTTCGCGGTCGTCTTCTTGGCGGCAGTGGCTTTCTTGGCCGTCGTCTTCTTGGCCGCCGTGGTTTTCTTCGCCGTGCCCGCCTTGGTCGCAGTCTTGCGGCCGCGGGCGGGCTTTTTCTCCTTGGTCGGGCAGTCCATGTTGACGCAGATACGCCACGGACCGCGCGCCGTATTGACCACCACGATGGGGGCGCCGCACTCGGGGCAGGTCTCGCCCGTCGCCTCGAGCTTGCCGCGTGCCGGCAGCGGATAGCTCACGCCGCAATCGTCATAGTTGGTGCAGCGGATAAAGCGCTTGCCGCTCTTCTCGCTCTTGTGTGCGATCAGGTCGCCATGGCGTCCTGCCTCGGCGCACACCTTGCACTCGCCCACCTTAAGGTCGGGCTCGTAGTTGGTGGGGCACGTGGGGTTCACGCAAATCTCGAAGGCCTTCTGGCGGAACGGCTGGCACTTAATGCGCGGCGCACCGCACTCGGGGCACACGGCCGCCTCGCCCTCGAGCGGGCTTACCTTGACGCCACTCGGCACCGGATAGGTCACATCGCAGTCGGGCCAGCCCATGCAGCCGATAAAGCTGCCGCGGGTCTTGGCGCTCGTCTTCATAACCAGGTCCTTGCCGCACTTGGGGCAGGTACCCACGCGCGCATCGGCCGTGACGGCGTCGCTGATGGCGTCGCCCAGCTCCTGCGTGTGCTTGAGCAGCTCGTCGAGCACGCCGGCCAGCAGCGCGCGCGAGTGCGTCACGACATGCTCTTCGGTATCCTCGCCGCGCTCCACACGGGTCATATCGCCATCGAGCTCGCTGGTCATATCGGGGCTCGTGATGCGCGGGGCAAACTGCGACAGTGCATCGATAATGGCAATACCCAGCTGGCTCGGCTCCACGGGATCGTTTTTGAGGTAGCGCACGGCGTACAGGCGCTCGATGATGCTCGCGCGCGTGGACTTGGTGCCCAGGCCGCGCTTCTCCATCTCCTGCACGAGCTTGCCCTGGCTGTAGCGCGCGGGCGGCTCGGTCTGCTTGGCCTCGAGCTTCATGTCGAACACGTCGACCGTATCACCCTGCTCCAGCGGCGGCATCTGCTCATCGCGCTTGAGTCCGTACGGATACGCCTCGCGGAAGCCCGGAGTCACGAGCACGTCGCCCGAGGCCACGAACGGCTCGCCGTTGACGTCGAGCTCGAGCTTGGTGTTCTCGATGGTCGCGGGCCCCATGAGCGTTGCCAGGAAGCGGCGGGCAATGAGGTCGTAGAGCTTGCGCTGGCCGCCGTCGAGCGTGGACGGATCGCCCTCGCCCGTGGGATAGATCGGCGGATGGTCGGTAGTCTCGACCTTGCCGCGCGTGGGCTTCATGGGACCGGCGAGCACCTTTTTGCACACGGGCGCCAGCGCCGGGTTGATCTTTGCCAGGTCGCTCACCACGGCGCCCAGATCGAGCGTCGCAGGGTACACGGTATTGTCGACACGCGGGTAGCTGATGAGACCGGCCATGTAGAGGGACTCGGCGATTCGCATCGTACGCGCAGGCGAGATGCCCTCGGCCGCAGCGGCAGCCTGCAGCGAGGTCGTCGCAAACGGCGTGGGCGGCTGCTGCTTACGCGAGCGCTTGGTCACCGCGGCAACGGTCGCCGTCTTGACGCCGTCGACGTGACCATACGCCGTCTCGGCAGCATCCTTGTCGGTAAAGCGCGCTGTCTTGTGCGCGATCTTAAAGCGGTCGTCCTCGGCGGCACCCTGCGCGGCACCCATACCGCGAATCTGCCAATAGTCCTCGGGCACAAACGCCATACGCTCGCGCTCGCGCTCGACCACCAGGGCAAGCGTCGGCGTCTGCACGCGACCGGCGGAACGCACGTTGCCAAAGCCGCCAAACTTGGCGAGCGTCAGATAGCGCGTGAGCACCGCGCCCCAGATAAGGTCGATGTGCTGACGGCTCTCGCCGGCATCGGCCAGGTTCTGGTCGAGCGAGACGAGATTATCGAAGGCGTGCGTGATCTCGGCCTTGGTAAACGAAGAATACTGGGCACGGGCGACCGGCAAGTCGGGCGCAACCTCACGCACC
The DNA here is from genome assembly GCA_959604825.1 of uncultured Collinsella sp. Classification (GTDB taxonomy): domain Bacteria; phylum Actinomycetota; class Coriobacteriia; order Coriobacteriales; family Coriobacteriaceae; genus Collinsella. Next base: position 11,306 of record CAUHCN010000022.1, on the reverse strand, counting down.
TTGTTGAGAGCGTCCGAACCGATCAGTTCGCCCTCGCGGTCGAAGTCCGTGGCGATGATGACGCTGTCGGACTTTTTAGCAAGGTTCTTGAGCGAACGAATGAGTTCCTTTTCGGCCGGTAGCTTAATGACGGGCGCCCAGGTGAGGTAAGGCAGGCTCTCGAGCTTCCAGCCCTTGATGGAAATGCCATCGGCAAGGAACGGCTTGCGCTTGGTGTCGTACGGCGGACGGGCCAGGCCATCGGGCATATCGGCCGGCAACATCTCACCGTCCTCGGTCACCGAATACCAACCCAGCTTTTTATCGAACAGCACGCTGTCGCAAAAATCGGGCGCGAGGATGTGACCGGCAAGACCGATCGTCACGCACTCCTCGCCTTTCCACTCAAAACGGTAGATGGCGGTGTTGTACACCTTGTCCTTTTTGGGCTTGCCCGTGGACAGCCGCTCGGCGATCTGACGAGCGGCGTCGTTTTTCTCGGCGATGATGAGCTTCAAAAGAGGCTCCTATCTCGTGTCTCTGCGGCTACGCCCACCTGTATGGCGGCCGATTTACGCCCTTGCTTGCTCAATCTGCCCGATGAGCCAATCGCACCAGGCATCCATGCCCTCGCCCTTGCGCGCGCTCACGGCAAACCGCGGCGCTTGCGGATTGAGGTCATCGAGGGTCTTAGTATACCTATCCATGTCAAAATCGAAAGCCGGGGCCACGTCGACCTTGTTGAGCAGCTGCGCGCCGGCGTGTTGGAAGATGCCCGGGTACTTGATGGGCTTGTCGTCGCCCTCGGGCACCGAGAGGATCATGATGGACAGGTTCTCGCCCAGGTCAAAGTCGACTGGGCAGACCAGGTTACCCACGTTTTCGATAAAGATGACGTCAATGCTTTCCAGACCCACAGCCTGATCGAAGGCGTCGACGGCCTCCATGATCATGTTGCCCTCGAGGTGGCACAGGCCGCCCGTGTTGATCTGGATGGCGGGCATGCCGGCTTCCTTCATGGTGATGGCGTCGACATCCGAGGCGATATCGCCCTCGATGACGGCACAGCGCAGGCCGGCCTTGTCGCGCAGGCGTTCGTTGGTGCCCAGAATCGTAGTGGTCTTACCCGAACCGGGGCTTGACAGCACATTGATCACATAGGTGCCTGCCTCATTAAATCGCTGACGCAGCTGATCTGCCAGGCGCTCATTGCGCGACAGAATCGGCGATGCGATATCAATCGTTTTCTCGGCCATACTCGGCACTCCTTAACTTCTACCATTTATACCCCGTACCCAGGTGGCTGGCGAGCTAATCGTCAGGGGTTTCGATCTCGATGCTGGCGATGTCGAGCTCGCGGCCGTGCAGCAGGCGCACGTTGGCGCCGCCACACTGAGGGCAGCGACAATGAAAGCGGTCGTGGTCGAAGACCTCGCCGCAGTCCAGGCACTCGCTTTGTGGATGGACTTCCTCCACGGCAAGCTCGCAGCCGCGCGTGAGCGGGTCCTCGTCGCGAAACGTCTCCCACGCAAAGTCAAGCGCCTCGCGCACAACTTCGGTCATATCCCCGATACGCAGCGTTACCAAAACGGCGCGCGAGGCCCCCGCCCCACGCGCCGCGCGAATCACTGTATCGAGTATGCCGTTGACAATGCCAACCTCGTGCATACCGATTTACTCCTCGTCGTCCTCGTCGTCCGAGAACAGGTCCAGACGGCTCACGAACAGGCCCTCCTTGCCCTCGCGCGCGGTAATGACCACGCGGGCGATAGCGAGCGAGATCTCGTAGAGCGAGAGCAGGGCGCCGTACATAAGGCCCAGGGTGACGGGCGAGCCGTCGGGCGTGATCACAGCCGAACCCACGAGCAGGCCTACGTACACGTAGCGCCAGGCGCTGCGGAAGGCCGCGTAGGACACGATGTGGAAAACAGACAGGTAGAAGATGATGAGCGGCAGCTCAAACGCCACACCAAAGCCGATCATAAAGAGCAGCTCCATGTTAACGTAGTTCTCCAGATCGGGCAGCGCCGTAGCAACGGCCGAGGTCTCGCCGATGAGCCACTCAAAGCCTGCCGGGATAATGATGAAGTAGCAGAAGATAGCGCCCAGGAAGAACAGCACCGTCGAGGCGAGCACCGTGGGCACGACCCATTTGCGCTCGTTGGGACGCAGCGCCGGCAGGAAAAATGCCAGGATCTGCCAGATGATCATGGGCGTGCACATGACCACGGCCATCTTGATGGCCAGCGAGAAGCGCAGGCCAAAGCCGCCGAGCGTGGTGGTGATGTAGAACTTACCGTCCGGCACAAAGGAGCGGATGGGGTCTTCCAGGATGTCGAGCACCACGGGCGTGGCGAAATACAGCACGATGGCTGCGGCAAATACCGACACGACCACGATGGTCAAGCGGCGACGGAGCTCTCCCAGGTGATCGAAGAGCGGCATGCGCGCAGGTCCGATAGGCATTACTCATCGCCTCCCTTCGAGGCGTCGGCGGCAGCAGTGTCGTCCTCGGCCTCGAGCTCGCGAGCGAGCTGGTCAACGACGGCCTTGCGCTTGCGGGGACGACGGGCATAGAGATCGGCCGTCGTGGGCTCTGCCGGCTCGGGCTCGGGCTCCGGCTCGGCAGCGGAAGCGGACTCGGCGGCGGCATCGGCGGACCCGGCGCCGGCGCCCTCGGTCGCAGGCTCCTCAGCAGCACCTTCGCCCTCAGCAGCACCCTCGCTTGCGGCCTTCTCGGCAGCAAGACGGGCGCGACGCTCGGCAAAAGTCTCCTTCTTGGCGGGCGCTGCCGTCTCGGCAGCATCCTCGTCCGCATCGGAATCGTCATCGACGGCAGCCTTCTTGGGCTTGACCGGGGCCGACGCGGCCTCGCTTACCGGATCGATGATCTCGGACTGAACAACAGCCGTCATCTTTTCCTGCGTCTCGCGGAACTGACGGATGGCACGGCCGATCGTGCGGCCCATCTGCGGGAGCTTATCCGGGCCAAACAGCAAAAAGCCGAAGACCACGATGATCGCGAGCTCACCCTCTCCAATACCAAACACACATACCTCCAAGGCTCGATGTGAGTCGAGCCCGCACCGCGCCATTCGGCCGGAACTCGTCTATTCATTCGGTTAAGTATAGCGCCCGGACGCCAAAACGTCCGAGCGCATCACAAACATATGCTAAACGGCACGCCCTTTTGGGGCAGGGATTATGCAGCGGTGATCGAAATCTCCTGGTCGACACCCAACAGCTGAACCACGCGCATCACCGGGGGCTGCACATTGGTGCAGCTAAAGCGCTTGCCGTGGTCGACCGCGTGGTGCGCGGCGCCCACGAGCACGCCAATGCCCGTCGAATCGATGTAGCTCACCTGGGCAAAATCGAGCTCAACGGCCTCAGTAGGCTGCTCGAGCGCCAGGTCGATGGCATTGCGCAGGCTATCGGCGTTAGAGATATCGATCTCGCCGGTTACCTTAATGGTGTAGAGCTCTGGCGTGGGGTTGGTGGAAATACCCAAATCCATGTATACGCTCCTTTACGTATCGAAAGTGCGGATAGTACGGGAAGCCGCGCGTTAGGCGCGCTCGGCACGCGCAAGCTCGGCAGCGACAAGCTTAACGGCCAGCACCAGCACATCGAGCGCGGCCTCCAGGTCCTCGACCGTGGGATAGCTCGGCGCGATGCGGATGTTGGTGTCGCGCGGGTCCTTGCCATAGGGCCAAGTGGCACCGGCCGGCGTAAGCTTGACGCCCAGGTCGGCGCAGAGCGCGGTGACCTTCTGGGCCGAGCCCTCGGGACCATCAAAGCTTACAAAGTAGCCGCCGCGAGGGTGCGTCCAGGTGGCACAGCCCGTGTCGCCCAAGCCCTCGGTGAGCTTGCGCTCGACGGCCTCAAAGCGCGGGCGCAGGAACTCGGCATGCTTTTTCATGTGCTCCTTGACCGCCTCGATGGTGGGAAGGAAGCGCACGTGACGCAGCTGGTTGAGCTTGTCGGCGCTGATGAGGCCGGCCTTCAGGCGCTTGGAGAACTCGGCGATGACCGCGGGGCTCGCACCGATAAAGCCGATGCCGGCGCCCGGGAAGGTGATCTTGGACGTCGAGGCAAAGGCCACCACGCGATCCTCGGTGCCCGCCGCCCGAGCGAGGTCAAAGATGTTTGCGAGCTCGTCTGACTCGTCGTACAGGTCGTGCACGCAGTAGGCGTTGTCCCAAAAGATGCGGAAATCGGGCGCGGCCGTGGGCATCTCGACCAGGCGGCGCACGGTGTCCTCGCTAAAGGTGATGCCCGTGGGATTGGAATACTTGGGCACGCACCAGATACCCTTGATGGAATCATCGGCGGCAACGAGGCGCTCGATCTCGTCCATGTCGGGGCCGTTGTCGGTCATCACGACGGGGACGTTCTCGATGCCTAAGTCGGCGGTGATGCCAAAGTGGCGATCGTAGCCGGGAACGGGGCACAGGAACTTGACCTTCTTGCCGTCGTGCGCGGCCTCGTAGGCGCCCCAGGGCTCGCTGCCGCACGAACCGCAACGCCAGAACATGCCGGCGATGTCATGCTCGATCAAAAGGCTCGACGAACCCAGCACGAGCGTCTGCTCGGCGGGGCAGCCCAGGAACTCCCCTGCCAACTTGCGTGCCGAGGGAATGCCCTCGAAGCAGCCATAGTTGGAGCAGTCGACGCTGCCGTCGTGCAGATCGGCGTCGGCGTTGAGGATATCGAGCATGGGGCGCGAGATGTCCACCTGGGCGGGCGACGGCTTGCCGCGGGCCATATCGAGCGCCAGGCCCTTGGCCTTGACCTCGGCGACCTCGGCTTTGAGCGCCTCGATGGCGGCATCGAGTTCGGTGGTCTCCATCTTCTGGTAGATCGTCTGCATGGGTGCGACCTTTCGCGAAGCGGTACATTGCAGTTCTTCTAAGTATAGACCGCCACCGTCGAAACGTTATGAAGCCGTGATAGATTAAGTCCATCGCAATGAATTACGAATCGCCGCGCATGCCGGCGCGGGGCGCCCAAGGAGGCACTATGGAGTACGGATCGTTCCAGGCCGAGGAATTCGGCGACCTGCAGCGCCTGGTCGACGGGCTGTTTTACGACCGCCACGCCATCGATCGCCTGGATCTGATCGTACAGGCCGAAATCTTGGACCTGGCGCCCGATCTCATGGAAATCGTCAACCTGCTACCGCCCGGCTATTACGACCGCCAGTCACTTTGCGACCAGCTCAACTCCGCCTTGGCCGCCCACGGCTGGGGCGCCGTCTACGGAACGGTGGAATAAACCTAGTCATTGGGGACGTTCTTAAACGACTAGTTGTTGGGGACAGTCTTCCCAGATGACATGCGGCACTTGGGGGCGTTCCTTTTGTGCCGACAGTTTGGGATGGCCCTTTTCGGTCACTCGCGAAGAGTGTCCCTCTCGACTAGTCATTTAAGAACGTCCCCAATGACTAAAACGCCGCCTGTGATGATGTTCACAGGCGGCGTTTTCGAACTTGTATGAGCTTTTACTCACCCTTGGGCGCGGGATGTTTGCAGACCACACTCATGTAGATCATGCCGAGCACGGCCGCGGTGACCGAACCGGCGAGAATAGCGGCCTTGGCAGCCAGAACCTCAAACTGGGCCGTCGGGAAGGCAAGGCCGCTGATGAGAATCGACATAGTAAAGCCGATACCGCCCAGAATGCCCACACCGGCAATCATGTGCCAGTTGACATTGCGCGGCAGCTCGCAGGCCCTAAGCTTAACCAGGGCAAACGTCATGCCAAAGATACCGATCGGCTTGCCCAGCAGCATGCCAAAGTACACGCCGAGCGTCACCGGGTCGGTGAGCAGCGTGCTCATGTCCACGCCCACTAGGCGAACCTGTGCGTTCACGAACGCAAAGATCGGCAGGATCACAAAGTTGACCGGCGTGGAGATCAGACGCTCCATGCGGATGAGCGGCGGGGTCACGCGGTGCATGACGCGCTCGACCTTGGTAGTCGAGACGGTAAAGTCATGCTGGCCCAGGATGTGTGCCTCGTCGTCGTAGCGGTCATCGAGCAGCGGCAGGCACTCGCCCAGCCAATCGGTGAGACTATCGAGCTTGACGCCGCACTTGGCCGGAATGGTGAAGGCCAGGATGACGCCAGCAAGCGTGGCATGTACGCCGCTCTTGAACATGCAGAACCACAACAGCAGACCCAGTACCGAATACGGGGCAAGGCGGTAATGCTGCGTCTTGTTGAGCCACACGAGTGCGCAGGTCACAAGCGCGGCGGCGCCCAACCAAAACGGATTGGGGCTCTGACCGTAGAAGATGGCGATGGCGGCGATGGAGATGAGGTCGTCGGCGATGGCGAGCGTCGAGAAGAACACGCGCACGCCGTTGGGCACGCGATTGCCCAAAAGCGACAGCACGCCCAGCGCAAAGGCAATATCGGTTGCCATGGGGATGGCCCAACCGTTGCGGGCGCCGGCATGGTTAAAGATCAGGTAGATGCAGGCGGGAACAACGACGCCGCCCACGGCCGCCAGCATGGGAAGCATGGCCTGACGTGGATTCTTGAGCTCTCCGACCGTCATCTCGTACTTAAGCTCAATGCCCACCAACAAAAAGAAAATCGCCATGAGGAAGTCGTTGACGAAAAGCTCAACGGTGAGGCCAGCCGTCAAATGCCCCAGACCCACATACAGCGGGGTCTCCAAAAAGTGATGGATGGCCTCGTAGGCATCGGTATTGGCACAGATGACGGCGGCGATGGCGGCGAAGACCATGACGGCGGCGGAAATCGTGCCGTTCTCGGCGATGCGCTCCCAGATATCGTGACGCTCAAAGCGCTTGCGCTCACGAACGTTGAACAGCTGCTCAGTTGCTGCCATGGGCGGCTCCTTTCACGGGATGGCTCCCGTCTTAAAAAAGCACGGCCCGCCCAAGTGGCGGCGCCGCGCTCTAACGTATTACGCTTGCATCTAGCCTACCCTGCACGACAAGCACGCAGGCGTGGCCGAAAAGCGGAACCACAGGTTGAACATTATTTGCTCAACGGCGCGGGCACGCCTGTCCAAGAGACGACGCAGCGCCGTGCACAAAAAACGACCGGAGCGCGGGGCGTCCGCGATCCGGTCGTCGGTGTTAGGTCAAAAGAACCTAGCAGGCGGCCATGATGGGGGCAGCGACCTGCTTCTTACGGGAGAGGACGCCCGGCATCCAGACGCCGTCGTGCTCGTCGGCAATGCCCAAGCCCTTCTGAGCAGCCTTGGTCTCGCCCTCGAGCAGGACCTGCGAACCCTCCTCCATGATGTCGGTGATGCACAGGACGATGCCATCGGCACCCTTCTCGGCGGCGTAGGCGCGCATGGCCTCACGGATCTCGTCGATCATGCCGAGAGCGCGGCTCTTGTCGACAGTCTCGTACTGGCCGATGAGCAGCTTCTTGCCAGCGGGCTCGAACATCTTGATGTCGTTGCCGACCATCTCGGCTGCGGTGAAGGAGCCGGACGGACGGGTGAGGAAGACCTCCATGCCAAACTTGACCGGGTCGACGCCCACCTGCTCGCCGAGCTTGGCGGCGACGGCGCGGTCGACATCGGTGGTGGTGGGGCTCTTGAGCATGAGCGTGTCGGTCATCATGGCCGAGAGCAGCAGCTTAGCCTGGACGTCGGAAAGCTCAACGCCGAGCACGCCGGCGAGCTTGGTGACGATGGTGCAGCTGGAGCCCCAGGGCAGGCAGATGTAATGCAGCGGGCCGGCGGTCTCGAAGTCGCCGATGCGGTGATGGTCGACGACGCCAAAGACCGTGGCGTCCTTAAGGCCGGCGACGGACTGGGCGGACTCGTTGTGGTCGGTGAGGACGACGAGCTGACCGGCCTCGACGGACTCGATCACGCGGGGCTCGGCGATGCCGGCGTCGGCGAGCAGCTTGGCGGACTCGGCCGGAAGCTGACCAAGGGCGCAGGCCTCGTAGGTGTTGCCGGCATACTCAACCTGGTTGAGCAGCTGGGACAGGACGACGGCGCTCATGATGGCGTCGTTATCGGGATTCTGGTGACCAAAGACAAGAACGTTTGCCATGGGTTTCCTCCACTTGATATGTGTACTTTGACGTAGCTATGGTAGCACGCTGACGCCGAACCCTAGGGGACGGAAGGGCCGCGGCGCAATTTGGGGCAAGTGTTGGGGCGAGGTCAAGGGCGAAGCCTGTCCCCCTCACTACCTGCCCCTTGCACTAGCTATTTGCCGGCGGCGCGCAGGGCTACGTAGGCGGCACCGATAATGCCGGCGTCGTTTCCGAGCGAGGCGACCTTAATGGGCGTCTCGCGCGAGGCAGAAAGCGCGTACTGCTTAAAGTGCTCGCGGACCTTGTCGAGGTAGACATCGGCCGAGGCGGATGCGCCGCCGCCGATGAGGAACATCTCGGGATCGACCACGTTGGCAATAAGCGCCAGGGCGCGACCGAGATAGTCGGCCATGGTATCGGCCGCGGCAAGCGCGAGCTTGTCGCCCTCGCGGCAGGCCTGGAACACGTCCTTGGAATCGGAGGGACCGGTGAGCTCGATGGGCTCGACGCCCGCCTTCTTGCACTCGGCCAGGTAGTTGCTCACCACACCGGTGGCGCTGGAATACTGCTCCAGGTGACCATGGCCGCCACAGCCGCAGGTGCGCTCCTCGTCGGGATTCAGGCACATATGGCCGATCTCGCCGCCGGCACCCACAACGCCCGACACCACGTCGCCGTTGACGATAACGCCGCCGCCCACGCCGGTACCAATGGTGACCATCACCACGTTCTGTACGCCCTTAGCAGAGCCGAGCCAGGCCTCGCCCATGGCAGCGGCGTTGGCATCGTTCTCGTACTTAACGACCGCGTCGGGGCAGTGCTTTTGAATGGCGATCCTCAGCTCGGGCAGGTTGATGGCAATGTTGGCCTTGACCTTGGCATCGCCCGATGCCGGGATAGGGCACGGAACGGCCAGGCCAATGCCCGCCACAAAGGCACGCGGAATCTGGGCTTTGGCGACCACCTGGTCGATAGCCTCGGTCACCGCGGCAAAGCCCGCAGCGTCAACGATGGGAGGCGTAGGCACGCTGGCCTTGGCAAGCAGGTTACCGTCTTCGTCGAACAGGCCCTCCTTAACCGAAGTGCCGCCGACGTCAATGCCGATGTAGTACTGCTTAGGTTCCATGGGAGCCCACCTTTCTCGTTTAAACATTGCCTGTATGGTACCGCTCCCAAGGCAAAAACCTACCAAAAAGGGACAGGTTTGTTTTGGCAGGTTTTATCTGGGAAAACGCAAGGCATGAGATTCGGTTCGCTGGGCGGCAAAACGGCCCAACCCCATCTTCGAGCCGATCAATTTGCTCAATACCACATTATTCGAATGCATATTCATTTAGAGCGCTCTAGTTGATAAAGAGAAGCGTTTTTTAATTATATCTTTCTCGAACTTTTCAAAAACGCAATAGGGATGCTTAGGCGTGGACTATACTTTTTTATACTCAATCAAGCTGGAAAGGAGGTTCCATGATTCCCAAATATGAGGCGATAGCTGCGGATATCCGCCGAAGCATCGAGGACGGCGTTCTTAAACCGGGCGACAAGCTACCCACCGTCGTTGAGTTCTGCGAGATCTATAGCGTTTCCAAAATCACCGTCAAACGAGCGATTGAGCAGATCACCGAGGAAGGCCTTATTACCAGCCGGCGCGGATCGGGCACCTACGTCAAGGACACGGCGGGGCTTCCCGGCCAGGTGTTTTTTCAAGGCAAGAACGACCGTGCCCAGGGCTTTTCGTATGAGCACCGCGGGGAAAAGGTGACCTCGGTGGTCTACGATTTCTCGATCGTCAATCCACCGGCAGAGGTTGCGACCCAGCTGGGAATGGCCGAGGATGACTTCGCCTATCACATCGTGCGTGTGCGCCAGGTCGACGAGAAGCCCATCGTCATCGAGTACACCTATATGCCGCTCGAACTGATCCCGGGCCTTAAAAAGAAGGACCTGTACGGATCGGTCTACGGCTTTATCCGCGAGCAATGCGGGCTGAAGATTTCGAGCTTCCATCGCACCATTCGCGCTGTCGCGGCAACTGAGGAAGAGGCTGAGCGCCTGGATACCAAACCCGGCTCTCCCCTGCTCGAACTCAACCAGATTGGCTTCTTGGATAGCGGCACCGCGTTTGAATATTCTATCTCGCACAACGTAGGCGACCGCTTTGAGCTGCACAACGTAACGCTGGCCTAGTTTTGTAATCCGGTGGGTGCTCGTTTTGAGCTGTCTTACGCGGCACCCGCACAACCTTATGGGAGTATGCACATGTCCGATTTGATTAAACTCACGCCGATTTTCCACGAGAAGATCTGGGGCGGCCGCCAGCTCGAAACCGTATTTGGTTACGACATTCCCGAGGGTCCCATCGGTGAGTGTTGGGCTATCTCGGCCCACCCCAACGGCGACTGCCAGATCGCGGAGGGCCCGTACGCCGGTCACACGCTTTCGTGGCTGTGGACCGAGCACCGCGAGCTCTTTGGTAACTGCGAGGGCAAGGAGTTCCCGCTGCTCATTAAGATTCTAGACGCCAAGGACGACCTTTCGATCCAGATCCATCCCAATGACGAGTACGCCGCCGAGCACGAGAACGGCAGCCTGGGCAAAACCGAGTGCTGGTATGTACTGGACTGCGAGCCCGGCGCCACGATCATCGTCGGACAGCGCGCGCACGACCGCGCCGAGGCCGCGCGTATGATCGAGGACGGCCGCTGGGACGACATGCTCAACGTGCTGCCGATTCACAAGGGCGACTTTTTCCAGATTGATTCCGGTACCGTGCACGCCATCAAGACCGGCACGCTCATTTTGGAGACGCAGCAGTCGAGCGACGTGACGTATCGCCTGTACGACTACGACCGTCCCGGCACCGACGGCAAACTGCGTCCCCTGCACATTGAGCAGAGCCTCGACTGCATCGACTTTGATGCTCAGGCTCCGACCGACGGCACGGTGACCGCGCCCGAAGTCGACGGCGTGACCGAGCTCGAGTCCAACTCCTGCTACACCGTCGATCGCGTGCGCGTCGACGGCAGCAAGACCCTCGAGCAGCGCTGGCCCTTCATGTGTCTGTCGGTCATCGACGGCGAAGGCACCGTCTGCGGCGACCCCGTCCACAAGGGAAGCCACCTGCTAGCTCCGAGCACCGTCAGCTCCATTGACCTCGAAGGCAAGATGGAACTGATCATCAGCCACCTGTAAGCTACCGGTCCCCGAGCGCTCGCCGGGACGGGGCGCGGGGTTTGGTCGCCTGCTCGGACAGTCCTGCTCGCACGGAGAGCACATTAAGTGCTCTCCGG
>CAUHCN010000021.1 GCA_959604825.1 uncultured Collinsella sp. | reverse complement strand
CGCCGCTGACCGGTGGACGGCACCGAGCCGTCATCGAACTGAGAAGGGGGAGGCCTCGCGGCCTCCCCCTTTTTTGCGTTTTATAAAGAGCTGTAATACAAGAACTCGCCTTCTTTTAGCTTGTCTTACTGTTTGGCTGTATTTTGAGTCCTTCTTTTGTATTTGCGCGATAATAACTCCCATTGGCGTTAGGGAGGACTTGATGTTTACCGTTTTTGTCTTGGGCAATATTGCTTCGGGTAAGTCGACTGCCTGCCGCTATCTCGAATCTCATGGCGCCATGCTTATCGATCTGGACGAGCTTGCCAAATCGCTGTATGTGCCAGGCTCCGATATCGTCAATGCCCTCGCGGAAGAATTTGGCTGGGATATTTTGGATGAGGAGGGCGGCATTCGCCGCAGCATCCTCGCTTCTCGAGCTTTCGCTTCTCCTGATTCGGTCGCACGGCTCAATGGCCTTGTGCACCCCGTTCTCATTGAACAGCTTTCGCTTAGGATTCTCGATCCGGTTTGTTGTACGGTTTCGTCCCCCCGTTATCCCTTTGCGGTTGTCGAGGTTTCTGCCCCGACTGGTTTTGAGGATGCTTTTGGCCTGGCTGATGAAATTCTGGTTATCAGTGCTCCTTTGGCAGTTCGTCGCGAGCGTGCCATTCATCGTGGTATGGAGTCCTCTGATTTTGATGCTCGCTCTGCATGCCAACCTGATGAGGCTTCGCTTTGCAATCTCGCTACGACGGTAATCGATAATGCGGGAGGCGATAATTCGCTCTTTGAACAACTGGACGCATGGCTTGTGCGCCATGGCTTCGGGGATGTAACGGATAAGGAGGAGGCCGATGCCTAAGACACGTTTCTTTACGTGGTATCGCGTTGCGCCACTTGCCGTTGTGCTCGTCTTCGGCTTTATTTCGCTCGTCTACTCGTATGCTCCTGCCGCCTTCTTTAAGCCTTTGTATCCAATTGACTACGAGGCGTATGTAAAGCAATCGAGCATTTCGCACAATCTTGATCCATATCTGGTGTGTGCTGTCATAAAGTCGGAATCGAATTGGGATCCCGAGGCTGAGTCGAATCAAGGCGCTCGGGGATTGATGCAGCTGATGCCCGAGACTGCCCAGGATATGATTGCCAAGGGTCTTGTCGATGGTAGCGAGTATTCCGCCGACAACCTTAACGATCCCGCTACGAACATCGAGTTTGGCTGTGCGTATCTTTCGTATCTTCTAACGTATTTTAACGGGTCGACTGACAGCGCCATTGCCGCCTATAACGCCGGCATGGGCAATGTCGACGGATGGGCGCAGCAGAGCACGTCGCTTCATAATGCAATCACCTTTCCCGAGACGCAGGCGTATCTGATTCGTGTCAATAATGCCTGGGTTCGCTACAAGACCCTCTATCCCGATCGGTTCGTATAGGACTATGCCTGCCGCCTGCGTATACTGCAGATATATGAGTTAGGAGTATCCATGGCGGAATTTGAAGTTGAGCGTGTTGGAGGAGAGCTCAAACGTTTTGGCGTTGAGGGCTCTGAGGTGCCGTTTGAGGTCGTGTCTCCCTATGAGCCTGCAGGTTCTCAGCCTAAGGCCATTGAGTCGCTTGTGCAGGGTGTGAGGGACGGAGATCGCTATCAGGTTTTGCTGGGCGTGACTGGTTCGGGCAAGACCTTCACGATGGCTAAGACTATTGAGGCCCTGGGGAAGCCGACGCTGGTCATGGCTCCCAATAAAACGCTCGCCGCTCAGCTTGCGAGCGAGCTCAAAGAGTTCTTTCCCAACAACGCTGTGGTCTACTTTGTCTCGTACTACGACTACTATCAGCCCGAGGCGTATGTGCCGCAAAGCGATACATATATCGAGAAAGACTCCTCGATTAACGAAGAGGTCGAGATGCTGCGCCATCAGGCGACCGCGTCACTGCTCTCTCGACGCGATGTGATCGTTGTCGCATCGGTCTCGTGTATCTATGGCATTGGCTCTCCTGAGGACTATGCGGGTCTGGCTCCAAACGTCGACAAGAAGGTGCCGCTCGAGCGCGATGACTTTATCCATGCACTTATCGACATTCAATATGATCGCAATGACTATGACCTAGCGCGCGGCACGTTCCGCGTGCGCGGCGATGTTGTCGACGTGTATCCGCCTTATGCCGAGCATCCGTTGCGGTTTGAGTTCTTTGGCGACGAGGTTGAGCTTATTGCCGAGATCGATGAGGTTACCGGTGAGATGCTTCGTGAGTACGAGGCCATCCCCGTATGGCCGGCATCGCACTACGTGACCGAGAAGCCGAAGGTCAAGGCGGCTCTGAAATCAATCAGTGAAGAGTGCGAGAAGCGTGTGGCCGAGCTCAAGGCGACCGACAAGTTGCTCGAGGCACAGCGTCTGCAGCAGCGCACCGACTATGATCTCGAGATGCTCGAGACCATGGGTTTTTGTAACGGTATCGAGAACTACTCGCGTCATCTGGACGGTCGAAAACCGGGCGAGCCGCCGTTTACCCTGATCGATTACTTCCCTAAGGACATGCTCTGCATCATCGATGAGAGCCATGTGACGGTGCCGCAGATTCGCGGCATGCACGAAGGTGACCGCTCGCGTAAGGTGACGCTGGTGGAACACGGTTTTCGCCTTCCTTCGGCACTCGATAACCGCCCGCTTCGTTTCGATGAGTTTGAGGCAAGGATCCCCCAGTTCATCTACGTTTCGGCCACGCCGGGCGACTACGAGCTGCGGGTGAGCCAGAACGATGTTGAGCAGATTATTCGTCCGACCGGCCTGCTCGATCCCAAGATCGATGTGCGTCCGGTTCGCGGTCAGATTGACGATCTTGAGGACGAGATTCGCGAGCGCGTTGCCCGCAAGGAGCGCGTGCTGGTGACCACGTTGACCAAGCGCATGGCCGAGGACCTGACCGACCATCTGCTTGATGCGGGCATTAAGGTCAATTACATGCATTCTGATACGGCGACAATGGACCGTGTCGAGATCCTGCGAACGCTGCGCGAGGGCAAGATCGATGTTCTCGTTGGCATCAACCTGCTTCGCGAGGGCTTGGATCTTCCCGAGGTCTCACTGGTGGCAATTCTCGATGCCGATAAGGAAGGCTTCTTGCGCAACCGCCGTTCGCTGATTCAGACGATTGGCCGCGCGGCCCGTAACGCCGATGGCGAAGTCATCATGTATGCTGACGTTGTGACCGATTCGATGAAAGAGGCCATCGAGGAGACGCAGCGCCGTCGCGAGATTCAGATGGCATATAACGAAGAGCATGGCATTGTGCCCAAGACGGTGCGCAAGGCCATCAACGACATCTCAAGTTTTATTGCCGAGGCCGAAAAAACCGTGGGTTCCAAGGGACGCTCGAAGGGCGACTCTCTTGGCCATGGCGCATTCTATACGCCCGATGAGTCGGGCGAGGGTGGCGTGCCGGAAACGGTGGCGCCCGAGCAGACACTTGCGGAGCAGTTGGAAGAACTGCCGCATGACGAGCTCGTGCGGATCGTCGAAACCATGGAAGAGGATATGCGTAACGCTTCTGCCGCCATGGACTTTGAGGAGGCGGCGCGCCTGCGCGATGCCGTCGTTCAGATTCGGGCGATGCTCGAGGGTGCGTCTGAGGACGAGACGATCGAGCGCTTACGTTCGCAGGCTCGCAAGGGTTCCACGTTCGCATCGGGCAGAAAACGCCAGGGTGCACGGTTTAAGAAATAGCGAACATGCCCCGAGTTCCCTGCGGAGCTCGGGGCATGCGTCTTTTGCGCGCTGGAATTCGTGCGTTAGAGGTCTGCGATCAGGGCTTCGGCACAACGGATGCCGTCGGTGGCGGCGCTCATGATGCCGCCGGCATATCCAGCTCCCTCACCGCAAGGGTAGAGGCCCGGGGTCGACACGGCATGGCATGTTCGGTCTCGGGTGACGGTGACCGGTGAGCTCGAGCGAGTCTCCACGCCGGTAAGGACAGCATCGGAGCGGTCGTAGCCTCGTAGCTTTTTTCCAAGTAGGGGAAGTCCCAGGCGGAGCGACTCGACGATATGCTGCGGCAGGGCTTCGTCAATTGCCGTCCAGGTCACACCGAGCGGATAGGTGGGCTTTACCTTTCCGGGCGCCTTGCTGGCGCGTCCTGCGAGGAAATCTCCGACGAGCTGTGCCGGTGCGTTCCAGTTGGAACCGCCCAGGCGGTAGGCGGCCGCCTCGCAGGCGCGCTGGAGCTCGATGCCGGCGAGTGGGTCATCGTTGGGAAGGTCCTCAGGCGTGACGTTAACGAGCAGGGCGGCATTTGCGTTGCGTCCGTCGCGGGCATTGAGACTGGCGCCGTTGACGCACAAGTGGCCCTGCTCGGAAGAGGCGGCGACAACCTGCCCGCCGGGACACATGCAAAACGAGAACACGCTGCGGCCGTTGGGAAGATGGGCGACGAGCTTGTAGGGGGCTGCTCCGAGGGCAGGATGTCCCGCCGAGGCTCCGAATTGGGCTCGGTCGATGTCGCGCTGCGGATGCTCGATGCGAACGCCCATGGCAAAGGTCTTTTGTGCGAGGACCACGTTGTGGTCCTTAAGGAGCTCAAAAATATCGCGAGCAGAATGCCCGCAGGCGAGGATGAGGTGCTTTGTCTCGATTGGCTCGCAAGCGGTGTCTTGGGACGATTGGACATCAATACCGGTGATGGCGCCAGACGCGTCGATGCGAATGTCGACGAGCTTCGTTCGATAACGGACGACACCTCCGAGCTGCTCGATGCGCTGGGATATAGCGGTGACGACCGTGGGAAGGATGTCGGAGCCAATGTGCGGCTTGGCATCCCACAGAATATCGCGGGGCGCACCCGCCTCGACGAAGGTTTCGAGGATAAGGCGATGGGCGGGATTTTTGGTTCCCGTATTGAGCTTGCCGTCCGAGAAGGTCCCCGCGCCGCCCAGGCCAAACTGGATATTGCTCTCGGGGTCGAGGATGCGCTCCTTTAGAAAGAGGTCGATCGCCTGCGAGCGGCGAAATGCCGGGTCGCCGCGCTCGATGAGCAAGGGCTTAAGACCTGCTTCGGCGAGCGTAAGCGCAGCGAAAAGGCCGGCGCATCCGGCGCCGACAACGACAGGGCGTTCTTGAGGTACGTCGGAGGCGGGGGAGGGGAATGAAGGCTCATCGTCTTCTATCGCGCGTACGCGCGAGCGGTCACGCTCGGCAACGCTGTCGACCGCTTCTCGCTCGAGGTGGGGACTAGTCAGCTCAACACGAAAGCTCAGGATAAAATGGACGTCTCGTTTTTTGCGAGCGTCGATTGACTTGCGGTGGAGCTCGATGGACTTGATCTCGGAGTCCTTGCAACGTAGGACGCGCTTGGCGACTCGCTTGCCAACAATGAGACAGGCATTTTCATCGTCGGCTTCATCGAGCGACGCGTTGACTTGGGTGATTTCGATCATCGAGGTCTCCTTAGAGGCAAGAAAGAGGCCGTCCGGTATCCCAGACGGCCCGAATGCGTTTTTGATTATAGACTGCGCGGCTACAGGCTGCTTGCAGCGCGAATGCCCGAGATCCAGGCCCACGCAAGGTTAAAGCCTCCGCAATCGGCGTCGATGTCGAGCGCTTCACCGCAGACGTAAAGCGGGGCGTCGACAACGCTGCGCGCGCGTAGGCTGGGTGTTGAGATGCTCTCGACAGATACGCCACCACGCGTGACCTGCGCTGAGCGCTCCTCGGCTGTTCCCTTGACGAGCAACTTAAAGTGCTTGAGGATCGAGACCAGGTGGATGACATCGTTGGAGCCTGGATGGCACTGCTCGAACGCTGTGCAGACGACGCGGGAGAGTTGCGGGGCGAGCATGCCGTCGAGCCAACGGGGATCGCGGGGCGAAAAGCCGCCGAGCAGCTCAACGCGCCGGTTGAGCGTATCGAGCAACTCGTCTTTGGAGAGGTCGGGGAAAACGTCGAGCAGGATCGTATCGCCGTGCTGGATACGACGAGAGAGGTTGAAGACAGCGACGCCCGAGATACCGAAGGTTCGAAACAGCACTTCACCGTCTTCGTGCCAGAGCTCATTATGATTGCGGGCGAGCGTCAAGCGGGCGCGGACGCGCAGGCCATCCAACGTCTTGAGCGCCGCCCGATCGCCAAAGACCGTTGCCGATACGGGGCAGAGGATGGGGCGCAGCGAAGTGAGGGGGAGTCGAAACGTATCGGCGATACCGGTGGGGTTGCCGCCCGTGGCGATAATTACGGCATGTGCCTGCAGGGCCACGTTCTTGCGAGGGACATCAGCGAGCGCTTTCCGAAGCGAGCGGAGCTCCGATTTTCGGTCGTCGTGCTTTTTTGCCTTGAGCGCCCGCGCTGGACGGTCTATTTGGAGTGCCCAGCCTTCGGAAGCTTTGTGCGCCGAGGCAACGTAGGCTCCGCAGATTAAGGTGATACCTAGGCGGTCGCAAACGTTGAGAAGCGCGTCGCGCACCGATTCGGCGCGAAGGGAGCGCGGGTACAGCCGGCCTTCCTCGGAGGTTGTCATGATACCCAGCGAGGAGAAGAAACCCATAAGCTCTTGTTCGGGCTGGGGGCCCATGACGGATGTGACGAATGCTGGGTGGTTATACCGCTGAGGATCGATCGATTCGTTGGAGAGGTTGCAGCGGCCGTTACCGGTCGCAAGGAGCTTAAGGCCGCAGGCGACATCGCGCTCAACGATGCAGACGCTTTTGCCAACGCGTGCGGCCGTAATGGCGGCGGCGAGGCCTGAAGCCCCGCCGCCGATTACCAGGACGTCATAGAAGGCGCTCGCGTTCACTTAGGCCTCGTCGGTCTCGTGCGGGGTAATAGCCTCGACGGCAGAGACTGCCTTGGGCAACATGCCATCGGGCAGCGCGGTCTCGACCTCGCCCTTATCGCAGGCCTCGGCGAGTGCCGGATTAATGGGAAGCTGCCCCAAGATGTCGAGGTTATAGCGCTCTGCGACCTCGGGGAGCTTGCTCTTGCCAAAGACCTCGATCTTCTTGCCGCAGTCGGGGCACTCAATATAGCTCATGTTCTCGACAATGCCCAGAATGGGGACGTTCATCTTCTCGGCCATGTTGACCGCCTTGGCGACGATCATCGAGACCAGATCCTGCGGGCTCGTGACGATGACGATGCCGTCGACGGGCAGCGACTGGAAGACGGTGAGCGCGACGTCGCCTGTTCCCGGAGGCATGTCGACCAGCAGGTAGTCGATGGGGCCCCACGAGGTCTCGCTCCAGAACTGCCTAATGGCGCCTGCGATGACCGGACCGCGCCAAAGGACGGGGTCGGTCTCGTTTTGGAGCAGCAGGTTGGAGCTCATGACCTTGACGCCGTGCTCGGAGATTTCGGGCAGCATAAGGTTGCCAAGGGCATGGACGTGGCGTCCACTCATACCGAACATCTTGGGGATAGAGGGACCGGTGATGTCGGCATCGAGGACGCCGACCTTGTGGCCGTGACGGGCAAGCTCGGTGGCGATGGCACCGGTGACAAATGACTTGCCGACACCGCCCTTGCCGGAAAGCACGGCGATGACGCGCTTGACCTCGGACAGCGTGTTCTCCTCAAATTGCGACGGCGACGTTTGTCCGCCGGCGGCCTGTGCGTGTTCGCAACCCATGTATGACTCCTTTGTATATGCTGGGGCCGGGGCCCCGCGATGTGACACGAGCGTCATTGTACCCTCGTTTGCGAGCGGGAGTCATTTGCGATGCGTTTGGGCCGAGCGTGCTTGCAATACGATGGGCCCAAGCGAATGGGCGGGCTTACTGAACTTTGCTGGCGAACTCGAGGTATTGCATGCGCTGCAGCTTGTCGATCGTCGAGGCGTAGGGGCTGTCTTCCGATTCCAAGTCGTAGCGCAGCCCGTCGGCACCGAGATAGCCGGCGACATTGATGGTGGGCACATCTGACCTTGTCGCAAGCAGGGCCTTTTGGTAATTGGTGAGCGGGGCGCCGATCTTATTAAGGGTAATGGCTGCAATCTCGTTTGCCCCGACGGTGTCGTAGACGTTGAGCTCGGTATTGCCGGCGATCTCATAGTTAGCCCAGACGAGATATGTCGACTGATAGATACGGAAAGCGTGGCTTGCCGTATCTTCCTGAGGGTACAGCTCGTCGTTGAGAGTCGTTGCGGCGCTCGGCTGATGGTCGCCAAAAAAGACAAGAACAACCGGTCTGCCGATGTTGCGGAGCTCGTTGATAAAGTACTCGAGGTCCCGGTCGGATGCGTTGATGCAGGTGAGATAGGTGTTGAGCGCGCTGTTGGCGCCTTCGCTGGCTCCCTCGACCCAATAGTTTGTCAGCTCTTCGGCGGGAACGGTGCCATAGTCGTAGCCGCCGTGATTTTGCATCGTGACGTCAAAGATGAACTGCGGCGCTTCGTCGGTTCTAAGCAGGTCGAGTATCTTGTCGTAGGTGGCGTAGTCGCATACGCCGGCATGGTAATAGGGCGCACCTTCGAAATCGCCGATTGAAAGAAAGTCTCCAAAGCCCAGCTGCTGATAGATTTTATCTCGATGGTAGTTGACGGGGTTTTGCGGGTGCATAGCGGTAGTGGTATACCCAAGCTCTTTAAGGTCCTTTGCCAGGCTGTTTACGCCATTCATCTGATACAGCTGATAGGGGATCTTGCCTAATCCGACAAAGGCCGTTGTCGCTCCGGTCAAAAATTCGAATTCGGAGTTCGCCGTTCCGCCACCGGCGACCGAAGCGAGCATGGTGCCGCGAACAAGTGTGTCGGGAAGCGAGTTGTAGAATGCGGGGCCGGAGTACCCGGCCGCCTGGAGCTGCTCAAAGCACGAAAGGTCGCTAAAACTCTCGTTCATGATGGCAACAATCGTCGGCTTGATTTCATTGAACTGGGCAACGGCCGCCGCGCGCTGTTCGCTCGAGCCATATGTGCTGTCGTAGACGGCGGCGAGCTCCTGCTCGATGCTCTGCGCCTCATCGGGCGTATAGTCTTCGGGCTTCTCAATGGGCAACTCGTTGACCATTTCGGTGAACGAAGTGATAAAACCCTGAGACGCATACGTGGTGATGGGCTGCCAACGGTCAAATCCAAAATCCAGCGCCTGCTCCAAGTCGATGTTGGAAAAGCCTGAGAGCCCCACAACGGTCACTAGCAGAAAAGCACAGAGGTTAGCGGCGATAGCGGGGAAGACATGGGTGGGCGTACGGAGCTTTCGCGGTCGGATGAGCGAAAGAAGCCCCAGGGAAATCTCCAGCAGGGCGAGAGAGGTTACGATTCCGGCGGTAAAGGTAAACTCGTATCCCTCGCTCACTTCCATTGCGGTGCCAAGGGCCAAGATATCGCTTGGCAGGATGGCTTCGCCTTTAAACGTTATGACGAAGTGCTCGGCAATGCCAAGGACGCAACAGACGACGGGCACGAGGACCATGACGCCTCCATGACGCTGTCCCAGCAAATAAAGGGAGAGCAGAACCGTCGCGAGCAACCCGACGGAAAACCCGAATGAGTTGGCGGGAATGCGATAGAACGTTTCGTTGCAGGCAATTTCGATTGAAACGAACGAGAGCGCTGAAACAGCGGCGATGACAAGGATGTCGCGGCAAATACAGGCAACCGTTCCCGTCGCAAGGTCGGTTTGGTCGATAAGTCCCGAAACCAAGGGCTCGACAAGAAGCATGACGGCGGCAGCACCGAGCGCCGAATAAGAAAGGACCCATAGGGAGCTGCCCTCATTTACGAGCGATTGATTCGTAATCCATGCAGCTACCACGCCGAGCGGCATGAGGAGCGTCGCGCACCAAAAGACGCGGGCAATGGGTGGCTTTTCGTTGCGTTTGATTGAAAAATACACGCGCACGACGACGGCGGCCACGATAAGGACGGCGATGAATATGGGCAGATTGGCCATGTCGCTCGAAGTGATTTCAAGGGGGATATCTTCGGTCATGGACGTTCCTCTGGTACAGCAAATTAAGTTCAGTATTAGATTACTGTAACCTTTCCACGGCATTTCGAGAAACAAAGCGCCCGATACGCAAAGCTAAAGGTCTGCGAATCTTGTATTACGAACATCTGTGCGCGTCGAGTGCGCTAAACTCATCGGCAGTATGATTCGATGCAATAGGAGGCAAGGAGCTTCCATGTCTGATTCCTCTATCGTTATTCGCGGCGCTCGTGAGCACAACCTCCGTGATATCGATGTTTCCATTCCGCGTGACCAACTCGTGGTCATTACCGGTCTTTCTGGCTCGGGCAAGAGTTCGCTGGCATTCGACACTATCTATGCCGAGGGCCAGCGTCGATACGTCGAGAGCCTTTCGAGTTATGCGCGCCAGTTCTTGGGCCAGATGGACAAACCCGACTTGGATTCAATCGACGGCCTTTCGCCGGCGGTGTCGATCGACCAAAAGACGACATCTAAAAACCCTCGCTCGACGGTTGGCACCGTAACCGAGATTTATGACTATCTGCGTCTGCTGTTCGCCCGTGTGGGCACCCCGCACTGTCCCGAATGCGGCCGCGTCATTGAGCGCCAGACGACCGACCAGGTCGCCGATAAGGTCCTGGCGGCGGGGGAGGGCCGCCGCGCGTTTGTGCTGGCACCGGTGGTGCGCGGGCGAAAAGGCGAGTACACCAAGCTGTTTGAGGACCTTCGCGCCGAGGGCTTTAGCCGCGTGCGTGTCGACGGCGAGGTTCGCTCGCTTGATGACCCTATCGATTTGGATAAGAAATTCAAGCACGATATCGAGGTCGTGGTCGACCGCATCGTGATTCGCGAGAACTCGCTGGGCCGTATTGCCGAGTCCGTTGAACAGGCGACTGCGCTGGCGCACGGCAATGTGAACGTATACTTGCTGCCCGACCGCGACGCTCCCGAGGGGACCGAAGGCGAGTTGCTGGAGTATTCGCTGGCGTTAGCGTGCCCGGAGCATGGACACTCCATCGATGACCTGCAGCCGCGTGATTTCTCGTTCAACGCGCCCTATGGCGCGTGCCCCGAGTGCGATGGCCTGGGCTTTAAGAAGACGGTCGATGCCGAGGCCCTAATCGAAGACCCCTCGAAGTCGATCGCCGACGGGGTCTTTGGCAGCCTGTTTGGCAACTCTAACTACTATCCGCAGATTTTCGCTGCGGTCTGCAAACACTTTAAGGTGAGCGTCGATACGCCGTGGGAGGATCTGCCTCCGCGGGTGTGTCGTGCGTTTTTAGACGGCATGGGCGACCAGAAGATTTCGGTCGACTATCAAAAGCTCGATGGGCGCCGCAGCCAGTGGGACACCAAGTTCTCGGGTGTGCGCAATATCCTGTACGAGCGCTATACCGAGACGACGAATGAGAACACCAAGGCGCGCTTGGAGAAGTACATCCGCGAGGAGCCGTGCTCGAGCTGCCACGGCGCTCGTTTGCGCCCCGAGATGCTCGCCGTCACCGTGGGCGGCAAGTCCATTTACGAGGTTTGTTGTCTGTCGTGCCGTGAGTCGCTCGAGTTTTTTGAGGGCCTGGAACTCACCGAGCGCCAACAGTTTATCGGCGGACGCATCGTCAAGGAAATCCTGGAGCGCCTGCGTTTTCTGGTCGATGTCGGACTCGACTATCTGACCCTCGATCGTGCCTCGGCGACGCTTTCCGGAGGCGAGGCCCAGCGTATTCGCCTGGCAACGCAGATCGGCGCCGGCCTCATGGGTGTCCTGTACATTTTGGACGAGCCATCGATTGGCCTCCATCAGCGCGATAACGAGCGCCTGATCAAGACGCTTGAGCGCCTACGCGATATCGGCAATACCGTCATCGTCGTCGAGCATGATGAGGATACGATTCGTGCTGCCGACTATGTGATCGACATGGGCCCCGGCGCGGGCGTGAACGGCGGACACGTAGTCGCGGCGGGAACGCCTGCCGATATCATGGCGTGTCCCGAGTCGATGACGGGCGCTTATCTGACCGGCAAACGAATGATCCGGGTTCCCGATGAGCGCCGCAAGCCCGGTCGCGGCTGCCTTAAGATCACGGGCGCCCGCGCCAACAACCTCAAAAACGTTACCGCCAAGATCGAGTTTGGTACGCTTACGGTCGTTACCGGCGTGTCGGGATCGGGTAAGAGCTCCCTGGTTACCGACACTATCGCACCTGCCCTTACGAATGCCATTCACCGTTCGACGCGCCCTGTGGGTCCGTATAAGAAAATCGAGGGCATCGAGTGTATCGATAAGGTTATCGATATCGACCAGTCGCCGATTGGCCGCACGCCGCGTTCCAACCCTGCTACGTACATTGGCCTGTGGGATGATCTTCGCGCGCTGTTTGCGAGTACGCCGGAGTCGAAGGCGCGCGGCTACTCGCCGGGACGTTTCTCCTTTAACGTGAGCGGCGGTCGCTGCGAAGCATGCAAGGGCGACGGACAAATTAAGATCGAGATGCACTTCCTTCCCGATATCTATGTCCCCTGTGAGGTCTGCGGCGGCAAACGCTATAACCGCGAGACGCTTGAGGTCACCTACCGTGGTAAGACCATCTCGGACGTGCTCGACATGAGCGTCACCGAGGCACTGGCCTTCTTTGGGAATATCCCGCAGATTAAGCGCAAGCTCCAGACGCTGTACGATGTAGGCTTGGGCTACGTGAGCCTGGGCCAGCCCGCTACGACGCTCTCGGGCGGCGAGGCGCAGCGTGTGAAGCTCGCCAAGGAGCTTCATCGACGCCAGACGGGCAAGACGTTCTATATTTTGGATGAGCCGACGACCGGCCTTCATTTTGAGGACGTCCGCCAGCTGCTCGATGTGCTGCAGCGCTTGGTCGATGCGGGCAACACGGTGCTGGTGATTGAACACAACCTTGATGTCATCAAGGTTGCCGACCGCCTGATCGATATGGGCCCCGAGGGCGGTAACGGCGGCGGAACCGTCGTGGTTTCGGGCACACCGGAGCAGGTTGCGGACTGTCCGCAGAGTTATACGGGCAAGTTTTTGGCGCCGTTGCTCAGGCGTGACCGGGAGCGTCAGGCTCAACTTGATGCTCAATAAATAGGCGATTCAGTTTATGGGCGCCATCGACTCCTTGTGATTCGATGGCGCTTGCTGTGTCGAAGTGACGTATGCAGCCGAATTGGACATATACTTAATCCTTGCGTCCGAATGCGAGGGAAAGGATATGCCATGGCAAAGGCTGTAAAGACGCCAAAAACCAATGCGATGCGCGAGCTGGAAAGCGCCGGCATTTCCTATGTTCTACATACGTACGAAGACGATGGTGATGAGTCGGCGGGCCTGGGGGTCGCGATTTCGGAGCAGCTTGGCGAGGAGCCCGGACAAGGATTTAAGACCTTGGTCTGCGTGACGCCGTCCAACGACCACGTCGTGTGCTGCATCCCTGTTGCCGACGAGCTCGATCTAAAGTCCGCCGCGCGTGCCGCGGGGGAGAAGTCCTTGGCCATGATGCATGTGAAGGATTTGCTTGCGGCGACTGGCTACGTTCGCGGCGGCTGCAGTCCGGTCGGTATGAAAAAACGCTACCGGACGCTCATTGATGAGACATGTGTCCTTTGGGATACCATTTTTATTTCGGGAGGCAAGCGTGGTTATCAGCTTGAGCTTGCACCCGATGATTTAATTGCATTTTGCGGGGCGACGGTCGCCCCGATTACGAGAGAGGACTGAGCGATGCCGCAGGAAGAATTGAAGTGCGGAGCTCATTTTGCAAAAGAATCTGCGCCTCAGACACCCTCATCCGAAGCTTCTTCGTCGCGAGACGACACTGACGACATGGGCTCGTCGGACTACTCCACGGTTGGTCGTTCCGCCGGGCTTATGACCATCCTGACCATCGTGTCTCGCGTCACCGGCTTTATCCGCACATGGGCAATGGCGGCCGCTATCGGCATGTCGCTGCTCTCGTCCTCCTATCAGGTCGCCAACAACCTGCCCAATATGCTCTACGAACTCGTGATGGGCGGCATGCTCGTGACGGCGTTTTTGCCCGTGTACATGGGCGTGAGGCGTGAGCAGGGTCGCGAGGCCTCGAACGAGTACGTGGGCAACCTGCTCGGTATTCTGCTATTGGTGCTGGGTGGCATTTCGTTGCTGGGGACCGTGTTCGCTCCGGGCTTTATTTGGACGCAATCGTTCCTTTCGGGTGACGGCGGCAGCATGGATACCGCTGCGTTCATGTTCCGTTTCTTCGCCATCCAGATTCTGTTTTATGGTTTGGGCTCGGTGTTCTCGGGCGTTCTCAACGCACACCGCGACTACTTCTGGTCGACGTTTGCCCCGGTCCTCAACAATGTGATCGTCATTGCGAGCTTTATGGGCTTTGCGCCCGTGTCCGCACAGTTTGGCGAACGTGCCGGCATCATCTTGATTGCGGCCGGTACGACCCTCGGTGTCTTTGTTCAGATGGCTTGTCAGATCCCCGCGCTTGGCAAGCACGGCGTGCATCCCCATATCCATATCGACTTTAAGGACCCCGCACTGCGCCAGACGATTGCGCTCGGTATCCCGACGCTGCTCGCCACGGTGTGCATGTTTGTCTCGACTTCTATCACCAACGCTGCTGCGCTGGTGGTCCAGCCCGAGACTGGTCCTTCCGTCATCGCCTATGCGCGCCTGTGGTACACGCTGCCCTACGCGCTGATTGCCGCCTCGCTTTCGACGGCGCTCTATACCGAGCTCTCTCACGACGCACAGGAGAAGGATTACGACAGCGTTCGCACGGGCATTTCGCGTGGCGTCGCCCAGATGCTGTTCTTCCTGGTTCCGTTCGCGCTGTACCTGATTGTCTTCGCGCGTCCGCTCAACATGATCTACTGCGCTGGCAAGTTCGATGAGTCCGGCGTGGCGCTGGTGTCCGAGTTCCTTGTCTACCTGGCGTTCTCGCTGCCGCTCTACGGCGTGGTCGTGCTGATGCAGAAGAGCTTCTCTGCCTTGCTCGACATGAAGCCCTATAGCCGCTATTGCCTGTATTCCGCCATCGGCCAGGCCGGCTCGGTTCTGCTGTTTGGCGTTGTACTGGGCTTCGGTATGCCGGCAATCGCGCTTTCGTATGTCGTCGACTACGTGATCTTGGTCGGTTGCTCGCTGTGGTGGCTGCGTCGTCGTCTGCGTGGTCTTCAGGTTAAATCTATCCTGCATGGCGGTTTCTTTGGCCTTTTGCTCGGTGGCCTGGGTGCTGCCGCAGGCGCCGGCGTCATGTGGGCGCTTGAGCACTTTGTCGGGGCACTTGGCGGCTCGATTCTGATTACTCTTGGCTACGTTTGCGTTGCGGGTGTCGTCTCGCTTGCTGTTACCTTTGGCCTTGCCGTCGTCCTTAAGATGCCCGAGGTCTCGGCGCTGATTCGTCGCAAGTAGGTGCGCGTGGCCGGTCACGACAACATTCCAACGCTTGCCGAGCAGGTTTCGCGCGTTCCCACGCAGCCCGGCTGCTACCTTTGGAAAGACGCCAAGGGCGATGTCATCTACGTGGGCAAGGCGAAAAACCTGCGCGCCCGTATGCGTCAGTACGTGACGCTGCAGGACGAGCGCCAGAAGATCCCGCTGATGATGCAGCTGGTGGCGAGCTTTGACTATATCGTGGTGGAGACCGAGCACGAGGCGTTGGTGCTCGAGCGCAATTTGATTGGTCAGTACCATCCGTACTTTAACGTCGACCTCAAGGATGACAAGAGCTACCCCTTTATCGCCATTACAAAGGGCGACCTGTATCCCGCTATCAAATACACGCGTGAGCGTCATAAGCCGGGAACGCGCTATTTTGGACCTTATACCGATAGCCGCGCGGCACGTGAGACGATAGATACGCTGCGCAAGGTTATCCCCATCTGCTCCGCATCCTGTGCGGAGTGGCGTCGTTGTCGCCGTATCGTCGAGTCCCACAAGGGCGAGGAAGACATCGTCAATATGATTTGCGCGCAAAACGGGCGCCCCTGCTTTGACTACCATGTCGGGCGCGGCCCGGGTGCGTGTGTCGGCGTGATTTCCCCGGCAGACTATGCCAAGAACGTCAAGCGTGTCGAGCGCTTTTTGTCGGGCCATCGCAAGGATGTCGTCGATGAGCTGACCTCCGAGATGACGGATGCCGCTGAGGCGCTCGACTTTGAGCGCGCGGCACGCGTCAAACGTCGTTTGGAGGTCGTCAGGGGTCTGGACGATCGTCAGCAAGTCGTTTTTCCCTCCAGTGTCGATATAGATGTCATCGGTTTCTATCGCGAGGAGACCATCTCCGCCGCTTGCGTCTTCGTCGTTCGCGAGGGCCGAACAGTTCGCACCTGCGAGTTCATTCTCGACAAGGGTCTTGATGTTGACGAGGAAGAGCTCCAGTCGGGCTTTCTTAAGCGCTATTACGACGAGACGGCTGATATTCCAGCTGAGGTCAACCTTTCCGTCGAGCTTGAGGATGCGGAAGCGCTGGGGGAGTGGCTTGCGGGCAAGCGTGAGCGTTCCTGCCATCTCCATAGGCCGCAGCGTGGCGAAAAGCACCGTCTGCTCGATATGGCATCCAAAAATGCGCGCCATGCCCTCATGCGCTACATGATGCGAACGGGGTACGCTGACGACCGCACCAATCAAGCGCTCCTGGAGCTCGAAAGTGCGTTGGCGCTGCCATCGCCGCCGTTGCGTATCGAGTGCTTCGATATCTCTACACTGCATGGCACCTTTACGGTCGCCTCGATGGTGGTGTTTACCAACGGGCGCGCCGACAAGAGTCAGTATCGTCGTTTTAAAATTCAGGCCGAATTGGACGAGGCAAACGACTTCGTGTCGATGTCCGAGGTTTTGGGACGACGTTATGCTCCCGAGCGCATGGCCGACGAGCGCTTTGGCTCGCGCCCCGATTTGCTCGTTGTCGATGGCGGTAAGCCGCAATTGACCGCTGCGATCAAGCAACTTGAGGCTCTTGGGCTCGATATACCAGTT
This sequence comes from uncultured Collinsella sp., assembly GCA_959604825.1. Lineage (GTDB taxonomy): Bacteria > Actinomycetota > Coriobacteriia > Coriobacteriales > Coriobacteriaceae > Collinsella. The sequence continues at coordinate 25,499 of CAUHCN010000021.1, read as the reverse complement.
TGTGGCTTGGCAAAGGCCGATGAGGAGGTTTTCGTGCCTTGGGACGAGACTCCCGTCGTGCTGCCGACCGGGTCCGCGTCGCTCTATCTAATTAAACAGGTGCGCGATGAATCGCACCGTTTTGCCATCACGTTCCATCGCGAATTGCGCGATAAAGCCATGACGGTTTCGGTACTCGATGACGTTCCAGGCGTGGGACCCACCAGAAAACGTGCCCTTATGCGCCATTTTGGCTCGATGAAGCGTTTGCGCGCGGCGAGCGAGCAAGAGATCGCGGAAGTTCGAGGCATTCCTGCCGATGTCGCCAAAGCGGTTCACGAGGCGCTCGTTGCATGGAATGCCGAGCGCGCCGAGGCGGCGGCAAAGCAATCCGAAAACTAAACACGCCTCTAAACAACTGATATACATGATTGCGTGATTTTCAATCATTTATTTCACGGCGATTACCAGCCGATTTCGGGTTTAATTGACGCTAAAACGTTTGACTAGCCATGGTGAACAACCCTGCTATCCTGCGGGTTGACGAAGACTGATATCTCACCTCGTCGATACATACTGTCTGGCGAATCGTTTGTCAATGAATTCGGTGAACGGTAGCAAATACCGTTCAAGCGTATGTATGTATCGGTCGCCGAGCGCGGCACCTCAGTTGGGTTCGTCGGTAGGTAAGGTATATATCGTCCGCAAGTTGCGCGGGGGCACGTCTAGGCGCTCCCGGGTAAGATTCTCTATTGATAGGAGAAGACATGGCCATCATCAACAAGGGTATGTCCAGGCGTTCGTTCCTCGGCCTCACCGGCAGCGTCGCTGCTGTCGCAGGGCTTGGTCTCACCGGCTGCGGTGGCAGCTCTAGCGACGAGGGTTCCGCTTCCGGTTCCACCGATTCCGCCAACCGTGGCGGCGGCGTGATCACCGCTGGTTCCGCTTACGCTCCGTCCAGCTTCGATCCCGCCAGCACCGGCTCCGCTGTGGGCCTGGGTGCTAACTGGCACGTCGTCGAGGGCCTCTACGGCATCGATTACCACGACTACAGCACCTTCAAAGAGCTCGCCACCGACGATCCCAAGTCTGTGGACGACACCACTTTCGAGGTCACCATCCGCAAGGGCGCCAAGTTCTCCGATGGCACCGAGGTCACCGCTGACGATGTCGTTGCCTCCTACACCGCTTGCGCCGCTTCCGCTACCTATGCTCCGTTCTTCCAGCCCTTCGAGTCCATCGAGGCCAAGGACGCCAGCACCGTGACGGTCAAGACCAAGGTCCCCAACTTCTCCCTGCTCAAGGATCGTCTGGCCATCGTCCGCGTTACCCCGGCCACCCAGACCGAGGAGGATCGCGCCAAGCAGCCGATCGGCTCCGGCCCCTGGATGTACGACTCTATCTCCGATACCGAGATCACCCTGGTTCCCAACCCCGAGTACAACGGTGAGTATGCTGCCGAGGATAAGAAGATCCAGTACAGCATCCTGACCGACCCCACCGCTCGCGTTACCGCTCAGCAGGAGGGCTCCACGCTCGTTATGGAGCTCGTTACCGCTGACGCCGTCGACCAGCTCGAGAGCGCCGGCTGCAAGATCGATAACGTTCAGGGTTTCGGCACCCGCTTCATCATGTTCAACGTCGCCAAGGAGCCTTGGAACAACGTCAAGGTCCGTCAGGCTGTCATGTATGCGCTCGACACCGAGAAGATGGTCAGCAACACCTTCGCCGGCCTTGCCACCGCTGCCAGCTGCTACCTGCCCAAGAGCTTCACCAACTATCATGAGGCTTCCACGGTGTACAAGACCGACGCCAAGAAGGCTAAGAAGCTCATCGAGGAGTCTGGCATCACCCCGGGTGCCATCACCCTGCGCACCACCGACAACGAGCAGATTAAGGGCATGGCCGCCCAGGTCAAGAATGACCTCGACGCTCTCGGCTTCGATGTGACCATCCAGACCGATACCTCGCCGGCCACCTACGCTGCCATCGACGGCGGCGAGGCCTACGATATCCTCCTTGCCCCTGGCGATCCTTCCTGCTTCGGCGCCGACCCCGACCTGCTGCTCAACTGGTGGTACGGCGACAACGTCTGGATGCAGACCCGTTGCCCGTGGAAGGAGTCCGCTGAGTGGCAGAAGCTCCACGGTCTCATGGACGAGGCTCTTGCCGCCGAGGGCGATGAGCAGCAGAAGAAGTGGAACGAGTGCTTCGACATCATTGCCGACAACGCCGTTCTGTACCCCGTTGTCCACGTCAAGACCGTCTCCGCTTCCTGGGACGATCCGTCCACTGCGCCCAACGGCGAGGCCCTCGATGGCTTCAAGGGCATCGGCACGACGAGCATGTCCTTCAGGGGCGTTGCGACCGTCAAGGCGTAAGACTCGCTTGAGTCTGTATGCAGGATGTCGGTCGTTGGGACCGTATCCTCATAGTTGAAACAAAGACCCGGGCGACCTCGATGTCGCTCGGGTCTTGTAATGAGTATCCGTACTCATATACCAGTTGGTCCTACCGACAAAAGAAAGGGGAGAGAACGTGAACAACTTGCTACGTTTGATTGGAAGGCGTCTTGTGGCGCTGCCGATCATGGCATTGGGCGTCACCGTCCTGGTGTTCTTCCTTATGTCGTTCTCCAAGACCGACCCCGCCTACACGGCGTTGGGTGACGGTGCCTCGCCCGAGGCGGTTGCCGAGTACCATGAGAAGTATGGTCTGGACGACCCCTGGCCTGTGCGCTACGTGCGCTATATGGGCGATTTGATCCATGGTGACATGGGCACCTATGGTGCTGCTCGCAACTCCGTTGCCAAGCGCATCTCCACGGCCCTGCCCGTCACGATGCAGCTGACCTTCATCGGCCTTGCCATCGGTGCGGTCGTTTCGTTTTTACTCGGCGTCATCGCGGCACTGTATCGCGACAAATGGCCGGACCAAGTGATCCGCGTCTTTTCCATCGCCGGCTTGGCAACCCCGTCGTTCTGGCTTGCCGTTCTGTTGATCCTGCTGTTCTCTTCCTACCTTAAGGTGCTTCCGGCATCGGGTGCTCTGCCTCACTTCACCACGAATCCGGCTGGCTATCTGGGACGTATGATCATGCCCGCTATCGCCTTGGCATTTCCGCTGACGGGCCAGATGACTCGTATCGTGCGTACCGCCATGGTCGAGGAGCTCGATAAGGATTATGTCCGTATGGCTCGCGGCGCCGGCGTTCCCGAGAAGGTCGTCGTCGGCATCAACGTTCTTCGCAATGCGCTGATCACCCCGGTCACCACCCTCGGTCTTAAGATCGGTTACCTCATGGGCGGCGCCGTCGTCATCGAGGTTATCTTCAACCTCCCCGGCATGGGCACCGCGATTCTGCAGGGCGTTCAGGGCAACGAGGCGAACCTGGTTCAGGGCGTCGTTATCGTCGTTGCTCTTGCCTTCATCATCATCAACATCGTGGTTGACATGCTCTACCTGCTCATCAACCCGCGCATCAGGACGGTGTAGATTATGGTAAAGATTCGAGAGAAGCAAACCGAGCAGCTCGAGAAGGCTGCCTCCAAGGGGCTCAAGCTCGGTGGCTGGAAGAAGATGACGCTGTCTTCTAAGATTGCCGCCGTCGTGTTGGTGCTGGTCGCCCTGACTGCGATTCTGGCGCCCCTTCTTGCCCCCTATAGCCCGGTCGAGATTTTTACGGCTCGCCAGGCTCCCGGCAACGGATTTATCTTCGGTACCGACGATAAGGGTCGCGACATTCTGTCGCGCATGCTCTACGGTGGTCGTTACTCGCTGATTATCGGCTTTGGCGCCACTGCCATGGCTCTGGTCTGCGGCTCGGTCGTGGGCGCCCTTGCGGCGGTTTCGCGCAAGGCCGTTTCCGAGACGATCATGCGTATCCTGGACATCATCATGTCCATCCCGGGCATCGCCCTCGCGGCCGTCTTCGTCTCCATCCTGGGCAACTCCGTGCCGTCGATCATCTTCGCCATCGGCTTTATGTACACTCCGCAGATTGCCCGTATCGTGCGCGCCAACATCGTGTCCGAGTACGGCGAGGACTATGTCCGCGCGGTCATCGTTTCCGGCGCCAAGGCTCCGTGGATTTTGATCAAGCATGTTCTGCGTAACTGCATCGCCCCGATCATGGTCTTCACCGTTACCCTGGTCGCCGACGCCATCATCTTCGAGGCCTCGCTGACCTTCATCGGCGCTGGTATCCAGGAGCCCACCGCTACCTGGGGCAACATCCTCGCCGACGCCCGCGGCGGCGTGCTCGCCGGCCGTTGGTGGCAGGCGCTGTTCCCGGGCCTGGCCATCATGATCACCTGCCTGGCGCTCAACATCCTCTCCGAGGGCATTACCGACGCCATGGCCGCTGCTCCCTCCGCCGCCCTGGATCCGACCGATTCCTCCAAGCGTCGCGAGGCCGACCTGCTGGTCTCCGACCCCGTTCGCGCCTACAAGGAGCAGGCCCAGTCCCTCTCCGCTCGCCTTGGCGCCCTGCGCGATGTCGAGCTCAAGCGTGACGATCGCCATGTGCCCGACGAGTCTGTCGAACCGATTCTCTCGGTCCGTGACTTCTGCATTCAGTTTGAGCATCACGGCGATATCAACGTCGTCGACCATGTCAACTTTGACGTCCGTCCTGGTCAGACCATGGGCCTGGTGGGCGAGTCCGGTTGCGGTAAGTCCATCACCACGCTGGCCATCATGGGCCTGACCGACGATGACGAGCACCTTTCCGGCGAGGTCCTCTGGGAGGGCCGCGACCTGCTCAAGATGAGCAAGAAGGAGTGGTTCGGCCTGCGCGGTACCGATATCGCTATGGTCTATCAGGACGCCCTGTCCTCGCTCAACCCCTCCATGCTCATCTCTGCCCAGATGAAGCAGCTCACCAAGCGCGGCGGCACCCGCAGCGCCGAGGAACTCCTGGAGCTCGTGGGCCTCGACCCCAAGCGTACGCTCGAGAGCTACCCGCATGAGCTTTCCGGTGGCCAGCGTCAGCGTGTCCTGATCGCTATGGCCCTTACCCGCGACCCCAAGCTGGTCATCTGCGACGAGCCCACGACCGCTCTGGACGTTACCGTCCAGAAGCAGGTCATCAAGCTGCTCAACGACCTTCAGGCCAAGCTCGGCTTTGCCATGATCTTCGTCTCGCATGACTTGGCGCTGGTCGCCGAGGTCGCCCATAACATCACGGTTATGTACGCCGGTCAGGTTATCGAGCAGGCGCCCACCAAGGAGCTGCTCACTAACCCGATCCACGAGTACACCCGCGGTCTTCTGGGCTCCGTTCTGTCCATCGAGAGCGGTTCGGGCCGTCTGCACCAGGTGCCCGGCGCCGTTCCGAGCCCGCGCGATTTCCCCAAGGGCGATCGCTTCGCGCCCCGCTCGAGCCATCCGCGCATTGGCCTGGACACCCGTCCGGTCTTCAAGCGCGTGCCCGGCACCGAGCACTTCTATTCCGAGCTCCCCGACGAGGTGCTCAAGGCAAATGGTTTGACCCCTCACGCGGAGGTGATGTAGATGAGCGAGACCGCAGTCAACGGCGTCGAGCCGATCATCTTCCTTGATGACGTCCACGTCACCTTTAGGACCCGTACCGGCTCGATTCTGCACCCCAACCTGGTTCACGCCGTCCAGGGTGTAACGATTAGGCTCATGCCCGGTCAGACGATCGGCATCGTCGGCGAGTCCGGTTGCGGTAAGTCCACCACCGCCAACGTCATGTGCGGCCTGCAGGCCCCCACGAGCGGCAAGGTCTACTTTAAGGGCAAGGACGTAACCAAGCGTACCGCCGAGGACCGTCGCCACATGGGCCGTGTCATCTCGGTCGTGTTCCAGAATCCGGCTACGGCGCTCAATCCCCGCATGGTCGTTCGCGAGCAGCTGCTCGACCCCATGCGCGTCCACAACCTGGGTACCGAGGCCGAGCAGGAGAAGCGCGTCAAGGAGCTCCTGGAGCTCACCGGTCTGCCCAGCTCCGCCGCCGAGGTTCTTCCCGGCCAGCTTTCGGGCGGCCAGCGCCAGCGCGTCGCAATTGCCCGTGCCCTGTCGTTGAACCCCGATGCCATCATCGCCGACGAGCCCACCTCGGCTCTGGACGTTTCGGTCCGCGCGCAGATTCTGAACCTGCTGACCGACCTTAAGAAGGAGCTCGGCCTGGCCATGGTGTTCATCAGCCATGACATCCAGACGGTCCGCTATATCTCTGACGACATCATCGTTATGAATGGCGGCAAGATCGTCGAGCAGGGCGAGGCCAAGCAGGTCTTCCAGCACCCTCAGGACCCCTACACCAAGATGCTGCTCGGTGCTGCGCCGTCGCTGCTGCATCCCAAGCTCGGCGAGTAGCCTCGCTTTCCCTCCCGTGCGCCCGGTTCCCTTGCCGGGCGCACCTCCGTTGCGATTTCGAAAGGTTGGGTTCACGAGCCATGCCAAGTGCTCAGGAGCTACAACAGCAATTTGGTGGGTATCGGGGCGCCATGCCCCGTCCATCAGATTTCGATCTCTTTTGGAAGGACCGCATGGCCGAGGCCGACGCCGTCGGGCTTGACTATGCGATCGAGACGGCATCGGTCACCGATGCCGTGACCTGCCAGCTTTTCGACCTCTGGTATACCGGCATGTGTGGCGCTCGCCTGCATGCCAAGTACCTTAAACCCGTCTCGGACGAGCCCGTGCCATTGGTACTTCAGTTCCATGGGTATCCGGGTGCAAGCCGCAGCTGGTTTGAGCAGGCGTCGTTTGCGGGCATGGGCATGGCACTCATCGCCCTCGACTGCCCCGGCCAAGGAGGTCCCTCCGAGGACATTGGTGGATTTGAGGGCACAACGGTCGCGGGCCATATCGTCGCCGGTATCGACGGCGATCCGGCCAACCTCTACTATGTCCGCTTGCACCAAGATATTCGCATCCTGTGCCGCATCGTTCGCGAGCTCGAGGGCATCGATCTTGCCCGTGTGTTTGTGAACGGCGCGTCGCAGGGCGGCGGTTTGGGCATTGCGACCTGTGCACTTAACAGCGAGCTTATCAATCGCGCCGCCATCCTCTATCCCTTCCTGTCGGATTTCCGCCTGGTCTGGGATTTGGATGCCGACGACATTGCCTACGAGGGCCTGCGCTATTGGTCTCGCTGGTTTGACGAGGACTCGACTCGTATCGACGAAGCCTATGCCAAGCTGGCGTACTTCGATTCCAAGAACTTTGCCCCTATGGTCAAATGCCCCGTGCTGTTTGGCACCGGCACAGCCGATACCGTCTGTCCGCCAGCGACGCAGTTTGCGGTCTATAACAACCTGACCTGTGAAAAGCGTCATGAGTTCTTTGAAGGCTTTGGCCACGAGGAGATTCAGGATTTTGACGATCTGATCATTCCGTTTTTCTGCAAGGGAGGGGAGGCTCATGTCTAAGTGCGAGAGCAATGTCAATGAGCTGATTGTCTCCGACCTTGTGGGGATTCCCGGAACGGTCTCGTCAAGGCTCGCTGATTTCCGGGATTGGCGCGGTGATGCTTCTGCGGATGTTTCCGAATTAGAGATAGCCGCTTCGGACCTTGAGGTTTGCGGGCCGAGTATTACGGCGATCGATTTCGCCAATCCGTATGCCCGCTACTCCGAGGTTTCCTTTGAGCTTGGTGGCGATGTGGTCCACGCACGTTTGATCGAGCCTGCCGGTCGCGCCCGAGCATCCGAGCTTGTGCCGCTATGTCTGATGTTTCACGACATCGACCGACCCGTGCGGGGATGGCATCACATGACGAGGTTTGCGGCCATGGGATATGCCGTGCTTGCGCTGGACGATGAGGCGATTGGATCCAGCGAGCTGCAGCAGGGGATTGCCTCTCCTGCTTTTGTTAAGCGCGTCCGTTGGGGTTGCGCGATGGCGAAGGTGGCGCGCAATCTTGATGGCGTGGACCCCGACCGCATCTTTGCATGGGGCGAGGGCCTTGGCGGCGGAGTCGCGCTGGCGGTTTCTGCTCTGGACGAGCGGGGCCTCGCCTGCACGGCGGTTGCCAATCCAATTCCCGGTGGCCTCGAGGCGTTGTCGTCTCGGGTGCGTGGATCGGTGCTCATGGGCACATCGCTCATGGATGCCGTGAGTGATCCCAAGGGCCAGTTTGCCGTATTCAACGGTCTTGAGTGTGACCGGAGGCATATCATCTATGCCAAATACGCTCATGAGCGCATCAACGCGTTTGAAAACGAAGTCATCGACTTTTTTAACCAAACGTTCTACCCGTGTTCTTTGGCCTAGACGGCCTGGACACTGCCAACAAGAGTGGGTGGCATAGGGCCGCCCGCCAGACAACTAAGGAGATTCTTGTGGCAACTCAGAAATTCACCGGCGTTATCCCTCCCGTCGTTGTTCCCGATACCGAAGACCACCAGCTCGACGTTGCCTCCTTTGAGCGCAGCATCAACCGCATGATCGATGCCGGCGTCGATGGCCTGTTCTTCCTGGGCTCTTCGGGCGAGGTCGTTTTCTCCACCGATGAGCGTCGTCGCCAGATCATCGCCGAGGCCGTTCGTATCGTCGACCACCGCGTGCCCGTCCTGGTCGGCATCATCGATACCGAGACCGAGCGCATGATCGAGCACGGTAAGGTCGCTCAGGAGCTGGGCGCCGATGCGCTTGTCGCCACCTGCCCGTTCTATGCCCTGCAGGGCATGACCGAGGTCGAGGAGCACTTCCGCATCCTGCACGAGGAGCTCGACCTGCCCATCTTTGCCTATGACATTCCCGTCTGCGTTCACACCAAGCTCCCCTGGAAGCTCCTTGCCAAGCTCGGCGCCGAGGGCGTCCTTGCTGGCGTCAAGGATTCCTCGGGTGATGACATCTCGTTCCGCTATCTCGTTCAGGAGAACGAGAAGAACGGCCATCCGATGAGCATCCTCACCGGTCACGAGGTTGTTGTCGACGGCGCTTACCTCGGTGGCGCCGACGGTTCTGTCCCGGGCCTTGCCAACGTTGAGCCCGAGGGCTACGTGCGCCAGTGGAAGGCCGCTCAGGCCGGCGACTGGGCTACCGTCAAGGCCGAGCAGGATCGCCTCAATGAGATTTCGCACATCTGGGACGTCACCTCGGGCGTCCAGGGCTATGCCGGTGGCGTCGGCGCCTTCAAGACCGCTATGAACCTCATGGGCATCTTCGACAGCCCGACCATGCCGCGCCCGGTGAAGGCCATGACCGGCGAGAACGTCGAGGCGATTAGGAAGGTCCTTCAGGACAACGGTCTCCTGTAAAGCTTCCCAGGCACCCGACCTCGCCGTTCAACCGTGTGGCCATGACCCATTAGGTCAATGGCCACACGGTTTCTCGGCGATCTCGGACACCTGGAAAACCTTTACTGCGCTGTGACGGCTAGCCTGACGGCGCATTTCCTGTAGTTGTTTTTTATCTCCTAAGGAGAGCGACATGGAGAACAAGTACGTCTGCTCTGTCGATATCGGCGGAACTAAGATCGCGACTGCCATCATGGAGTACCCGGCTGACGGCAGCGTGCCCCATCCTGTTTTTGAGGCCGAGGTTCCTACCGAGGCCCAGGAGGGCGGCGAGGCCGTCTTCCAGCGTATCGAGGCGTCCATCAAGGCTGCTCTTGAGGCGAATTCCGATGTCGAGGTCCTTGGCGTCGGTATCGGTGCCGCCGGCGTCGTCGATCCCAAGACGGGCGCCATCGCGTATGCCAACGAGATCATGCCCGGCTGGTCCGGCGTTCAGTTGGGGCCGCGTCTGCGCGAGGACCTCGGTCTTCCCGTTGCCGTTGTAGGCGACGTGCAGGCTCATGCACTGGGCGAGGCCCACTGGGGCGTCGGCAAGGGTAAGTTCTCCGTCTTGTGTCTTGGCATCGGTACGGGCATCGGCGGCGCATATGTCGAGAACGGCCGCGTGATGCAGGGCTTCCATGGTGCTGCCGGCCATATGGGCCACATCGAGTGCTCGGCTGCCGCCGGCATTCCCTGCGCCTGCGGGCGTTCCGGCCATCTGGAGTCGGTTGCTTCGGGCACTTCCATTGGTCGAATGTACGATGAGCGTTTTGGCCGCGTCGACCCCAGCCGTCCTTCGGTCGGTCGCGATGTGAACGACCTGTGCCGTGCGGGCGACGCAAAGGCGACCGAGGTCATCCATGACGCCGGCTTTGCGCTGGGCGCCAGCTTGGGCTCGCTCGCTAACATCCTGGACCCTGAGGTCATCGTGCTTTCGGGCGGCGTGATTCACCAAGGTCCCGATTGGCGTTCACAGACGTGGAAGGATTCGGTGCACGAAGGCTATGCCAGCCAGGCGCTCGATCCGCTTCAGGACACGCCGATCCTCATCGGTTCTCTGGAGGGCGATGCTCCGCTCATCGGTGCCGCTGAGCATCTTCTTGCCTCGTTGAAGTAAACGTATCTGCTGTAGGAGCCTCCCGAGACAACACGCCTCGGGAGGCTGTTCTGAGAAAGGTTGCAGCCTTATGACCGTTGATCCTTTGATCCAGTCCCTGAAGGGCAAGCTCGTCGTGAGCGTTCAGGCGTATATGGGCGAGCCGCTTCGTACGCCCGAGACCATGGCGCAAATGTCTCGCGCTTGCGAGCTCGGCGGCGCCGCCGCCATTCGCTGCCAGGGCCTTGCCGACATTGCCGCCATTAAGGGTCGCTGTGAGGTTCCCGTCATCGGCCTGTGGAAGGATGGGCACGAGGGCGTTTACATCACGCCGACGCTGCGTCACGCTCGCGCCTGCGTTGCTGCCGGTGCCGATATCGTGGCGATCGACGCCACCGATCGTCCGCGCCCCGATGGCAAGACGGTCGAGGATACATTCCGCCCGCTGCACGAGGAGGGTGTGCTCCTGATGGCGGATTGCGCCACCATCGAGGACATTCGCCGTGCTGTTGATATGGGCTTTGACCTGGTATCCACCACGCTTTCTCACGGCGTCGCCGCCATCGACTGCACCATGGCCGATGGCCCCGACCTGCCGCTCCTGCGTCAGGCGACCGAGGAATTCCCCGGCCTTCCCATCATTTGTGAGGGTCGCGTGCATACGCCCGAGGAGGCTCGCGCCGCGATCGATGCTGGCGCCTGGGCCGTTGTCGTCGGCACCGCCATCACGCACCCCACGAGTATTACGAGTTGGTTCAAGGCTGCGCTTGAGGCGTAAGACAGGCCTCGTATCCGCTCGGGGCGGTATACTCAATATAGGCAATTGACCGCGCGGGATCCGGGTTGCTGGGTCCCGCGCTTGTTTTCGGGAGGCAGCACATGCAAAAGGGAGATGCCATGGATGCGGCGGAGCGCTCGGAGCGCATCCCCGATATCGTCATCATCACCGGAATGTCCGGATCGGGCCGCACACAGGCCATGCACGTGTTCGAGGACATGGGCTATTTTTGCATCGATAACCTGCCTCCGCGTCTCATCGCCCAGCTTGCCGAGCTCGTCGGCATCAATACGGGCGTGGGCAGGCATCTCGCCGTCACCTGCGATTTGCGTAGCCAGGGGCTGTTTGACGAGTTGCTCGATGCGGTCGCCGCGCTCGAAGAGCGCGAGATGAGCTGCGACATCGTGTTCCTGGAGGCTTCTGACGAGGTGCTGATTCGTCGCTACAGCGAAAATCGCCGCCGTCATCCCATTGCCAAGCCGGGGGAGACTACGGCCGATGCCATTCAGCGCGAGCGCCTTCAGCTGCAGGGCGTGCGCGACCGAGCCGATATGATTATCGACACGAGCCGTCTGCGCACCTCTGCGCTGCGCAACAAGCTACGTATGGCATTTTCCGAGCTGTCCGACCAGCAGCTTATGGATGTCCACGTGTTCTCGTTTGGCTTTAAGCACGGCATGCCTGTCGAGGCGGACATTATGATCGACGTCCGCTTCCTGCCTAATCCGTTCTACGATCCCGAGATGCGCACGATGACCGGCCTCGATAAGAAGGTCTCCGATTTTGTCTTAGACCATCCCAAGACCCAGGAGTTCTGGAAGGCCTGGACGCAGCTGCTCGATACGGTGATGCCGGGCTATATCGCGGAGGGTAAGCCGCAGCTTTCTATCGCCATCGGCTGCACGGGCGGACAGCACCGTAGCGTCGCCATTGCCGAGGCCACGGCCCGTTACCTGGAAGGCGCCCAGTATCACGTGAGCATCTCCCACCGCGACCTGTCGCGCGCCAACACGAAGGCATAGGCCTGCATGTCGTTTACCGCTGAGGTGCGCGACGAGCTTGCGCGCTGCGAACCCGAATGTGAATACTGCGATTTGTCGACGCTTGCCGCCCTGACGCGTGTGAGCGGTACGCTTTCGTTGGCCGGCTCCGGGCGGTATCGTTTGACGGTCGCGACCGAGACGGGAGCCGTCGCGCGCACGATGATCACGCTGACGCATCGCATCCTTAAGCTCAAAACGGAATTCACCGTTCGTAAATCGGTCTTGCATAAGGTCCGTAACTATCTCATTACCCTGCCCGATCAACCCGACTTGGACAAGGCTCTGGTGCTGCTGGGCATTCTCGACCGCAGGGGAGGGCTCGTCGCCGGTGTTCCCCGGCACATCGTTGCCCGTCCCTGCTGCAGGCTTGCCTACATCCGCGGCGCGCTCATCGCCGGCGGTTTCGTGGCCGATCCCCGCGGCGACTTTCATTTGGAGATCGCGGTGCAGGGCGAGCAGTATGCCCGGGGACTTTGCGAACTATTGGAGCAGATTGGGGTCCATGCGCGCGTTAACGCGCGGCGCGGATCCTTTGCTGTCTACATTAAGAGCGCCGAGGAGATCGAGCATCTTTTAAAGCTGATTGGTGCCAAACGCAGCGTTGCCGAGATTGAGGAGGCGCGCGCGGTCAAGTTGGTTAAGAACGATGTGAACCGTCGCGTGAATGCCGAGCTCGCCAACCAGACCAGAAGCGCCGGGGCTGCCCAACATCAGCTTGCGCTTATCGATGAGCTCGAGCAGCGTGGCCTTCGCGATGCGCTTCCGCACGCCTTGGCGGTCTTTTGCGATCTGCGTGAGCGTTACCCCGATCTGTCGCTGCGTGATTTGGGGGAGATGGCTGACCCTCCCTTGTCGAAGTCGGCCCTCTACCATCGAGTTTTGAGGCTTGAAAAGCTCATTGAAGCAAACAGGTAGTTTAAAGTATCGACTTATATACGGATTTAGCTGCTATTTTATTCTTTAAAACGTTTTAACGTAAATTTGATTTTCAATTTCGACCATTCTCGTGAAATTCAAGTCCAAAAAAAGGTATATTAGGCGAGTGGTTAGTTTGTGGGCCTCAACGGCAGGCGCTGTAGCTTGCGGGGGCCTTACGAAAGGAGACACAATGGCAGTAAAGGTTGCTATTAACGGCTTCGGTCGCATCGGTCGTCTGGCCTTCCGTCAGATGTTCGGTCATGAGGGCTCCGAGATCGTCGCTATCAACGACCTCACCTCTCCCGACATGCTCGCTTACCTGCTGAAGTACGACTCCACGCAGGGCAACTACGCTCGCGATCACGAGGTCGTTGCTGGCGAGGATTCCATCACCGTTGACGGCAAGGAGATCAAGATCTACAAGGAGGCCGACGCCAACAACCTGCCTTGGGGCGACCTCGACGTCGACGTCGTTCTCGAGTGCACCGGCTTCTACACCAGCAAGGCTAAGGCTCAGGCCCACATCAACGCTGGCGCCAAGAAGGTCGTCATCTCCGCTCCGGCCGGCAGCGATCTGCCCACCATCGTGTACAACGTCAACCACGAGACGCTGACCGCTGAGGACAACATCATCTCCGCTGCTTCCTGCACCACCAACTGCCTCGCCCCGATGGCCAAGGGTCTGAACGACTTCGCTCCCATCGTGTCCGGCATCATGACCACCATTCACGCCTGGACTGGCGACCAAATGCCGCTCGACGGCCCGCAGCGCAAGGGCAACAAGCGTCGTAGCCGCGCCTGCGCCGTCAACATCGTCCCCAACACCACCGGTGCTGCTAAGGCTATCGGCCTGGTTCTCCCCGAGCTCAACGGTAAGCTCATCGGTGCCGCTCAGCGCGTCCCGACGCCGACCGGCTCCATCACCAACCTCTACGCTGTCGTTGACAAGAAGGTCACCGTCGACGAGGTCAACGCTGCTATGAAGGCCTACGCTGCCACCATCTCCGAGACCTTCGGTTACAACGAGGACGACATCGTCTCCACCGACATCATCGGCGAGACCCACGGCTCCATCTTCGACGCCACTCAGACCATGTGCTCTGACCTCGGCAACGGCCAGACCCTCGTTCAGGTCACCTCTTGGTACGACAACGAGAACTCCTACACCTCTCAGATGGTCCGCACCATCAAGTACTTCGAGAAGTTCGTTGCTTAATTTAGCTTTTAGCGAATAGCTCGTTGAGCGTCTAAAGAAGGGCGCGGCCTTATAGGGCTTACACCCTAGGGTCGCGCCCTTTTTATAGGAAATCGTCTGCCGTAATGGGAGGCAGACACGTACGAAAGGTAGAAGCAAACATGGCCTTTACCAAGAAGACCGTCCGCGACATCGATGTCGACGGCAAGCGCGTTCTCGTCCGCGTTGACTTCAACGTGCCTATCAAGGATGGCGTCGTTGGCGACACCACCCGCATCAAGGCTGCCCTGCCCACCATCAACTACCTCGTCGAGCACAATGCTCGCGTCATCCTCATGAGCCACCTCGGCCGTCCCGAGGGCACCGGCTTCCAGCCCGAGCTCTCCCTTGAGCCTGTCGCCAAGAAGCTCGCTGAGCTCTCTGGTCTCGACGTTGCCTTTGTCGCCGACACCTATGGCGAGAAGGCCGCCGAGGCTGTCGCCGCCGTCGAGCCGGGCAAGGTCCTCGTTCTCGAGAACGTCCGTTTCGACAAGCGTGAGAAGAAGAACGATCCCGAGATCGCCAAGATCCTCGCTTCCTATGGTGACGTCTTCGTCCTCGATGCCTTCGGTACCGCTCACCGCGCCCAGGGTTCCGTCGTGGGCCCCGCCGCTTACCTGCCCGCAGTCGCTGGCTTCCTGCTCGAGAAGGAGGTCGACACGCTGACCGGCATCTTCGCCGAGCCCGAGCGCCCCTTCGTCGCTATCGTCGGTGGTTCCAAGGTTTCCTCCAAGATCGGTGTGCTCGATCACCTTATCGACTCCGCTGATACCCTGATCATCGGTGGCGGCATGGCCTACACCTTCTTCCTGGCTCAGGGCATGACCGTCGGTCAGTCCCTCAAGGAAGAGGACTGGGTCGAGCGCGCCGGCGAGATGCTCAAGAAGGCCGAGGAGAAGGGCGTCAAGATCCTGCTCCCCATCGACAATCGCGTTGCCGATCACTTCGGCGAGGACGCTGTCCCCGAGGTTGTCGCTTCCGACGCTATCCCCGACGATCGTGAGGGTATGGACATCGGCCCCAAGACCGAGGAGCTCTACGCCGAGGCCGTCAAGGGCGCCAAGACCGTGTTCTGGAACGGCCCCATGGGCGTCTTCGAGTTTGACAACTTCGCTCACGGCACCCAGGCTATCGCCGAGGCTGTTGCCGAGGCCGACTGCACCTCGATCATCGGCGGTGGCGACTCTGTCGCAGCTGTCAACAAGTTCAACCTGGCCGACAAGATGAGCTGGATCTCCACCGGTGGTGGCGCTTCCATGGAGCTCGTCGAGGGTAAGGCCCTGCCCGGAGTGGAGGCGCTTCTCGATGCCTAATCGCACCCTTCTTATCGCTGGTAACTGGAAGATGAACAACGACGTCGCCGAGGCCGCCAAGCTCGCCGACGAGCTGGCTCAGGCTCTGCCCGAGGTTCCGGCTGGCGTCGAGGTGCTCGTGTGCCCTCCGACCATCGACATCACCACGGTTCATGACCGCATTCAGGCTGCCCCCATCGCCCTCGGTGCACAGAACGTGTACTGGGAGGCCAAGGGTGCCTTCACCGGTGAGTCCTCTTGCGACATGCTCAAGTCTGCTGGCTGCACCTACTGCATCATCGGTCACTCCGAGCGTCGCGATTACTTCCACGAGACCGACGAGGACCAGAACAAGAAGGCCAAGGCTCTCGTTGCCGCCGGTCTTGTTCCCGTCTTCTGCTGCGGCGAGTCCCTCGAGGTCCGCGAGGCTGGCACCTATGTCGAGCACGTCGTGAACCAGGTCAAGGCTGGCCTTGCTGGTCTTGAGATCACCTGCCCCAAGCAGGTCGTCGTCGCCTATGAGCCCATCTGGGCCATCGGCACCGGCAAGACCGCTACCGCCGAGGACGCTCAGGAGGTCTGCGGCGCTATCCGTGAGACCCTCAAGGAGATGTTCGGCGAGGAGCTCGCTAACGGCATCCGCGTTCTCTATGGCGGCTCTGCCAAGCCCGGCAACATCGCCGAGCTCGTCGCCAAGCCCGACGTTGACGGCGCCCTCGTGGGTGGCGCTTCGCTCAAGGCTGCCGACTTCGCTTCTATGGTCGTCAAGGCAGGCGAGTAGGACATATGGCACAGCGTCATCTTCCTGCACTCCTGATCATCATGGACGGCTGCGGCCTGGCTCCGGCCGATGGCGAGAACGCCGTCGCCGCTGCCAAGACGCCCTTCCTTGATAGCCTGTACGCTCAGTATCCCCACACCACGCTCGGCGCTTCGGGCGAGGACGTGGGCCTTCCCGACGGTCAGATGGGCAACTCCGAGGTAGGCCACCTCAACATCGGTGCCGGCCGCATCGTGTTCCAGGAGCTTTCGCGCATCAACAACGCCATCAAGGACGGCTCCATCGCCAAGAACGAGGTTTTCGTCAAAGCTATGGACGACGTCAAGGCCGAAGGCAAGACCCTGCACCTCATGGGCCTTATGAGCCCTGGCGGTGTTCACTCCCACATGAACCACGTCGAGGCTCTGGTCAAGATGGCTGCCCAGCATGGCGTCAAGACCGTTCGCGTCCACGCCTTCATGGATGGCCGCGACGTCGACCCGCAGTCCGGTGCCGGCTACATGAGCGAGTTCTGCGCTTTCCTGGCTAAGATCTCCGAGGAGACCGGTTGCGACGCTCGCGTTGCCACCGTTTCGGGCCGCTATTGGGCCATGGACCGCGACAACCGTTGGGAGCGCATCCAGCGCGCCTACGACGTCATGGTCAACGCGTCCGATGCCGATACCGACCCCGTTGCCGGTATCAAGGCCTACTACGAGAAGGATCCGCGCGGCGACGAGTTCGTCGAGCCTTTCGCGGCCCACAACGAGGGCATCCACGAGGGCGACGCGGCCATCTTCTTCAACTTCCGTCCCGACCGCGCTCGTCAGATGACCCGCGTGTTCACGGACAAGGAGTTCGATGGCTTTGAGCGCGAGCAGATTAAGCTCTCGCACTTTGTGACGATGACCGAGTACGATCCGACGTTTGACGTCGAGGTCGCCTTCCCCAAGACGTTCCCCGAGAACGTCCTGGCCGACGTTATCGCCGCCAATGGCCTGAAGCAGCTGCACACCGCCGAGACCGAGAAGTACGCTCACGTGACGTTCTTCCTCAACGGCGGCATCGAGGAGCCCAAGGAGGGCGAGGAGCGCGTGCTCGTCGCTTCCCCCAAGGTCGCTACCTACGATCTGCAGCCCGAGATGAGCGCTCCCGAGGTTACCGAGAAGCTTGTCGCCGCTATCAACGAGGATCGCGCTGATTTCTACATCGTGAACTTCGCAAATTGCGACATGGTTGGTCACACCGGTGTCTTCGACGCCGCCGTTAAGGCCGTCGAGGCTGTTGACGATGCTCTGTCCAAGGTTGTCCCGGCGATTCTCGCCAAGGGCGGCTTTGCGCTGATTACCGCCGACCATGGCAACGCCGATCACATGTTTGACGTTGCTTCCGACGGTTCCAAGCATCCGTTTACGGCTCACACCACCAACCGCGTGCCGTTTATCATCGTTGATGATAAGGCCAAGCTCACCGGTATCGAGGACGGCCGTCTTTCCGATATCGCTCCGACCATGCTCATCATGGCTGGTATTGAGCCTTCCGCCGAGATGACGGGTCGCGTGCTCGCCACCGAGGCCTAATAGAAAACAAATACCGTTTTCTAGTAAGGGGGTTGTCCACAACCGGACGACCCCCTTTTTGGTATTTCTGCCATTTCTGCCCCGTCCCTAAATGGCAGGTGGGGGAGTGTTGGAGGTTGTGGTACAGTACTGGAGTTTGAATCGTTCTATTAAGGAGCTTATCTATGGGTCCGTTTCAGATTCTTCTGTTTGTCGTTTGGGCTGTTTCTGCCGTGGCGCTGACGATTCTCGTTCTGATGCATTCCGGTAAGGGCACCGGCGTTTCGGATATGATCGCTAGCTCGCTGTATAACTCCAGCTCTGCCACGGGCGTCATGGAGCAGAACCTCGATCGCCTGACGGTAATTATGGCCGTCGTTTTTGCCGTGTGTGTCGTTCTGTGCATGTTCTTCTTCCCGCAGGGCATCGTCGGCTACTAAGCATCGGCGTATATACGTTTGTAAAGGGTCCCGCATGTGCGGGGCCCCTTTTGTTTTTCAAGACTTTAGTCTGCTGGCCGCGCAGCGCCCAGCTTTAAACCACCCGCTACGCGGGTGGAGACAAACGGCTTTACAAAGCCACCCCTCCGACCGATATTGACGATTGTTCAGGCCGTCAAGAATTCGAGTCGAAGGGGTGGTCGCCATGGCCCAGAAGGCCTACAGCCTTTCCCACACGAAGTGGATGTGCAAGTACCACATCGTGTTCACGCCGAAGTATAGGCGCAAAGTGATCTACAACCAAATCAGGAGCGACATAGGGGAGATCCTCAGGAAGCTGTGCGAGTACAAGGGGATCGAGATAATCGAGGGGCACCTGATGCCCGACCACGTGCACGTGCTGCTGGCGATCCCGCCGAAGTACAGCGTCGCGAGCGTCATGGGCTACCTGAAGGGGAAGAGCTCGCTGATGATATTCGACAGGCACGCCAACCTCAAGTACAAGTTCGGCAACAGGAAGTTCTGGGCGGAGGGCTACTACGTGTCCACCGTCGGCCTGAACGAGGCGACGACCGCCAAGTACATCAGGGAGCAGGAGTCCCACGACATCGCGCTGGACAAGCTGAGCGTGAAGGAGTACGAGGACCCCTTCAAGAGGAGGTGATCCTGCCGGTTCGACCGGCGCGCCACGGGTCAAGATGCACTAGGCCTGGACGAAGTCCGGGCCCGCGCCTTTAGACGCGAGCCCGGGGCCCGTGGGTTATACCCTAAGAGCAAACCACCCTTTTTAAGGGTGGTTCTGATTTACAGACTTGTAACAGAGCCAAAATATCCCCACATACTTCGCCCAACTAAAGAAATTCCCGACCGTTAACCGGAATCAGCGCCAAATTGTGCATAAAATGCGCTACTGTATTGCAAAACGTTGGCCCGCATTGCATAACCAGCCATAACAGCGGACCGCGTTTGAATGGTTCGATTGGGCTGTCTCGACGTTGCCCGGCCGAATTCACTTTGTCCTATCTCATAAGGAGGATGGCATGGCTGATTCTATGTTCCACCAGCCCGTTATGGGTCGTCGCGCCTTTGTTGGCGGCACCCTCGCTGCGAGCTCCATGGCTTTTCTTGCCGCATGCGGCAAGAAGGGCGGCGACGCTTCCGGTTCTGAGTCCGGTTCGACGCTGAACTTCTACATCAACAACCCGGTCTGCATCGACCCCTACAACGTCCAGGAGGATCAGGGCACTCAGGTCGAGTACCAGCTCTTCGACGCTCTGACGGAGTACGATAACGAGAAGGGCGAGATCGTTCCGCTGGCTTGCGAGTCCTTTGAGGCTAACGACGACGCCACCGAGTTCACCTTCAAGATCAAGAAGGCCAAGTTCCATAACGGTGACGACGTTACCTCCAAGTCCTTCAAGCTCGGTTGGGAGCGCCTGGTCAACACCAAGTCGGCCATCGCTACCGAGTATGGTCCTTCCGAGGTCTCCTATCACCTTTCCATGGTCGAGGGCTATGACGATCTGGTTGCCGGTAAGGCTACCGAGCTGACCGGTGTCACCTGCCCGGATGACGAGACCCTCGTCGTCAAGCTGACTTCTGCCTACGCCGACTTCCCCTTCGTCGCCTCTCACCCGGCTCTGTCCCCGGTTCCCGAGTGCGCCGAGACCGATGTCAAGAGCTTCTATCTTGCCCCGGTCGGCAACGGCCCGTTCATGATGGACGGTAAGTGGGAGGATGGTCAGGAGATCAACCTCAAGAAGTTCGACGATTATTATGGCGACAAGGCCAAGATCGACGCCATCCACTTCCAGGTCATCAAGGACGTGGAGACCGCTTACAAGGAGTTCCAGGCCGGTAACCTTGATGTCTGCGACGTTCCCGTTGCTCAGATCGACGCCGCCAAGAAGGACCGCGGCGAGTCCAAGGATGGCTACACCATGAGTGATGGTGCGCGCATGCTGCTCGGTTCCGAGCCTTCCACGTACTATCTGACGTGCAACACCACGGCCGAGCCGTTCAACAACGCTGACCTGCGTAGGGGCATCTCCCTGGCTATCAACCGTGAGGCCATCTGCAAGACCATCTTCAAGGGCACCCGTACCCCCGCTGACGGCATCGTTCCTCCGGGAATCGCCGGCTACAAGGAGGGCGCATGGGAGTTCTGCGCCTACGACGTCGACAAGGCTAACGAGTACCTCGACAAGGTCGCTCCCGCTGGCGCTAACGGCGATCGTGGCATCAATGTGACCCTGTCCTACAACCAGGACGGCGGCCACAAGGAGATCATGGAGTCCATCATCGGCGACCTCGCCAAGGTGGGCGTCACCGCCGTCTCCGATACCCCTGAGTGGTCTGCCCTGCTCGAGCAGTATCAGAACTTCAACTATCAGTTCGGCCGTCTGGGCTGGATCGCCGATTACCCGATCATGGACAACTTCCTGTATCCGCTGTTCCACTCCGACTCCCTGGGTGGCGACAACCGCTCCGGTTACAGCAACCCCGACTTTGACGCCAAGGTTGACGAGGCCCGTGCCACGGTTGACGACGACGAGCGTATCGCCAAGATGCAGGAGGCCGACGCCATGGTCGCCGCCGACTGCCCGGTCATCCCGGTGATGTTCTACACGCACACCATCGCTGGCTCCGACCGCGTCAAGTACCTCTACGTTGATCCGCAGAAGCACGCCGATCTGGGTACCGCTGAGCTCGCCTAAGAGTTTGCAGCTTCCGTGAGGGTCAAGTATTTACGTAGACCTCATGGGAAACATACAGTTCCCCCTAACCTGGGGTAAACTGGCTGATGGTAATTTTGGGATGCCGGTCTGGCGATCGGCATCCCATTTAGGTTAATCCCTAGATAGGGGAGTGGTATGGGTAAGTACATCGTTAAACGTGTGCTTCAGTTCATCCCGGTGTTTTTGGGCGTCACGCTGATTCTGTTCGCCCTCCAGAATATCGTGCCGGGAGATCCGATCAAGCTGATCGGTGGAGACAAGGCTCTGTCCCCCGAGGTAGAGCTTCAGCTTCGCGTACGCTATCACCTGGTCCAGACGGACGAGGACGGTAACGCGATCCTTGACGAGAACGGCGATCCCGTTCAGACGTCGCTTGTAGACCGTTATCTGTATTACATGAACGGTCTGCTTCATGGCGATCTGGGTAATTCGTACCAGCGCAAGCTGCCGGTTACGGAAATCTTTGCCCAGAAGTATCCGTATACGGTCAAACTCGCCGCGTGCGCCATCGTGCTCGAGGCGATCATGGGTATCGGTGCGGGTATCATTTCGGCGGTAAAGCGTTATTCCTTCTGGGATATTTTGGTAACGCTGACCACGTCGATCCTCGTTGCCGTTCCCGCCTTCTGGCTCGGCATGCTGCTGCAGCTTTTCTTCGGCGTCATCCTTAAGGACCTCACCGGCGGCGCATTCTCCATGCCGATTTCGGGTGCCGGCGGTTCCAGCTCTCAGTATCAGGATTGGATGCACTATGTGCTTCCGACCATTACGCTGGCTTCGGTTTCGACCGCTTATGCTGCCCGCATTATGCGTTCGCAGCTGCTTGACGTCATGAACCAAGATTACATCCGTACGGCAAAGGCCAAGGGTCTCTCCAATCGCGCGATCATCATCAAGCATGCGCTTAAGAATGCACTCATCCCCGTCGTTACCTATATTGGTGTCGACTTTGGCGGCATGCTTTCGGGTGCCATCCTGACCGAAACGGTCTTTAACTGGCCCGGTATCGGCTATGAGGTCTATCGCGCCATTAGCATGCGTGACTGGCCCATCGTTATGGGCGGCGTTACGCTCATCGTCGTCGTCGTCATGGTGATCAACCTGCTCGTCGACATTAGCTATGCATTCCTCGACCCGCGCATCCGCCTTGGCGGTCCGTCGGATAAGGCCTAAGGGAGGTACGTCTCATGCAGGAAACTGATTCTCAGTCTCAGGAGCAGGCTACCGCCACCAAGGCCGCATCTGCTCCCGCCAAGTCCCGCACGCTGTGGGGCGACGCTTTTAAGCGTCTTCGTAAGAACAAGCTCGCCGTTATCGGTGTCTGCTGGATCATCATCGTTGTTGTGGTCGCCCTGACCGCCGATCTGTGGGCTAAGCCCTGGCTCGGCTCTCCTACGGCTTCCGACTCGACCACCATGGCCGAGACGTCGCTGCTGGCTCCGTGTGCCGAGCACCCGTTTGGCACCGACGCCCTTGGCCGCGACATTCTCGTTCGTGTTATCTACGGTGCACGTGTTTCGCTTTCCGTCGGTATTATGGCCACCGCCATCTCCACGGTGATCGGTCTGGTCATGGGCGCCCTTGCCGGTTTCTATGGCGGCATCTGGGATACGATTATCATGCGCTGCGCGGACATCTTCCTGGCGTTCCCGTACGTGCTGTTCGTCGTCGCCATGATCGCCGTTATCGGCCGTGGCCTTCAGAACGTCTTTATCGCCATCGGTATTCTCGGCTGGCCTTCGATTGCGCGCGTCTTTAGATCCGCGATCCTCACGGTCAAAGAGAACGACTATGTTGACGCCGCCCGTGCCATGGGTGCATCCGATGCCCGTATCGTTATGCGCCATATCTTCCCGAACTCCGTTGCTTCCATCGTGGTCTACGCGACCATGAACATCGGCGGCGCTATTCTGACCGAGTCCGCTCTGTCCTTCCTCGGCATGGGCGTTATTCCGCCTACGCCTTCGTGGGGCTCCATGATTCAGGACGGTCAGCAGTATCTTCTGACTGCTCCCTGGATGATGATCATGCCCGGTCTGGCAATTCTCTCGACGGTGCTCGCCTTCACCCTGCTGGGTGACGGTTTGCGCGACGCCCTCGACGTCAAGATGAAGGACGCATAAGGATGAAGAAGAACAAGAACTATGTGGACCTGAAGGACCAGCCGGTTCCCGAGGGCCAGCATCTGCTCGAGGTCGATGACCTTAAGATGTATTTCCATACCGAGGATGGTGTCGTTCGCGCTGTCGACGGTGTGTCCTACACGCTCGATCGCGGCGAGACCCTGGGTGTCGTCGGTGAGTCCGGCTCCGGTAAGTCCGTGACCGCCATGACCATCATGGGTCTTATCTCGATGCCTCCGGGAAAGATTGAGGGCGGCGACGTTCGCTATCGCGGTCGTTCTATCCTCGAGATGACCGAGGAAGAGATGCAGCACATTCGCGGTAACGATATCGCGATGATCTTCCAGGATCCTATGACCTCCTTGAACCCGGTCTATAAGATCGGCAAGCAGGTGGGCGAGGGCCTTCGTCTGCATCGTGGCTACTCCAAGCAGGAGGCGCTCAAGCGCGCCACCGAGCTTTTGGACCTCGTTGGCATTCCCGAGCCCGAGAAGCGCGTCAATGAGTATCCGCACCAGTTCTCTGGTGGCATGCGTCAGCGCGTCATGATTGCTATGGCCCTTGCCTGCGATCCCGATATTCTGATTGCCGACGAGCCCACGACCGCCCTGGACGTTACCATTCAGGCTCAGATTATTGAGCTTATGCAGGAAATGCAGGAGAAGAACGGCAACGCCATCATCATGATTACCCATGACCTGGGCGTTGTCGCCGATATGGCCGACAAAATCATGGTTATGTATGCCGGCCGTCCTGTCGAGTTCGGTACTGCTGAGGAAATCTTCTACGAGAGCCGCCACCCCTACACCTGGGGCCTTATCCGCTCCATTCCGGAGCAGGCCATCGAGGAGAAGAAGCCGCTGACGCCGATTCACGGCAACCCGCCTTCGCTCATGAATCTGCCTGAGGGCTGCGTCTTCTCTCCTCGTTGCCCCTATGCGACGGACAAGTGCCGCAAGCAGCGCCCCGAGCGCGTTGTTACCGAGTCTGGTCATTACTCTGCGTGCCACTACTCCGGTGACCCCGAGTTCCTCAAGAACGCTCCTGAGACGTCCCGTACGCGCAAGGATTCCAAGAAGGGAGGCGAGGCGTAATGGCAGATACCAACGAGCGTACTCCGCTGCTGAAGGTCGAGCACCTCTCTAAGGAGTTTCCCGCTGAGTCCGGCATGTTCGCCAAGCGCTTCTCCAAGCGTGTCGTCTCTGCTGTGAATGACATTTCGTTCGAGATTTATCCGGGCGAGACCTTTGGCCTGGTCGGCGAGTCTGGTTGCGGTAAGTCCACCACGGGCCGTACTATCATGCGCCTCACCAAGCCGACGGCCGGCAAAGTGTTCTTCCAGGGCAAAGACGTTGCCGAGATGAGCAAGCACGAGATCAAGGATATGCGTCGCGAGATGCAGTTCATCTTCCAGGATCCTTATGCTTCGCTGAATCCCCGCATGACGATTGGTGAGATCGTTTCCGAGCCCATGACCATTCATGGTGTGGGTACCAAGGAAGAGCGTATCGAGCGCGTCCGCGAGCTTCTCGACGTTGTCGGTCTGAACCCCGAGCACATCAATCGCTATCCGCACGAGTTCTCGGGCGGCCAGCGCCAGCGTGTCGGCATCGCCCGCGCGTTCGCTCTGAAGCCCAAGCTGATCATCTGCGACGAGCCCGTCTCAGCACTCGACGTATCCATTCAGGCCCAGGTTCTGAACCTTCTTAAGGAGCTCCAGGACAAGTTCGGTACGGCTTATCTCTTCATTGCTCACGACCTCTCTGTCGTGCAGCACATTTCTGATCGCGTTGCCGTTATGTATCTGGGCAAGATGGTCGAGGTCTCGGATTGG
Source organism: uncultured Collinsella sp. (assembly GCA_959604825.1). Classification (GTDB taxonomy): domain Bacteria; phylum Actinomycetota; class Coriobacteriia; order Coriobacteriales; family Coriobacteriaceae; genus Collinsella. The sequence continues at coordinate 451 of CAUHCN010000021.1, read as the reverse complement.
AAGACGCTCTATAGCGAGCCGCACCATCCGTACACGCAGTCGCTGCTGTCTGCCGTGCCGGTGCCCGATCCGGATATCCAGAAGACCCGTAAGCGCATCATCCTCGCTGGCGATCCGCCGTCGCCGCTGGATCCGCCGACCGGCTGCCGTTTCCACACGCGCTGCCCGATCGCGCAGGGCATCTGCTCCGAGAAGCTTCCTGAGTTTAAGGAAGTTGCCCCGGGTCACTGCTGCGCGTGCCACTTCGCCGAGCCGTTCCCGATCAAGGAATCGCACATCGACCTGTAGTCGGTTGTTTATCCGGGCCCGTGCTGGACTTAGTTTTCAGAACGTCCTCGACCATGGAAACCCCCTTATCCTGCTCCTTCGGAGCTGCGGATAAGGGGGTTTCCTGGTCTGACGCTCCTATTTGGCAAGGTGTTTTTTAGAATCCATTTTGCGTTCGGCCTCG
>CAUHCN010000020.1 GCA_959604825.1 uncultured Collinsella sp. | reverse complement strand
CCCTGCGGTCGCTCTCCCCGCTGGAGTGCTCGGAGGGCGTCAGGCCGACCCACGCGGCGAACGAGCGGGCGTTCCTGAACCTGGAGAACTCGCCGGCCTCGAACACGAGGTCGGCGGCGGAAGCGGTGTCGACGCCCTTGAGGCAGCGCAGGGAGTCGACCCTCTTCCGCCACCTGGGCTTGCGGGCCTCGGCCTCGACGAGCCCCTCGAGCCTCGCCTTCTCCTCCGCCGCCCGCCTGACCGCGTCGACGTAGTAGGCGAGCGCGTCGTTGTCGGCCCCCTCCGCGAACCTAATCGACTCGATCCAGGACCAGTGCGCCCGGGTCCAGTTGCCCTTCCTGCGGCCGGTGGGCGTCCTCTCGTCGAAGACGAGCCCGTGCCTTAGCAGGAACTTGGAGAGCCGCTGCTTCGAGCGCGAGAGTGTCGTCCCTCGCGTCCTCGAGCGCCCTGGTCAGGTCGCGGGCGGCCTCGCACTCGTCGTCGGGGACCCACACCTCGACCACGTTGCCGACCGACAGCATGCGGGCGAGGAACTCGGCGTCGTTGCGGTCGTTCTTCCTGCGCCTGTCCGCGCTGGGCTTGATCATCTTCGAGACGGCGCCGACCACGCAGTCGACCCCCAGGCCGGAGAGCCTCTTCTGCAGGTCGAAGCCCGTGACCCCGGACTCGTACACGCACCTGGCCCCGGGGTCCACGGAGCGGACCCACTCCGCGACGGCGCCGGCGTCGTAGCCGAAGGTCGCGGCGCGCACCTCCCCGGTCATGACGTCGAGGGAGACGGCCTTTATCGAGCGGGCGTGGACGTCGAGGCCGACGAAGGTGGTAGTATCGAGCATGGGAGCCCCTTCCATGAATGCGGCGTGGCCGCCGCGGCTGAATTAGACACTCACCATTGTCGGCCTAATCCGCGGTCTTTCATGCAGCAGGGGCTCTCAATGTTTTTATGTCCTGCTCATATCGTCTGTGCCGGAAGGTGGGGACACTCCTTTGCTAGAAGATCCGGCGCAGGTCTCCTCGGTTGAGGGCTTCGTCGAAGAGGCATTTGAACACCACGCTGCCGTGCAGGCCGTCGTGCTCGAACTCGTTCGTCACCCAGGCATGCGAGTTGCCCACGCGGCTGAGCGTATCGAGCTGCAGGCCCGAATCGACGTACATGTCGTCGAAATACACCGCGGCCTGGAGCGGCACCTCGTTGCAGGCCAGGCGTTGCGGGTCGTAGATCTTGTCCCAGCTTGTGTCTTCCATAAGCAGATCCATCGCCGGCTTGAAGGGCTTAAGTTCGGGCATCTGCTCAAACATCCACGGGAACATGGCCTCGCCGGTAAACATGAGCGGTCGCGTGAGCGTGTCGAACTCGGCACGACGGGCCTTCTCTTCTGCCGCGGCCCAGCGAATGGGCATGGTGTCGCCGTCGGCGTAGATGAACTCCTGAAGCGTCCAGTACAGCGGATTCGTGCGCGTGTTGGTGCGCTCGAAGGCGCGCATCAAAAAGCTGTCAGATACCGAGGCGCCGCAGGCCAGCGTGCCGTCGCCGTCAACAAAAGCGTGATCGATAATCCAATGCATGCGCTCAAAGCTCGGCTTCATGCCAAAGTCGCTGCCCATGAGCTGTAGGCGTTCGACCGTCATCGGCGAGCCGTCGGGCAGCACGGGCTTCTGAGCCTCGAGCGCATCGGCAAGAGCCGCCACGCGCTCGACGTCGGCGGGGTAGCGGTCGTAATACTGCTGTGTCTTGGCAGCCATGCGCGGGAAGGTGTGCGCGTAGACCTCGCTTGCGCTCGCCGGCACGTGGGGGATGCCGCCGCAGGTAAAGCTTGCCGCCACGCCCTCGGGGAAGAGCGACAGATAGCTCAACGTCAAAAAGCCGCCGTAGCTCTGCCCGAGTGTGACCCAGGGCTTGCCGCCAAAGCCCACCAGGCGCAGGTACTCAAAATCGCGCACGATGGAGCTGGCGAGGTGGCGCTTGAGGAAGTCCGCCTGCGAGCGGGCCGCATCGGCGCCGGCTGCCTCGGCGCGATCGCCCAAGGTGGCAATCGTGCGTCCGTCCACGCAGCTACAGCGTCCGGTGCCGCGCTGGTCGGGCAGGACCACGCGGAAGTGCTTGACGGCCTCCTCGATCCAGCCATCGCTTGTGGGTGACAGCGGACGCGGGCTCTCGCCGCCGGGGCCGCCCTGCAAAAACAGAAGCAGCGGCAGATCGTCGTTGATGCGGTCGGGCGCGCAAACCACGCGGTAGAAGAGCTTGATGCTCTCGGGCGCGCCGGCGATTGGTGCCGGCATAGCGCCGCGGCGCATGGTGCTGCCGACGGCCAGGAGCATTGGCTCCAGGCCGCGCCAGTCGAGGGGGACGTCGATGCTGTGGTCCTCGACATACAGGCCGGGGACGTGGTACGAAGTAATGAGGGCCATGTGAGTCTTCCGTTCGTTGCGGTGTTTCGGGTTGACCAATTCTACCGCCGCGGGCGAGGCCATGCGCAAATCGGCTACCATGGTTGCAAACTTCTAGGAGAAAGGGCCGTCCATGTCGGTCGATATAGCCACGTATGTCCACGATCTTGCCGTTGCCGCTAAGGCAGCGTCGGCCTCGCTTGCCACGGCGAGCGACGAGCAGCGACAGGAGGCCGTGCGCGCCATGGCCGCAGCACTGCGCAACGGTATCGACTCCATCGTCGCCGCCAACGAGCTCGATATGTCCGCTGCGCGTGATGCGGGCACCTCGGTCGGATTGCTCGATCGTCTGCTGCTGACGCCCGAGCGCGTCGAGGGCATGGCCGCCGGCCTGGAGAAGCTCGCCGAGCTGCCCGATCCCGTGGGCCGCGTGCTCGATCACCGTGTGCTTGCGAGTGGCGTGGACCTTACGCGCGTGAGTGTGCCGCTGGGCCTGGTTGCCATGGTCTACGAGGCGCGCCCCAACGTGACGGCCGATGCCGCGGGCATCTGCATCCGCACCGGCAACGCCTGCATCCTGCGCGGCGGTTCGCTGGCCTATCACTCGTGCGCCATGATTGCCGAACTGCTGGCCGATGCGCTTGAGGCCCAGGGCTTTCCACGCGAAGCTATCTCGATGATCGAGTCCACCGACCGCGAGGCCACCGGCGAGCTCATGAAGCTCCGCGGTATTGTCGATGTGCTCATTCCGCGTGGCGGTGCGGGCCTGATCCAGCGCTGCGTGCGCGAGTCGCTTGTGCCGGTGATCGAGACGGGCACAGGCAACTGCCACATCTACGTGCATGAATCCGCCGATTTTGACAAGGCGCTCAACATTATCGTCAACGCTAAGACGCAGCGCGTGGGCGTGTGCAATGCCGCCGAGTCGCTGCTGGTCGACCGTGCCGTGGCGGATTCGTTTTTGCCGGCGGTCGTTGCCGTGCTGCACGACCACGGCGTGCTGATTCACGGCGACGAGGCCACGTGCGCCGCATGCGCTGCCGCCGGGCTTGCCGAGGGCGACTACTATGTTGCCGCGACTGAGGAGGACTGGGGCCGCGAGTATCTGGCGCTCGAGATGAGCGTGAAGGTCGTGGCGAACGAGGACGAAGCCATCGCGCACATCAACCGCTACGGCACCATGCACTCCGAGGCCATCGTTGCCGAGGACGAGGATGCCTGCGAGCGCTTCCTGGACGCGGTCGATGCCTCGGCCGTGTATGCCAACGCCAGCACGCGCTTCACCGACGGCGGCGAGTTTGGCCTGGGCGCCGAGATCGGCATCTCGACCCAAAAGCTCCACGCCCGCGGCCCCTTTGCCGCCGAGGCCCTCACTACCTACAAATACAAGCTCCGCGGCACCGGCCAGGTCCGTCCCTAAACCTGTTGCAAACGAAAAACCACCACAAAGGCGCCTGTCCCCTTTGCGGTGGTTATAGGTGGCGTGGGCGGTTAGGCCTGGAAGGTGTCGCGATCGGGAGCGAAGGATTGCATGGCCGCGATGGTACGGTCGAAGAGCTCGGGAAGCTCCCAGCCCAGCATCTCGGCGCCCTGCGAAATCACGTCACGCGAGCAGCCGGCGGCAAAGCGCTTGTCCTTGAACTTCTTCTTGAGCGACTTGGTCGTAAAGTCCATGACGCTCTTGCCCGGGCGCATGACGACGGCGGCTCCGATCAGGCCGGTGAGCTCGTCGCAGGCGAACAGTATCTTTTCCATCTGCAGTTCGGGCTTGGGCAGCGAGGTGTTGAAATCGGACGTGTGCGTCTGGATGGCGCGAATGAGCTCGGGAGAGGCGCCCTCGCCCTCGAGGATCTCGGCCGCATAGATGGTGTGGTTCATGGGGTCATCCTCATGCTCCTCCCAATCCAGGTCGTGCAGCAGGCCGACGATGCCCCAAAACTCCTCGTTCTCGGGGTCGAACTCGCGCGCAAAGTAGCGCATGGTGCCCTCGACCGTTTCGCCATGGGTGATGTGGAACGGGTCCTTGTTGTGCTCGTTGAGCAGTTCGAACGCACGGTCGCGGGTGATTCCGGCGGTAAGTGGCTCTGCCATAAGAGGCTCCTTGTGCTCGTAGGTATCGCTAAGAATGAATACTACTAGAACGACTAGAACGAAAAAACCACCACAAAGGTGCCTGTCCCCTTTGTGGTGGTTTTTGGCGCGGATGGGTTAGTTGAGGGCGGCTTGGGCTAGGCGGGCTTCGGCGTCCTCTTCGGTGACGCCCAGGGCCACGGCGAACTCCTCAATGGAGCGGCGCTTGGCCTCCTTGAGTACGCGCATGTAGTAAGAGCTGGGCTTTTTATCAGCTTCCTCGGCCTGGCGAATGCGGTGCATCATGGTCTTTGCCACGCGGACCGTCTCGGGCGCGCCCAGCTTGAGCTGCTGCTTAAAGTGCGTCTCCTCAAGCGAGCTGTTACGCTCGGTAAAGGTGTCGCACTCCAGCTCGTCATAGTGGCTCAGCAGGTGCTCGGCATCTTGCTGGGAGATGGCGGCATGCAAACGATCGGCCTGCGCCACGGGGTACATGAGGATCGTCTGCGCATGTCCCTGCTTGGTCTCGAGCAACAGCATGGGCTGCGGCGTGTCGTCCCTAAAACCGACGACGGTGCAGACTCCCTGACCCGGATGAATGACGTGTTGACCGATTGAGAACATGCTACCTCCAACTTATACGAATTTACGTATGTCTAGAATAACACGCTGACGTGCGCAAACCCTTACTTTATGCAGGAAAAGCACACAATTCTGATAGGTAAGAGTATTCGATAACAGACGCAGCTCATTCACACCTTTATGCATTTTCAACGCCTGCATAATCTGCAGGCAGACCGGCATCTTTGAGTGACTCCATGCAAGCTGTAGTCATTTTTGTGCATATGCAATATCTATTAGCTTTACCCTGCGACAGTGCCCGTCGCTTGTGATAGAGTGCTACAAACTCTGGCTTTTGCCCTACGAGTGACCAAGAGCTCGGGGGCTTTAACACAAGGAGGATCTATGCCCGAGAAGATTGAAGAGCTGGTACGCGCTGCGCTTGCTGCGGCCCAGGAGGCCGGCGACCTTTCCGCATTTGAACTTGACGATTGCGCTATCGAGCGACCGGCTGACACTTCTCATGGCGAGTGGACCTCTACCATGGCCCTGAAGTCCGCCAAGCTGGCCCACTGCGCCCCGCGCAAGATCGCCGAGGCCATCGTTGCCCATATGCCCGAGGACCCCGCGATCGAGAAGGTCGAGATCGCAGGCCCCGGCTTCATCAACTTCTACCTCTCCGTTGCCGTCAAGAATGCCATCTTTGGCGAGGCTCGCGAGAAGGGCATGGACTTCGCTAAGTCCAACGTCGGTGGTGGCCTGAAGACCCAGGTCGAGTTCGTTTCCGCCAACCCCGTCGGCCCCATGCACATCGGCCACGGCCGCTGGGCCGCGCTGGGCGATTCGCTCTGCCGCGTTATGGACCACGCCGGCTATGAGATCCAGCGTGAGTTCTACATCAATGACCACGGCTCTCAGATGAACACCTTCGGCAACTCCATCAGCACGCGCTATATGCAGCTTGCCGACATCATCGCCAAGCAGGGCGTTGATATCGACGAGGCTCACAAGCTGCTGATCGCCGACCGTGACGCCTTTGTTGCCGACGAGAACGACGAGCACCCCGAGACCCATCCGTATCAGGACAACTTTGCCGAGACCTTGGGCAAGGACTCTTACGGCGGCGACTACATCATCGACGAGGCCGCCGAGTTCTGGCGCACCGACGGCGACAAGTGGGTCGACGCCGATCCGCAGGAGCGTATGGAGAGCTTCCGTGAGCGCGGCTACGTGAAGATGGTCGACAACATGCGCGACCTCTGCCACGCCGTCAACTGCGACTTTGACCGTTGGTACTCCGAGCGCTCGCTGTATGTGAAGGACACCGAGGGCGAGACCGCCGGCACCTCCGCCGTCGACCGCGCTTTTGAGAAGCTCGACAAGATGGGCTACCTCTACACCAAGGACGGCGCCCTGTGGTTCCGCTCCACCGATCTGGGCGACGACAAGGACCGCGTCCTGATCAAGTCCGACGGCGAGTACACCTACTTCGCCTCCGACGTCGCCTATCACTGGGATAAGTTCCAGCGCGTCGACCACGTCATCGACATCTGGGGCGCCGACCACCACGGTTACATCGAGCGCGTCCGCTGCGTCTGCGACGCTCTGGGTTACCCCGGCAAGTTCGAGGTTCTACTGGGCCAGCTCGTCAACCTGCTGCGTAACGGCAAGCCCGTCCGTATGTCCAAGCGCAAGGGCACCATGGTGACCCTTCAGGAGCTCGTCGACGAGGTTGGCTCCGATGCCGCTCGCTACACGCTCATCTCCAAGAGCTCCAACCAGATGGTCGACTTCGACATCGAGGCCGTTAAGAAGCGCGACAACTCCAACCCGGTCTATTACGTGCAGTATGCTCACGCCCGCGTGTGCTCCATCCTGCGCCGTGCCGCCGACGTTACCGCCGAGCAGGCCGACGAGATGGGCATGAAGGCCGTTGCCGCCAAGGCCATCGGTGAGAACGTCGATTACTCGCTGCTGACCGACCCGACCGAGCTCGCCCTTTCGCGCAAGCTCAACGAGCTCACCGACCTGATCGCCAGCTGTGCTCGCGATCGCGCCCCGTTCCGTCTGACCCACTTTGCCGAGGAACTCGCCGGTGACTTCCACAGCTTCTACGCTGCCTGCCAGGTGCTGCCGAGCGAGGGCCGTCCCGTCGACCCCGAGCTTTCGCGTGCCCGTCTGGCCGCTTGCGATGCCGTCCGCGTGACGCTCGCCCTGGTGCTCACCCTCGTTGGCGTTTCCGCGCCCGAGCAGATGTAACCTGCGGGTCATTTGACCGTGTAGGTTTGGTTTAACTGAGCCCTATAAGCCCGATCTCCCACGGAGGTCGGGCTTTTTTCGCAAATGCCGACGTATTGACGAATTTGGAACTGCTGGAAATACGAAACTATGCCGGTTTACTACGATGAATTGGGAATTTCCAACCACGCCGGCTTTTCGCAAAAAAGCGCAAGGCATCTACCTGCGGTTTTAGTTCAACATGTTTCGGAGTGGTCGCGGTTGATCGATTCGTCGTAGTAAACCGCCATAGTTTTGGCGGAGGCAGTCTGATTTGTGGGTGGTAGACCAAAGAGTGTCCCTTTTGACTAGTCGTTTAAGAACGCCCCCAATGACTAAGTTGCAGGTGGCGGCGGTTGTGTTACACTAACGCTGCGTAGTTGACGCAATCATCTCGATACAGATCAATGATGTCCGTCGTTTTGAACGGAACTAGACTGTTTAGCCGCCCTGAAGGTTTATGCAGGGAGCATGTGATCACAGGGCTTGAAAAGAAAGTTGAGCAAACACTGTGTCTGATCAACAGCAAGAAAACGAAATAACGACGACGCAAGCCGCTCCCGCTGCACCGGTTGCGTCGGACCAGGTCGCGGCGCCCGCGCAAGCCTCGGCTCCCGAGACGCCTAAGGCTGCTTCGACGCCTGCGCCTGCAACTGGTGAGGAGGCTGCTCCGGCAAAGCCCAAGCTCGTGCGCCGCACGGCCAAGCCTGCCGCTGACGGCGAGGAGGTCACCAAGCCCAAGCGCCGTACCACGCGCACGACGCGCGCCAAGCGCACCGTTGCAGCTGACTCCTCGGCGCCGATTTCCGATGAGGTCGCGCAGGCACGTGCGTTGGCGCAGATTAGCGAGGCTCAGGTGGTGCGCGCCCGCCGTCGTGCTGCCGAGCGCGAGGCCGCGGCTCTGACCGAGCTTGCAGCTCCGTCTGTGCCCGAGACGCCTGCCGCCATCGAGACCCCTGCCGCCGACCTGCCGACCGAGAAGCCGGCACCGCGCACACGCCGCCGCACGGCTGCTAAGGCCGAGCAAGTTGCGGAACAGGTAGCCCCCGAGCTCACTGAGGCTTCGGTCCGTTCCGCGGCAGGGGAGGGCACATTGCCTGTTGAGCCCGCTGCGCCTGTCGAGGCCAACGAAGTTCCCGTTGTCGATCCGGCTTTGCGCCCGCACCGTCGCGGTCGCAAGCCCAAGGCCTTTGTCGAGGCAGAGAAGGCCGCAGCAGCAGCCGCCGCCGCTCGGGATGCTGCGGCGACCGCCGAGTCTGCAACCGCTGCCGATGCACCCGTCCAGGATGCTACGACTTCCGAGGCCGCTCCCGCCGATGCCGAGCCCGCCGATGTCCGTCCCGGTCGCAGCCGTCGTACTGCTGCTAAGCGCACGTCCAAGGCCAAGGCTGCCAAGAAGGGTGCGTCCGAGGATTCTGCCGAGACGACCGCCGATGCGTCGACTGATGTCGCCAAGGCCCAGGACGTCGAACAGCCTGCGTCCGAGAAGCCCAAGCGCGGTCGTAAGAAGTCCGTTAAGGCCAAGGCGTCCGAGCAGCAGGATGTCGAAGCGCAGGTTGATTCTGGCGCCGAGGCCAATGACGCCGCTGCGGCCAATGTTGGCACCGCCGCAACCGATGGTGCCGCCCCCGCTGAGGGCGAAGACGGCACTCGTCCCAACCGTCGCCAGCACAAGCGCAACGACGAGCGCAACGAGCGTAAGGACGACCGCAACAACGACCGTCGCAACCGCCAGCGCGATCGCAAACAGCGCAACAAGGAGCGTAATGCCGCTCCCACCGAGCCCACGCTTTCGCGCGAGGAGCTCGCTGCCATGAAGGTCGCCGAACTTCGCGAGAAGGCCAAGGAGTTCGAGATCGAGACGACCGGCAAGAAGAAGGCCGAGCTCGTCGAGGAAATCTACGTCACCGCTGCGAAGGCCGAGGGCTTCCGCGACATCAAGGGCATTCTGCAGATTCGCCCGGACAGCTCCGGCATCATCCACGCCCATGGCTACATGAAGTCCAACGACGACGCCTTCGTGCCCGCCTACCTCATCCGCTCCGCGCGCCTGCGCACGGGCGACGTCATCGAGGGCTCGCTGCGTCCTTCGCGCGGCGGCGACAAGCGCGCCGGCCTCGCCAAAATCACGACCGTCAACGGTCTGGACCCCGAGCAGATTCGCAACCGTCCCAAGTTCGGCGACCTCACCCCGGTCTATCCCAACGAGCCGCTGCGCATGGAGCACGGCAAGGACTCTATTACCGGTCGCGCCATCGACATCGTGTCACCGATCGGCAAGGGCCAGCGCGGCCTGATCGTGTCCCCGCCCAAGGCCGGCAAGACCACGATCCTCAAGAAGATCTGCCAGTCTATCTCGATTAACAACCCCGAGGTGCACCTCATCTGCCTGCTCGTCGACGAGCGCCCCGAAGAGGTCACCGATATGCAGCGTTCCATCAAGGGTGAGGTTGTGGCGTCGACCTTCGATATGCCTGCCGACAACCACGCCCGCGTGGCAGAGCTCGTCATCGAGCGCGCCAAGCGCATCGTAGAGCTGGGTTGCGACGTCGTGGTGGTGCTCGACTCCATCACGCGCCTCGCCCGCGCCTACAACTTGGCGGCGCCCGCCTCGGGCCGCATCCTTTCGGGCGGCGTCGATTCGGCGGCACTGTATCCGCCCAAGCGCTTCCTGGGTGCAGCCCGCAATATCGAGAACGGCGGCTCGCTCACCATCCTGGCCTCTGCCCTCATCGACACCGGTTCCAAGATGGACGAGGTCATTTTCGAGGAGTTCAAGGGCACCGGCAACATGGAGCTTAAGCTCGACCGCGACCTGGCCGACCGCCGCATCTTCCCGGCTATCGACCCCGTTGCCTCCGGTACGCGTAACGAGGACCTGTTGGTCGACGAGCAGATGCGTCCGTTTGTCTTTGGTCTGCGTCGCATTCTTGCAGGCATGAACAACACCGAGCGCGCGGCCGCATCGTTTATCAAGGGTCTTAAGGGCACCAACACCAACCAGGAGTTCCTGGTGCGTTCGGCCAAAAAACACAGCGACTACGAGCAGACGTTCTAGGTTGTCATCCACGCGCAGCGATAGTCATCAATGCGATAAAGGGTCGGGGCTTTGAGCCTCGGCCCTTTTCCATAGCGCCGCTCCGCGCTTATTTTTGACCGTAAGACCGACGAGCAGCAGGTTTCCCGTTTCAATCCGACATCGTCGCTTGCAATCGACAGGGCGGTTTCGCATAATAGCTTTTAAGCTTCGCGACGGAAAACGCAGATGAAACGAACCATATACCGTTGCTTTGGGGCATAGCCCCGCTTCATCTTCTCTCGCGCAGCCAACTGAATGATGCGATTTGGGTGCTGGAAGATGGGGAGAGCTCATGGCTTCTTCTGATGCAACACAACGAGCAGTCCTTGCCGGACTTTCGTGCGGGATCGGCCTTGCCGCTCCCGTGGTTATGTATGCCGCGACGCTGCCGTTTTCGTCGGTGAACGAGACGGTCGTGGCGGGTGCGGTTCCCTTCGCCGTGGGCGCGGTGGCGGGCGTGGGCATCTATGCCGCCTCGCTGGGTATCTCCGAGTATCGTGCGCAGCGTGAAGAGCGTCTGTTCCAGCCCGATGCCATGGGCGGTGCCGCCAATCTCAATCAGCATCAAAGCGAGTTCAAGACCGCCTCGATTCCAGCTCAGCAGCAGGATGCGACTCCTTACGCTGCGACTTCTGCTTCTCAGGCTCAGTCGGAGCAGTCTACCTCGGCATTCCTTTCCGGCCTGACTGGTGCGTTCCAGCGCCGTCATGCCGATGATGGTGTCCCTACCATTGCTCGAGCCGCAGATGCTATGGACGAGGACGAGGCTTGGTCTATGATCGACAGTATGCTCGACGACGATTCGCCGGTGAGCTGCGACCCTGCACACTCGCGCGACGTCTATCAAGTCGCCATCGACGAGCTCACCAACGGCGGGCAGTTCGGCTCCTTCAATCGCGACGACATCGCCGCCGCGGCACGCGCCGTGTCTGGCTCCCAGGCCGCCCCTGCGGGCAGCACGGCGGCTTTCGTGGCACTCGTCGCCAACGCGGCAGCCAATAACGCCTACAGCGCTACCTCGGCGGACGCGAACGCTTCTGCCGATAATTCGTACGTTGATGAAGCCATGACCGCGGACGAGGAGGCCGTTGCCGCCCGCCGCGCCGCCGAAAGCTCGCTTTGGGGCGCTCCTGCCCAGCAGCAGGCGGCTGAGGCTGCGCCGTACAACGCAAACCTCGCCAGCATGCCTATCATCTCCGGTGTCGCGGACATCGATCTCGATGACCTCGATGAGCCTGCAGCCATCACCGCATCGATTGATGCCCAAGATCGCATCGACACCGGCGACCTTCCGGACGCTTCGCTCGAGGTTGATGTCCCTATGGCCGATTACTCAGGCCACGAGGACATGTGGGCCGCCGCCACCGCGATTCTGGATGAGATTGACGAGCCTGCTCCTGTTGCGGCCCCCGCTCCCGTCACTGCCCCTCAGCCTGCTGCCCCCGCCTATGTTGGCCGTCACAGCGCTGTGTTCCCCGAGGATACTGCCCGCATCTCGCGTGAGAGCATCGAGCGAGCCGAGGCTATTGCCGCCGGCATTATGGAAAATCGTCGTCACGAGCGCGTCAATCAGATCCTCGAGGAAGAGATCGAGCGCCTGCAGTCCTCTACCGCCAAGCGTACGGGCCGTGCCTATCTGAGCGTTATCGAGGGCGGTACCGCCAGCTTCGCGCCGCTCCGCGCGGAGGCATAACTTCTGCATGGTTAAGATCAATCGAAAATGGGCGGTCGTGACCTGCCTGATGGCGCTCTTGATCTGGGGCAATTCGCTGGTTCCCGGCTCGGGGTCGGGCTCGCTGAGCCTAACAGTCATGGAAGCTATCCGCGGTTTCCTGCACGGCGTGGGACTTCCATATGCATGGGTGACCAACTTTGTTGTTCGCAAGTGCGCGCATTTTACCGAGTATATGGTGCTCGGTATCTTGGCAACGCACGCCTTTGATTTTGAGGGCCGGCGCACCTTTGACGTGCTGCTGCCCACGGCGGTGTTCCTGCTGCTGATTCCCTCGATCGACGAGACGATTCAGCTCTTTGTGCCGGGACGCGCCGGCATGATCACCGATGTGATGATCGACTGCTGTGGTGCGGCAACGGGCGTTGTGCTCCGATATCTCTTACGGCCGCTGATGCGCGCCAAAAAAGCCGCCTAGGACGTATTGTTTGGTCCTAGGCGGCCTTTTTTATTTGAGGGCTTATATGAGGCGTGGTGGCGTCGTTCCGTAGGTCGGATTTGCCGGGCGCGCCACGCCCTGTGGGTGCGTCTGCTACTGAAGCGCCTGTGCGCCCAGGGCCAGGCAGCCCATAATGCCCTGCTTGCCCTCGAGGCTGTTGTTGACGATATAGCTATCAATGTCGGCCATCTCGGGCGTGACGATGTAGCCGTTGAGCATCTCGGCGCACTTCTTGCGTGCGAGCGGCACGATGGGGGTGTGATCGGCCACGCCGCCACCGATGACGTTCTTCTGCGGTGCGTAGCACAGGATGTAGGTCATGAGCGCCTGCGCCAGATAGCCGGCGAGCAGGTCCATGGCCTCCGGGTCATCGGCCATCTCTCCGGCGCTCTTGCCACCCCAGCGTTTTTTGATGCCGGGACCGGCGATGAGGCCCTCGAGGCAGTTGTCGTGGAAGGGGCAGCCGCTGTGCTCGCCAATGGTGTCGCGCGGGTCGCGAGTGACCAGGATGTGACCGGCCTCGGGGTGCATCATGCCGTGCACGAGCTGGCCGCCCGAAAGCACGCCGGCGCCCACGCCGGTGCCGATGGTCAGATACACCACGTCCGTGAGGCCTTGGGCGCAACCAAAGGTGACCTCGCCCAGGCAGGCGACGTTGACGTCGGTGTCGTAGCCGCAGGGAATATTGAGCTCGTTTTGGATGGTGCCCAGCAGGTCAAAGTAGCGCCATGCCGTTTTGGGCGTCTCCAGGATCTTGCCATATTGGGACGAGGCAGGGTTGACTGCGGTGGGGCCAAAGGCGCCGATGCCCAGCGCGGCGATGCCCTTGTCGGCAAACCATGCGTTGACGGCCTCGACGGTCTCCTACGGGGTCGTGGTCGCAATCTGCTCGCGTTCAAGGACCGTGCCGTCTGCATAGCCCGTGGCGCAGACCATCTTGGTGCCGCCGGCCTCGAGCGCTCCGATAAGCTGCTGCTCTGCCATAGTATTCCTCTCTGGGACGAGTTGCTCCGTGACTAAAGTATAGCGCTCTAAAAAATAAATGAGGTCGCTATAAAAAGAAACCTCGTGGCCCAACGGGTTCACGAGGTTTCTTTAGTGCCTTTAGTTACTGACCGTCCTTACCCGCGCGGCTCGATTTTATCACGCAGAGACTTGAGGTTCTCCAGCGCCGCGTTAAGCGTCTCGTCTCGCTTGGCAAAGTGGAAACGAATCAGATGGTTGACGGGCTCGCGGAAGAAGCTCGAGCCGGGCACGGCGCCCACGCCCACCTTTGAGGCCAGGTCCTCGCAGAAGTCGAGGTCGCTGTCATAGCAAAACTCAGAGATGTCCATCATCACGTAGTAGGCGCCCTGCGGCACGTTGTGCGTGAGGCCGATGCTGTCGAGTCCCTGACAGAATAGGTCGCGCTTGGCGGTGTAGAGGTCGAGGACCTCCTGGTAATAACTGTCGTCGAAGTTGAGGGCGGTGACGACGGCCTCTTGCAGGGGAGCGGCGGCGCCTACGGTGAGGAAGTCGTGGACCTTTTTGATGCGCTCGGTGATTTCGGCGGGAGCGATGGTGTAGCCTAGGCGCCAGCCGGTGATGGAGTAGGTCTTGGACAGCGAGCTGCAGCTGATGGTGCGCTCAAACATGCCGGGCAGCGTGGCCATGTACACATGCTCGTGGGGCGCGTAGACGATGTGCTCGTACACCTCGTCGGTGATGCAGTAGGCGTCGCACTTCTTGCACAGGTCGGCAATAAAAGTGAGCTCCTCGCGCGTAAAGACCTTGCCGCAGGGGTTGGACGGGTTGCATAGGACGATTGCCTTGGGATCGTTGTCGCGGAAGGCCGCCTCCAGGACCTCACGGTCAAAGTCAAAGGTGGGCGGGTTGAGCGGCACGTAGATGGGCTCGGCACCCGAGAGGATCGTGTCGGCGCCGTAGTTCTCGTAGAACGGCGAGAAAATGACGACCTTGTCGCCGGGGTTTGTGACCGTCATCATGGCGGCCATCATGGCCTCGGTGGAGCCGCAGGTGACCACGATGTTCTCGTTGGGGTTGATCGGCATGCCCATAAAGTGCTCCTGCTTGGCGGCAAGCGCCTCACGCATGGCCTGGGAGCCCCAGGTGATGGAGTACTGGTGATAGAGCGGCTTGGGGTCGCTGGCGATGGCGCTCAGGCTGTTGAGCAGCTGCGCCGGGGGATCGAAGTCGGGGAAGCCCTGCGACAGGTTGACGGCGCCATACTTATTGGAGATGCGCGTCATGCGGCGGATGACCGAATCGGTAAACGTTGCCGTACGGTTGGAGAGTTCTTTCATGCTTGTCCTTTCGAGCATTTGCAGTGGGGCAAGTTTACTCCTATGAAACCGGTGGGAATTGCTCGAAACGCGCTTGAAAAACTCTTTTGAAAAACTCTTTTCAAAATTCTTGAAAATTGGGGCTTGCATCGCGTGGCGTTCCTTGCAATAATAGTCGAGCGCGAAGCGCACAGGACACGGTGGGTGTAGCTCAGTTGGCTAGAGCGACGGGTTGTGGTCCCGTAGGTCGAGGGTTCGAGTCCCTTTACCCACCCCACTTCTTGCTTCGTGTTGATATCGGGTCGTTAGCTCAGTTGGTAGAGCAGGGGACTCTTAATCCCAAGGTCCAGGGTTCGACCCCCTGACGGCCCACCACACGATATCTCCTCTAAAGTCCGCAACAACGGACTTTAGCTTTGGGTCGTTAGCTCAGTTGGTAGAGCAGGGGACTCTTAATCCCAAGGTCCAGGGTTCGACCCCCTGACGGCCCACCAAAGATTGTTAAGACGGTCAACTTCGGTTGGCCGTCTTTTTTGTTGACCTCGCATGGGGTCGAACCCGAAAGGGCGCGGAGCTGAGGAAATGCGTAAGCATTTACCAGCGCAGCGCGCAAGGCGCAAAGCGCCGAAGCGGCCGCCTGCAAAGCAGGCTGACCCCCTGACGGCCCACCAAAGCATGTTAAAGCGACTGGCTTAGGCTGGTCGTTTTTTTTGACCTCGCATGGGGTCGAACCCGAAAGGGCGCGGAGCTAAGCTATCTGCACCGTGATTCCCTTAGGGAAAACACGGCTAAAGCCCCGTAAGCGTGTTCTCCTTGGGGGAATCATGCTTACGGGGCTCGATGCATGTTGAGAAATTGTGATCAAACTCTAAGTGAGAATCGAATTAGTCCGCTCGATAGTGCGATCCGAGGCTTTCGGTCCGCTTGTGCATGGCTTTGACCATTTCCTGTGCTAGTTGAATCTGCGATTGCAGGCGGGCGAGGGCTGCGATCTCGCTGTCGTTGGCATGCGGCTTGCTCAGCGCCGTTGCCTCGTCTTTCAGGCTTTCAAGCTGTTGCAGGGCCTTGGATAGACCTGCTTCGGTCCTGTTGATCATGCAATAGGTGCTCATCGTGTGCTTAAGGCTGTGTGTCAGGCGTTCGGCATCTGTTGTGGCAATGCCATACTGAGGGAGGGCGATATCCATCGGAGCGGCCGCCTCGGGAGCGTCCAGTGCCGCGTGAGCCGCTGAGACGCCCGCGATGCGCCCAAACACGATGCCGTTGGCGCTTGACAAGCCGCCGATGCGGTCGGCGCCGTGCATGCCGCCTGTTGCCTCACCGCAGGCGTAGAGGCCCTCAACGCCCGTGTACGCGGTCATGTCGATCTTGATACCGCCGTTAGCGGCGTGGGCATACATCGCAACGCGCATCTCGTCAGTCGGGGCGATGCCGTGCTCGTCTTGCAGCCAGGTGGCAAAGGTCTGCACAAACTCTGGGACATCCTCGCGGGGGAAATCGTAGTGGAGCGCCAGGCCTTCGGCTCCCGCTTGGTCGATGGCTAGGTCGATAGCGCGAGAATCCAGACGCGAAGTGAAGGGACCATATCCGGAGCGTTGCTCGAGCAGATCGTCGAGCTTATCGTCGGCGTTATCGACCGGCTGGTCGAACTTGACGTAGCGCCAGGTCTTCTCGTTAAAAACAAGGTTTCGCTTGGGCTCTATAAAGCCGGGCATCATCTGCATGAACTCTATATTAGTAAGGGACGCACCGTGCGCCAGCGCGATAGCCTGTGATGAGCTGAGCACGTCGGCGGAAGTGAGGCTGCGCTCGAACAGGCCACCCGTGCCGCCCGCAGCGATGATAGTGGCCTTGACTGCCATAGGCACGAGACGCTCGTTTGTCCGGTCGTAGAGCGTGGCGCCGACAATCTTTCCGTCCGTATCTTCAACAAGGTCGATAAGCTCATGGCGGGGGAGCAGGCGAATGCCGAGCGACTCGATCCGGGTCGTCAGAGCGTCCTCAAGGGGCTTGCGGGTGAGGCCGCGCCACATGCGCGTCTTGTGGTCAAAGCAGGGGATAAACTGCTTTTGCTGAGCGCTTTCGGCGCTTTGCGGACGCTGAAGCTCAACGCCCAAGTCTTGCTCGAGCCATTTAATTGCCTGGGGAATGCCGTGGACGAACGTCTGGACGAGTTCGGGGTCGGCAACGCCGCCACCAACGGTCTGGATGGTATCGATGAGGTCTTGTTCGTCGTCTTCGCTAACGGGTCCGATAAGCCCCAGGCCCCAGGTTCCGGGGAAGAAGCTCGATCCACTCATAGTCTTGCCGGCGCTTGCCCCAGCGACGGTTGCGCCCGTGCGTGCCGCTTCGATGGCGGCGCAAAGGCCCGCAATGCCAGATCCAATTACCAGTACATCAGTCGATTCCATCGGATTCCTTTCTCGTCCGGCGCATTGTCGCATGGGTGATCGGCAATGGGGCCGCAAAGACTCGGCAAATCGGTAAAGGGCAAATATGGCAGGTGGGCGTCATGGACGTTCTGACGCTCCGTCTCATCACATCTCGTATTTCGCCCCAACTGATATATCGGCATTAGCTGCCCTGCGACAGCATAAACAAAAAGAGCCGCTACCCCGAAAGGTAGCGGCTCCAAAGCTCAACTATGTGAGCATCGCGCGGGCGCGACTAGGCCTTGAGGGCCTCCTCGACGGCGACAGCGCAGGCGACGGTGGCACCGACCATGGGGTTATTGCCCATGCCGATGAGACCCATCATGTCGACGTGCGCAGGCACGGAGGAAGAACCGGCGAACTGGGCGTCGGAGTGCATGCGGCCCATGGTGTCGGTCATGCCGTAAGAGGCAGGGCCGGCGCCCATGTTGTCCGGGTGCAGGGTACGGCCAGTGCCGCCACCAGAAGCGACGGAGAAGTACTTCTTGCCAGCCTCGAGGCGCTCCTTCTTGTAGGTGCCAGCGACGGGGTGCTGGAAGCGCGTGGGGTTGGTGGAGTTACCGGTGATCGAGATGTCAACGTTCTCGTGCCACATGATGGCAACGCCCTCGCGGACGTCGTCGGAACCGTAGCAGTTAACGGCAGCGCGGGGACCATCGGAGTAGGGGATGGTCTCGACGACCTTGAGCTCGCCCGTGTAGTAGTCGAACTGGGTCTTCACGTAGGTGAAGCCGTTGATGCGGGCGATGATCTGAGCGGCGTCCTTGCCCAGACCGTTGAGGATAACGCGCAGCGGCTTCTTTCGAGCCTTGTTGGCGTTCAGAGCCAGGCCGATAGCGCCCTCAGCGGCAGCGAAGGACTCGTGGCCAGCCAGGAAGGCGAAGCACTCGGTGTCGTCGGAGAGCAGCATAGCGCCCAGGTTGCCGTGGCCCAGACCGACCTTGCGGTCCTCGGCGACGGAGCCGGGAACGGTGAAGGCCTGGATGCCCTCGCCGATGATGGCGGCAGCCTCAGAAGCGGTCTTGGCGCCACGCTTGACAGCGAGAGCGCAACCGAGGGTGTAGGCCCACTCGGCGTTCTGGAAGGCGATGGACTGGGTGTTGTTGACGATCTCACGCGGGTTGAAGCCCTTGTCGGTGCAGATCTGCAGAGCTTCCTCGAGGGAGGCGATGCCGTTGTCGGCGAGGCACTTGTTGATCTTGTCAGCGCGGCGCTCGTAACCTTCGAACGTAACAGTCATAGTTATTTCCCTCCCTTTCTACTCGTGAACCGGGAACACGCTGGCGACGGAGTGAGTCTCCTCGTCGGTGCGCGGGTCGATGTACTTGGCAGCGTTCTCCCACTGACCATAGTGGCCCATAGCGCCAGCGATGGCCTCCTCGGGGGTCTTGCCGGCCTTGACGGCGTCGGTGAACTTGCCGAGGTTCAGGAACTCGAATGCGATGATCTCGTTCTTGTCGTTGAGAGCCATGCGGGTGACGTAGCCCTGAGCGAGCTCGAGGTAACGAGCGCCCTTGGCCTTGGTGCCGAACATGGTGCCGACCTGAGAGCGAAGGCCCTTGCCGAGGTCGTCGAGGGAGGCGCCCACGGGCAGGCCGCCCTCGGAGAACGCGGTCTGGCTGCGGCCGTAAACGATCTGCAGGAAGATCTCGCGCATAGCAACGTTGATGGCGTCGCAGACGAGGTCGGTGTTGAGGGCCTCGAGGATGGTCTTACCGGGAAGGATCTCGGAAGCCATGGCGGCAGAGTGGGTCATGCCCGAGCAGCCGATGGTCTCAACGAGGGCCTCCTCGATGATGCCGTCCTTGACGTTCAGCGTGAGCTTGCAGGCGCCCTGCTGAGGTGCGCACCAACCCACACCGTGCGTAAGACCGGAGATGTCGGAAATCTCCTTAGCCTGGACCCACTTGCCCTCCTCGGGGATGGGTGCGGGGCCGTGGTATGCACCCTTGGCAACGGGGCACATGTTCTCCACTTCCTGTGAGTACTGCATGCCTCTCCTCTCTATCGTGTTGGCGTCCCGTCTGGGGGTCGTGGCTGGCGATTGCCGGGCGACCCTTCGAAAGGGACATGACATGCAGCCCCTATAATACCGCGAAATGCACGGAATATTCGGCGAACGGCTCAGTTTTCGTAGCGAGAAGTCCGGAAGTTTTAATTGAAGCGTTTTAACTCTATGTTCTGTGGTCGCGAACTTCCGTAGAGGGGGTCCGTCTTGGGCAAGCTTTTGGTCAGCTCTTGTAAGCGTTGCAGGGGGTGACCTGTTGCAACGGTGCCGTTCGCCGCCTGTTTACTGCCTTTGGCCGCGCGAGTGTATTGTTTTGCGTGAATGTTTTGATGGCACGCTTCAATCGTGCTGTATTGGATGGCAAGCAGATCCCGGCGAAGGGAGCGCCATGCAGCGCGTTTGGAGAACGGTTACCGGTTTTTACCATGTCTGTGCCCGCGGTACGGGCAAGCAGCCCATCTTTGAGGGCGACGAAGACCGGTGGGAGTTTTTGGAACTGATACGCGACTGCTGCCGCGAGGCGGGCGTGACGGTTATCGCCTGGTGCCTTATGGGCAATCACGTGCATCTTGTGCTTTCAGATTACGAGGACGCGATGAGCGCGGCGATGCACCGGCTGCTTTTGACGTACGCGCGGCGGTTCAATAAACGCACGGGGCGCACAGGCCATCTGTTCCAGAACCGTTTTGACCGGCGCTCGCTCGATACCGACTGGCAGGTGATGGAGGCTATTCGCTCCGTACACGCCGATCCACAGGAGGCGGGCGTTAGCCTAATCGAGCGTTATCCCTGGAGCAGCTTTGCGGAGCATTTGCGCGCTTACGACGGTGACGCGGCTGATGTCGCGAGGGGATTTTCTGATCCTTCTTGCGTGCTTGAGCTCTTTGGTTCTGCCGAGGGCTTTATTGCCTATTCACTTTCGACGCCCGACGGCGGCGAGCCAGCGCTGGGCGATATGAAAGAGACGGAGTGGGAACGCCACGCCTTTGCCGGCAAGATGGCGAAGGAACTCGGGGTTCCGCTTCGCGGGGTTAAAGCCGCACCGCCGGCGCAGCGCGATACCGTTATTTTTGGATTGCACGATGCCGGTTTCACGGTGCGCCAGATTGAGCGCTATACCGGGATTGGCAAAAGTACCGTCTCTCGTATTGTGCGCGCCCGCGCGCGGACGGCGATGCGGACTGGCGGAAACGTGATGTAGGGTCGCCTGTGCACCGCAGATGGGGTCGTCCATACGCCGCAACAAGCGTTCAAAAGCTTGGTGCGGCAACTGCACTTCTTAATATGCATAGAACAATCGCCATCTTGCATAAAATAAGGGCTCAGTCCGGGTTTGCCCGTGCCTACCCCCATCTGCGCCGTGCAAAAAATGGAGTTTTCAGCATCGCGGTACTGCCACTACCGTCGCAATTTTGCAACATACGGGCCCCGAAGCTATTTATGCCTGCCGATGCGCTCCCGAAGCTCATGTTTGCGCCCCTGAGACCACGATGCTTGTTCTAAAACGCACTATATATGCGCCTGGAGACGTTGATTAACGCTTTCGATGCGTATACACACAGCTTGGCGTGCTGAATACTCGCAAAAATGCACGCCGCTCCCTATGGGAACCGTCTGCAGCAGGCGCGAAGCGAATCGGAGCCCAGCTGGATGGGGCATGGGACGATGCTAGGCGTGCTCGTGGCCCTGCCGCAGGCCTTTGGTGCTGTGGAAAACGCCCGTGTTCGCGTCTGGCTGTGTGGTAAATGACAGACGGGGTGCCGGACGCGCGGACTTTGTGCGTTCGCGCTCATTAGAAAAAACAGAGCCGCCCGTATCGGGCGGCTCGGCAATCAAAAACCTTGGATTCGGGGCATACGCTACTGGTTTGCTTGCCCCTCGAGCATGCCGTCGAGGGTGCGCCAGGCGAGCTCGGCGCATTTGACGCGGGCGGGCATGTGCGAGATGTCCTGGAGCTGGGCGGCCTCGTCCAGATCTTCCAGGTCCTCCTCGGAGAGCTGTTCGCCGCGGATCATGGCGAGGAAGAGCCCTGCCAAGCGACGCGCTTCCTCGACCGTCTCGCCGGTGATGAGGTCGGCCATGATGTCGGCGCTGGCCTGACTGATGGCGCAGCCGTGGCCGGTAAAGGAGGCCTCCTCGATCACGCCGTTCTCGACACGCAGCTGCAAGGTGAGCTCGTCTCCGCAGCTGGGGTTGATGCCGTTGTGCTCGTGCGTGGGGGCGTCCATCTCGTACTTGTAGTCGGGGTGCGAGTTGTGCTCCATAAATGTGGTGGAGGTGTACAGATTACCCATTGAACGTGCTCCAAACGTGATGCAGGCCGGCGATGAACTTGTCGATGTCGGCCTTGTCGTTGTAGAAGGCTACGCTGGCGCGGCAGCAGGCAAGGTTCTCGACGCCCAGCCAGGTGAGCAGCGGCTGCGCGCAGTGGTGACCGGCGCGGATGCAGACGCCGTCCATGTCCATGATGCTCGCGACATCGTGGGGGTGGATACCCTTGACGTTAAAGCTCACAACGCCGTGGTGGTTATCCCAATAGATGGAGCCGATGATCTGGACAAAGTCGAGCTGCATGAGTTCGCCCATCAGATAGTGGACTAGTGCCTGCTCGCGGGCCTGGATGTTCTCGTAACCCACCGTGTTGACCAGGTAGTCGAGTGCCGCACCCGTGGCGAAGATGCCGGCGGCGTCCTGCGTGCCGGCCTCGAATTTCTCGGGGACGGGCGCCCAGACGGCGTCCTGCTCGGTGACCGAGTCGATCATCTCGCCGCCGGTGAGCATGGGCGGCATGGCGTTGAGCAGGTCCATCTTGCCCCACAGCACGCCGATGCCCATGGGGCCCATGGCCTTGTGCGCACTAAAGGCAAAGAAGTCGGCGCCCAGGTCGGCCACATCGACCGGCATGTGCGGCAGCGACTGCGCGCCGTCGACGACCAGGTAGCCGCCGTACTTGTGCACGAGTTTGCCGAGGTTCTTGACCGGGTTCTCGACGCCCAGCACGTTGGAGACCTGTCCCACGGCTAGGATCTTGGTCTTGGGACCCACCTTGGCAAGAACCTCCTCGGTGGTGAGCTGGCCGGTCTTGGTGGGGTAGAGGTAGACGAGCTTGGCGCCGGTCTCGCGGCAGACCTGCTGCCACGGAATCAGGTTGGAGTGGTGCTCCATAATGGTGATGACGACCTCGTCGCCCGGTTCGAGCACTGTGGGCGCAAAGCTCTTAGCGACCAGGTTGAGCGACTCGCTCGTGTTGCGGGTGAAGACGACCTCGTTGGCCTGTGAGGCGCCGATGAGGTCAGCGATCTGCTGGCGGACCTTCGCGATGGCGTCGGTGGCCTCGACGGACAGCGAGTACAGGCCGCGCAGGGGGTTGGCGTTCATGCGCTGGTAGAAGTCGCGTTCGGCGTCGAGCACACAGGCAGGGCGCTGCGCGGTGGCGGCGCTATCGAGGAAGGCGATCTCGGGGTGCTGCTGGAACAGCGGGAACTGGCCCTTGTAGGGGTTGGTCTCGATGTCCACGGTGGGCCAGCCGCGCGAAGCCTCGTCGCTGGCGTCGAGCTCCATGGGCTCGGGGGCAGTACAGGTGTCGCATTTAACGTGCTCGGTGTCGATCATGCGAGCTCCTCTTCAAAGTTGTCGATCAGGTTGTTGCCTAGGCGGACGACGGCGGCGCGGGTGCGCTCGTCGGTGGCGGAAAGCGCGGCGTCCTCCAGTTTGGCGCGGATGAACAGGTCCTCGGCAGCGTTTTGGTCAAGGCCACGGCAGGCGAGGTAGAACAGCTGCTCGTCGCGGACGTGACCGATGGTGGCGCCGTGGTTGCCGGCGACGTCGTCCTCGTCACAGAGAATGACGGGAACGGTCTTGTTGTCGACGCCCTTGTTGGCCAAAAGCACCGTCTCGCGTTCGGTGCCGGTTGCACCCTTGCAGCCGTGCACGAGGTCGATGGTGCCACGGTAGACCTTCTTGGACGTGCCGGTCAGGACGCCGTTGGCGTCGATCTCGCACTCGGTCTTGCGACCGCGGTGGCGCAGCTCGTAGTTAAAGTCGCGCACCTGCTCGCGGGCGCCCAGGTAATCGGTATCGATGGTCACCTTGGCGGTGTCGCCCAGCAGGTCGCCGGCAAGGCCGGTGGCGCTGGCGCCGGCACCCAGGACGGTGTGCTGCACGTTGACGCGCGCGCCCTCGTCCAGGAACAGGCCGGTGTCGTCGAGTGCGATCCAGCTGTCGTCGAGTGTCTGCGTGCAGGTCACGTTGACGGTGGCGTACTCGTGGGCGCACACGCGTAGCACGGAGCCCACGACACCCTCGCCGGTAACAGGAGAGTCTAGGGCAATATGCAGGTCGAGCGTTGCCTGCGGGCGAGCGACGATGTCGATGGCGGCGATGGCCGCGGCGGCATCGACACCGCTCACACGCACGGTAACCGTGGCGTGCTGGTATGCGGGCACATCGATGACGATGCGCTTGGTAGCGTGCTCGGCCAAGTAGGCGTAGGCAGCCTCGCCCATGCCGGTTTCGAAGGCTTCAGCAGGGGAGAGCTCCTCCTCGAGCTTAATGGCACCGGCCTGGTAGACGGAGGTGGCGGGCACGTCGAGCTCGGTCTCGGGCGTGATGCGGGCGCGGTCGGCGGCATCACCGGGGGCGGAGGCGCGGCGCTCGGGGAAGCGCTCGGCCATGGCGTCCATGGCGGTGTCGAAGGCGTCGGCCGCGCCGGAGAACTGCTCGTCCAAGCCCTCGACCTCAACGGCCTCGGCGGGAGTGGCGGCAAGCTCGTCAGAGAGCTCGAGCTTGGTCTGGTTCATTTTCAACCAGCCCCAGGTTGCTGCGGGCATCGCGTTGACCTGCTCGAGCGTGGTAGCAGCGGCGTTGGTTTCCTGTTTCATTATCCGATCGCTCCTTCCATCTCGAGCTTGATCAGGTTGTTCATCTCGACGGCATACTCCAGCGGCAGCTCCTTGGAGACCGGGTTAGCAAAGCCGTTGACGATCATGGTGCGGGCCTCTTCCTCCGAGATGCCGCGGCTCATCAGGTAGAACACCTTGTCGTCGCCGATGCGGCCGATGGTGGCCTCGTGGCCGATGTCGACGTTCTTGGCGCGGATGTCCATGGCGGGGATGGTGTCGGAGCGGCTCTGGTCATCGAGCATGAGCGACTGGCAGCTCACGGTTGCCTTGGAACCCTCTGCCTTGGGCGTGGCCACGATAGAGCTGCGGAAGGTCTGAATGCCGCCGCTCTTGGAGATACCTTTGGTCTCGACGGTTGCCGAGGTATCGGGCGCGTTGAGCACGACCTTGCAGCCGGTATCCAGGTTCTGGCCGGCGCCGGCAAAGGTGATGCCGGTAAAGCTCGAGCGGGCGCGGCGGCCGTTGAGCACGCTCATGGGGTAGAGGTAGCCCACGTGGCTGCCGAAGGAACCGCTGATCCACTCGATATCGCCGTCCTCGTCCACGCGCGCACGCTTGGTGTTGAGGTTGTACATATTCTTGGACCAGTTCTCGATGGTCGAGTAGCGCAGATGTGCACGCTTGCCCACAAAGAGCTCGACGGCGCCGGCGTGGAGGTTGGCAACGTTGTACTTGGGCGCGGAGCAACCCTCGATAAAGTGCAGGTCGGCGTCGTCCTCGACGATGATGAGCGTGTGCTCAAACTGGCCGGCACCCTTGGCGTTAAGGCGGAAGTAGCTCTGCAGCGGAAAATCGAGCTTGGTGCCCTTGGGCACGTAGACAAACGAGCCGCCCGACCACACGGCACCGTGCAGGGCCGCAAACTTGTGGTCGGTGGGCGGGATGAGCGTCATAAACTTCTCGTGGATGAGCGGCTCCCACTGCGGGTCGTGCAGGGCCTCCTCGATGCCGGAGTAGACGATGCCCATCTTGGACGCCGTGTCCTGCATGTTGTGGTAGACCAGCTCGGAGTCGTACTGCGCACCGACGCCCGCCAGGTAGCTGCGCTCGGCCTCGGGGATACCCAGGCGCTCAAAGGTGTTCTTGATGTCGTCGGGCACCGACTCCCAGTCGTGCTTTTGGTCGGTGTTGGGCTTGACGTAGGTGACGATGTCGTCCATGTCCAGGACCTCGATCGAGGGGCCCCACGTCGGGTCGGGAAAACGATTGAAGATCTCGAGGGACTTTAAGCGCAGATCGAGCATCCACTGTGGCTCGTCCTTCTTGGCGCTGATCTCGCGCACGATGTCGGGCGTGATGCCGGCGTCGAGGCGCTCGAATCCCTCCTCGCCGTAGGTGAAGTCGTAGAGGCTGCGGTCGATGTCCGCGACCTCGGTGCGGTTCTTGGTCATTGCGTCGCCCCTTTACGCCTGCTGCTCGGCAGCGGCGGCCTCGGCCTGGGCGCGCTGCTCGGCGGCCTCGCGCTCGAAGGTCTCAAAGCCGTTCTTGTCGATCCAGGGGATGAGCGAGGCGTCGTCCTCGCGCACGATATGACCCTTGACCATAACGTGGACGCGGTCGACATCCAAGTGCTCCAGGATGCGCGTGTTGTGCGTGATGATGAGCATGGAGCCGTCGCAGCTCTTGCGGTAGGCGTCCATGCCGTGGCTGACGGTGGAAAGCGCGTCGACGTCCAGGCCTGAGTCGGTCTCGTCCAAGATGGCGAGCTTGGGCTGCAGCAGCAGAAGCTGGAGCATCTCGACCTTCTTTTTCTCGCCGCCCGAGAAGCCCACGCCCAGCTCACGGTTGAGGTAGGCGGTATCCATGTTAAGCTCGGCCGCGAGCTCCTTGACGCGACGACGGAATTCCTTGCCCTTCATCTCCAGGCCGGGGCGGCCGGCGATACTGGCGCGCAAAAAGCTCGACAGTGGCACGCCGGGGATCTCGACAGGGGCCTGGAAGCTCAGGAACAGGCCGGCGCGCGAGCGCTTGTCGGTGGTGAGCTCGGTGATGTCCTGGCCGTCAAAGACGATGCGGCCGTCGTTGACCGTGTAGACGGGGTCGCCCATGACCAGGTGGCCAAGGGTGGACTTGCCGGCGCCGTTGGGGCCCATCAGCACGTGGGTCTCGCCGGCGGCGACGTTAAGGTTGACGTTGTGGAGGATGGTCTTCTCGTCCACGGAGGCGGTCAGACCTTCGATGGAAAGCAGCGGATTTGCGCTCATGCTGTCCCTCTCTGTATATGGTGTACTCATGGGTGTACGAAACCCTAGGAATCTTCTCGGAATAAAGTTACTATGGGTTCGGCGTTAGTCAAGGGAAAACCCGACTAATCCACTCGACTTTTCTAGATGTGGGACAAAATAACCTGTTGTGTTTGTCCCACTTACTTAAGATTTGGGACAAACAAACCTGGTTATGTTGTCCAAGATGCGATGGGAGGGTAGGTATGCTCATTTCTTCTAAGGGCCGCTATGCCCTCCGACTGATGATCTATATCGCAGCGCTGGGCGACGCCGAGGGCAAGATCGCTCTGCGCGAGGTCGCCGACCGCGAGCGTATCTCGCAAAAGTATCTGGAGCAGCTGGTTCGTCCGCTCATGAAGGCGGGCCTACTTAAGAGCGTGCGCGGCAAGGGCGGCGGCTACATGATGGCCAAGGACCCGGCCGAGGTGCGTGCCGGCGACATCCTGCGCGCCGTCGAAGGCAGCACGGCTCCGGTGGCGTGCGATGGCATCGACAACAGCTGCGCCCGCAGCGATCTTTGCTCGACCGTCAAATTCTGGCGCGGTCTGGACGACGTGATCGAAAAGTACGTCGACGGCGTGACGTTGGCCGACCTGGCCGCCGTCCCCGAGATCAATTTTGACATTAAGCTGTAGGTTGAGCGCAATTCCTTAAGATTTCGCGGAGGGTTGTTGCCGTTTACCGAGGGGTTGTTGTGCAACAACGGGTGAGCTGCAATACTTAATTCTATCTTTGCAAACCGCACTTTAACTACACCAATGCAGGGAGGATCTTATGCAGCCCAAGCATTCTGCTATTGTCGCGGGCCTGACGCTGGCGCTTTCGTTTGGCGCCGTTACCGCACCCGCGCCCGCCGCCGCCGAGGAGCCCACGCCGGGCGTTGCCTCGGATGCCACCGATATCGACAAAGGTCTCTACACCCAGCAGTCCTTCTCGGGCGTGCTGAGGTCGGTCCAGGGCGTTTCGTTTGTCAACGTGACTCCCGAGATGAAGTACTTTACCAAGTACGAGAGCCATGGCAACTACAACCAGGGCTTTTCGTATGGCGACGGCTACAACGCGCTGGGTTATTACCAGTTCGACCGTCGTTGGTCGCTCATCCCGTTTATGAAGCAGGCCTACAACTACAACCCCGAAAAATACTGCATGCTCAAGGATGCGATTGATCGCGGCAGCGAGATTTCCAACACGAGCAATGCCATGTACGAGAACGGCCAGCTCACCGAGCTGGGCCATATCGCGCAGGATGCCTTCCAAGGTGCTTATAACACCGATCCTGTTGAGTTCTCAGCACTTCAAGATGCCTATGCGTACAACTCGTACTATGCGGTGACCGAGGCGTGGCTTAAGAGCGCTCTTGGCATTGACATCTCCGGCCGCGCCGATTGCGTCAAGGGTATGGTGTGGAGCATCACCAACATGTGCGGTACCGGTGGCTGCAGAGACTTCTTCCGCTGGGCGAATCTTTCCAACGATATGTCCGACCGCGAGTTTGCGACGGCGCTCTCCAATAGCGTGGTCAACAATGTCGCCACCAAGTTTTCAAGTCAGCCCCAGTATCATGAGGGCTGGAAGAACCGCTACCGCAACGAGCTGAAGGACTGCTTGGTTTATATCGCCGAGGACGAGGCCGCTGCCGCTGCGACGCCCGTGCAGCCCGAGCCTGCGCCGGCGCCCTCGCCGACACCTGATTCGAATGACGGCTCGAGTGACGATGCCAACGATGACAGGATGGATGCGCCCTCGACCGATGCTGACGGTAATGGCTCTGCTGGTGGCGCTACCAACGACGGCTCTACCTCGTACGGCTCCGATTTGAACGGCTCTGCTGCGGGCGATTCGTCTTCAAGCTCTGCCGGCAATACGGACAGCGCCGCCTCTGGTTCGACCGACGCTGGTTCCTCTGATTCTTCCACTGGTTCGAGCGATTCGTCCGTTGGCACCGGCTCTAACAACGGCTTCGGCTCTGACGCAACCCCTGATTCCGATGCTTCCAAGGACGACTCGAATAAGGCGCCGGACGCTCCCGTTGCTTCGCCGGACAAGAAGCCTTCTTTCTCCGTGCAGCTTGGTTCTACGTTGGGCTCTTCGCTGATGGCTGGCGTCAATAATGGCTCGACTCAGAACAAGGACAACTCTGATCAGGTTTCTATGGAAAAGACCGAGGCCGCAAAGGGCGACTCAAAGGACAAGGCTTCCGAGAAGGCTGAATCCGATAAGGGTCCTAGCTCTGATGAGAAGGGCGACAAGTCCGGTCAGAAGAAGGACGAGAGCAAGACCGAGGGCGAAAAGAAACAGTCCGAAGACGACGACAAGAGCGGTGCTGACAACCAGGTTCAGGAGCAAAATGACTCCAAAACGGTGACCACTACGACCACGATGACCACCACAACCAAGTCATCTGGCGGCAATATGCCCAAGACGGGCGATCTGATTGTGATGGCGAGCCTTGCCAGCGCGAGCTTGGCCACGCTGGGCGCTACGTCTATCGTAAGTGGTAAGCATAAGCTCGATCAGCAGAAGAAAGCTTCTGGAGAGGACGACTCTGAGGAGTAGGCTCTCAGTTGCCAGATAACTAAATAGTC
This sequence comes from uncultured Collinsella sp., assembly GCA_959604825.1. Lineage (GTDB taxonomy): Bacteria > Actinomycetota > Coriobacteriia > Coriobacteriales > Coriobacteriaceae > Collinsella. Next base: position 14,360 of record CAUHCN010000020.1, on the reverse strand, counting down.
GGGACGGGGTCCGGTGCGAATGCATCGGGCCCCGTTTTGTTGTGCAACGATTAGTTGTGCCCCCTCACACCTCTTGTTGCTACCGTTGCCCGATATGTTTGCGCGTCGATATCGGTACGCGCGAGGCGGTCATTACAATTGGCATCGTGCAGCGATTTAGGGGGAACGTTTTGGTGTCTGAACAGGCAAATGTTGATTGTGCTGCTGGCTTTGGCGTGCGCTTGATCGGCTGTGCCGACGATGCGGTTTTGCCCATTGGCATGCACGACTATGCGGAGGCCCTTGGTTGCTGCATGTTGGTTGACAAGACCATGTTTATTGCCGATGTGTTGGACTGCGACGCGTCCGTTGTGGTGTGCTGTCGACCCGAGGGTTTTGGCAAGAGCATGAACTTGTCGATGCTCAGGTCTTTTCTGGAGCGTCCAGCGGTCGGTCGCTCTGGTCAGCGTTTATTTGCCGATGCTCAGATTTGGGATGCAGACGGCGGGCGCTATCGGGATGAGTATGCTTGCTATCCGGTGATATCGCTGGACTTTTCTGGCGCTGCGAGGCGTGGCCCCGCTGTTGCCAGCGTCGTGCGCGATGCCCTTTCGGGCGAGTGCGCTCGCTTGTTGGCGCTCTTGGAGGCTCCGGATTTAGCTCGAGATAAGGTGCGTCACATCGAACGCGTCGCGCGTGGCGTGGCGAGCGCGGACGAGGTTGACTCGGTGCTCGGTGTGCTCATTGAGCTGCTGGAGATGGCCTGCGATGAGCAGGTTGTATTGCTCGTTGATGGGTACGATGCGGCGTGGTCTCGCCGTGCGAGCGCGAGGGACGCTTCCGATGCCGATCCGGCAGGGCTATTCGATCGCGTGCTGTTCGACGCCATTGCCACTGCGCGCGATTCGTTGCAGCTGACGTGTTTGATGGGGGAGCGTCCCGGCCCTGCCGAAGCGGCGCTTTCTTTGCATGGCTGCTCGTATTGTCTGACGACGCCGCTTTCGACCTGGTGTGACCGTTGGTTCGGCTTTTCGGATGCCGAGGTCCAGGCTCTGTTGAATCATGCTGGGCGCGAGGAATATCTTGATGATGCGCGTGAATGGCTCGAGGGGTATCGGTTTGGCAGGGCCTATTGCTCGAGTCCGGCGCGCGTGATCGGTTTTCTGGACCGAGGCTGCACGGCGCCCGTGCGTGCCGATCTGTATGGATATGCCGATTGCCTGAGTAGGGTAGTTGCCGGGTGGAATCTCGAGCGTCTTTCGGTCTTGTTCGATTTACTCGAGGCCCATGGGTGCGCTGAGGTCCCGCTTTGTTTGGGCACTGCAGAGCCAGATGTCTCGCCTGACGATGGTCTGTGGACGGCGCTGTATCTGTCAGGTTTCCTGACGACAGATATGACTGAGGAGCCAGAACATGGCAATCGCTTCCGTGCCTTGCGGTTGCCCAATAACGAGCTTCGCCAGGCCTTGCGTCTAGTGATTGTTGAGTGGTTTGAGTGCGCTGCCGAAGACATTCGAGACGTCGATGCGTTTCGCGACGGGCTGTGCCATGGGAACGAGGACACCGTGAGGCGGGCGTTAAGCCGCATCCTGGGGGATGCGGGAATCGGTGAGACCGACCCAGATAAGCCGCTGCCATATCATCTGCTCTTGCAGGGGCTCTGCTTTGGCTTGCCGGGCTATGCCAATCCTGCTTCGAGGCGAAAGTGTGGCGCGGGTCGCTGGGACATCCAGGTTTTTCCTACGGGCGCTGTGTTCGACGTAGCTGACACGATCGGCATGCTGGACGAGCGCCCGCTTATAACGATCAATATGATGTATGACCCCGATGTGGATGCGCTGGGGTTGGAATTGCTGGCCGTGCAGTCGCTACTCGACATAGAGCGCGGCGGCATCGACGAAATCCGTGTACCGCGCCCCGGCGTGGGTCGCATGCGCTGGGGGTTCGGTTTTGATGGGCAGCATGTGGCTACGGTGTGCCAGCGGCTTTAAGCGCTGAGGTGTTTCCGGCTTCCGTTACTCGGCGTCCTTCAGGGGCGGCATGGGCTTCCAGTTGGGATCCTTAACGATCTTGCGGGCGTCCTTCATGCCGCGGCGCAGCGCCGGAATGCCGGTCTTAAAGCATTTGTCGACTGCTGCCAGACGAATGAACTCCTTGCAGAAGGTCGCGGCATTGCCCAGACGGAACAGCATGGGGTGGTAGTCACCGTAGATCTGCATATAGCGAGCGAGGAAGCCTCGGTTGCGCATGATGTAGTAGCGGTTGGTGTCGCTCGTGGAGTTGAGCTGTCGTTTGCCGGCGATATCCCAGTTGGAGACGGCGCGGGCGCGCTTGAGCACCACGTCGGCAACCACGGCGGCGGGGAAGTGCTGGCTGGCCACGTAGCCGTAGCAGGCATCGTCGCCGTAGATAAAGAAGCGCGCGTCGGGCAGGCCAATCTTGTCGACCACGCGGCGCGAGAACATGCCGCCCTCAAAGCACAGTTGGTTCATGTTGCGGTAGCCCTCGGGCCCCAAGTCCCACTTGGCGATGGGGTTAGGGATGCCGAGCGAAAGGATGAGCTGGTACTGCCAAAAGAAAGCGCCGCCGTCAAAGTCCAGGCGCGATCCCTGGATAACGTCGTAGCGGTCGGTCCACTTGGCAAGACGCTCGATGCCTTCGGGGATGACGAGCACGTCGTCGTCCATGACCCAGAACCACTGGGCGCCCAGGTCGTATGCGCATTTAGTGCCGGCGGAGAAGCCGCCCGCACCGCCGCCGTTTTCGAGCTGCGGGGCGTAGATGACGCGGTCGGTGCCGCCCTGCGCGTCGGGCTGCTCGGTGTCGATACCCCACAGGTTGGCGAGGCGCTCGTTAAATGCGGTGCACATGGCCTCGGTCTCGCGCGAATTCTCGTTATCGACAATCACGATGCGCCAGGGCGTTGCCGTGAGCTCGGTCATGGAGTCGAACAAGTTGGCCAGGAGTTCCTGGCGCTTGTACGTAACGACGACAATGGCGAGCTTATCGATGGGGGCGGGAAGGGTTGAAGGCATGGGGCAATATATCCTTTCACGCGCGGCGCGCGAGCGCTGCGCGGAAGCTATCGAATACGTCCTTGGGACTGTCCTATTGTAAAGGCTCGGCGCACCTTGACGGCAAGCTTTGAATAAAACGCAGGAACCTGCCACGGGCCCGCCGCATGACGTGCGGCTACTTTGCCCGCAAGAGGCTCCATAGATTATATAAACGTCCGCTGGCGCGCTGACCCTTTGATACCATGAAACGACAGGTATTTCCTAAGGAGCACATTTGTCTACTAACGTCTCTGGCAGCCCTGTTCTGTCGCTGCTTATTCCCATTTACAATGTTCAGCGCTACCTGCGCGAGTGTCTCGATTCCGCCCTGGCACAGACGCTCAAGGATATTGAGATCATCTGCATTAACGACGGGTCGACCGACAACTCGCCGGTGATTATCCGCGAGTATATGGAGCGCGATGGGCGCGTCAAGATGATCGACAAGGCCAACAGCGGCTACGGCGACTCGATGAACCACGGCCTGGAGATGGCGCGTGGCAAGTACGTTGGCATCTTGGAGTCCGATGACTTTATGGCGCCCGACGCACTCGAAAAGCTTGTCTCGGCCGCCGATACCAATAATGCCGACTTTGCAAAGGCGAACTTTGATTTCTACTGGTCTAAGCCCGAGGAGCGCCGTTCGCTACACGAGATGTTTAGACCTCAGGATTGCGGCAAGCCGGTGAACCCGAGCGATACGACGCAGTTCTTTAAGCAAAAGCCGTCGATTTGGTCGGCCGTGTACCGTCGCGATTTTCTTGAGCACAACGGTATCAAGTTCCTGCCGACTCCGGGGGCATCCTTTCAGGACACGTCATTTGCCTTTAAGGTGATCGCGTGTGCCGATAAAGCTGTTTATCTGCATGATGCCGTGTTGTCGTATCGCCAGGACAACGAGAATTCCTCGGTCAATTCTTCGGCTAAGGTCTTTTGCGTCAATACCGAGTATGCCGAGATTGAGCGTTGGATTCGAGAGGATTATGCTCGCAATCACACAAGCGATGACGTCGAGCGTATGCTCAAGTTCAATCAGCTCATTAAGTACGATTCGTACATGTGGAACTACGTGCGCCTGGCGCCTAAGTTCTATAAGGAGTTCCTGGTTCAGATGGCTAAGGAATTTCAGGCGGCCTTGGACGCGGGGGAGTTTTCGCTTGACGACCTCAAGCCGTGGAAGCGCGCGAATCTCGCTGCCATCCTCAAAGATCCTGAGGGCTGGGTTGACGAGCATCCGAGTTTTGCGACGGATGGTGCCTTGGGGCGCGCTAAGTATTACGCCTCGGTTGGAGGCCCTGGCGTGGTCGCCGCCTTCCTCATCGAATCGCTGAGGGGGTAGGTCGGCATGGGAGAGGCCTCGTGTCCTAAAGCTACCATTGTCGTCCCCGTTTACAACTCCGTGCGCTCCATTCAGCGATGCCTCGATTCGTTGTTGGCCCAGTCCGAGCGCTCGATTCAGGTTGTCTGCGTCAACGACGGTTCGACTGATGATTCGTTGAACGTGTTGCGCCAGATCGCGCAGGCCGACGATCGCGTGCTGGTGATTGACCAGGAAAACGCGGGCGTCTCGTGTGCTCGAAATGCCGGTATCGATGCCGCCGAGGGCGAGACCGTCTTTTTTGTGGACGCCGACGATTGCATCGATGCCCAGACGGTCGAGCGCGTGCTGCATGCCATGGAGTCTGCAGATGCCGAGGCCGCCGTTTTTGGCGGCGTCTGTGAACCTGCCGATGCTGCCCCCAAACGCGTCCAGCAACTCATGAGCCCCAAAGCCGGTACCTTCGGCGCCCTTGATCCCCAACTGCTGTTCCATTCGAATGCGCAGCCCTATGCCTGTCGTGCGGCTTTTTCGCGCGAGCTGCTCAATCGCGAAGGCATTCGCTTCGCCCCCGGTTTGGCTTTGGGCGAGGACGTCGTCTTCCAATTTGCGGCTTATGCGCTTGCCCGCAAGACCGTCGTCATGCCGGACAAGTTCTACCACTACGTGATGGAGAGCGAATCGGCGACGCACGAGTTCAACAGTGCCGAGGCTCGCGCCAAAAAGCTTGACACCCACATGAGGATGCTCGAGGAGGTCTTGGAGGACTGGGCGGCCTACGGTCTTTTGGACCTGTGTCCCGGCGAGCTGATAACTTGGTTTTTAGACCTCATTGTGTTCGACCTGGCGCGCTTGGATGCCGATGACTTCCATCGCGTGGCGGCTCGCGTCAACATGGACCTCACGACGTTTTTGGGAACGGAGTGGGCGGATATGCCTGCTAAGGGCGCCGTTCGCCGTGTTGCCCGCAAGCTCGTTGCGGCGACCTCGGGCGTTACGATGGCAGACGCCACGCTGTTCTATCTTTCGACTCGCGGTCTCAAAGCCTGCTTGGAGCACTTTATCTAATTCCAAGCGCTGCCGCCCGCCGCAACTCGGCTGCTAAAATAACCCTGTTACACGCTATTCAACAGGAGGTTCTCTTGCAGAACTCTGATACCCCTAAAGTTTCGCTGCTTGTCCCCATCTGCAATGTCGAACGCTACCTGCGCGAGTGCCTCGATTCCGCCGTTGCGCAGACGCTCAAGGACATCGAGATTATCTGTATCAACGACGGCTCCACCGATAGTTCGCCAGATATCATCCGCGAGTACATGGAGCGCGACTCCCGTGTCAAGATGATCGACAAGGCCAACAGCGGCTACGGCGACTCGATGAACCGCGGCCTGGAGATGGCGCGCGGCGAGTACGTGGGCATCCTTGAGTCCGACGACTTTATGTTTGAGGATTCGCTCCAAAAGCTGGTCGCCAAGGCCGATGCTGAGCATGCCGATGTGGTGAAGGGCGACTTTTACCTGTATTGGTCCACGCCCAGCGAGCGCCGTGAGCTGTTTGGGATTATTGACGAGCACATGACGGGCGCGGCGTATCGCCCTGTCGATCGCCCGGGCATCTTCTACCGCAAACCTTCCATTTGGTCGGCTATCTATCGGCGCGAGTTCCTCAACGACAATCAGATTCGGTTCCTTCCCACGCCGGGTGCCTCGTATCAGGACGCAGGCTTTAACTTTAAGGTTTGGGCTTGCGCCGAGCGCGCCGCGTTTATTGCGGACCCCATTTTGTGCTATCGCCAGGATAACGAGAAGAGCTCTGTTAATTCGCCCAACAAAGTGTTTTGCGTGTGCGACGAATATGCCGAGATGCAACGTTTTTTGGACGAGCGTCCCGAGCTTAAGGCTCAGCTCCAGGGCATTTTAATGCGCATGAAGGTCGATACGTATCGTTGGAATGATGAGCGTCTGGTCGATGAATTGCGTGAGCAGTTTTGGAAGAAAGCCTCGTCCGATCTCAAGGCCGATTGGGATGCCGGTCGCTTTGACCTGTCGCTGTTTGATCCGCGTGGCGGGACCGACTTGCGCCTGATGGTCAAGTCGCCCCGCGCCTATATCGATTCGCGCTTTGACTTTAAGAAGCCCGGCAAGCTCAATACGTTTAAGCACTACTTTAAGATTGGCGGCCTGCCGCTGGTCTGGCGCGTGCTGACGTATCAGCGCACCTACGGCGACAACCCGCACCCTGATGACGTTCCGGCCGCACTGTAGGAGCGAGTGATTATGGTTACCCCCAAGATTTCCGTTGTCGTTCCCATCTATAAAGTGGAGGAGTGCCTGGCCTGGTGCCTGGACTCGCTGCTTGCGCAGGACATGCCCGATTGGGAGGGCGTGCTGGTCAACGATGGCTCGCCGGATGGTTCGCGCGATATTGCGGCTGCCTATTGCGAAAAGGACGCGCGCTTTACCCTGGTCGATAAGGAGAACGGTGGCCTGTCGAGTGCACGTAATGCCGGCATCGCTGCGTCCACGGCGCCTATCGTCGCGTTCTTGGATTCCGACGACCGCTTTACGCCCGATGCATGCCGTGTGATCGTCGATGCCTTTGAGCGCGAGGACTGCGACGTTTTGACCTTTGGCGCGAACCCGTATCCGCTGGAGGCGGGGTATCCGTGGCTTAACTATGTGCTGAGCCCGCGTGATGTGTCGTTTGTGGGCTATAGCTCTGACCTGCTGTTTAAGGAAGCGTCTCGCCCCTTTGCATGGCGCACCGCCTGCAAGCGTGAGTTTTTGCTGGACAACGGGATCGTGTTCGACGAAACCGTTAAGTATGGCGAGGACCAGGTCTTCGATTTTGCCGTGTACGGTCGTTCGCATAAGACCGCGCTTATCTCGAACAAGCTGTATGACTACCGCGTGGCGCGCAAGGGTTCGCTCATGGACACCATGCGCTATGACGACGAGACGCGCCTGCTGGAGCACGTGAAGATTTACTCCGCGGTGCTGGCTGACTGGCAGCGCGACGGTCTCGATGCTCAACATGCCGATGACCTGGCGTACTTCCTCTGCGATCTGGTGCTGTACGATGCGCTCAGGTTGCTGGGTTCGGACTGCGGCAAGGTGTTTGCTGCCGTTGCCACGGCACTTGCCAGTTCTGCCGTGGGCAGCGATGATGCGCTCGCACAATGCGCTCCTTCTGTTGCTGCTATGGTGCGTGCGGCGCTTACCAGCAAGGCCCCCAATGCCCGTGCATGTAAAAAGCTCATGTTCGATTACGACGTCTTGAGGTTTGGGCGCCTGGGTGCCTGCAAACGCATGGCAGCGAACGCCCTGGGAAAGCGAGAAGTGTAGATGAGTATCAAGCGTTTGGCGCTTTGCCGCAGTCAGGGTCGTCTGTTTGTGCTGCTTCGTTTTGCCGGTCAGGATGTCGCCGCGCTTATTGAGCGGGAGGGTTCTCAAGCGTTTGCCCATGCGACGACGAGCGGTTCTTGTGTGCCGTCGCTGGTGCTCCCAGTTGATCATGGCCGTGTGCTGGCGCTTTGCCCTTCCGTTTCCGATTACGAGCGCGAGCTCGCCGTCTTGGTGCTTCCGTTTTTGGATGGCTCGTCGATGGATGTCGTTTTTGCATCCGGTGGCAAAAGGTTGGGCTCTATTCGCCTCGATAGCCGCGTGGCCAAGCTGGAATCCAAGGTTAACTACAAAGCAAAGCCTGCGCTGTGCGCGCTTATCCGCGATGCGCAGCGTGGCGAATGCTGCGGTCGCTACGAGATCGATACCATTCGCTATTTACCGGCAGACGCCGGCGCGGTGTGGCGCTATGAGGTTACCTGGGCGGGAGAACCCCAGTGCGCACCTGAGCTCCAGATCTTCGATACGCATATGAATGCCATCGATGCTACCGTGCATGTGTTTGAGTCGCAGGTCGATGTGCCGCAGTGCAACGGTTGCCGCGTCAATAAAACGTATCTGAGCGTTGAGATGCCTCAGGATATACGAGATTTTATCGCGATTGTGAGCGATCCCACGGAGCAGATCCAGAGCGGGTTTTGCGCCATGGATGGTCGCCTGTACAACGGCATGGTCGACGACAGCTGGAACCGCATGAAGGATGCACGCGCTGACGACGCAGCTTATCGACGTTGGTTTGAGCAGCATCGCGCAAAGCCGGGCGATCTGGCGTGCCAGCGTGTTGCTTCGGCGGCCTTTGCCTATAGGCCGCTCGTGAGCATTGTGGTGCCGTGCTACAAGACTGATCGGGTTTACCTGCGCGAGCTGCTGGACTCGGTGCTAGCCCAGAGCTATGACAACTGGGAATTGCTGCTTATGGACGCCTCGCCCGAATGGGATGCGGTGGCCAATCTTGCGGCTGCCGCCAATGACGAGCGCATCCGTCGCATCGAGCTTCCCGGCAACGGCGGCATTGTGGTCAACACCAACGCAGGTATCGAGCAAGCGACGGGCGACTACATCGCGTTCTTGGACCATGATGACATTCTGGAGCCGGACGCGTTATTCCAGTATGTTTCCGCGCTGAATAAGGCGGCTGAGGGCGAGCGCCCCCAGGTCCTGTTCTGCGACGAGGACATGTTCCAGAAAACGGGGGAGTGGGGTCAGCCTGTCTTTAAGACGCAGCTCAACGTCGATCTGCTCTATAGCCATAACTGCGTGACGCATTTCCTGATGGTGGAGAAGGCGCTAATCGATCGTATTGGCACGTCCCCGGAAGACGTTGCGGGTGCCCAGGACTACGACTTGACGCTTCGCTGCCTTTCGGCGGACGCGCGGTTTGAGCATGTTGCGCACGTGCTGTATCACTGGCGCGTTCATCCGGGATCGACCGCCGACGGATCCGCCGACAGCAAACCGTATGCCATCGAGGCCGGGCGCCTGGCTCTGCAGCGCCACTTTGACTCGCTGGGCGTTCACGGAACGGTCGAGGAGACCGAGACGCCGTTTGTCTACCGCATGCGCTATGCGCTGCCGGAGTCTGCGCCACTGGTGAGCATTGTGATTCCCACCAAGGACCATGTTGAGACGCTCGATGCTTGTGCGATGTCGATCGCCCAGAAGGCCACGTATGCCAACTACGAGATCGTCTTGGTGGAGAACAACAGCGAAGCCCCGGAGACGTTTGCGTATTACGAAACCCTGCCGGAGCGCGTGGTCGCGGCATCTGAGGGCAAAGGTAGCGCGCGCGTTGTGTACTGGCCGGGCGAGTTCAATTACTCCCAGATCATTAACTTTGGCGTGGAGCATGCCAAAGGTGATTACCTGCTGCTGCTCAACAACGATACCGAGGTCATAAGCCCCGATTTTATCGAGGAGATGATGGGCTATCTGCAACGTCCCGATGCGGGCGTGGTGGGCGCCAAACTCTATTTTGCCGATCATCTGGTGCAACACGCTGGCATATTGGTTGGTGTGCGTGGCGCACTTGCCCATGCCAACCAGGATTTCTCGGCAAAGCGCGAGGGCTATCTTGCCCGCGCCGTACGTCCGGGTAACTTTAGCGCCGTAACGGGTGCCTGCCAGATGGTCCGACGCGACGTATTTGAGCAGGTCGGCGGCTACAACGAGGAATTCGCCGTCGGTTTTAACGACGCAGACTTTTGCCTGCGCGTGTGGGAGGTGGGCTACCGCACCATCTTTGCGCCCTATGCCGAGCTGTACCACTACGAGTTCACCTCGCGCGGCAGGGAAGAGGCCAACGAGGAAAAGCTGCGCCGTTGGAAACGTGAGCAAGCGCTGTTCATGCAACGCTGGCCTGAGTTCTTCCTCGATGGCGACCCGTGGCTCGGACCAAACCTATCCTCCGACAGTGAGTACTTCTCGTTTTAGTGCGAAGTAATGCCAAGTTCCGGCAAAGTATCCTCAAGAGCTGCAAGAGCGGTGGGGTTCAAGTACTCCTCGTTCAAGCAGCTCTTGTCATATCGAAAACGTGTGTCTCGTGAGCATTCGATGAGTTCTGCAGTAAAGAACTTCTCCCAGCTAAAGAATTTTGAGCTTTCGATATGTTCAGCCGGGTTAAGCAGCATGTCCTTAATGTGTTTGCTGTTGAATAATCCCGACTTCAACACGAGCCATTCAAACGATTCCGGTAGGAATAGCTTGATGTTCTTTCGGCGCGATAGAGCAGCTGCTTCCGCAATTTCTGGTCCAAAGGCGGCACCGTCGGCAATCACGAGGATGTCGTTTTCCGGTGCGTCCATAATGCAGTTGCAAATATTTGATTTGCCTCCCGCGCTGATGCACTTAATGCTGCTTTTTTTGCATAGCAAACTGAAGAATTCGTAGCCCGAATTTGTGTCCTCGACGATGACAAGCTCGGGCCTCTCGCCTCTAAAATCAGTATCACCGTAAATACGATATGTAGAGGTGTAGACACGAGAGTAAACGGGATACTTCGTTGTGGTTCGGTTGGTGTTCTTAAGACCGTAGATTTCATCAACGCTATAGGGCAGTTGGCGCAGTGACTCTCTGGCGACGATTACGTAGTAGTTTGAGCTACGTTTTGCTTCATGGGCAAATTCTCTTGATCGAACAAAAATATTGCCCTCATCAATAAAAACAATACTGCTGGAAATCTCTTGGAGATCTCTGCGCCAATATTTTCCAGATATTGTTTTACAGGGCACTTTGCAACTTACTGTTACGCCGCTTTGTGCCCCAAGCTCTTCGTGAGCTGCCACCATATCAAGCAGAGTTGTCTTGCCTGTAGCACTGTTACCTTGGATGATGGTCAGATTTCTATTGATGGTCAGTTTAAACTGAACCCGGTTATTTTGAATAATTACCTTGTATGATCCGCGCATCAGGAGTTCTCCCTTAGGCATTTTCCAGCTATGGGGACAAGGTCAAACATCGTGTGAACGACATCGCCTGTGTTCGCAATGACAGCCGTGAATTTGCCGTTCCCAAAATCCATTATGTGGTAGAGGTTGATCGTCAGGTCTTTTTGCGCGGCGATTCGCAGAATCCAATAAGCACAATTGTCACCACAGTTTGAGGCGTTATATACGTTCTCCGGCATAAAGTACATAAGCAGCAGTGTTTTGGTGCCGCTGGATAGTTTCTCGGGGGGAATGATGCCTAGAATCTTGGTATCGATTGCATTGGGGCCTACCACGGTGCCTTTGTCGATGGATTTAATGATCCTTTGAGCAAAAGAGTCTTGAAACCACTGGGGCGAATAGACGTTATCGAAGTAAACCGACGTGTTGTAGATAACATTTTCCATATCACCATAGTGAATTGTTAGCACGTTGGCTCCTTCGGCTTGCTGATTTGGCATTTAGTGAGATTGATTATATCGCAGCACATGAGGCGGGCGTTATCGGCCCACGGTAGATGCGATTGATGACTCAGGTTTGAATTTAATTTGACCACGCCCGTGCGTAGCTTGCTTTAGTGGCTTGAGCTTTAGATAATAATCTTGAGTTAAGCTCCGTGAGGCGGCACGTAAAAGCTGTACTTTGCTTGGGCAGGTAAAAAGTCCAAGACGATTAGATATCCGAGAGGATATCGAGCCCGCACCGGGGAGATAAGGTGAGTCCGCGCCGGGGACTATAATTCCGGCGACAATCTGGTCACTCATATCTTTTCGCGACAGAACGATAAGAAGCTATATGATTCTCTCTTGAATAAAGATGGTGATTTCGATGATTCCCAGCTTCCAAGAACTATTAAATCTCTCATAGATCCCTGTCTTCTTGCTCATTAGAAGATTCAAAGATACGTGCGAGCGTTGCTTACTGGTGTTTGATTCATGAAGACCACGCTCTACTTTTCTTGAATGCGTTAGCCAGGTTACTCTGTCGATGAAGCCCCAGACGCCTCTGATGCAAGCGAAACATTGGGACATTTTTTGTCGGGGCGATTTCATGGTCTCGTGTGTCTCCGCCTTCCGGTACTCAAACGATCACGCCGTCCATCGGGTGGCCTTTGCGGAACCTTATGCGGGGGCATTGAAACATTGTTTAGTAGCCGCCTGTTGTCAACTGGTGCAACGGAGACCGAACTTAAACGAAGCTAGCGCCCTCACTGCTATTTCTGATCTATTCTTCGCATGTATGATTTGCTATAGCCGTCAGTGATTTGATTTGTTGTTCGTGTGGTGGTTGTTAATGATTATAAGAAGCGATGATCGCCAAGCTCTTTCCCGGTCGCTTGCAGAAATCGCCGGTATGGGAAGACTTGAATTAAATAACGCTTTATTGTCCGACTGCGATTCGCTTCTTGTTAGATTGCGGGATAGAATTCTCAGTTCGGATTGTTGCGTTTACGTATTTATCCATCATATATGTCGACGTTTGAAATTTGACGATGGGAATTATTCAAGTTTCAATCTAAGACGGTTGCTTACGACGGATAATGCGATGTCAACGTTTTTGCGAAATTATGGGATTACTTTTAAGATGACTGATAAGGCCATTGTTCCTTTTCTTGATGGCAGAGGGATTAATTTGGTCTCAAGTCGCAGTCATTTCGAAGCGAATCTTACGAAAAGACTTCTTGGTGCAAATAGTACTACGGACACATGTGTTAATGGATTTGCTCTCGGAGACTCAATTCAAAGTAATTCTGACTTTTCTTATTATTCCGAATGTCCAGAACTAATTCGCATGCTCGACCACATCCTTCCTTCCCTAGGGCTACTTCATGGCTTTCGGGAACAATCGAGCACGTATTTAATTAGTTATCCCGTTGATGTTGCAAATGTGATGCTCGATGGTTTCGAGCAAGCGAGTTCTTGCGGTAAAGTCGAAGAGCTGGTCCGCTGTTATCTTGAACGATTGATTCGTGGCTTTGGTAAAGATGAGTTAATTAGTGCCGACCTGGGAAATGTGGTTCTACGTGTCGGCGACGACGTGGATTTAAGCGGAAGAGGCTGCGTTGTCCGCAAGTATGAAAATGGGCGGTTTGAATTACTTCAGGATAATCTGTCAGATTTGAAATGCATTTAATTATTGTTTTGCCGTACCTGTCTATTTAAAAGTGTTATTTCCACTTTAGGTTAACCCTCGATTGGCCGGGTTTAGGTCGGTGTCCTAGCATTTGACATGATGAGAAGTTTTATATAACAAGTCGCAACTCTCTCAATTTGATATGATTGCAACGTTTTTCGTTCGAAGGGTATGTGCATGCATCAAATAAAAAGACAAATACTATTTGGACTTTCTTTACTGCTATTTGGGCTTGCGTTCGCGCACCCTTGCTACGGTGAAACGCCGCGATCGTTAGTTGAAAACTCGTGGAGATACGAAAACGGCGAAATCGTTTCTTCGCTTAACGCATCTGAAGACGAAGGTATCTCGACATTATCGATAACGGATTTGCCAACTGGGGCGACTGCTGAGGGAATTGATGTTAGCGAACATCAAAAAAAAGTTGATTGGGAAGCTGTTAGGGCTTCTGGTATCGATTTTGCCGTTCTTCGAATTGGCTTCGGCGCTCCATCTTTCGACGGCCGACTTGACTATCAATTTCAACGGAATATCTCTGAGTGTGAACGTCTAGGAATTCCTTACGGCGTTTACTTATATTCATATGCGTGGGATGACTCACAGGCGGCAGATGAAGCTTCGTTTGTGATCGAAAATTTGGCGGGACATACGCCGCAGCTTCCCGTTTATTACGATCTTGAAGATAATTCTATTATCGCTGATGGTCGACAGGCTGGAATTGCATCCAGGGCCTCAATTTTTTGCAACCGTATTACTCAAGCTGGTTATTCGGTTGGTATTTACGCGAATCTGGATTGGTTTAACAACGTCTTGACTGATCAGGTGTTTAAATCATCCGCATGGGACCATTGGATTGCGCAGTATAACTATCAGTGCGATTACACCGGCAACTACAGTATTTGGCAATATGCTAGCGATGGTCTTGTTCCGGGTGTTAACGGCTACGTTGATATGAATTATTCCTACGGTTCTGTCGTTGCGGAATCAGTTAAAGCTCAACGCGCCGACGAGCTCGCATCCCAGCACGCGGGCGACCTCGCCGACGGGACGTACG
>CAUHCN010000019.1 GCA_959604825.1 uncultured Collinsella sp. | reverse complement strand
TCCAAGTTAGACCATTTCAAATGGTTCGATGTCTGCCCGGATGCGACACTGAAGTTAGTGTCCATCCTCGCAGTATCCGGTTCTCAAGGTGCACGCTTTGCGGCTCATCCGGTTCCACCGGGCCGCGCGGCAAGGAGATATATTGCCAGACCGGAGGGCCCCCGTGGGCGGGAATCGCGCACTCCATATTTTGTTCACAAATGAATAGATCCCTCAGTCGCGTCACTGAGGTTAAAACTGAAGCATTGGCTTCTGATATTGGCGATGACCAGCTGTTTTATGAGTATTGAGACATCGGTCATCTCTGGAGCGCTACTTTACTCCAAAGGCATCAGCTATTTGTTACCCATCGGTAAAAGGCGGGTTTTGTTCGCCAAGCGTTCTTATATATAGATAGATACGGGTTCGAACCCGTGCACCGGCAACAAAAAAGACGGCCAACCGAAGTTGACCGTCTCAACAATCTTTGGGTGGGCCGTCAGGGGTTCAGCCTGCTTCGCAGGCGGCCGCTGCGGCGCTTTCGCGCCTTGCGCGCTGCGCTGGCAAACGCTCACGCGTTTACTCAGCTCCGCGCCCTTTCGGGTTCGAACCCGTGCCGCGGTAACAAAAAAGCGGCCGGCATCCGCCAGTCGCTTTTCTATTCTATGGTGGGCCGTCAGGGGTTCGAACCCTGGACCTTGGGATTAAAAGTCCCCTGCTCTGCCAGCTGAGCTAACGGCCCGCGGGTGGCATTGTACCACGGTCTGGGACTATTCCCAACTCCATTGGCCGTTCTGGAAAATCACAACTTCACGTCCATCAGGCGTAATGCCCGTAATATCGATGTCGTCCGTGCCGATCATAAAATCGACGTGCGTGCTCGAGACGTTAACGCCATGCACCAGGAGCTCCTCCTTGGACATGTCATACCCACCCTCGATGCATTCGGGGAAACCGACACCTAGCGCGAGATGGCAGCTAGCGTTCTCGTCATAGAGCGTATCGTAGAACAGAACACCACTTTCGCGGATCGGCGTGTTCTTGGAAATGAGCGCGACCTCTCCCAGGTGAGCAGCGCCCTCGTCAGTCTCGATGATACTTGCGAGCGTTGCCTTGCCCACGCGGGCGTCGTAGTCCACCACGCGGCCGCCCTCGAACTTAATCCAAAAATCGTCGACTTTATTGCCGTGGTGGATGAGCGGCATGGCCGAGTACACGATACCGTCGGCGCGCATGCGATCGGGCGAAGTGAAGACTTCCTCGGTGGGAATGTTGGGGAAGAAGGGATGCCCTTCGGGCGTCTTGCCCTTGCCGCCGGCCCACTCGTGACCTTTCGTCATGCCAATCGTCAGATCGGTTCCATTTGCCGCGGTGTAATGCAGGTAGTCGAAACGATTGTCGTTCAGGAAACGCAGGTTCTTTTCGAATGCGGCGTCATGGAGTTCCCAGTCGCTCTCTGGGTCCTGGCCATCGGCGCGCGCGGTGTGCAGAATCGCATTCCACAGCTTATAGATTGCAACCTCATCGGCGTCTCCTGGGAACACCTCGCGCGCCCAAGCCACGACCGGAGCGCCGGCGATGCACCACGGATTGATGTTGTAGTCCAGTCCACGGCGGAAAACTTTGCACTGCGTGTTCCTTGCCTTAGAAGCTGCAGCGGGCTTAGCGGGATCGATGCCCTTGAGGGCCGCAGGATCCGCACCCTCAATAAAGACAAAGCAGGCACCATCCTGGGCCAAGGAATCCAGCTGCATGCGCTTCCACTCGGGTGTCTGCTCAAAATAGCTTTTCTCGACATGCTCGTACGTAAGCCTTGTCACAGCATCATCGGCCCAAATGACCGTCACGTGGCCAGCACCAGCGTCATAAGCCTCGGCAACCACCACGCGCGCAAATGACGCGCACTCGACGGGAGACTGAACGACGACCTCCTGGCCGGGCTTAACGTTTACACCTTTGCGGACAACGAGACGCGCATAGTTTTTAATCTTGGGCTCCAGGGACTTCATGCCCTCCAGAGCCTCTTCGACCGTCAGGGCAGCTCGAATCATGTGCCACTCCATCTATCTATAGAACAGTAAAAAGGCGCGCCGCAAAAACGACGCGCCTTATATCTTAGCGATAAGTATGTATGCAAACGCTACTTCTTCTTGGAGTCCTTCTTGTCCTCCTCGGCAGCTGCGCGCTCGATAAGAGCGTTGAGCTTGTTCTCGGACATGCCCTCGGCCTGCGCGCGGTACATGTTGCGCAAGGGACGAATACGAGCGAAGTCGTAGATAAAGTCACCTAAGATGATGACATAGGACAAAACAATGCCGACCATCTGGACGGGACTGGACACCGTGCCGCCGGGAGCGAAGTAGAGCGAAGCCCAAATTGCCACGACGAGTACCATGCCAATGGCGAGCACAATCCACCAGATGCGACGGCGCTTGGTGTAGTCCTCGTCCTGCTTGAGGAGGATATTCGACACCGTGTAGATGCGGTCCTCCTTGGCGCGCTGCTTAGCCTTGCGGGCGCGCTTCTCCTCTTTAGAGAGGCCCTCGAGGTTCTCGCCCTTCTCGAGCTCTTTGCGGCGTGCCTTAGACGAAGCCGGCACGACGCGGACAGAGCTCGCTGCCTGACGGGCAGGCTTAGCAGATGCGGCGGACTTGCGCGCAACCCCGGTAACCTCGTGGGATTGCGTGCGCTTGTTCGTGGCGCTACGGGTACTCACTTATGCGTTCTCCTTCATGCTTGTGAACTGGGAGCCCGTGATGATCTGGAAGGCCTCGCGATAGCGCTCGGACGTGCCATCGATGACCTCGGCGGGCAGGTGCGGGGTCTCCCCCGTCATATCCCAGTTGGCCTTGAGCCAATTGCGGACGAATTGTTTGTCGTAGCTGGGCTGGATCTTGCCCTCCTCGTAGCTGGCAGCAGGCCAGAAACGGCTGGAATCGGGCGTGAGGCACTCGTCGATCAGCGTGACCTTGCCATCGATGACACCAAACTCGAACTTGGTGTCGGCAATGATGATGCCACGGGTCGCGGCGTACTCGGCAGCGGCCTTGTAGATCTTGAGGGAAAGGTCACGAATCTGCGTGGCGATATCCTCGCCCACGATCTCGCAGCAACGCTCGAACGAGATGTTCTCGTCGTGGTCACCAATCTCGGCCTTCGTGGACGGCGTGAACAGCGGCTCGGGAAGCTTGGAAGCCTCGGTCAGGCCCTCAGGCAGCTGGATGCCGCAGACGGTGCCGTTCTCGTCGTAGGTCTTCTTGCCCGAACCGGTCAGATAGCCGCGGACGATGCACTCGATAGGAATCGTTTGGGCCTTTTTAACCAGCATGGCGCGGCCAGCGAGGTAGTCACGATACTCAGCAAACTCCTCGGGGAAATCCGCCGGGTCGATGGAAACGAGATGGTTGGGGACGATGTCGGCAAACTTATCAAACCAGAATGCCGAGATGCGGTTGAGCACCTCTCCCTTAAACGGAATCTCGTCGGGAAGAATGAAGTCGAACGCAGAAATGCGGTCGGTGGCGACCATCAGCAGGTTTTCACCGGCATCGTAGATATCACGAACCTTGCCACGGGAATCCGGACGACGCTCCATCGTTGTCACGTGAGTCACTCCTTACCAAAATACGACAGTAATGCGGGTTCTTTCCCGCACGTTTTCGCAAACTCGGAGCGGCAGGGATGAAACCCCTCCTTCACCGAATAGCGAAAAGCTAGTGCTCCATTGTAGTAGATGCCGCGTCCGCCGTGTGCTCGCGAGGCAGATGAATCGTAAAAGTCGTACCCTTTCCAAGCTCCGACTCCACGGAAATGTAGCCATGATGTCGCTCGACGATCTGTTTAGTCACGGCGAGGCCCACGCCCAGACCGCCCGCCTCACGGGCACGGCTGGCATCGGCGCGCCAAAAACGGCCGAAGATGCGCGACAAGTCATCCTTGGCAATACCGATGCCGGTATCAGAAACGGCGACGCTGACGTGTTTGCGGTCACTGAGCACCGACACCACGACCCAACCGCCCTCGGGGGTGTAGCGCATGGCGTTGCTCATGAGATTGATGACGCATTGTGTGATCATGTCGGGATCGGCTTCGACGACATCGTCGTGACCTTGGGTCTCGTCAGCAAAGCGCAAGCGCAGATCGCGGTCGACAAACAGGCGCTCCTGGGCATTGACGATGGAACGCACGAAAGGAACCATGTCCACCGGCTCAAGGTTGAGCGGAGCCGTGCTGTTTTCCATGCGCGACAGGTCGAGCATCTGCTGCACCAGACGAGCCAGGCGACGCGTCTCGGAAGCAACAGTCTCCAAGTGCTCATCGTCGGTAGGATATACGCCATCCTGCATGGCCTCGACCGTTGCGAGCATGGCCATAAGCGGAGTACGAAGTTCGTGAGCCACGTCCGAGGTCAAACGTTTCTCGTGTTTCATATCCTTCTCGAGCGAAGTGGCCATCTCATCGAAGGTCTCACCCAGCTGATCAATCTCGTCATCGCCGCGCAAGCCCGTACGAGCAGACAGATCGCCATCGCGAATTTGCTTGGCCGTGCTGGTAATACGGTGAATCGGCTTGGTGAGCATGCGCGACACGAGTGATCCGATAACGACCGAAATGCAAACTGCAACAACCGCAGCAAGGGCCATGGCGTTAAAGGTCTTCTCCCTAAACGCAGAATCTGCCTTGGTGAGCAAGGCATCGGAGCCGATGGCCCACAGCTTTACTTGTCCGACATGCTCGCCGGAAGACGTTATGATTTCGACGTTTGCAACGCTATCGGAGCCGGTGGGAGCCGACGAGACCGGACTATGCGATGCTTTTTTCCCGCTCGAGCTGCTCGACGGCGATTCGTTCTCGCGCACATCGGCGGTCGCGCTTGCCGAAGGCCATGAGTCGTCATAAACGACAACGCCTTTCTTGTTGACGACCTGCATACCCAAATCGTCGGACACCAAACTCGATGTCGCGACCGTACGTAGCTCGCCCGCAGTCCAATTGCCGTTTTCCTCATACGACGTCGCAAGCTTTTCGGCAGCGGAATTTGCGATTTCGACGATATTAGAGCGCGTGTAATCCGAAAAGACCGTGCCCCACACAACAGAGACCACGCCCACCAGCACCAATACCGTCATGAGCGATGTCAGAGCAAAAGCAAGTGCCATGCGCGAGGGATAGCTCATCGTTGGCCGTGAATCGGAACGAGGCGTGTTCCAACTAGCCTTGGAACCCGCCTCGCTCTCCTGCTTGTGCTTTTGTCCGATTTCAAAGCGCGCAGGTGTCATATGTGATTTCCCTATTTCTCGTCCGACTTATCGGTCTTGGCCGGAGCCTCGAAGCGATAGCCGACACCGTGGACGGTGTAGAGCCACTTGGGCTTCTTGGGATCATCGCCCAGCTTGGCGCGAAGGTTCTTCACGTGGCTATCGATGGTGCGCTCATAGCCCTCAAAGTCGTAGCCGAGCACCTTCTCGACCAGCTCCATGCGGTTGTAGACGCGACCGGGGTGACGGGCAAGCGTGGTGAGCAGCTTAAACTCGGAAGCCGTCAGGTCGACTTCCTTGCCCTCGACCAAAATCTTGTGGCCCGAGATATCGATGACCAGATCGCCGAAGTCGAGTACCTCGACGGCTGGCTCGTCGGCCTGATGGGCACGGCGGAACAAGGCGCGTACGCGCGCGACAAGCTCGCGCGGCGAGAACGGCTTAATCAGATAGTCGTCGGCGCCGAGCTCAAGACCGATAATACGGTCCTCGATCTCGCCCTTAGCCGTCAGCATGATGATGGGGACATCCGAGGTATCGCGAATGGTGCGGCAAACGCGCTCGCCGGGGATCTTGGGGAGCATAAGGTCGAGCACGACCAGGTCAAACTGATGCTTCTCGAACTCCTCGATCGCGGACTGGCCGTCGCCGACGCCCACAACCCAGTAGCCTTCGCGCTCGAGATAGGCAGCGACGGCGTCACGGATTGCCTTCTCATCCTCGACCAGCAGAATCTTTTTTGCATCTGAAGCCATAACACGGCCCCCCTGTCTCAATTAGCTAAGAACAAGCCCATTTTAACGCACCTGAACCCGCCGGATGCCACTATGACGCGGCAGCTCGGCGGGCGGTACTCACAATTACAACGCGCTTATTCCCCTGTTGGCGCCTTTTTAACCCCTCTAAGCTTAAAGAGAGAATAGGCGTGCGGTGACCGTCTCTGGTATACCCTGGCTGTTGCGCACCGTGGCGTACGTAAGGAATGAGTCCGATTTTCCCGCCGTAGCTGGATAATCGCCATACTCCAGGGCTCGGTCGGGCGACAGAAGCGAGCCGTAGGTCTTAGCCGAAGTGTCAATCAAAAAATGCGACGCCTGGACTTTAACCAGGTATTTATTTTTCCTTCCCGCAACGCACGCGAGCGGCTCACGCGAAAGGAAGAGGTATGGACCGCCCTCGTTACCGATATAGGTGCCCATATTGCCCAGGCTACCCACACCGTTATACGTCGCCTCAATGGAGAACACGAAGGTGTCGCCCATATACACGGCCTCGAAAGGCGAAACCGACGAAGGAAGCACCAGCTGAGCTCGCTTCGTATTGTTGCCGTCAGTCAGGTCGATCGCCGTCATACCGTAATAGACGCCCTCATCATTGTGCACGCGGGGCGAGATGGTCAGGATGCCGTCGCTCACACGCGGGGCGGATGCGAAGCGGCCCGTCGACTTCCAAATAGTCTCAGGCTTGGACTCGCTGGGCGACTGACGGTAGCAGTACGAATCGTTACTCGTCTTGCTGCCGCCGGACGAGGGCATCTTATACCAGATGACCGACGACCCATACGCTGTGAAGAGCGGCGGATCGTAATTTTCGCCACCGCGATCGAGCTCGACAGCGTTGCCGGTAAGGGAGGAGCCTGCAAGGTTTTGCGCATAGAGTTTCCAAGACGCATTGGCAAAGTTCATCTCGACCCACGCGAACACGCCATCACCCGCGCGAACGTCGTAAAACGCATAACCGGTTCCCTCAACGGGATCCTCGATAAGTGTGGTAAGCGAGCCATCGCCCAGGTTGAGCACACCAAGCGTATTGGCATGCAGGGCAGAAGCAGGCGCCATCATCGCGGCAGCGTAGTCGCCATCGCAGTAGTACAGCAGCGTGCCCAGCGGCAGCGTCCACGACGCCGCCGGCTCAAGATCGATATCAACAGCTTCGTACTCATCAGTGATCGAGACAATCTTCGAATCGTCCTTGATAACCTGCGGCTCGCCGGCGGCACCGTCGCTGGTGCCCGTTTTTTTCGAGCAACCGGCAAGCACCGTGGCAGCGCCCGCGGCAGCACCGCCGAGCACAAAGCCACGGCGCGATATTCCATTCTTGATGTGGTCGGCGATACCCATTAGGCGATCTCGGCGCGAGCGGCCTCGATAGCGCGTGTAAGCTGGTCGGCGCAGGAGGTCTTTTTCATACCGCAGGTATTACCGGCGAGAACCTCGATTACGCGATCAGCAGGAGCGCCCTCGACCAGCTTGGAGATAGCCTTGAGATTGCCGTCACAGCCGCCGGTAAACTCAACGCCCAGCACCTTGCTGCCATCGTCAGAGAGATTGAGGTGAATATTGCGAGAGCATACACCCTGCGGCTTGTAGTCAAAACTAATCATTGAGATCCCCTCTCAGAAAGAAATTTCAGACGTCTATTATCCCCGCCTGGGCCGACTTATTATCGCAAGCACCGATTCAACATCCTACGATGCATGGACTCGCGGGGGCAAGATTAGCAGTCCGCACCCTGTGCGTGGACCGTGCGCTTCTCCCGATACATATTGTGGTCGGCGACACGATATACATCGGCCAGCGTATTTCCAGCCGTCTCGACGGTCGCCACGCCAATCGATGCGCTGACCGTCAGGACCTCATCGCTTACCGCGGCAAGACCGAGACGAAGATCCTGTTCCAGCCCGAGCGCAGACTCGTTGTCAGTATGGGGGCAAACCAGCAAAAACTCGTCGCCGCCAAGGCGCATCGGCAGATAATCCGCACCAGCCACCCGCCGCAGCACGGACGCCGTCCGTCGCAGCAGTTCATCCCCCATCTCGTGACCATAGATGTCGTTGGTCCGCTTGAGATAATTGCAGTCCAACATAATCACGCTCACGGGCAAGTCCTCGTTTACCAGGCTATCTCCGCGCGATTCAAGATAGTTGCGGTTGCGAAGCCCCGTCAGTTTGTCTTGATATGACAGCTCCTCGGCATGCTTGACCATCGATATGTTGTGCGTCGCCACGACGACCGACTCCAGCCGGCCTTGCTCATCGCGATGCTGGGGGACAACCTGTAGCGAGTACCAAGCGCCTCGACAATCTCGCACCTCGGCAGTCAAGTACGGTACGCCCTCCATACGTTCACGAAGCGAACTTATATCTACGAGTCCCACAACCGCTTCGCGGCTTTCGGGGCTCACGATATCCCGGCAGACCGTGTCCATAAAGTCATATGCCTCGCTGTGCTCGGCAAATATTTTCGCTATCGCCGGCGACATATTGATCCCCTCGATCTCGAGGGTGTCGAGATGCAAAAGGAAGGTCGAATCGTAGATGGCGCTTATGGCATTGATAATGCCGAGCTGTTTATCCTTTTCGACCAAATTGCGGTGGTCAACGATATTTCGAGCCAACAGCACCACGACCCAAAACGCAAGACACACCAAGACGCCGACGGCGACAAATGAAATCCTGTCAGACATGACCTCAGATTTGGGATATAGCGCAAACAGGCGGTAGTCCTTATATGCCGCACGCACGGCATACCATTCGTCTCCTCGATATTCGATGCGCGTCAGGCCGTCGTCTTTCCACTCAACTCCTACGCTGGTGAGGAGTCGGGCGAGCGACACGTCAGCATCGGCACTGTTGGATGAGACAATCTCCGCATCCTCCATAACAAGCACCGTGGGACCCTGGTGGAAGGTACTGTTCGAAAGCACGTCGGCTATGGCATATGAATAGTCGTCCGCCGTATCGGAAACAAGTGAGCGGTATGCCAGGGCAACGCCGTCGCCATACGGAACAGCACAGACGGCAAAAACGACACCACGGCGCTCATCGACAGTTGAGTAGGTCACTTTGGAACCTTGATACATCGATGCGACCGGCGAACAGGCCAACTCATCTCGCCACAACATGAGCGGATCGCGAGCATCGATGTCGTAGTGGGCAGCCATATGGCCATCGGAGTCCATGACCATCAGCCCCGAAAGGTTCTCGGCATGGACAAATTGCTCGATAAGATCGTCGTTAACCTCAACGCGATCAGAGGACAGGAACGTCACAAACGATTCGACCGCGGCGAGCAAATCGTGCGTCGCCTCGGTTTTTCTCCCCTGTTCGTAGCGGTCATATTTTTCGCAAGCGTTCTCCAAAAACACCATGGTTTCTTGGCCAAACCCAAGCGTTTTTTCGAGGCAGCGATGGGTTCCAACCGTATACAACAGGCCTAACAAGACGGCGCTGACAATAACGCTGGCAGCTATGACGTTCAGAGTCTTTCGACTCAAGCGGTGCTCATCAGTTGTCATGAATTTCCTCCTTGCCCGCCCGTCGTCGCTCCTGTCTTGTAATTGCCCACAATACGGTCAATCGTGCCATCTCGATCCATGTCGAACAGCGCGGTATTGAGATCCTTTACGACCGATCCTTCATAGCTGTCATCAAACGCGATGCCCAGGTCAACCGTCATAACATTGTCGGCAAACACACGGTAAACGCCGGGATACTGAGCAACGAGTCGGTCAAGCGACTGGACATCCGCCATCCAGCAGTCAACGTACCCTTTGACTAGAGCGGCTTTGCAGAGTTCGGCAGAGCCATATGATTTGATTTGAACGTCCGACGAGACCCCCAGATCCCCCGCAAGCAATCGGCGTTCACTCACCGAACCCGCAATCACCGCAATGGTCTTACTTCCATCGAGATGTGCCAAGGACTTGATGCCACTCGTTTTCTTGGCGGCAACCGAGACCGTCACGGTTAGATACGGCTCGGTCCAGTAATACTTATCCTCGCGATAACAGGGAGAATAGTCACACCACAGGCAATCGATATCACCGTTTTTGAGCAGCCGGTCGCGATCGTTCCAGTCAATATCGACAAACTGTGGCTTGAGCCCCGCACGCTTGCAGGCCTCGCGGGCGATGTCGATATCGATACCGGCGTAATCGCCCGTGGTATCGACATACACATAGGGGTCGTTATCCGTAACGCCGATTTTGAGCACCGGGAGATCTCTATCGGCTTCATTCGAGGAGGAAGAACTGCTTCGAACGGTATACGTCAGGGCGCCCGCACAGACGGCAACAAGGAGTATGAGCGTAAACGAGACGATGGTGGCACGCTTGATGCGTCTGGGCACGTGCCCCCTTTCATCGAAACAGCAGTCGGAGTTCATTTTATTACCCGGGCGCATATGCGACAGTAAAAAAAGCGCCTCGCCCAAGACGGGCAAGGCGCCAAAGGTTGAAATGCATCCGCAAGCGGTCGAATTAGGTTAACCCTACTCGAAGCTCAGCTGCTCCAGGCGATCGAAGACCGTATCGATGCGGGTGAGGAAGTCCCACGGATCAAAAATCTCGTCGAGCTTCTCCTGGCTGACGGTGCAGCGCGGATCGGCCTCGAGACGCTCCTTAAAGGTGGGGCCAGAGACACAATCCTGCACCTCGTGCCAGGTGGCCATGGCGTTCTCCTGCACAATGGCGTACGCATCCTCGCGGGTGATACCCGTATCGACGAGGGCAAGCAGGACCTTGGAGGAGAAGATGAGGCCGCGGGTCTTGTTGAGATTGGCCATCATGCGGGCCGGATACAGCTGTAGGCCGTCGATAACGCGAATGAGGCACTGGAACATATGGTCAAGCGCGATAAAGCTATCGGCCTGGGCGACACGCTCGGCGGAAGAGTGCGAAATGTCGCGCTCGTGCCACAGGGCGACGTTGTCGAAGGCGACCTGGGCGTTGGACTTCACGACGCGCGACAGACCGCAGACCTTCTCCATGGTGATGGGGTTACGCTTGTGCGGCATGGCGGAGCTGCCCTTTTGGCCCTTGCGGAAGGGCTCCTCGGCCTCGAGTGTATCGGTCTTCTGCAGGTTGCGGACCTCGGTCGCGATGCGCTCGCAGGTAGCCGCTGTAGTGGCAAGCACGCCGGCAAGATAGGCGTGGTGATCGCGGCTGATGACCTGCGTGGACAGCGGGTCGTGAACCAGACCCAGGTGCTCACAGACGTACTCCTCGACGAACGGCTCGATGGAGCTGTAGGTGCCGACGGCACCGGAGATGGCACCGAAGGCAACGTTCTTGCGAGCATCCTCAAGACGATCAAGGTCGCGCTTGAGTTCCCATGCCCAAGAGCCAAACTTCATGCCGAAGGTCATCGGCTCAGCATGGATGCCATGGGTGCGTCCGGCGCAGAGCGTATTGCGCTCCTCGAAGGCGCGGCGCTTGCAGATCACGCCGAGCTTCTTGACGTCCTCGATAATCAGGTCACACGCCTGAGTAAGCTGATAGCACAGAGCAGTATCACCCAGGTCGGAGCTGGTCATACCGTAGTGAACCCAGCGACTAGGCTTGGGCTCGCCCTCGGGAACATCGGCGTCGATATATTCCTTCATGTTGGTCAGGAAGGCGATGACATCGTGGCGCGTGACCTCCTCGATCTCATCGACCTTCGCCTTCTCAAAGTTGGCATGGTCGCGGATCCACTGGGCTTCGTCTTTAGAAATGCCGATCTTGCCGAGCTCCGCCTGGGCCTCGCAGGCCAGAACCTCGATCTCCTGCCAAATGGCATACTTGTTCTCGAGGGAGAAGATATGTCCCATCTCCGGGCGGG
Source organism: uncultured Collinsella sp. (assembly GCA_959604825.1). Lineage (GTDB taxonomy): Bacteria > Actinomycetota > Coriobacteriia > Coriobacteriales > Coriobacteriaceae > Collinsella. The sequence continues at coordinate 31,776 of CAUHCN010000019.1, read as the reverse complement.
TATAGCGATCGATCATAGCGGCTCCTTTTTGGTTATTGGCACGTTGGTCGTAACTCAACCATTGTACCGTGCGCGGGTGCGAGTATGGGCAGCAGGCATTAACCTAACATTTTGGAATTGGAGCGGGCATGGGGACATCCGCGTATTTGCTTCGCAAATCCGCACCGGCTGCGGTCGATCTCCTCGGATTCACGGAGACGATGGGGAAGACTTTGTTGAATTGGCCGTCCCAAGGTCTCCCGCGCTCGATGGAGCGGGCAACGGGACGTCCGCGTATTTGCTTCGCAAATCCGCACCGGCTGCGGTCGCCTATCGGCGACCTTGCCTGCTCGCTATAAACGCTTCGCGTTTATTTAACGCTCGCACCCTGTCGGGTTCGAGTCCCGGCACTTTATTGAAAAAGGCACAGTAACGAAACGTTACCGTGCCTGGAATTCGAATGGAGCGGGCAACGGGACTCGAACCCGCGAGTGTCAGCTTGGGAAGCTGATGCCTTACCACTTGGCGATGCCCGCTTGTGTTGGCTAGTATAACGCGGTTGTCTTGTTCGATACAAGGGTGGCGATGCTTGTTTTAGCCGTGGAGATTCGTTTGAAAATCGCATCAATTGTGGAGATGAGGACCTTTGGCCTCCTGTTCTCCTTATCTTCTACCTGCGCTTTTGCCTGATTGTTGTATTTGAGCTCAATTTGTCAGGAATTGGGCAAGCTTTTGGTCAGGCTCCGGTACTTACCCGCATGAACCTCGGGGGTAGCCTCATCCTACGCGTCGCAACCTCCCCATGCGGCGCACGAGGGATAAGGAGCAGCCATGTCCAACGCACCCACGCACTCTGTCCACAGCGCAATCGCAACAGGTCCGCTGCTCCTGCTCCTCTTCCTGCTGTTCGGCTGCCTGGCACCGGGAGCCGCATTTGCCGTCGATGGCTACGACCAGCTCGGCTTCCGTACTATTAGCGATGATTGTGAGCCCTTCTTCATCGGCAAGTATGAAGCTCAAGACGCCTCGATTGCCTACTGCATGAACCAGGAACGCCCCGGGCCCACCAAGCCGGGCGGTCCATGGCTCAACTTTGATCAAGGCTGGGTGTGGCTCGATGACGAGTTCGCGGCAATCGTTTGTCACGGATATCCTACCGCCACGTCGTTTGGCGGTTACCATCTTTCACCCGATCGCGCCCGCGCCGCCACCCAGCTTGCCGTATGGATGCTCAACGGCACTACCCATGTCGACGGCACCTACTCCTACACGACCGCTCAGGGCAAAACCAAGAGTGGGCACTTTACCGCCGACAATGAAGTCGTGGCGGCTGCGCGGTGGCTCCACGACAGCGCAAAATCAGGAAGCCTCAAAGCCGCTCCGCACCGCGCGCGGCGCTATCTAGGAACCGTATCGGGCGGCAGCAGACGTCAAGACATGCTCTATGTACTGCCGGCGGTCTCTGTTTCCTTCCAAAAGCAGTCTGCAAACGCTGCCATTACCAGCGGAAACAATACTTATCAGTTTGACGGGGCAACATTCGATGTTTTTGAGAGCGCCAGCGGCGCGCGTGTCGGCACCGTCCAGATGGACAGCAACGGTCGAGCGCAGGCAACACTCCTACCCAACACGGCATACTACCTAGTTGAAACGAAGGCGCCGGCCGGCTATGTCCCCCGCCCCGATCGCGTTGCCTTTACCACGACGGATAACGGCGGATACGTCACCATTGATGAACAACCCGGCACCATTACCTTGCGCATTGTAAAGCTCGACGCCGCAACGAATGCAGGCCCCCAAGTTGGGGCTTCGCTCGCAGGAGCAGAATTCGTGTGCGTATCGCAATCAACCCCTGGATGGACACAAACTCTCAGGACCGATGAAAGCGGTCGAGCTACCCTCACCGATGTCCCCCTGGGAACCTTTACCATCTATGAATCGAAGGCGCCCGAGGGCTATTTGCCCTCCGGTGACAGTTGGTCTTACACCGTTGGAGCCGACCAGCTCGGCGATTCAGGCGTGGTCGAGATCGAATCTCGCGTTTCCGATATCCCCATTGCGTTTAACCTTGAGATTTCCAAATTCAAGGATTACGGCAATAGCGATCAATCCGGCCTGGAGCAGCCGGCAGGAGATGTTGTCTTTGAGGTTGTCAGTAACAGCTCTCAGCAGGTTGTTGGCACACTGACTACAAACATCTATGGCTTTGCCTCCACCAAAGACCAGCCCGAAGCATGGTTCGGCACAGGCAAGCGACCAGCCGGTGTCCACGGAGCCGTCCCATACGACCGCGCCGGCTACACGGTTCGTGAGGTTCCAGAAACCATCCCCGAGGGTTTTAAACGTGCGGGGGAATGGACCGTCGAGGCCAATCAGATTTCCGACGGCGCCGAGCTTCAATATATCGTGGACAACCACGCTCTGTCGACGCATCTCCAGATTGTAAAACGCGATGCCCAAACAGGCGCCTCTGTTCCCCTAGCCGGATTCACCTTCCAACTCCTCGACAGCAATCACAAACCTGTCTCACAAACATGCTGGTATCCAGCATATAACGTAATGGACACCTTTACGACTGACGCGACCGGCACCGTCACACTGCCCGAATCGCTCGTGCCGGGCACCTATTATGTACGCGAAACCTCGGCCAAAGAGCCCTATCTTGTCGGCGGAGAGATCGAGGTAAACATACCCGCCGATATAAACCTAACGCCCGTTGCAATCGTCTCGTATTATGACCACGCCGCGACCGGAAACATCAGGATCGTTAAAACCGATGCCGTAGACGGCAGCAGCCTCGCGGGCGCCATCTTTGAGATCCGTGCCTCAGGTGATATCGTGCGCCCCGACGGTAGCATTGCCGCGCTCGACGGCGAGGCTGTCGCTACCGTCACGACGGATGAAACTGGAGAAGCACGCGCGGACGACCTCCCGCTGGGATCTGGCACCGCACGCTACGAGGTTGTCGAGACTCAAGCGCCGACCGGCTTCTTGCTCGACCGGACGCATCATATCGTCGACCTTACCTATGCCGACCAGAAAACACCCGTTGTGGAAGCACGGCTTAACGTATCCGACGATTACACCAAGGTTGATATCTCCAAGGTCGATGCAAGCGGAGAGCAGGAAGTGAAAGGCGCACAGCTCACCTTATATGGTCCCGATAAAACCGAAATAGACTCCTGGACCTCATCCGACAAGCCGCACCGCATCGAACATCTTGCACCCGGTACCTACTCGTTGCGCGAAACGATGTCTCCGCGGACCTATGACCTTGCCGAGGAGATAACGTTTGAAATAAAGGATACGGGAGAAGTCCAATCCGTCGCGATGAAGGATGCGCCCATCGAGATCAAAGGACAGGTCGACAAGCGTCAGGAACTTGTCCAACCTATCGGGAAGGGTCTGTTGGCTAACGGCGATGGAAAAAACCGCGCCGCGATGCAAACCAATACGGATGGGCTTTTCTCCTATACCATCGATGCTCGAAACGATTCCGCTACTTGGGTTGATGAGTTTACGATTACCGATGATCTTGAGTGCGCCAAAGACGGCACGGCGAGATTCGTCTCAATCGAAACCCCCGTCGCCATCGGCGACCTCAACGGTCTGTGCAACGTGTGGTATCGCACGACGCCGTTGGACTCGACAGACATCGATGAGCCGGCAAACGCGACGCTTGACGATGGGCACGAAAATCCTTGGCTTGAGTCCGACGAAGTAAAAGAGAGCCTTGGTGAGGACTGTCGCCTCGTCGATTACGACGGCTGGCGCCTCTGGAAGGCGGATGTCCCGACCACGGAATCCACCACACTCGAGGCGAAAGAACTCGACCTTGCATCCAATACCGTCGTAACGGGCATTCGCATTGAATACGGTGCAGTAGCCGCCGACTTTACGACTCGAAGCGATGCAGATTCCTGGACCCGCGATGATCTCAAAGATGAGCACGACGACCTTGACGATGCCAAAGCAATCCTTGGCACAGACGCTCGGAGCGCAGTCGTGCACATGCAGGCAACGTCGGCTTATACGCCCCAAACCGCACTCACCAACAGCGCGCGCGTCGATCTTTGCCGCAACGGCGGCGGCGATAAACTCGAGTCACATGACGAGGACAGTGTCATTCAACGCTGTACCCTACCGCGGGACCTACCGTCAACAGGATCAGTTCCCATCACCGCTTGCATCACCGCGCTTCTAACCTCGGGTGCCGCAGCCCTATGGTTCGCTCGCCTTAGGTCGATCCCAAAGAACCGCTAGCACGATGAAAAAAGCGGGCGAGCCAGTCCCCCGGCTCGCCCACTTTCAATCATTTAAATCGCCGTATCTACTCTGCAGACGAAGATCCACCATCAACGACTGCCTGCTCGGACTCAGGAATCCCATCGGCACCCGTGCTCTGTTCTTGCTCCACCTCTTCGCTGATTGCGGAGGCGGGGGTCGAGCCCTTCGCGCCCACGATATAGGCGGCTCCAAACCCCAACGCAATGGCAATCAAGGTCAAAATCACGTAGACAGGCCAATGGCGCTTAATATACGAAAACACGTTGACTCCTTAGAGCTCCGTCTACGAACGGCGGATAACCTCGGTCACGACCTCGGATACCGTGGCAATGTTCATCGGGTTGACATTGTGGGGCAGGTCGTCCTCGGTACGAGCGCAAGCCAGACGCGTGCCGTTCACGCCGGCGATGGTGAGGGCTCGGCGGCTCGCCTCGAGCGCGGCGTAGGCATCGGTCTTGGCATAGGGCATCTCGAGCGCGCCACAATCGACATGGAACGACTTGCACACCTTGCTGACCAGGTTCATGATGCGGCGATCGCCCTTGAGCAGCTGCTGTTCGCCCTCAACCGTCACCACCGAAAGCCTACCGGCGCCGACGGATTCAAGATTGATGAAGAATACGCCGCGGAGCTTATCACGATGCGAAGCCAAGAAGGCCTTCATGCCGGCGCCATCACAATCCGAGGCGCCCGTTGCCACAAACCAGATATCGTGACCGAGCAGCTCATCGTCACCCATAGAGGCGACAGCCGAGAGCATATCTTCGGAAGAAGCGCCGTCGGAAGACGTAGCGCCGCCCTTCCAGCCATCGTCATCGTCCTCGAAATTATCCCACGAACCGATGCCGCGACCGGACTTCTTGGCATCGTAATCGTCTTCGACGCCCAGCCAGTCACTCATGCTGTCCTGTTCGTTTTTCTTTTTACGACCGAACAGGCCGCCCAGGCCGCGCTTGCGAGACTTGGGTGCCGCAGGGGCGGGAGCCGAAATGGTCTCGATCGGCTGTGCGCCCGACGCAACGGGCATAGGAGGCGCAACGGGTGCCGATGTAGGTTCGGGACCCTGGGCGGTAGCAAAGGGGTCGTTGACCTGTGCGGAGGGATCGGGAAGGTCGAACAGCGACGTGCGAGACGCAACGTTTGTCTGCTTCATCGACGGCAGCGACGGATCGGGGACCGAAGCCAGCGGAGACGAGGAGGGTGCAGGCGACGGTGCCGACGCCGGATCGGGAACATTCATCTGCGGACGCGGCGATGCTTGGGAGGAAATCTGGGCCATAAGGGAATCGACCGTTTCGTCCTGGGTGGGAGCGACATTGGCAACCGTGGCACCGGAACCACTCGGGGTCGGCATGGTGAAAATCTGCGTGGAGTAAGGCCTCGACTCATCCGTCTCGGGAGTCTCGGAAACCGCAGGCACCTCCTCCTGCTCGACCTCGGCCGAATCACCTTGATCGGCTGCCGCGTATTGCTCTTCGTCAGAGTTGGCCTCGACGGACTCGTCCTCGGCAGCATCCTGAATTTCGGCAGCATCAATGGGCTCGTCATCGTCTGCCGCGTCGCCCTGCTCATCGGAAACAGGAAGGGGCTCGGCAATCGCGGTGCCTTGCTTTTCAAACGTTATCGTGGAATCGAACTGCGCGGCATCAAACGACATGGTGCTATCGACGTGCTGCTGAGCCTCGAAAGACGTCGTCGCCTCAACAACATCCGTGGACGCCGGTTGCTGGGACTCAAAGGACGTTGTAGCTTCGGCAGCGTCGACGGGCACGGACTGCATAGCCTCGTTCTGCTCGAGCTCTTGCGCCGCGCGCTCACGTGCCGCCTCGGCTGCCTGCTGCTGAGCGATAGCCTCCTGCTCGGCAGCCTCGCGTGCGGCAGCGCGCTTCTCCTCGAAATCGTCGACAAATTTCTTGCCCTTTGCAAGCGCACCCTTAAAGAAGTTGGAAGCACTGGCGCCAATCGAAGAGAACGCGGATGCAATATCGGCATGGGGCGTTGCCGCGGGAATCTCGGCCGAAAAATCAGTATCGCTCTCGTAAGACACGCGCCTCGGCTGTTCAACGTAATCGTCGTCAGGCTCGTCCGCAACGTCTTGCGCCGGCGCGGCGGGGGCCAAAATGTCCAGTCCTGCCGCGGGATCGATCGCGGACACCGCCTCGGGCTCGGCAACGGCAGCGGTAACCGCGGCAGACTCATCATCCACGGTGACGGCGGGCGCAGGTGCAGTCACGACGGGGGCAGGCTCGGGCTCAAACGTCGGCTCCTCGCCCTCCTCGTAATCGAGCGTGCAGGACTCGGGAAGCATCCCGAGCGCACGGATGGAATCCGAACCAAAGCGGATGTTGCCGGCGGCATTGCGATAGAGCTTGGGCTCGGGCTCGGCCGCGACAGGCTCCTCCGCCGGCTCGGCAGCGGAAACCTCGTCATTGAACTCTTCGACCTGGACAGCCTGATTCTGATCCTCGGGAACAATGGCGCCAATCAGCGTCTCGTCGGCAGATGCACCCTCAAAGCCCTCGATCTGCTCGTCGAAATCCTCACCCTGTTCGGGCTCGGCCTGAGCGTCGGGAGCAATCGGCTGACCGAACTCATCCTCGGCGTAGGTAGGCTCTTCATACTCGATGGTGTTGCCGTAGTCGTTTTGCTGTTGGGCCGCGGCATACTCCGCTGCTGCGCGCGCCATCTCCTCGGCACGACGCTTCTGCTCCCCAAAATAGGTATCGAACGGAACATCGTCGGGAAACTCGTTTTCGCCCTGGAAGGGAGCAACGTTGTCCATAACGCCGAGCATAGCGGCGACAGAAGACTTGTTACACACCGCGCCGGACGTATAGGGAAGAATGTAGCGGTTAGAAATGATGTTTGCCGCGTTGGCGAGCGCAACGAGGGAAGCGAGGATCGCGACAATCCACAGCAGAACCTTGAGCGCGCCGGGGAGCGGCAGGATACGCAAGATGGCAACGGCAGCAGGGGCAACCGTGGCAACGGGCAACAGCTTGGCGATGAGCGCACGATACGAAGCATAGGGCTCGCGGGCGAGCAGCTCGGCACGGGGAGAGTCGTAGTGTGCGACAACGACCACCGGGCGGTTGCGCGGAGACGCGAGCGGGCCCGAGGCCTTGTGGTAGGCGATGACATTTTGGCTCACGCCCGTCTTGCCCAGGCGTGAAACCACGGGGTGGCCCGCGCGCTCGAGCACGTAAAGAACGGCGCCGACAATGGCCAGCAAGGTGCCGACCAAGCCGATGCCGCCGCCGATGCCCATCAGCAGGGCGCCGGCAAACGCAAGAATACCGGTAACGGCAAATGCCAACCTGCTGGGCGCCGGGGCATTGAACTCCTGAACCTCGGGATCAAAGCCGTGGTTGCGGAAGATCTGAGCGATATCCTCGGCAGCCAAGCGCTCTTCTTCGCTGCATGCCGGCGTGATGCCGGTGTTCTGCAGCAGGTGGTTAATATAGTTCTGGGTGTTCGCCATGTGCGCTCCACATCCATAATCCGACAAATAGGCCCAATGCATGCACATTAGAACCGTATATAGTCGAAAGTATACCCCGAGCGAGCGCAAACGACCGAATTCGGGCCATCTTAACGCCCCGAGCGGACAAGGATATAGCCTAATCTCCATATCGGACTAAAATCATGGCAGCAAACCACCTTCTCATGCGAGGACTCTATGACGGCAAGCAACGCGACCGCGACAATTAAAAAGGGGAATTCGGAGCCCAGTTTCGATAAAACGGCCCAGCGCATCCTCAATCTTTTCTTTGTGCTCAACAGTTCCCCCGAACCGCTGACGACCGAGCAGATCGTCTTGGATTCTGACCTGGGATATGGCTCGGGCAACATCGACTCGGATAAGCGCAAGTTTCGGCGCGATCGTGACAAACTGCTCGAGCGTGGCATCTTAATCAAGGAGGTTCGCCCCGCCGGCGCGCAGGAGACCGAGGAAAGCTCATGGACAATCGACCGCGAGCACACGTTTGCGGCAGGCGGCCTCATCACCGCAGACGACGCCGATATCCTGCTCAACGCTATCGACCAGACAATAGCGGCCGGCTCATCCACTTTTGCCGCGCCGCTTGCCGATATTCGTTCCAAGATTGCCTACCTCACCGGCAGGACGACGGCGGACGAAGCACCGATCCGCCGCTCTCCCACCGTCGATGCGGTATGGAGCGCCTTTGCCGAGCGATGCGCGCTGCGATTTTTATATCAGAACGGACGCGGTGAGCAGAAAGAGCGTACCGTCTGCGTCTACGGCATGTTCGAGCGCGAGGGCGTTGCGTACTTCTGCGGCCTCGACAATGCCACCGACGACATCAGGACATTCCGCTGCGACCGTATCGTTCGCGCTTGGCGCCCCTCAAAGGCCTACGCTATCCCTGCGGACTTCAACCTCAGCGACTACCTGTTCTTTGAATTCGATTTTGCCGACCGCCCGCCCGTTGCGGCTACGTTCTCGTTCGCCCCGCAGACGCAGATCGATATGATCAACGGCCTCACGCGCGGGCGAGGTGAGCTCGCACACACCGATTCGGGATGGACTTGGACCGTTGACGTGCGCGATCTTGAAGCCGCCGCCTCATTTTGCATGGCCCACGCCATGGACGGCATGAGGCCCATGGCCCCCAAATCGCTCAAGCAGGCGTGGAACCACCTCATTGAAAGGACGGTGCACGAGCATGCCCGTGCGTAAACTCACCAGCGAGCAGAGGCTCTCGCGCGCCATCGACATCATGGAGGCCCTCTACGCCGCCGGCGAGAGCGGCATGACACGAACCGAGATTTGCAGTCGCTTTGACATCACGGGGGCGTCGCTCGACGAGATTCTCGAGATCGTCTCGACGCTCGCGGACCGAGAATCGGGTGCGCGTATCATCTGCGAATGCCACGGCGAGCGCGTGGTCCTCACCGGTGACGCTGGGCGTGTGCTACCGCTGCGTCTGAGTGCCGCCGAGGGCGCTGTGCTCAACCACGAACTTGAATCGTTGGGGATCGAGCCCCAGGCGGCGGCTCGAATTCGACACGCTCTTCTACCCGAAGAGCTCGGCTATAACCAGCGCGTCTCTGACACCGTCAGCCACGGGTCGCACTGGCAGCAGCTGAGCTGCGCCATTCAGGACGGCGTTCGCTGCCGCATCTCGTATCGCTCGATGGACGATGCACGGCCACGCGAGCGTCTGGTCGACCCCTTGCGCATTACGGCAAACGGCGACCAAACATACCTGATTGCCTGGGACATCGCGGTCGATGAGCAGCGCACCTATCGCATGGATAAAATCGAGGGACTCGCCTTGACGGAAGACTCCGTCGTGTCTCACGTACCGGACGTTGCATCCCTCCACGATTCCCTTGCCCGGACGCAGCGTAGCGCAAAGCTCTTGATGCCATTCGATATGGCGGAGCATCTGAACTGGGCCGGCATCACCCTAATCGAGCGCAGCGGGACAGACATGGCAACGGCAACCGTACATTACGGCTCCGAGCGTTGGCTGCTGAGCCAGATAATCGCAGCGGGCGGAGCCATCCGCATCTTGGATGACCCCGCTCTGTCAAAGCGTCTGTGCGATATGGCAAAAACCCTCGTCTGTCCGCTTTAGCGCCGCCGCTCGTGGCGTGCACGCCACAGCTGTAGATAGTGCCCGATCTGCGCCGATTCGATGCGCTGGTAGGAGCTCGTGGGCAGCGACGTTAAGAACTTCTTGCCATAGCCCTTCGTCACCAGGCGAGGATCCGCCAAGATCAGCACACCGCTATCGGTCGACGAGCGAATCAAACGCCCCGCGGCCTGCTTAACCTCGAGCACCGCCTCGGGCAGCGAATAGCGCGCCCATGCGCGGTCTTCGCGCAGGTTGCGCTCGCACGAGAGTGGGTCCGTGGGGCTTGAGAACGGCAACTTGGGAATGATGACGCAGCGCAGCGTCTCGCCGCTGGCATCAAACCCCTCCCAGAAGGCCTTGAGCGCAAAAAGCGACGAGGTCGGTTCGTTGATAAACCGGTCGCGCAGGCGACGAGGAGATGAGTTGCGCTGCTGGCAGTTGAGCTCCAGACCCGCACGGGCCATCTTGGGCTCAACGCGGGCGTATAGGTCCTCCATGTCGCGCCGATTGGTGAACAACGTGAGCACCGATCCGCCCATGGCAAGATGGGCGTCGACCAGTACGCGCTCGAGCGCCGTAAGATAGCTCTCACGATCGCGCGGATCGGGGATATCGCCCGCAACGACTACAGCCATGTTCGAATCGAAGTCGTAGCTCGAATCCAAGTGCAGCGATGACGACGTTGAAGCACCGATGCGATCAAGGCCGACCGCATGGTTAAAGTGCTCAAAGCTTTTGGACACCGTCATGGTCGCCGAGGCAAAGATAGCCGTGTGAACCTCGGGTAGCCACTCGGTTGCCAAAGCCTCGCCAATGTCGATGCGCTCTGCGGTCATCGACTCTCCGCCGGCACGAAGTCTGCGATTGACCTGCAGCGAATACACGTAGTGCTCATCGGTGCCATCAATGATGAGTTTGAGGTTCTCGGCCAGCTCGTGCAGGCGGCGCGAGATATCACCCAGGTCGACAACAACCTCGGGCTTGTCGGCGGCGACGGCTTGCACCAGCGCGTCGACGCTCTTGTCAGCTTGTTCCAATGCGTCGATGCCAGTGTAGGCCGACTGTAAGAAATCATGCCAGTCGTCTGATTCGCGCAGCTCGGGGCCAATCCATAGATTGGCATTGTCATAACCCCCACGCGCACGGCGGCCGAGCTCGCGAACGCCATCGAACACGTCGGCGATTGCCATGCTCGCGCGGGCAACCGTCGACGTCGCCTTGGCAGTAAGGCCCAGATAGAGCGTAGAGCCCTCGGAGGTTGCCAAATCACGGGAAACCTGGCTTAGTGCGCCGGTGCTCGAGCCACCCAGGCGCTCGAACAGGACGCGTGATTCGTCCGCCGACACCACGCGCGCCCACTGACGGCGCGCCTCGCGCTCGATGGAATGGGCCTCGTCGATTACCCAATGACGAATCGGAGGCAAAATCCTGCCCTCGGCCGCGACGTTGCGGAACAGCAGGGAATGGTTGGTGACCACCACATCGGCATGCGCCGCACGACGGCGAGCACCGTGGACCAAACATTTATCAGGGAAAAACGGGCAGAGGCGACGAGCACACTCGCGCGAGGCCGTCGTAAAGTCGGGACGGTTGACGCTGCGCCACCGAATGCCGAGCGAGTCGAGGTCGCCATCGGCTGATTGGCAGACGTACGCCATAATGACCGCGACCGCCGTGAGCGTGTCCGCCGGATCGCGCTTGGTGGTAATCTCGACCTGGCCGCGGCTCATGCGCTCAAGCTTGCGCAGGCACGGATAGTGGTCATACCCCTTGAGCGCGCAAAATGACAGACCACCGTCCAGTTGCTCGGCAAGTTTTGGCAGCTCATGGTACATGAGCTGGTCGGCAAGATTGTTCGATTTGGTCGCAATACCAACCGTGATGTTGTTACGGCGTGCTGCCTCGGCAAAAGGCACCAGATAGGCCATCGATTTGCCGACGCCTGTGCCTGCCTCAATTACTCGATGAGTGCCCGTGACCAGCGCATCGCGGACCTCGAGCGCCATCGCGATCTGCTCATCACGCGGCTCGTAGGTGGGATACATGCGATTGACTAGGCCACCTGGCGCATAGTCTGCCTCAATCTCCTCACGACTCGGCATCTTGAGAACCGGCAGTTCATCGGCGTCCACCCGATCGTCGGCGCGATCGGCCTTGAGAACGTCAGCACGAGCGGCGCTGAGAGAGAAGATAGAACCAGGGTTCTGCCCTGCCAAGAATGAGAAGATAGGACGATAGGACCAAGGCACGTCCGGATGCATGTCGGCTAGGCGCGCCATGAGGCCCTGGGGCAAGTCGGTGAGCGCCACGAGCAACACGCGCCATACGCCACACAGGGCGTCGACGTCGGCATTGGCACGGTGTGATACCGAGTCGCAGCCAAACAGATCGGCCATAAAAGACAGCTTGTGCGAGGCCAGGCGCGGAAGCGCGATGCGCGACAGCGCCAACGAATCGATCCAAATATCGCTCACGTTGACGCCGCCTTTGACAGACTCGATAAACGAGCGGTCGAACGTGGCGTTATGTGCGATCACCGGGCAACCACCGACAAAATCGGCGAGAGCGGCGACGGCCTCAACGGCCGACGGGGCATCTGCCACATCGGCATTTGTAATGCTCGTGAGCTCGGTAATCTCGGCGGGAATCAGCTGCTTGGGATGCACGAAGGTATCGAAGCGGTCGACGATCTCGCGGCCCGAAAGACGGGCCGCCGAGATCTCGATCAGCTCATTGTCCTGCACCGAAAGACCCGTGGTCTCGGTATCGAGGACAATCACATCTTCCTCGATAAGACCGAAGGACTGCGTTTTGGCGCGGTCGGCAAGCGTGGCATAGGAGTCGATGACAAACTGCGGCGTTCCTGACGAAACCGCGTCCTCGATTAGCATGCAATGCCCGCTCGACGAAGGCCCATACGGATCAGGCTGTCACAGACCTGCGGGAACGTCATGTCGTCGGTGTGGCGGATCTCATCCGGATACAGCGACGTATCGGTCATGCCGGGAATGGTATTGGTCTCGAGGATAACGGGGCCGTCCTCGCTCACAATAAAGTCGCTGCGCGAGATACCCAGGCAACCGAGGGCCTTGTGAGCGGCACAGGCAAGTTCCTGAGCGCGAGCGTAATTCTCGGGTGAAATCTGCGCCGGAATGCGATGGATATCCGTAGGGTCGACATACTTCACGTCCAGATCGTAGAACTCGCAGTCCTCGGGCTTACGAATCTCGACAATCGGCAGGGCGCGCACGTCATCTTCGCCGTATACGCCGACGGTGATCTCGGTACCCTCGATGCACTTCTCGACCAGCACTTTGTCGCCGTACTCAAACGCCTTGGCGATTGCCGCGGGCAGCTCGGAGGGCTCATGGACCAGGGAAATGCCATAGCTGGAACCGTTGACGGCCGGCTTCACAAAGCAGCGCTCGCCACAAACCTCGACGATATGATCGATATCGACTTCATCGCCCACCTCGAGCGCAAGGCCGGGGGCAATGGGAATGCCCGCCTTGGCGTATAGGAGCTTAGAGACCTCCTTGTCGGCACCGCAGGCGCTGGCAAGTACGCCCGAGGCCGTGTAGGGGATACCCAGGGTCTCCATGGCACCCTGCATGGCGCCATCCTCACCGCCGGCGCCGTGCATGGCGATAAATGCCACATCGAATCCGCCGGTCGCCATGGTTACCATAAAGTCATCAGCGGCCGTGTCAAGCAGCTCCACCGAGGTGTAGCCGGCTTCCTTCAGTGCCACCACAACGTTCTTTCCCGAATCGAGCGAGATCTCGCGCTCGGCGGAATGACCGCCCGCCAAGACCGCTACGTGCATGTTCTCTAGGCTTTTACCCGGCATGGGCAGACTCCTCCTCTATAATTTCTGCAGCTGATACCATATTGTAGCGATACCCTCTACGTTTCCCCAAAATCGAAAGGCTTCCATGAATCCCAGGACTAAATCTCAGGACATTCGCGACTTGAGCCAAAACGATATTCGCGAGCTCGTGGCCGAACTTGGCCAGCCCGCCTTCCGCGCGAAGCAGCTCATCGAATGGGTCTTTGAGAAGAACGTTTGTTCGTTTGACGATATGACCAATCTTCCCAAGGCTTTCCGTGAGCAGCTTAAAGAGGCTTTTGCCTTTGATACGCCGACTGAACTCACCAAGCAGGTTTCCAAAGATGGCTCGCGCAAGTATCTGCTCGAGTACCACGATGGCATTTCCGTCGAGACTGTCGGCATGCCCCGTCGCAACAAGCTTTCCGTCTGCGTTTCCACCCAGGCAGGCTGCGGCATGGGCTGCGCCTTTTGCGCTACCGGTCTCAACGGCCTCAAGCGCTCTCTGACCGCTCAAGAGATCGTCGACCAGGTGCTTCATGTATCCAACGACTTTGGCGAGCGTGCCACAAGCGTTGTCTTCATGGGCCAGGGCGAGCCGTTTGGCAACTACGACGAGGTTCTCAAGGCACTGCGCATCCTCAACGACCCCGATGGCATCGGTATCGGCGCTCGTCACCTCACCGTCTCTACCAGCGGCGTTATTCCCGGTATTCGCAAATTTGCCGATATCCCCGAGCAGTTCACGCTTGCCGTTTCCCTGCATTCCGCCATCCAGTCGACGCGCAATAAGCTCATGCCCGGTGTCAAGAAGTACACGCTGCTTCGCCTTCACGAAGCGCTTCAGCTCTACACCGAGAAGACTGGCCGCCGCCCGACCTATGAGTATGCCATGATCGAAGGCGTCAACGATACGAATCCCGAGATGCAGGCACTCTGCGACTTCTGCGAGGGAACGCTGTGCCACGTTAACCTGATTCAACTTAACGACATCGAGGGCAGCCCGCTCAAGCCGTCGCCGATTCATAAGGTTGAGGATCTTCAGCGTCGTCTTGAGTCCCGTGGCATCGAGACCACGATTCGTAACTCCCGTGGTAACGATATTGACGCCGCTTGCGGACAGCTGAAACAGCGCTTCAAAGTTCAGAAGAACGCATAGGGGAGTCGCACTCCAAAACGTTTCATGTGAAACATCGAACGGCCCCGGTTGCAGGATATGCAACCGGGGCCGTTTCATTTATTGACCTCAATTTTGGACCAGCTGCTACCTTTCCCATTTTTTACGGACAAAATAAGGGGCCCATGTCTCATGAATCAGACAAGGGCCCCTCAAAATATGCAAAGTAATTGTTAGGTACCTAATAGCCTACATTTTCCCATTGGTTGCTAACCCAACCTTGATTAATCTTAGGATTTTTCGTTACCTGAGCAGTGCGCATGGCAACATCTTCTGTCATAACATCCATTTTCTTCTTGGATGTATCAACGATATCTTGCGCTCCACGAAGCAAACGACCTCGAAGTTCATCGTCTGTCGCGATCTTATAGCCAGCAAAGGCACCAGCCGCGACAGTCGTCACCAATGCAATCGCAGTAATAATCTTATTCCTCATCTTGGCCTCCTTGATCAAACTGAATCATTTCACCAAGAATACGAGAGAGCTCTTCCTCGTCTTTAAACTCAATCTCAATCTTATTCTTTCCACGCGAGCTCTTCACACGCACGTTGGTATTAAATACCTGACGAAGTACACGCGCAGCCTTTTTAAAAGACTGCGGCGTTGCGGGCCGCGGCGTCTTAGGTGTCTCTCCGGCAGAAAACAATGGAGCAAGATTTTCTGTCGCTCTTACGGAAAGGCCCTCCGCAACAACCTTCTCTGCAAGTCGAATTCGAGCATCCTCATAGGGAACTGCAAGAATCGCACGTGCGTGACCAGCAGTAAGTTTACCCTCAAAAATCATCTGCTGAACTACTTCGGGGAGATCGAGAAGGCGCAGCGAGTTTGTAATTGCAGAGCGTGACTTGCTTACGGCCTTCGACAATGCCTCCTGGGTCATACCGCTAGCATCGATGAGCTGGCGATAGCCCTTAGCCTCTTCGACGGGATTCAAATCAGAACGCTGAAGGTTTTCGATAAGAGCAAGAGCCAGCATCTCTTCATCATTAACATCTTTAATGATGACAGGCAGCTCCTCAAGACCAGCAAGCTTTGACGCCTGGTAACGACGCTCACCAGCGATAATCTCATAGCCGTTTCCATGCTTGCGAACCAAGAGCGGCTGCAAAACGCCATGCTCTTGGATTGACTCGCTTAACTCGCGAAGTTCAGTTTCATTAAAATGAATTCGCGGTTGATTAGGGTTGGGAACGATATCCTCAATAGGTAGTTTTGTTACAGATGCGGCATTTGAAGCAGATACAGCAGAACCACCGGTCTCATACTCGGCCTCTGAGACCAAAGCATTGAGTCCACGTCCCAATCCGCCACGTTTCTTTACACTAGGCACGCTTGATCACCTCTTTTGCAAGGTTCATATACGCTTTTGCACCCTTATTTTGAGGTGCATAGGTAATTACCGGTTCTCCAAAAGACGGAGCTTCGGAGATTTTAACCGTACGGGGGATTAGCGTCTTAAATGCCTTATCACCAAAGTACGATTGAACCTCATCAACAACCTGATTCGATAGAGAAGTACGCGAGTCATACATGGTCATAAGCACACCATAGGTGTCTAAGCCCTTGTTCAGACGTGATTTGACCATCTTCATTGACTCTAGCAGCTTCGTAACGCCCTCGAGTGCGTAGTACTCGCACTGGATCGGAATCAAAACGCTGTCTGCTGCGGTCAAGGCATTGATAGTAAGCAGGCCGAGCGAAGGAGGACAGTCAATGAAAATAAAATCGAACTCGTCCTGAATCGGCTCAAGCAAATCTTTGAGGCGGGTTTCACGAGCAATTGCGCTTACGAGCTCAATTTCGGCACCTGCAAGCTGAATCGTAGCTGGAATTACGAATACCTTTTTGCAATTTGTATCAAGAACAAGCGATTCTGCCGGCACATCATTCAACAATGCGTCATAGATGCAGTGATCAAGGTCTTCTTTTTCAATTCCAAATCCACTTGTACTGTTTCCCTGCGGATCAAAATCGACAATCAGTGTCTTACGACCCTGCTCACCCAGTGCTGCTGCAAGGTTTACAGCCGTCGTTGACTTACCGACGCCGCCTTTTTGATTGATGATTGCAATGATACGCGTGTCCTTTGCGTTCTTAGAACGCTTAACGTCGCGAAATCCCACGGTCCCTCCTGGTGTGTATTAAAGCTGTCAAACGGAGGATGTTTCACGTGAAACATTCCGATTCGATATCAACCGCCATGTTTCACGTGAAACACTGCAAGTTGTTAGTATCCATTATGTTTCACGTGAAACATCTAGGCAAGCGGATTCTTCTTTGCCATGCCATTTGCACGAGGCAATGAAACGGATGCTGGATGACTCTTTTTAAGAACAATGAACTCTCTGTGGCCCAAGCCCTCAGGCAAATCGATTGCGTCATTCAGAAGCAAAGTGAAGCCACAAATCTTAGCTGCTGACATGCCGGAAGCAAGCTCCTCATCCAAAGGATTGCCCTTGGTGATAACAAATAGCCCTCCATCCTTGAGGAACGGAGCTGCATACTCAACAAGAATCGGTAGAGGAGCCAGTGCGCGGGCAGTTACGACAGAGAACTGCTTCTTATGGCTTCGAGCATATTCTTCAAGACGATCATGGACCGCATGAGCATGTTTCAATCCAAGAGCATGAACAAAAGAATTGACAGCATCAACCTTCTTGCCAACAGAGTCAATATAAGTAGCTTTACGATGTGTGGTTATGGTTAAAGGAATACCTGGGAAGCCCGCACCTGTTCCCATATCGAGCAAAGCTCCCTCAGGAGCCTTATTGATATAGGGGAGCAACACAAGTGAGTCGAGGATATGAAGCACTGCAGCATCTTCTACGTTAAGAATACGTGTGAGATTGGTTGTCTTATTTGATTCCAGAACCAAATCCAAATGCTGAATACATTTCCTCAGCTCAACATCAGTTACGCTCAAGGAATACTCTTTGCAATAAGAAGTTAGACGACTCAACATCTTGTCAGCCTGCTGATCAGTAAGTACTAACAACGAAAGCTCCTTTCTGACAAAAATCAGTGTATCGAGAACTTTTGACAAAAAAAGGGGACGTGGAAACCACGTCCCCTTAGCATAAGCTCGAGCAGATTATCGAGCAACAATCACCACATGGCGATCGGGGTCAGAACCCTCAGAATGAGTATCGACGGCATCATTGCCACGAAGTGCAATGTGAACCAGTCGACGCTCATAGGCATTCATGGGCGGAAGCGAAACACTCTTATGAGTGCGGATGGCACGCTCGGCTGCAGACTGAGCCATGGAGGCAACCTTGTCCTGACGGCGGCTCTTGTATCCCTCGACGTCCACTACAACCGGATACCTAAAGCCAAGCTTGCGGCTCACTAGCAAAGAGAACATAACCTGAAGGGCATCAAGGGTGCGACCATGACGGCCAATGAGAACAGCAAGGTCGGGAGCCGTTACATCCAGAATCAGCTCACCCTCGTCGCCCTCATACTCATCGATAGGAGAGTTGTCGGCATCGAAGTGCGAAAGGATGGAACGCAGGATGGAAATCGCGACATCGGCAATGGTGTCGAGCTCCTCGTCGGTCAGCTCTTCACCGGCCTTGTAGCGCTGTGCAATCTCGGGATAATCGCCCGCGACCTGCGGGGCAACCTCCTCAAGCATATCCTCGATGATCTCTTCAGACATAACGTACTCCAAAAGTTAGGTACCTAAATAAGATTGATATCCCGCTACTTCTTCTTGTGCGGGCGCGGCTTCTTCTCGCGACGAGTGACCTCAACCTGCAGCGGCGCGTTCTTAAGGCGCTCCTCCTCATCGGCCTTCGCCTTGTCGATGACCTTCTGCGTCACAAAAATCTGCTGGATAACCTGCCAAGCAGACGAGACGTCGTAGTACAGCAGAACACCAACGGGAAGGCTCCAGCCCATCCAAAGCATCATGACCGTCATGACAACGGCCATCATACGCATGCTCTGAGCCTGCTGGCCGGTCTGGTTGCGCGACATATAGAGCTGCGGAATCAGGGTCAGGACAGCGAACAGGATCAGGCAGACCAGCGCAGGCAGCGCGACCATAAAGCCATCGGCAAAGGAGGCACTCGGCGTGGTGGTCAGGTCGGGCAGAATATTAAAGAACGAGAACGTGCCGTCGTTAAAGTAGTCCGGCAGGTTACGCAGCAGCGTAAATAGGGCGAACAGGACAGGCATCTGAATCAACAGCGGCAGACAACCAGCCATCGGGTTGAACTTGTTCTCGCTGTAGAACTTCTGCATTTCCTCGGCCTGACGCTGGGGGTCGTCGGCATAGCGCTCCTGGATCTCGAGCATCTTGGGCTGCAGCACCTGCATGCGTGCCGTCGACTTAGTCGACTTGAGCATAAGCGGCGTCAGCAGCAGACGGATGATGACCACCAGGATGATGATGGACAGGCCCCAGTCGACCGCAAAGGTCTGGATGAGCTTGAGCAGCTCGAAAAGGATGTTAACGATCCAATCCCACATGTAAGTTTTCCTCCGATAGCGAGTGCCCGCTAGGGCACAGGGTCATAACCGCCGACGTGCAGGGGATTGCAGCGAGCGATGCGCCTCACGGCAAGCCAGCAGCCTCTCAAAACACCGTACTTCTCAATCGCCTGGACGGCGTATTGCGAGCACGTTGGGTAATAAATGCAGGCGTCAGGCAATAAGGGCGAAATAACCTGTTGATATATGCGAATAGGAGCGATGGCAACACGTCGCAAAACGTGATTGCTCATCGCTCCTCCCCGGCAACGCCGGCGCGTTTCATAAGCGAACGCAATGCATTGTCCATCTCCTGCGGCGAGGAAACCCTCGTCTTGGGAGTTGCGAACAAGATGATGTCATAACCCGCAACGGGAAATCCGCAGCTGCGGGCGGCCTCGCGCATCACACGCTTAGAACGGTTGCGCACGACAGCACAACCGAGCCGTTTAGCACCAACGAAGGCGACCCTTCCGGAGTCGCCTTCGCCAACCGATTCACATATGGTCATTCGAATCAGAGGGTGATTAAAACGACGCCCCTGACTGAACACATGCTCGAAATCTTGCCGAGACTTAATAGTCTTCATGCGAGATGTGTGTATCGCTGCTAGACAGTGAGACGCTTGCGGCCCTTGGCGCGACGACGGGCGAGCACGGCACGACCACCCTTAGTGGCCATACGGGCACGGAAGCCATGGGTCTTGGCACGCTTACGCTTATTAGGCTGATACGTACGCTTCATCTTAAGTTCCTCCTGCTGCATTTCGAGTGTCCGCGGGGGCGCGGACGCAGATATAGACACGTGAGCTTGAAGATTGTAGGGAAATCAATGTTCAAATGTCAAGAAATCAAAGGTAAAAGGTTGCGCAGTTCACACGGTTCCCCCATAAGCCGAGCTCGATTTAGCGGTGCATGGCAACTTTTCACGATATTTCATCGAGTTTTCAACAGGTCATGTTGGCAATGTTGAGAACTTTTCGTCCGTTTTCCAAAGTTTTCAACAGGTTTTGAAAAGTTGTCGAAAGATGAGAAACATTGCACGGTGAGCTACTATTTGTTCGAAACCTTTTGAAAGATTGCGAGCGGCATGTCTGACGACTTTTACACCATGGTCGATTCCGGAGACCCGGCACCCGACAACGAGCACATCACCGGCGTGCGCGAAGAGCGTGACGAAGGCGAGCAGACGACCACGCAGACGCCAAAAGCCACGTACGCCGCACGTATCGCCGTCTATGACGACATGCTGTCGACACCGCGTGTGATCGTCATTGAGCCGCAAGATGTCCGCACGTATTTGGAAGAGACGACCAACACCGTCTACCAGTGCATGAAAGAACAAGGTGGCCGCATCTCGCTCATGGTCATCCGCGAGATTGTCGAAAACTTTATCCACGCGCACTTTGCCGAGCCCATCATCTCGATTCTGGACGGCGGAGACACCATCCGCTTTGCTGATCAAGGACCCGGCATCGACGACAAGGAACGCGCTTTCGACTTTGGCGTCACCAGCGCAAACAGCAAGATGAAGCGCTATATCCGTGGAACCGGAGCAGGGTTTCCCATGGTGCAGGAGTATTTGGAAAACGCCGGCGGGGCCGTGTCCATCGAGGACAACATGGGCAACGGCACCGTGGTTACGGTAAGCCTGGACCCTAAACGCGTGCAGGAAATCGAACGCGCCGGCGGACGCGGTGCTGCCGTGCGGCCCGAGACGGAGCAGCCCACATATCCCCTGCCGGGAGCTTTTGCGCAGCAGCCCATGGCAACGCAACAGATGCAGCCCCCCGTGGGACAGATGCAGCAGCCCGGAATGATTCCTACACAAGAGCCCCAGGCGGCATCGATGTCGATGCCGCCAAACGCGCCAGAGGCCATGCCGCTGGCGGATCAGGATGCAGCAGCAATGCAGCAGGCGACGGGGGCACCGGGTGGCCAGCAAATGGGCTATCAGCCGTACCAACAGGGATATCCATATCAGCAGATGCCGCCACTGGGGTATGGCCAGCAGTTCCCGCAGCAGTACCAGCAGGGATATCAGCAGCCGTACCAGCAGATGCCGCAGCAGCAGTACAACCCCTGGGCCCAGCAGATGCCTCCGCAGCCTTACCAACAGTGGCCTCAAAGTTTTCAACAGCAAATGGCGCCGATGCAGAGTTCTCAACAACCACCAGCTCAAATGATGTATCCTAATGCAGCAAATCAGTATGCGCAGCCACAACCGGACGTGTTCGTAAGCGATCGCGGCAACGCCGCGCTGGGCTATCTGGCGCAAAATCAAGCGTGCGGTGCAACCGATCTGGCGAGGGCGTTTGGAAACTCGGCCCCCACTTGGTCACGCACGCTCAATGACTTGGCGCAGGCCGGCTTGGTCATCAAGCATGGCCAGAAATACCATCTGACCGAACTCGGCGCCGCTCGCGTGCGAGCTCAGAGCTAAAGAACGGGAGAGACAGTGGACGAGGAAGCAAGCATCATCCTGGGGGATGCCATCGCCTTTTGCCAGCGCGACGGCCAAGATGCACGCCTCATCAACATGCTGGGGCAATCGCGCGCCATAAGCCTGACCGAAGATACGCTCACGATCGAGGCCCCCTCGCGCTTTGCCATCGCGCAGCTCAAAAAGCATCAGCCGACCATTGAGGCCTATCTGGAAGAAATCGCCTTTGCACCGATTGCGCTCGACATCGTGGCACCGCAAGGCGCCGCGACGGAATCCGCTGCCGCGACGGCGCCCGGCGCTGCTCCCGCTGCTTCCCCGGCGGCGCCGGCCTCCGCAGGCGACGTGCCGACAATCGAGCACCAGCACAGCGATGTTTCCCGTGAAACCATGGCACCGTTGCCGACCGCCGCTGCGACGTCAACGAACGTACCCGTCACGCACATGCCCATCGCTCACGACGCAGCGGCGGGCGCGGATTCGGGCATTGCAATCAAGAACACGCTCTCGGCCGATGATTTTCGTCGCATGATGAACCAGATGAAGGGCGGAGCGCCGACTAAGTCCACGCAAGCTGCGACCCCCGCTTCACCCATGCCAGCACCGACCGTACCGGCCGAGCAGAATACGGATGGAGCCCCGCTCGCCGCGAACTCAAAATTTACCTTTGAGAACTTTGTCTACGGCCCCGAGAACAGCCATGCCTATCGCTCGGCACTCAAGTTTGCCGCCCTCGCGGACGAGCGCGGCACGTGCACATCACTGTTCATCTACGGCAAATCGGGCCTGGGCAAGACGCACCTGCTGCTTGCCATCAAAAACGAGCTCGCCGAGAAGTCGCCCGAGATCAAGGTCAAGTATGCCAACTCCCAGGCATATCTGGACGACCTGATGACCGAGTTCGACCGCCAAAAGAAGAGCAACGCCCCTATCATGCAGGCATACCACGGCGTGGACGTGCTCATCATCGATGACATCCAAAACATCATCGGCAAGCGCGCGAGCGTGGACTATTTTTTCCAGCTCATGGACGAGTTCATCCGCAACAACAAGAAGGTCGTCATCGCGGCAGACCGCGCCCCCAAGGACCTGAGCATGGACGAGCGTCTGACCAGCCGCTTCAACGCCGGCATGCTCTGCCTGGTCGCAGAGCCCAGCTACGAGATGAAATACAAGATCTTGCAGCGCTATTACGAGAACACCATCGTCGCCGCTCCCGAGGCAGGCGACGACTCGCTGCTGGCGGCCTATGGGGGCGACGGCGGGCACCTAACCGACGAGCACTTTAAACACATGGCCGAGGTCTCGGGCACCAATATCCGCGAACTCGAGAGCTTTTGCGAGCGCTGCGCCGGCGAGGCGGGCGACCGCGAGCGCGAGGGCGGGGAGCTCACCTTTGACGATATCGACGCCATCGCCAGCCAGTACTTTGACACATCGGCCAAAAAGATCAACGTCCAGACGGTTCAGTCCGTCATCGAAGAGCAGTACGGCGTGACGCACGAGGAGCTCATCGGCCCGCGTCGCAACGCCAATATCGCCAAAGCACGCCATATCGCTATCTACCTGGCCATCGAGATGTGCGAGATGACGACCACGGCGGTGGGCGCCGAATTTGGCAACCGCAACCACTCGACCGTCAGCACGAGTTACAAAAAGGTCCAGAAGATGATCCAGGAAGACCGCACCGTCACCGAAGACCTCAAGTCGCTGCGCGATAAAATTACACTGCGCTCGTAGGGAAATAGAGACACCTGTTGAAAACTTGTCGAAACCACGGGCATAAGGTGTCTAAAACCCAACCCGCGGTGATGAAAAGTTTTGCGCAGGTTTTGAACTTGGAAAACCACCCCTGTTGCACACAGGTTGCTGTCGATTCTCTTTCTGGGTCTGACCTGCGTCTTAGGGAGTAATCAACAGTTTCGTCAGTGCTATTACTATTATTAAGATATTTATATCTATAGAAAGGTATTAAAAGATGAAGTTCACCGTCAGCCAGAGCTCGCTTACACAAGCCATCGGCGTCGTTATGAAGGGTGTCGCTTCGGCATCCACCCTTCCCATCCTGTCGGGCGTGCTCGTTAAGGCCCAAGACGGCATCTTGGAATTCCAGACCTCTAACTACACTATCTCGATCCGTCATCGCATCGCGGCGCATGTCGAAGAAGAGGGCGAGATGGTTATCCCCTGTAAGATGCTCTCCAATATCACCAAGACCCTCCCCGATGCCCCGGTCACCTTTGAACTGTCCGAGCGCCAGGTGCTGATTGGTTGCGAGAAGAGCTCTTTTAGGCTGAACACGCTCGATGCCAATGACTTCCCCGAGTTTCCGGCCTATGCCATCGAGAGTGCCGTGGAGCTGCCGACCGATGTCTTGTCCGAAATGGTCGGCCGCGTGTGGCGCGTCACCTCGACCGACAAGGCTCGCCCCATCCTGGGCGGCGTGCACATGAAGGTCGAGAACAACACCGTACGCCTGGTGGCGACCGATTCCTTCCGCTTGGCCGTGTGCGATACGCAGGTCGAGACCTCGACCCTCGAGGGCTCCTTTGAGCTCAACGTTCCGGCTGACGCCTTTAACGACGCGCTGAACATCATGGCCAGCCAAGCGACCATCATGATCGGGGCTACCGACACCCAGGTCGTCTTCGAGGCCGGCAACACCACCTACGTGTCGCGCCGCATCGAGGGCGTGTATCCCAACTACAAGCAGCTCATCCCCGATTCGTGCGTGACGAGCGTCAAGATCGACGTCGCCGCCTTTAACGCCGCCCTCAAGCGCGTGGCCGTTATCGCGAGCGCCAACCCCGCCGTCAAGTTCGAGATCGATGTCGAGAACGGGCAGATGGGCCTGTCCTCCATTTCCAATGACCAAGACCTTGCGCAGGAGACGATCGATGTCGAGGCCGAGGGCGAGTCGGGTACCATCGCCTTCAACTACCATTACATCTTCGGCTGCCTCAATGCCCTGTCCAAGGAGAAGGAGATCACGCTGGAGCTCAAGAGCTACTCGCAGGCGGGCATCTTCAAGTCCTACGACAAGATCAACTACCTGTACCTGGTCATGCCGGTCCGCATCTAGCGCTGCGCCATGACCATGTTCGCCCGCGATCTTTCCGTCGCGCACTACCGCAGCTTCGATAGCTATCGCCTTGCCCTGGACGAGGGCGTGACGATACTCGCGGGACCCAACGCGGCGGGAAAGACCAATCTCATAGAGGCGCTGCAGCTGCTGACGAGCGGCGCCTCGTTTAGGCATTCGACCGCAGCCGAGCTCGTCCATGACGGCGTGGGCTCGTGCAAGATCGAGCTGAGGCTCGAGGGCGACGGCCGCGTGCTTGATATGGGATTGAGCGCGGAGGACGGTAAGCGCTCGTTTAGTCGCAACGGCAAGAGATGCTCTGCCGCCGGTGTGCGCGGGGTTCTGCCGAGCGTGCTGTTTTGCCCCGACCATCTGGACATGGTTAAGCGAGGCGCCAGTGTGCGCCGCGCCGCCCTTGATGACTTTGGCATGCAGCTGAGCGCACGCTATGCCGATCTTGCGAGCACCTATGGGCGCTGCGTGACCCAGCGTAACGCCTTGCTCAAGGAGACCTGGTGCTGTCGCGAGATGCTCGGCGCGTGGAACGATTCGATTGCCCGCGCGGGCTCGGCTCTGCTCGTGCACCGGTTGGCCCTGCTCGACCGGCTGGCGGGCCATGTGCACACTGCCTACGGGCAAGTGGCGTCAGGCGAGGCCGCCAACGTGACCTATGCGTCCACGCTGGGGGATTTGCCCCAGGTCGAGGATCGCGAAGAGCTGAAGGGTTGGGCGTACGAGCGCATGCTGGCCGCCCTTGACGAGCATGCCGACGAGGAAATTCGCCGCGGCGTGACGTTGGTGGGACCGCATCGCGACGAGATCGAGTTCACCGTGGCTGGTCGCTCCGCCCGTTCATTTGCCAGCCAAGGACAGCAGCGCACGCTGGTGCTGTCCTGGAAGGTGGCCGAGGTGGCCGTGGCTCGCGATGTCCTGGGCACCGCCCCGCTGCTGCTTCTGGACGACGTGATGAGCGAGCTCGACGGCGAGCGTCGCGGCGCTTTCCTGCGGCTGATCGGCGATGATATCCAGACGGTCATAACCACGACCAACCTGGGGTACTTTACCGATGACCTGCTTGATCGAGCCAAGGTGGTGAGCATGGGTGAGACGTGCTAATTACGAGCGCGAGAGCGAGACAGTCGCCTTCAGCGGGTTTTTGAACGCAGAGCGCCAGCGCATCCTGGCGGCTGCAACGCCTAAGCGCCGTGCGCAGATGGAGGCCGCCGAGGAGTCGCGCACGGTCTATCGCGCATGGAACGCGGTGTGCTCGGGCACGCGCGAGGGGCGGCATGTGACGGGACTGCGCTACCTGCCCGAGTCCAATGAGCTGCTGGTGTATCTCGACTCGCCCTCGTGGACGCAGGAAATGACGCTGTTGCGCGAGATCATCCGCGCGCGCATGGAGCGCGCCGGTGCGCATGTGGACGGCCTGGTGTTCAAAACCACCGCGCCCGGTCACACGCCGCCCGCCGCCAAGGAGCGCCTGCGCCCGGCCGTGACCGAGCGCCCGCCGGCCCCGCACGCCGACCTAAGTGAGGCCGAGTGCACCGAGATCGAGCGCCAGGTGGCGCCCATCGAAGACCAAAAACTGCGCGAGGCCCTCGAGAATGCCATGAGAGCCAGTGCCGAGTGGGCCAAGGGCGTGCAAAGCAAAAAAGAGCCTTAAATCGCATCTGGTGGCCTTGTAGAGCCAAATACCCTCGGTCCCGAGGGTATTTTTTTACGATAAACTAGTAAGGCTGTACACATTTTCTTGACTGAAGGAGGACGTGTGGCAAACGAAAACGATTACGATGGCGGCGAGATTAAGATTCTCGAAGGTCTCGAGGCCGTTCGTAAGCGCCCGGGCATGTATATCGGCTCGACGAGCGCCAGCGGTCTGCATCACCTGGTGTGGGAGATCATTGACAACTCCGTCGACGAGGCCATGGCCGGTTTCTGCACCGAGATCCAGGTGACGGTCCACGCCGACAACTCCATCACGGTCGTCGACAACGGGCGCGGCATCCCCGTCGACGAGCACCCTGTTAAAAAGATCCCGACGCTCGAGGTCGTTATGACGATCTTGCACGCCGGCGGTAAGTTCGATAACTCGGCCTATAAGGTCTCGGGCGGCCTGCACGGCGTAGGCATCTCCGTCGTCAACGCACTGTCCAAGCGCGTGGTCGTTCAGGTTCGTCGCGATGGCAACACCTACGAGATGGAGTTCTCGCGCGGCAAGACCGTCAAGAAGATGGAGGTCGTGGGCACCTCGGATTCGACGGGTACCACCGTCACCTTCTGGCCCGACGACGAGATCTTCGAGACCTGCATCTACGATTTCGATACGCTGCACAACCGTCTGCAGGAGACGGCGTTCCTCAATAAGAACCTCAAGATCGTGCTGACCGACGAGCGCGAGGCGACTCCCCACGTGGAGGAGTTTTGCTACGAGGGCGGCATCATCGACTTCGTCAAGTTCCTCAACGAGGGCAAGGACGTCCCCGAGGCCTTTAAGGAGCCCATCTACATCGAGGGCAAATCGGACCCGGACGCTCCCGTGGCCAAGATGGGCGAGGTCGAGGTTTCCCTGCAGTGGAATAGCGGCTACGGCGAGAACGTCATGTCGTTTGCCAACGACATCTACACTCCCGAGGGCGGCATGCACCTTGAGGGCTTCCGCACCGCGCTCACCCGCGTGATCAACGATTACGCACGCAAGCAGAACCTGCTCAAGGAAAAAGATGCCAACCTGACCGGCGACGATGTGCGCGAGGGTCTTTCGGCCGTTATTTCGGTCAAGCTGCCCGATCCGCAGTTTGAGGGGCAGACCAAGGCCAAGCTCGGTAGCTCCTATATGCGCGCGCTCACGCTCAAGATCGTGACCGACGGCCTCGCCGATTACTTGGAGGAGCATCCCAAGCCCGCCCGCGAGATCGTCAAGAAGGCGCAACAGGCCTGCAAGGCGCGCAACGCCGCCCGCAAGGCGCGCGAGGCGACCCGCCGCAAGAGCCTGCTCGAGACGGCGTCCCTGCCCGGTAAGCTCGCTGACTGCTCGGTGCGCGATGCCGAGCTGACCGAGCTCTTCATCGTAGAGGGCGACTCGGCAGGCGGTTCGGCCAAGGACGGCCGTCGCCGAGACATCCAGGCGATTCTGCCCCTGCGCGGCAAGATTCTGAACGTCGAACGCGTTGGTGACCATCGCGCGTTCTCGAGTGACACCATCCAGTCGCTGATTACCGCGATCGGCTGCGGCGTCACGACGAGTGCCGGCGACGGCGGCGACTTCGATATCACCAAGGCGCGCTACCACAAGATCATCATCATGACCGATGCAGACGTCGACGGTGCGCATATCCGCATCCTGCTGCTGACGTTCTTCTACAAGTACATGCGTCCGCTGATCGATGCCGGCTACGTCTATGTTGCCTGCCCGCCCATCTTTGGCATTAAGGTGCGCAACAAGATCCACTACGTGTATCCCAACGGCCGCCAGCCCGAAGACGAGATCCTGCGCGACACCATCCAGAGTCTGGGCCTGAACCCCGACGACAACGACGAGGACGGCAAGGCCAAGGACGGCAAGATCACCAAGAAGCGCAAGGGCTATACCGTCCAGCGCTACAAGGGCCTGGGCGAGATGGACCCCAAGCAGCTTGCCTCGACGACGATGGATCCCAAGACCCGCATCCTGCAGCGCGTGTCGATCGAGGATGCCGTGGTGGCAGACCGCGCCGTGCGCGAGCTGATGGGTTCCGAGGTCGGCTATCGCCGCGAGTACATTGAAAAACACGCGCACGATGCGCGCTTCTTAGACGCCTAGGTTTCCCAGGCACCCCATCTTGCCCTTCAGGATTTCGGGCGCCGCACGCAAGGCGCGCGCCCTCATCCTTCAGGGCAACCTGGGGCACCTGGAAAACCTAGGAGGGTTATCCGGTGTTCCCGGTAATTCGTCTCCGTGGCAGGGAACTAATGGACCACGCAAACCATGAGGAGGTAACGTGGCAGACGATATCAACAATAACGAGGGTATGGGCGAGGCCGGCGATGCCGGCATGCCCGACGATCTGAAGCGCCTGCTTGCCCGCGCCGAGCAGGGCGAGGACGGTGATCCTGACGCCTATAACCCCGATGCCGATGATGACGAGGAAGAGGACGACGACGCCGAGCTCGAGGAGAGCTTTGGCGAAGTCGATCGTGGCGCCTCGGCCGGCGAGGATATCAACGGCGGCCAGCTCCAGATTTCGGAGTTTGGCCGCGAGATGAAGCAGTCGTTTATCGAGTATTCGATGTCGGTCATCACGGCGCGCGCCCTGCCGGACGTGCGCGATGGCTTAAAGCCGGTGCACCGCCGCATCCTGTACGCGATGAACGAGAGCGGCATCTACCCCAACCGCCCGCACAAGAAGTCGGCCTGGACGGTCGGCGAAGTTATCGGTAAGTACCACCCGCATGGCGACTTCGCGGTCTATGAGGCCATGGTCCGCCTGGCGCAGTGGTTCTCCATGCGCACGCCGCTCATCGACGGTCACGGCAACTTCGGCAACATCGACGGCGACGGCGCGGCAGCCATGCGTTACACCGAGAGCCGCCTGGCCAAGCCCGCCATGGAATTGCTGCGTGACCTGCAGAAGGATACCGTCGACTGGCAGCCCAACTACGACGAATCGCTCGCCGAGCCCGTGGCACTGCCTGCGCGCTTCCCCAACCTGCTGGTCAACGGTAGCCAGGGCATCGCCGTCGGCATGGCCACCAATATCGCCCCGCATAACCTCACCGAGGCGATCGAGGCAACCTGCTACCTGATCGATAATCCCGACGCCACTGTCGACGAGCTCATGCAGATCATGCCCGGTCCGGACTTCCCCACCGGCGCCATCATCATGGGCAGTGCCGGTATTAAGCAGAGCTACGAGACCGGCCGCGGCTCCATTACCGTGCGCGCCAAGGCTCACGTGGAGTCCACCAAGACCGGCCGCAGCCGCCTGGTCTTTACCGAGATTCCCTACATGGTCAACAAGGGCACCCTGCAGGAGAAGATCGCCCAGCTCGTCAACGACAAGCGCATCGAGGGCATCTCGGATATGCGCGATGAGTCCAACCAGAAGGGTATCCGTCTGGTCATCGAACTCAAGAAGGGCGTCATCCCGCAGGTCGTGCTCAACAACCTGTACAAGTACACCTCGCTGCAGACGACCTTTGGCGCCAACAACCTGGCGCTTGTCAACGGCGTTCCCAAATGCCTGAGCCTGCGCGAGATGCTGCAGCACTACATCGACCACCAGGTCGACGTCGTCACCCGCCGCACCCGCTTCGACCTTAAGAAGGCCCGGGCCCGCGCGCATATCCTTGAGGGCTACCTGATGGCTCTCGACCATATTGACGAGGTCATCAGCATCATCCGTTCCTCGCAGACCGACTCCGAGGCCAGCAGCCGCCTGATCGAGCGCTTTGGCTTTACGCCCGAGCAGACCACGGCCATCCTCGAGATGAAGCTGCGCCGCCTGACCGGCCTGGAGCGCGACAAGATTCAGGAAGAGCTGGACGGCCTGCGCCGCGCCATCGCCTACTACGAGGACCTGCTGGCGCACGAGGGGAAGATCCTGGGCGTCATTAAGGAAGAGATGCGCGAGATCTCCAAGAAGTTCGGCGATAAGCGCCGCACCGAGATCAGCCATGTCGAGAAGGACCTGGACGTCGAGGACCTCATTGCCGACGAGGACATGGTCGTGACCATCACCCACACCGGCTATGTCAAGCGCATCCCGGTGGCCGCCTACCGCGCCCAGAAGCGCGGCGGCAAGGGCGTCTCGGGCGTCAACCTCAAAGAGGACGACGTCATCGACGAGATGTTCATCGCGTCCACGCACGAGTACGTGCTGTTCTTCTCGAGCAAGGGCAAGGTCTATCGCCTGAAGGTGCACGAGCTGCCGGTGGGTACGCGCCAGGCACGCGGTACCGCGATCGTCAACCTGCTGCCCTTCGAGGAGGGCGAGAAGATCGCGAGCGTCATCAGCTGCCGCGAGTTCCCTGCCGACGAGTATCTGATGTTTGCCACCAAGAGCGGCATGGTCAAGAAGACCGTGATGAGCGCGTATGACCGCAGCCGTCACGACGGCCTGATCGCTATCAACCTGCGTGACGACGACGCGCTGCTGAACGTGCGCCGCGTGCGCGAGGGCGACAAGATTATCCTGGCCACCACCGCGGGCAAGGCGATCATGTTCTCCGAGGAACAGGTGCGCGCCACCGGCCGCGATACCAGCGGCGTTCGCGGTATCGGTATGAAGGACGGCGTGAGCGTTCTGGGCATGGAAGTCACTAACGGCAACGGCGATCTGTTCGTCATCACCGAGCGCGGCTACGGCAAGCGCACGCCGGTCGCGGACTACCCGGAGCAGAATCGCGGCGGCCAGGGCGTCTACACCATCCAAATGACCGAGCGTAAGGGCAACCTCGCGGCCATGAAGACGGTGGGCCCGCAGCACGAGCTGTTCATCGTGACGGAGGGCGCGACGGTCATTCGCGTCAAGACCGACGAGATCAGCCAGACTGGCCGCGCTACCCAGGGCGTCAAGATGATGACCGTCGACGACAACGACCGCATCTGCGCCGTAGCCCGCATGACGGCCGCCAAGGAGAAGCCCGAAGGCGAAGGCGCCGAGGCCGCAACCGACGCCGAAGAGGCCCCAGTCGACCTAGGCGACGGCAACGACATGCCAGAGGATCTCCTAGACGAGTAAGAGGCCCTAGCTGGTAGAAAATATCAGACCCCATATATCGGCGGTCGGCGCACCTGCGCGCCGACCGCTTTTTTGAAAACCTTGGGACCCCATGGTCGCCGGGCTGACGAGATGGTTTTGGTTTGTCGCGAGTTCCGCACGCAAAGAAGGCCACTTAATGTGGCCTTCGTCTTGC
>CAUHCN010000018.1 GCA_959604825.1 uncultured Collinsella sp. | reverse complement strand
GCTGCGGAAACGCGGGACCCGTTCAGGCTGTTGCGTTGAGATTGAAAATCAACCAACTCCCTAAACGCGACGATTCGGTGCTTTATGGCGCTTGAAATCGGTGGAAGCGGGCAATTTCAGTCAGATTTTGCTGTTGCTAAATTTGTGACAGTACTCATATTTGCCATTTTTTGCCCACCGGGTATCGTTCGGAGCCAATCAAAGCTCCCCAAGCAGCTGGAAATGCGCCGATCGCCAATAAATATCTTATATGTGGATGGCACATTAAAATGTTGCGGCGGAATGGGGATTGATTTGCGGCTGATAAGTCAAAACAGTCCCTATTCCACCGCAAGTGGTAAAGGTGCCCCTAGTGGATGGGCTGGTAGCGGGGGCAGTAGCTGATGGCGATGGCGTCGACGCCTACGTGGGTGGCGATGGTGCAGCCGATGGGGCCGGTGCCGGCGTCTACGTAGTCCTGGCCCGCGAGCGCCTCGTTGACAAGTTCCTGCTCCTCGGCGGCGCCGGTCGCGAGCACACGCACGCTTGCGCCCGGGTGCTCGTCCAAAAACGTGAGGCAGTCTGCCATGGTGTTGGCGACGATGCGCTTGGCGCCGCGGCCCTTTTTGATGGCCTTGATCTCGCCCGATTTCCACTCCGGCGAAACGGCCAGGCGAATGTTGAGCATCTGCGTGAGCTGGCCGGCGAGCTTGGGTGCGCGGCCGTTCTTAACGAGGTTCTCGAGCGTGCGGGGAATCAGCAGCAGGTGGGCGTCGGGCAGCGTCGCGCGGATCTGCGCCTCGGTCTCGTTCAGGCTGCGGCCGTCCTCGCGCATGGCCAGTGCGTACTCCACCAGTAGGCCCTCGGCACCCGAGCCGGTGCGCGAGTCGATGCAGCGCACGTCGAGCTCGTGCGTTTCGGCCGTCAGGCTGGCGTTGGCATAGCAGGCGGACCACTCGCTGCACAGCGAGATAAAGATGGCGCTGTCGTGGCCGTCGGCGAGCACGCGATCAAAGAGCGCCTTGAACTCGCCGGCGCTCGGCTGCGAAGTGTGCGGCAGCTGCTCGGAGCCGGCCATGCGCGCGACGTACTCCTGGGCGGTAATTTGCACCTGGTCGAGCAGGTCCTCGCCCTCGATAATCACATGCAGCGGGATCACGTAAATGCCGAGCTCTTGGGCGCGGGCGGGGGAGATGTCCGACGTGGAGTCGGTTATGATGGCAAAAGACATAATTGCACCTTTCGTTGGGGCGCCTGCGCGCCGCCTTCTGAGAGCAAAGTGCGACAAGTATAGTTGAGTCGTTCCACATTACTAGGTTCAATTGTTGAATAGTCAACAGTTTGAAGTGTCGGTGTGGAAATCGTCAACTGGGGAAGAGGAATGCCGATGGAGGCGCTGGAGATATGCAAGCGGCCGGTCGTGCTGTTCGATTTTGACGGCACGGTGGCAGATACGGGCCGGGCGGTGATGACCTCGACGCGCAAGACGCTGGCTGCGCGCGGGTTTTCGGAGGCGCAGATGGGTGACCTGCGCTGCATGATCGGGCCGCCCCTGTGGAAGAGCTTTCACGACTTTTACGGCTTTACGCGCGAGGAGTCGCTTGTGGTGGCCGACGAGTACCGCGCTTTTTTTGATGAGCTGGGACCGGAGGAGTATCCCGTGTTCGCTGGGGTCCCCGAGTTGCTGGATGGGTTGGCCGCCCGGGGCAAGCGTATGGCCGTGGCGACGTCGCGCATGGAGGCAAAGTGCATCGACATGGTACGTGAGCTCGGGCTTTCTCAGTTTGAGGCGGTGGTTGGCATGAATCCGCCTCAGGGGCGCGAGACCAAGGCCGATTCGGTCCGCGATGCCCTGGCAGAGCTCGGCGCGACTGCCGACGAGGCCGTGATGATCGGCGATCGCTTTAACGACGTCGAGGGCGCGCACGCGATGAGCGTGCCATGCATTGGTATCTATTCGGGCGCGGCGGCGCCGGGCGAGCACGAGGCGGCGGGTGCCGATGCAGTGGTGCACTCGGTGGCCGAGCTTGCTAAACTTTTCGCTATATAAGTATGTGATGTGAGGGACGGGCGTACCCGTCGCTCATTGGTAAGGAGGTCGTCCATGAATCAGGTGGAGCAGAGCGTTACCGAGTATGTCGACGAGGTCTGGGAAGATGTCGTCGCCGATATCGAACAACTGGTGAGCTATCCGTCCGTGGCCGTTGCTGCCAATGCAGAGCCCGGTGCGCCGTTTGGCCGCCCGGTCCGTGATGCGCTCGATTGCGCGCTCGGCATTGCGCAAAAGCTCGGCTACCAGACGAGCGACGACGAGGGCTATGTGGGCATTGCCGATATCCCGGGTCGCGGCGACAAGCAGCTCGCGACCATCTGCCACGTAGACGTGGTGCCCGCCGGCCCCGGCTGGAACACCGACCCGTTTGCGATGGAGCGCCGCGAGGGCTGGCTGCTCGGCCGTGGCGTGATCGACGACAAGGGCCCGGCGGTGTTGTCGCTTTATGCCGGCGCGTACCTGCTCAAGTACGGCATTGTGCCGCGCTATACCTTCCGCGCGCTGCTGGGCTGCGATGAGGAAGTGGGCATGTCCGACGTTCACCATTATCTGGAGAACCACGCGAACCCCGACTTTTTGTTTACGCCCGATGCCGAGTTCCCGGTCTGCAATGCCGAGAAGGGACAGTTTGGGGCGACGTTTGTGAGCTCCAAGATCGACGGCGGGCGCGTTGTGTCCTGGAGCGGTGCCGAGGCGAGCAACGCTATTCCGTCGCAGTCTATCTGCGAGCTTGCGATTGCCGCCGATGAACTGCCGGCGCCTGTTGAGAATGCCGGCCGCCTGGAGATCACGGCGCTCGATAACGGGCATGCGCAGATTTTTGCCCACGGCATTGGCGGTCATGCCTCGATGCCCGAGGGGACGATCAATGCCGTCGGCCTCATCGTGGCGTATCTGCGCGAGGCCGAGGATGCGTTTGGTGCCCGTGACGAGCGCCTGCTGACGCCTGCCGAGCACCAGTTCGTCAAGTTCCTGGCCTTTGTGCATGCGGATGCCTATGGCCGCGGCCTGGGTATCGATGCGACGAACGCGGCGTTTGGCCCGCTCACGTGCAACCCCGGCGTCATCCGCGTGGTGGATGGCCACATTGAGCAGGTCATTGACGTGCGCTTCCCCGACAGCACGAGTGCCGATACCATCCGCGAGCAGCTCGAGCCACTTGTGGGCCGCTTTGGCGTGACGTATCGCGTGGATCGCGCAAAGGTGCCGTTCTCGGTCTCTGCCGACGATCCGGCTGTGAAGGCGCTTATCGATACCTATAACGAGTTTACGGGCAAGCATGTCGAGCCCTTCGCCATGGGCGGTGGCACGTACGCACGCAACTTTGCCCGCGCCGTCTCGTTTGGCCCCGAGGAGACCGGCCTGGAGCTGCCCCCATGGGGCGGCCAGATGCACGGCCCCAACGAGTGCGCCAACGAAGAGCAGCTCAAGCAGGCGCTCAAGATTTATATCGTCGCAATCCTGCGCTTGAACGAGCTGGAGCTTTAAGGTTACGCGAACGCCAGGGTGACAACCTGTCTTTCGAAGAGGACGGCATGACCAGAAGGTCTATGCCGTCCTCTTTCTGAAAATGATCCCTTGGGGACGGAGGAAAACGGATCATTTGGTGTAAAAGGCGGGTCATGCTTGGTGGCGGGTTTGTTATTCGTTTGTAAAGCCGAGCCGCGCTTGCGGTAAGGGTCTATCAGATGCCCGTAATAAAGCGCAGCTGACGCGGGCGCTGCCCGATCGAGACCGTATCTTTCCAAACAGCAAAGCGGGCAGGGTGCCCGCGAGTTGCATGTATGAAAGGAAGATTATGCTCGATCAGGCTTATTCTCGTCGTCGGTTCCTCGGCCTCGCTGGTGGCCTTGCCAGCATCGTCGGACTCGGTCTCGTTGGTTGCGGCGGCGCAGGCGCATCCGACGCCGCCGACAAGGGCAGTGCCGCTGCCGCTGCCGAGTCCGTCTCCGGCGAGGTGACCTACGACGGCGCCTCCTCGTTCCAGGCTCTCGTCGAGGCTGCTGCCGAGAAGTTCATGGACGCCAACCCGGACGTCTCCATCTCCGGCTCGGGCAACGGTTCGGGCAAGGGCCTGACCGCTGTCGCCGCCGGCACCGTCACCATCGGTAACTCCGACGTCTTCGCCGAGACCAAGCTCGAGGCCGATCAGGTCAAGAACCTCGTCGACCACGAGGTCGCCGTCGTGGGCATGGGCCCCGTCGTCTCCAAGAACGTCAAGGTCGATGACCTGTCCCTCGAGCAGCTCAAGGGCATCTTCTCCGGCCAGATCACCAACTGGAAGGAGGTCGGCGGCGACGACGCTACCATCGTCGTCCTCAACCGCAAGGCAGGCTCCGGTACCCGCGCCACCTTCGAGGCTGCCGTCTTTGGCGACGAGGCCGTCGACTTTAAGGGCGACGCCGAGCTCGACAAGTCCGGTGACGTCCAGACTCAGATGGGCAGCACCGACAACGCCATCTCTTACCTGGACTTCTCGCACTTCGATGACTCCAAGTTCAATGCCATCAAGGTCGAGGGCGTGGAGCCCAAGAGCGCAAACGTCACCGACGATTCCTTTAAGATTTGGGCTACCGAGCACATGTACTGCGCGAAGGACGCCGACGAGGCCACCAAGGCCTTCCTGGAGTTCATGCTTTCCGACGACGTCCAGGGCAAGCTCGTCGAGGAGCAGGGCTTCATTCCCGTCTCTGCCATGAAGGTCGTCAAGGACGCCAGCGGCAAGGTCTCCGCTAAATAAGTAATCGCCCCGGAAAGGTTTGCAATGGCAAAACAGCTGCCAAAGCGCGACCTTGAGAACGTAGGCCTGGGCGTCACGGGCGCGTGCGTAGCGCTCGTGACGCTTGTCGTTGCCGCGCTCATCTTTATGGTCGCCCAAAAGGGCCTCTCGGCATTTGTTAAGGACGGCGTTTCGGTCGTCGAGTTCTTCACCGGCACCAAGTGGGACCTGGCCAACACGGCCGAAAACGGCCTGCCCTATACCGGCGCCCTGCCTCTGATCATCACCTCGTTTGCGGTCATGGTGCTCTCCACGCTCATCGCGCTGCCCATCGCCATCGGCTCTGCCATCTTTGCGGTCGAGATTAGCCCTAAGTTTGGCTCCAAGGTCTTTCAGCCGCTTATTGAGCTTTTGACCGGCATTCCCTCGGTCGTCTTTGGCCTGATCGGCTTTCACGTGGTCGTTGGCCTCATGAAGAGCGTTTTCCACGTGAGCACGGGTCTGGGCATCTTGCCCGGCGCCATCGTACTGGCCGTCATGATTCTGCCGACGATGACTACGCTTTCGGTCGACGGCCTGCGCGCCGTGCCCGATAGCTACCGTCAGGGCTCGCTCGCGCTGGGCTACACCCGCTGGCAGACCATCTGGCACGTGGTGCTCAAGAGCGCTATGCCATCGCTCATGACCGCAGTCATCCTTGGCATGACCCGCGCCTTTGGCGAGACGCTCGCCGTGCGCATGGTTATCGGCGGCATCGAGGCCATGCCGACGTCGCTGCTGTCGCCTGCGTCCACCATCACCACCACGCTTACCACGTCCATGGCGGTCTATGCCGAGGGTTCGGCCCAGGACGACGTCTTGTGGGCGCTCGGCCTGCTGCTGATGGGCATGAGTCTCATCTTTATCCTGATCATCCATCTCATCGGCCGCAAGGGGGCGAAGGCTCGTGGCTAGCACGCGCATCCTTATCGACGAGGCGAGACTCGGGCGTGTCCAAAAGCAGGACCGCATCGCCACGGGCGTGCTGACGGCAATCGTCGCCATCGTCATGCTCATCGTCGTCTCCATGGTGGCCTATATTCTGTTCGAGGGCATCTCGACGCTGTTCCAGCCGGGATTTCTCACGCAGCCCGCACGCGCCAACGGAACGCAGGGCGGCGTGCTCTACCAGCTGTTCGACTCGTTCTACCTACTGCTGATCACCTTAGGTATCTCGGTGCCCATCAGCCTGGGCGGCGCGGTCTTCCTGGTCGAGTACGCGCCGGACGGCCCCATCCGCGACATCGCCTCCACCGCCATCGAGACGCTGTCCTCGCTGCCCTCCATTGTCGTAGGCATGTTCGGCTTTCTGGTGTTCTCGGTGCAGCTGGGCTGGAAGTACTCCATCATCTCCGGCGCCGTCGCGCTCACCATGTTCAACATCCCCATCCTGGTGCGCGTGATTCAGCAGGCGCTCGAGGACGTGCCGCAGGCCCAGCGCGATGCGTGCCTGGCCATGGGCCTCACTCGCTGGGAGGCCACACTGCACATCCTGATTCCCGAGGCCATGCCCGCCATCGTGACCGGCATCGTGCTTTCGGCCGGCCGCGTGTTTGGCGAGGCCGCGGCGCTGCTCTTTACCTCGGGCATGAGCTCGCCGGTTCGCCTGAACTTCTTGAGCTTTAACCTGTCGAGCCCCACCTGCGCCTGGAACGTGTTCCGTCCCGGCGAGTCGCTGGCCGTGCACATCTACAAGATCTATGGCGAGGGCAGCCCCGAGGCCCAGCAGATCGTCTGGGGCACCGCGGCACTGCTGATGATTTGCGTGCTGCTGTTTAACGTAGTCGCCCGTATCGTAGGCAAGCAACTGGCAAGGAGGATGACGGCCGAATGAGCGAGATGAATGCGACGCCCGCAACCGAGGCGGCATCGTCCGACACCCAGGACTTTTTGTCGAGCGTGGGGGAGAGCGAGAAACGTGTTCGCGTGAGCGGCAAGGCCGTGAGCGACGAGGTCGTGGTCTCCACCAAGGACGTCAATGTGTACTATGGCGACCACCATGCGCTGCACAATACGTCGCTCGACTTCCACAAGGGTGAGATCACGGCGCTCATCGGGCCTTCGGGCTGTGGCAAGTCGACCTTTTTGCGTAGCCTCAACCTAATGAATCGCGAGATTCGCGGTTGCCGCGTGGAGGGTGAGATCAACTACCGCGGGCGCAACGTGAACACCAAGACCGAGAACACCTACGAGCTGCGTCGGTCTATTGGCATGGTGTTTCAGCAGCCCAATCCGTTCCGCAAGTCCATTCGCGACAACATCACGTTTGCGCCCAAGCGCCACGGCATCACCGACCGTGACGAGCTCGACCGCATGGTCGAGGAGAGTCTGCGCGGCGCGGCGCTGTGGGACGAGGTCAAGGACAAGCTCGACAAGAGCGCCTACGCGCTTTCGGGCGGCCAGCAACAGCGTCTGTGCATTGCGCGCACGCTCGCGCTCAACCCCGATGTGATCCTGTTTGACGAGCCCTGCTCGGCGCTCGACCCCATCTCGACGCTGGCGATCGAGGACCTGATGTCGTCGATCGTGGCCGACCGCGCCATCGTCATCGTGACGCACAACATGGAGCAGGCGTCGCGTGTGTCCAACCGCACGGCGTTCTTCTACATGGGCGATATGGTCGAGTACGACGAGACCGACGAGATTTTCCAGCGGCCCAAGGATAAGCGGCTGAATGATTACCTCACCGGCATGTTCTCCTAGTCCGGAACATGCTTGAGGCCCGCGGCGGCCACGGTCGCCACGGGACTGATTGGAGAGGCGGGTCATCTCTTGCGGGAGATGGTCCGCCTTTTTGTGTCGTGTGCGCCCCGCCTTTTCGCTGCTATCATGGACAACGTTGAATTTCTACGAAGGAGCAGGGCATATGGCGATTCTTTTGGGATGCGATTCCATCAGCCTAGAGTTTCCCACCAAGCATATTTTCGATAGCGTGACGCTCGGCGTGGGCGAGGGCGACCGCATTGGTATTGTCGGTAAAAACGGCGACGGCAAGTCGACGCTGCTGAGCGTGCTCGCCGGCACGCTGGAGCCCGATGACGGACGCGTGACGCACCGCCGCGGCACCACGATCGGTCTACTCGGCCAAAAGGATCAGCTTGTCGACACCGATACCGTGCATCATGCCGTTGTGGGCGACACGCCCGAGTACGAGTGGGCGTCGAGCCCCCGTACGCGCCAGATCCTCGCCGGCCTCATTAGCGATGTGCCCTGGGAGGGCATGGTAGGCGAGCTCTCGGGCGGTCAGCGCCGCCGCGTGGACCTCGCGCGCCTGCTGATCGGCGACTATGACGTGCTCATGCTCGATGAGCCCACCAACCACCTGGACATGCGCACCATCAACTGGCTTGCGCGTCACTTAAAGGCCCGCTGGCAGCGCGGCCAGGGCGCCATGCTCGTGGTCACGCACGACCGCTGGTTCTTGGACGAGGTCTGCACCAGCATGTGGGAGGTCCACGACGGCCAGGTCGATCCCTTTGAGGGCGGCTACTCGGCATACATCCTGCAGCGCGTGGAGCGCGACCGCATGGCCGCTGTCACCGAGGAGCGCCGCCGCAACATGGCGCGCAAGGAGCTCGCGTGGCTGAGCCGCGGCGCCCAGGCCCGTTCCACCAAGCCCAAGTTTCGCGTTGAGGCTGCTCGCGAGCTGATCGCCGACGTGCCGCCCGTGCGTGACGAGCTGGAGCTCAAGCGCCTGGCCGTGAGCCGCCTGGGCAAGCAGGTTATCGATGTGGTCGACGTGGATGCCGGCTATGCGGATACCGATGGCGCGCCCAAGCAGGTGCTCTCCGACGTGACCTGGCTCATTGGTGCGGGCGATCGCTATGGTCTTTTGGGCGAGAACGGCGCCGGCAAGTCCACACTGCTCGACGTGATTCAGGGCAAGATCGCGCCCCTGCGCGGTCGCGTGAAGATTGGCCAGACGGTGCGCTTTGGCGTGCTGTCGCAGCAGCTCGAAGAGCTCGAGCCCTACATGGGCGACACGATCCGCGAGGTGCTCAGCAACTATAAGAAGTACTACGTCATCGACGGCAAGGAGACTTCGCCCGAGAAGCTCTGCGAGCGTCTGGGCTTTACGACGCAGCAGCTCTGGAGCCGCATCGGCGATCTTTCGGGCGGCCAGCGCCGTCGCCTGTCGCTGCTGCTGACAATCCTGGACGAGCCCAACGTGCTCATCCTGGACGAGCCCGGCAACGACCTCGATACCGACATGCTGGCGATTGTCGAGGATCTGCTCGACGGCTGGCCTGGCACGCTGATCCTAGTGACGCACGACCGTTTCCTCATGGAGCGCGTGACCGACCAGCAGTGGGCGCTGCTCGACGGCCACCTGACGCATATGCCCGGCGGCGTGGATCAGTACCTGCGCCTGTGCAACGCCACCGCCGAGGGCGAGCCCGTGGGCGCGCCGAGCGCCAAGACCGGCACGTTCGACACCGGCGCCGCAGCGGTTGCGGCCGAAAAGCCCAAGACGAGCGGGCAGCCCAATGGCCTTTCCAACGCCGAACGCCAGAAGCTTCGCCGCGAGGTGAGTTCGCTCGAGCGCAAGATGGAGACGCAGCGCGCTCGCGTGGAGGAGGCCGAGGCCGCCATGGCCCAGGTCGATCCCACCAACTACACGGCGCTGGGCGAGCAGCAGGCAAAGATCGACGAGGCCCACGCCGCCATGGACGAGCTGGAGATGGCGTGGCTCGAGGCGAGCGAAAAGCTCGAGGGCGAGGAGTAGACGAGGATGATCGGGGCCGCGTTTTTCGATATCGACGGCACGCTGCTGAGCTTTAAGACCCACCGGATTCCGGCGTCGGCGCAGCAGGTGCTCGACAGCTTTCACGAGCAGGGGATTGCGTGCGTGATCGCTACGGGCCGTCCGACCTACCAGATGCCGGACTGGCTGTTCGACCTTGGCTGGGATGCGTACATTACGCTTTCGGGTCAGCATTGCTTTGATGCCAGTGGTGTTTACCGCAGCTGCCCGATCGATCCGGACGATGTTGCGGTGATCGTGGACCAGGTGGCTCAGGGGCGTTACGACTCGCTGTGCATGCAGGGCGAGAATTCGTTTGTGAACCGCCTGTCCGAGCGCGTGGTGACGGCCGGTAGCAACGCGGGAATCGTCTACCACGAGGAGCCGTTTGAGCGCGCCTTTGACGCACCGGTCTACCAGTTCTGCGCCTTTGTGGACCCGGCCGACGAGCATATCGTGACTGATGCCGTGTCGCATTCGCTCACCACGCGCTGGTGCGATCTGTTCTGCGATATTATTCCCGCTAACGGCGGCAAGGACCTGGGCGTGGCGGCGACGCTGGAGCGCTTGGGCATCGACGCGAGCGAGGCGATCGCCTTTGGCGATGGCGAGAACGACCTGTCGATGTTCTCGGCCGTGGGCACAAGTGTGGCCATGGGCAACGCGCAGGATACCGTGAAGGCCGCAGCGACCTACGTTACGACCGCCGTGGACGACGACGGCATCTACAACGCCGCCAAGCACTTTGGGCTGGTTTAGCTGCGGATTCGGCACTTGGGGACGTTCCTTTTGTGCCGGCAGCTGGGGACACTCCTTGCGGGGCGTTCCCATTTTGTTTTCATCTCGCACGTTTTGTGAAACGCGG
The DNA here is from genome assembly GCA_959604825.1 of uncultured Collinsella sp. GTDB lineage: Bacteria > Actinomycetota > Coriobacteriia > Coriobacteriales > Coriobacteriaceae > Collinsella. Next base: position 36,519 of record CAUHCN010000018.1, on the reverse strand, counting down.
CTAACTTTTTGGTCAATGCAGTAAGACATGGTCAACTTTTGCGGTAAAGTAAGCCAAGGAAAGTATCCAAAGGCTAACTAGCAATCATCGCGAAAGGCGGCCCATGGCCCTACGTGAATCCGGAGAAGACTATCTCGAATCGATCTACGTCCTATCGGAACGTCAGGGCATCGTGCGCTCGATCGACGTTGCCGAATACTTGGGCGTAACCAAAGCAAGCGTCTCTAAAGCCATGGCGGCCTTGGAGAGCACCGGCTACGTGGAGATGGGCAAACGCGACGTGCATCTGACGGAACGCGGTCTTGAGGTTGCCCGTCAAATGTGGGAGCGCCACTGCTTTTTTGTAGGTCTGCTAGAGGACGCAGGCGTAACGCCCGAGGTCGCGTCGCAAGAGGGCTGCCACATGGAGCACTGCCTGAGCGAGGAAAGCTTTGAGAAGCTGAGGGCGATGCTGGGACGGGACAGCGACCGGGACCAGTAGCCCCGCCAACCAAGTCCAACTCAGACAAGGAACCCCGCCAGCAAGCGATGCCCAAGAACCGCCAGCAACGTTACCGCAGGCCGGGACCGGGCTTGGTTTTTGAAAACACTCCGCAGACCAGAAGCGCCCCCGTTCGTAGCTCCGAAGGAGCAGAACGGGGGCGTTTCATTGGTCGAGGACGTTTTCAAAACCAAGCCCGGCCCCGGCCGGAGGGACCACGAGCGCTACAGGTTCTTGACACCCATCGCGCGCATGGCGTTCAGGATGGCGATGATCGCCACGCCCACGTCGCCAAAGACGGCAAGCCACATATTGGCGATGCCCAGCGCTGCCAGCACAAGGATCAGCAGCTTAATGCCCAGCGCAAAGATGATGTTCTGCCAAACAATCGACATGGTCTTGCGCGCCACGCGAATAGCGCGGGAAATGTCGGACGGCTTGTCGTCCATCAGCACCACATCGGCGGCCTCGATCGCGGCGTCGGAACCCATGGCGCCCATGGCAATGCCCACATCAGCGCGCGTAAGCACAGGCGCGTCGTTGATACCGTCGCCGACAAAGGCGAGCTTGCCCTTGCCACTTTCGGCCGCGAGCAGCGCTTCAACACGCTCGACCTTGTCGCCCGGCAGCAGCTGCGCGTGGAACTCGTCGAGGCCGAGCTGCTTGGCCACAGACGCCGCAACCTCCTCGCGGTCGCCCGTGAGCATGACGGTGCGCTTGACGCCGGCGGCGTGCAGGTCGAGAATCGTTTGCTCCGCATCGACCTTGATGGTGTCGGCAATTACGATGTGGCCGGCATAGGTGCCGTCGACGAGCACGTGGAGGATCGTACCGACGACCTCGCAATTGGGAGCGTCGATACCGGCCGCAGCAAGCATCTTGGCGTTGCCGACGACGACATGTTTGCTGTCGATAGTCGCCGTCACGCCATGGCCCGCGTCGTTGGTGGAGTCGCTTACGCGCTTGGGATCGAGCTCGCCCTGGAAGGCGGTGCGCACCGACTGCGCGATGGGATGGTCGGAGAACGACTCGGCGAGGGCTGCGACCTCGAGTAGCGACTGCTCGGTATAGCCTGCCTCGGGGTGCACCGCGACGACCGAGAACGTGCCGTTGGTGAGGGTGCCCGTCTTGTCAAAGACGACGGTGTCCACATCGGCGAGCGTCTCGAGGTAGTTGGAACCCTTGATGAGAACGCCCAGCTTGGACGCGCCGCCGATGCCGCCAAAGAAACTGAGCGGCACGCTGATCACGAGCGCACACGGGCAGCTGACGACCAGGAAGGTCAGGCCGCGCAGGATCCAGTCGGACCAGGCGCCGGTGACCAAACCGCCGCCGAGCGCGAGTACCGCGGCCGCGCCGGTGACGGCGGGCGTGTAGACGCGGGCGAAGCGCGTGATGAAGTTCTCGGTGCGCGCCTTCTTTTCGCTGGCATTCTCCACGAGTTCCAGGACGCGCGCGACGGTGGACTCGCCAAAGGGCTTGGTGGTGCGCACGTGGATGAGGCCCGTCATGTTGATGCAACCGCTGATGATATCGTCTCCGGTTTTGGCCGGACGGGGGACTGACTCGCCAGTAAGGGCGGCGGTATCGAGCTGTGTCTCGCCTTCGACGATGATGCCGTCGATGGGCACGCGCTCGCCAGGCTTGACGACGATGACGGTGCCGACGGCGATGTCATCGGGGAAGACTTGCTCGAGCGTGCCGTCGGGCTGCTCGACGTTAGCGTAGTCGGGCGCGATGTCCATCATGGCACTGATCGACTTGCGGCTCTTGCCCACAGCGTATGCCTGGAACAACTCGCCGACCTGGTAGAACAGCATGACAGCGGCACCTTCGGCCATGTGCGGGTCGGTGTCGGGGAAGAGCACCATGGCAAACGCGCCGATGGTCGCGACGGCCATGAGGAAGCTCTCGTCGAAGGCCTTGCCGCGGCGGATGTTATTGAATGCCTTTTGCAGTACGTCGTAGCCGGCAATCAAAAACGGCACGAGGAACAGCGCGAAGCTGGCGTAGATGTTGCCGGGCTCCCCAAATGCGATAGTGAGGGCGCCGAGCTCGTCGAGGGCATAAACAACGGCAAAAATGCCCAGTGCTACCAGGATGCGGTTGCGCTTGTGCTCAAGGGACTCTTTCTTCTTGCGCTTCTTCTTTTTCTTTTTGGGGTCGGCGGCTGCCATGATTCAAACCTCCCATTTGAGTGTATGAACACTTGCTCATATAATTTCGCGAGCAAAGGCCGCGGCAAGCGCGGCCTTACAGGTCAACGTGTGCGCGGGTTAGAGAATGATCTCGCAGTCCGGCTCGGCGTCGGCGGTGAACTCAACGACGCGGTCCAGGACCTCGTCGAACTTGGCGTCGTCGGCCTCGAGCGTCAGCTTCTGGGTCATAAAGTTGACCGAAACGGACTTGACGCCATCGAGCTTAGCCAGCTCGTCCTGAAGTTCACGCGCGCAGTTGGCGCAATCGATCTCGTCGAGCTTAAACTGCTTTTTCATGGTGGGTTCCTTTCCCTGTGTTGGCGGTCTGGGTGCCGGCCGCGCTGATACCGTGGTTGATTGCTATTCGCAGATATGGCTCATGCCCTGGTTGAGCATGGTGTAGACATGATCGTCGGCGAGCGAGTAGAGAATGTTGCGGCCGTCGCGGCGGAACTTGACCAGGTGCGACTGCTTAAGCGTGCGCAGCTGGTGCGACACCGCAGACTGCGAGGTCGCGGTCGCTTCGGCGATGTCAGCCACGCAGAGCTCGCGACCCATGAGGGCATAGAGAATCTTGATGCGTGTGGTGTCGCTGAAGACCTTGAACAGGTCGGCCAGGTCGTACAACAGCTCCTCGTCGGGAAGGTCCTCGGGCGAGCAGCTGGTGGGAATCACGGGCTCGGTGGCCTCGATGTCGGGTTTCGTTTCATCAACGCGGATGCTCATTGCAATATCCTTTCATATGAACATGCGCTCATATAACTTACTTCCGATTATATGAGCGCATGTTCATATGTCAATGACGTACAGGTAATTCGTCGCATAAAATGATGGGGAATAGTGGACGAGATTCCGGACTGAGCGGTTTTGATAGCCGATGCCGGGGTGGGTGCCCCCGCGCCGTGCAAAAATTGGAGTATTCTGCAACTATAGGGGGTCCGTTAATCTATTCCAGGCCAAATAAAGCCGCTCAAGAGTTATCCAAGGGCGGTAAACAGACAAGGTCTTCCTCAAATGTTGCCTAACGTTCCCGTTCGATAGCGTTTTTGTTTTTCATTTGGATTAACTTGTGGGTGCTGGAGGGCCGACCCTGCTGAATACTCGCAATTTTGCACATCGCTAGGGTACCCACCTTGTTAGCCGGTCTAGCTTCCGGCCCCGAAGATTCTGCCCTCGGGCGCGAGGCTGCTTATTTGGGCAAATGATGGGCTGTAGGATTCGACAGTCTGCATGTCATCGATTGCCGGAACTTCATTTATTGTCGGGTCATCCAGCGTGATGCCTTCGAGTGTTGCTTTTTCGAGGTCGATTCGTTGACGATCTTCGGAATCCTGGCGAAGCTGCTTCTGAATTCGCTTTTTCTCTTCTATAAACCTTCTGAGCACAAACTGTCTCAGGTTCTCTTGCATGATTTGAAAGTCTTTTGGCAGACGCGAGGGGCGTATGCCCTCTTTCCGTTGGATCGCCTCCATGACCCTAACGAAAGCGCTGGCATGCATAAAGGAATAACGACTGACGGTGATGATTCCGTATCCCATGGACGCAAGCGCATTCTTGCGCTCCTCATCGATGGCGCGGTCTTCTTCCGCGTCATGATAAAACCCGTTGTATTCAATGTCTGTGCGAGATTTCTTTAGATACGCATCCATAAAGAACTTTTTGCGTCTCGTGAGATTCTTTGCGGCAGCGGTGACCTGCACCTCGTAATCGGTCTCAATTCCCTTAATACCAAGCCCTCCTTCGCTTTTAGGCAGCGTTAGCATCATGACAAAGGCCGTTTCCATAGGAGACCGGCATCCGTCGCGCACACATTGGATCGCCTTTCGGGCAAGGGCCAGACCGTCGCATCTGGTAATGGAATTAAAGAACTGTTTTAACCTTTCGGTCGAGGTGAGCGCGAAACGCTCGTTATACGAGGTGGAAGAGTCGGTTCCAAGGGAGTAAGCGCCGCACAATTCAAAGTAGTACTCCACCAGTTCGCGAAAAGGGAGATAGGTGGCGGCCTGAAGTGCGCAAAGCTCAACGCCAACAATGAAGATGCCATCTTTGAGCTCTATAAAGCGTGAGCTCGAGAATCGTTTTGACGAAACGTGGCATTGACAGTTCATTGCATAGCGCGCATTCCTGCGATCAAACACCATTACTTCGAGGCAATCATTTGCGTCAAGGGAAACATCGTGTTTGGTGAGCCATTCTGCGGCTGCGTCAAGGAGCGTTCCGGTGGGACATGATCCGTAAATCGCGGCAGGGTTACAGGGCTCGGTGTCTTTCGCAGAAGCCGAATGCGCGGCCTGGTAGACCGCTTTTGCAGTGGTATGTGACAATACGATACTCATGGTATATATCGTGTCAGCTAATGCCGTGTTGATGGCGCTGAGTGGGAAAGCCGTTTTAGGGGCCTAACCAAATGCTGTCCAAAAGCTTGACGCGATTATGGGCTGGCACGCCTAAAATCAATGTTCTCGCAGCTTAGCTATAGCATATAAAAACTCAATTGCTGCACATTTGATATCAATGCATCACCATCCGACAACGAATTACGTGTCGGGAATTGGCCGAAATCGTTCAAAATGAGGGTTCAGAATTTGTGATGGCAGATCTATCTGTGGAGCGTAGGGCGGCCCCGCTGCGGTGTTTCCCGCTGCGAGGCCGCTCGTGAGCAAGCAGTGTTTGTCGCAGGCGTTGCTATTTCGCGAATAGGTTCTTGAGGTTGAACTCGGCCTGTACCGTGCGGAGCATGAGGTCGGTGTCATCCAGACCCAGGTGCTGCTCGTTGGCGTCGGCGGCGAGGGTTCCACGGCGGCGCGCCCAGTTCTCGAGCGCGGCTGGGGCGGACTCGCGGGGGAGCGAGCGCACGTCGGCGTCCAGGCTGCGGCAGATCTGGCGCGAGTCGATGACGATGATCTTGCCGGCGCGGCGTGCCTCGGCGTAGCCGTCCAGGTGGATCTTGAACCAGCTGTCCTCAAACGCGGCGTTGTGTGCCATGTACGGGTACTTCTTCATGAGCTTGAGCAGCTGCTTCTGCAGTTCCTTGTTCTCGCGGAACGGCTTTTTGCCGTCGATGTCGTTCCAGGTGATGTGGTGGATATTCGACAGCGGTACATCCTCGCCGCGGTAGATGTCGGGCAGGCCACAGTAGTGCGCCTCGGCGTCGTGCGGGATGGCGTCGCTGGTGAGTTCCATGATCTCCCAGCCGACGTTGATGATATAACCGCGTTCGGGTGCACGGCCGGTGGTCTCGATGTCGACACCGAGCACGGTGCCCTGGATGGGCTTGCGGGCGTAGGCCACGCCGAGCGCGTCGCGGTCACCGCGGATCTCGCGCATAACGGACGCGGCGGTGCGCTTTTGCATTTTGCCGATGGCGGCGCAGGTGTCGGCGTCGGACAGGCCGCGCGAGAGCGTCGCGGGCGTCACATTGCGCAGGCGTGCCTCCCCAATCTGGTCGCAAAGGTCGCGGTTGCGGTCGGCCAGGTCGCGCACGGTGGCAAAGTCGAAGCCGGGGTCGTCCTCGGCAGTAAAATACTCGGTCTCGAGCACCTTGAGGGCCTCTTCGCCCTTCTGGCGTTCGGACTCCATGGCACCGTGGTCGCCATAGATAAACATGGGAATAAACGGCTGGCGCTCGTATTCAAGTGCTTGCGAAACGTTCATAGGCTGCTCCTTGGACGGGCCGCGTCGCGCGGCTCGGGGTTACTGAGTTGTGGCGAGATGATAGTTTACCATAGGCAACTATTGGCACCGCGCCCGGGACAACTACAATACCCTAGTTGACCGCTAGGACTTTTACAATGCTGCCGAAAGACACGAAAGGTTCCATCCGTCATGGATTTACTGATTGATATTCTGCTCGACGCCGGCAAGGACACGCTGTCGCTGGTGCCGTTTTTGTTGGTGACGTATCTTGCTCTCGAGACACTTGAGCACGTTGCGGGCGACCGCGTCAACGGCGCTATCAAGCGCGCCGGCGCTGCGGGTCCCGTGGTTGGCTCGCTGCTGGGCATGGTGCCGCAGTGCGGCTTTTCGGCCATGGCGGCCACGCTGTACGCCGGCCGTGTCGTGACCTTGGGCACGTTGGTGGCGGTGTTCCTTTCGACCTCCGACGAGATGCTGCCGCTGTTGCTTGCCGAGCAGGTTCCCGTGCAGACTATGGCGATGCTTTTGGCTTCGAAAGCGCTTATCGCACTGGTCACGGGTTTTATCGTGGACGCTGCCATTCGCGGCCTGCGCCGTAACGCCCGCGCGCACGCGGCGATTCGCCGTACCGTGCTGGGAACCGCGGCCAATCCGGCCCACGTGAACTGCGCGCACGACGACCACAGCGGCGGTGACATCATCGACGAGGTGGCCGAGGCGGGCGTGAGCGCCGACCACATCCACGAGCTGTGCGAGCGCGACCATTGCGGATGTGATGAAGACGAAGACGAGCACGAACACGGACATGGCCACGATCACGGTCATGAGGGCGAACATGAACACCATGATGGTCACGGTCACTCTCACTCCCACGAAGGGACGCCTGTCCTGTCGATCATCCGCAGTGCGATCTCGCACACCGTGCAGGTCTCGGTATTCATTTTTCTGGTGACGCTGATTCTGGTCGCCGTGCTCGAGACGTTCGGCGAGTCCGCGATCGAGCAGTTCCTGCGCGGCAACGAGACACTCGCTGTCCTGGGTTCGGCGCTTGTCGGGCTGATTCCCAATTGCTCGGCGAGCGTGGTCATTACACAGCTGTATCTGGAAGGCGCGCTGCAACTGGCGCCGATGCTCGCCGGCACGCTCATTTCCGCCGGCGTGGGTTATCTGGTGCTGTTCCGCACCAACCGCAGCGCCCGCGAAAATGCCGTGTTCCTGATCATGATGTACGTCATCGGCGCTGGCTGGGGCCTCATCCTCTCCGCCGTTGGCCTCTAAGTAGGCCTAAAAAATGGGCTTCAAATAGCCATGCTCAGCGCCTGCGCAATGCGGCGACGCATGGCATTTTGAAGCCCGTTTTTTGTTGAGCCATGGATTCCGAGCGCTCACACCGCTCAAAACAAAAAGGTAGATTTTAGGCATGTCTCAAAAATCTACCTTGGTTAGTGCAGCAACTCGGTGAGGTTGCGTTTAAAGCGGGCGCGGTCTTCGCTGGTAAATGCTGCCGGACCGCGAGTGCGTCCGCCGGCGCGGCGTACCTTCTTTTCCTCGTGGCGAATAAACAGCTGCATGTCGATAGTCGCCTTGTCGTACACGCGCCCGCGCACACCGATGGCGGCGGCATCGCGCCCGAGCACCATGCTCGCCAAGCCAATGTCCTGCGTCACGACCACGTCGCCCGCCTGCAGGCGTTCGACAATGGCAAAGTCGGCGCTGTCGGCGCCCACGCTCACGTCGAGCGTCGTGACCCAAAAGCCGCGTCGCGCGTGCTCGGCATCGCGCGGGTCGTCGCGGCGAATGTGCCGTTCCAGGTTTTGCGTGCTGTTGCCGGCGATAACAACGGCGACGCCCGCCCGCCGCGCGCAGTCAATCGACTCGCGCGTGACCGGGCAGGCGTCGGCATCAATAAAGAGCGTCTTTGGCATCTAGCGCACCAGTTTGCCAAACTGAATGGCGCGAACAATGAGCGTCACGCCAAACACCAGCAGCGCGGCACCGCTAAAGATGACGAGCATCTTGGCCGACCACAGCGGATAGATAAACACGAACATGCCGGCGATGATGGAAAGTGCGCCGCTCAGGATAGCGAGGGCGCGGTTGGACGAAAGCTCGGACTCCAGAATGGACATGACACCTTCGACAATCCAGCCAAAGCCGGCCACGATAACCACCATCGTGGTGAGCGTCGCGGTCGAGAAGGCCTGGTTGCGCAGGATTATGACGCCGCCCAAGATAATGAGTAGGTTGGAGATGATGCTCGTCACGCGCCAGCCGGTGGGCAGCAGCGGCTCAAAAATGGCAGTGAATAGTCTGATGGCAGCAGTGATTACAAAGTAAAAACCCAGGACAGTCGTCAAAAAGACGAGGGACTTGGCAGGTGCAAAAAGCAGCGCGATACCAGCAATGAGTGCTAAGACGCCCGTGATGGCGTAGATCCAGCGTACGGCCTTGACGGCTTTGCCCGCCATGCTTTTCTCGTCAAATCCAAACTGGCTCGATTTTTGATCATCGTTCTTAAAGATGCCCATAAGTCTCCTTTCCGTGCGGCGTAAGCCTTGATCGTTACAACCAGTATCCCCTAAGGGCGCTGACGTATGGGTCGGGGAGGGCGAAACGTAACCCAAAGGCCCCGAATTGTTTCCGTTGTTCCCCACGTCGCGATTTTCTATTCAACAGGTGTAGAACATTGCAGCCCTGTTCGTTATTGCCTACGTTTTAGGTTAGATTTTCCTAAGGACAATTGGCTTGTATTGGGGGTCCCTATGAACGAAGCAGTTCCCGAGGCACCGTCGAGTGTCGAATCGATGGCAAAGCAAGGTTGCGAAAAGCTTGGCCTGGACACGTTTGACGCGCTGGTCCGCCGCGCCCGTACGTGCCGCCGTTTTGACGAGTCCATGCGCGTGCCGCGCGAGTTTTTGCTCGAGCTGGCGGAACTGGCGCACCTGGCTCCCTGCGGCGCCAATGCTCAGCGTCTGCGTTTTCATGTGGTGAGCGGTGCCGAGGATTGCGCGCGTGTATTTGATGAGCTTGCATGGGCCGGCGCGCTTAAGGATTGGTCGGGTCCTGCCGAGGGCGAGCGTCCGACCGGCTACATCGCGATTCTTGCCGAGCGCGCTGTTCCGGGTAAGCCCGCCGCGCCCATCACCGAGGTCGACACGGGCATTGCCGCGCAGACGATGATGCTCGCCGCTCGCAGCGCCACGCCCGAGGTGGCAGCCTGCATGTTCAAGGCCTTTACGCCCCACGCGATCGATGCTATGGGGCTCGATAACGACAAGTATGAGCTCAAGCTGATCATGGCTTTTGGCGTGCCGGCCGAGACGCAGATGATCGATGCGATCGATTCCAACCCCGACGGCTCAATTAATTACTGGCGTGACGATGCGCAGGTGCACCACGTACCCAAGCGCCCGCTCGCCGACGTGCTGGTGTAGCTGAGCGTCACCGCGGCGTGATCAGACGGTAAACCACCACAAAGGTGCCTGTCCCCTTTGTGGTGGTACGAGGGGAGAGCGTGTGGCAGATCTGTATTTGGTGCGGCATGGGCAGACTGAGCTCAATGTGCAGAGCATTTTGCAGGGCTGGCACGATTCGCCGCTTACGGCGCGCGGGCGCGAGCAGGCGCTGACGGCGCGTACGGCGTTTGCGGCGCGTGGCGTGGCCTTTGATCATGTGTATTCCTCGCCGTTGGGCCGGGCGCGGCATACGGCCGAGCTTATCGTTGGCGAGGGCCGTTCCATTGAGCTGGTCGATGACCTGCGTGAGTGGCATTTTGGCTCGCTGGAGGGCACATCAAATCGCGAGATGCCGCCGCAGCCCTGGGGCGATTATCCGGTGGCCTTTGGCGGCGAGTCGGAAGTGCAGCTTCAGTCGCGCATGGTCGCGGCGCTGTCCCGTATTATGGCCCGGCCGCAGCACGACTGCGTGCTGGCGGTTTCCCACGGCTCAGCCTGCCAGGAGTTTCTTGAGTATGTGACTGGCGGGGGAGAGCTACCCGACAACGGTGCCGTGCTTCATTTTGGCTATCGCGACGGGGCGTTTTCGCTCTTGGGTTGGTAACGAACGAAAGGACCCCTATGAATAAAGATCTGTATCTGGTCCGTCATGGACAGACGATATTCAACCTTAAGCGTATCATTCAGGGGTGGAGTGACTCGCCGCTTACGCAGTTGGGTTGCGACCAGGCGGCGCGCGCCGGCATGTTTTTACGTGCGCGCGGCATTGAGCCCGATCATGCCTACACCTCTACGCTTCATCGCACCGAGCAGACTATCGCCAACTTGTGGCCGGGCTTGGCGTACGAGCGCCTGGACGGCCTGCGTGAGTGGTTCTTTGGCGACTTTGAGGCCGAGCGCGTGATGCTTATGCCCGAGCGCCCGTGGCGCGACTTCTATCGGCAGTTTGGCGGCGAGGGCCAGATCCAGGTGCGCACGCGCATGGTGGCGACGCTGACCGATCTTATGCAGCGTCCGGACCATACGTGCGTGCTCGCGGTAAGTCATGGCTCAGCTATCAAGGAGTTTTTGGACCACGTGCGGGGCGCGGCGGCCGACGAGCGCGAACGCGTGCCGGGCAACTGCTCAGTGCTGCATTTTGCGTTTGACGATGCGGCCGATACGTTTGAACTGGTCGAAGTCTTTACGCAGGAAGACTACGCGCGCGAGCTGGGGCTAGAGCCGCTCGTGGCGGCGGCAGGTCCGCAGCGTGGATAACGCTGACGTTGCGGCCCGGTTTACCGGCGTAATTGTTTGATGCGAAAAGGGCGGAGGTGCATGCGTTTGCTGCATCTCCGCCCCTTGTTTGTTTGGATGCTGGGTTTTCCAGCTTAGCGTTTGAGTTCGCTAGAACCGTGAGACCTGGTGAGTGAGCAGACCCGTCGGAACCTGCGGCGCGCTGCCGCTGACCTGCGCGGCGGGGAACAGCACGGCTACAGCAAAGTTGAACGGCTCTTTGCCAGAGTAGGCGCCGGCAGCGCGGGCCTCGTCGGCCAGAATCTGCGATGCCCCAGCCAGTGCGGCGACATAGGCGGAGTCACCGGCGAACACCGGGTCGGGCGCCTGATCGAGCATGGCACGGATGGCGGCAACGGCGTCCTCGCGCTTGACCTCCCACACGCGATGTGTGACGCCCGCGGGATCGGTGACGGCGTAGAGTGATGCGCCCTCTTTGGCAGCGCCCAGGATGATATCCATGACGGGCGACGCCTCGTAGGCGAGCGACACGGGGCGCGGCTGCACCTTGAGCTCGGCGATCGCGCGCGCGGCGGCGAGTGCGTCGATGCTCTCGGCTGCAGCCTCGTCGCTGCCCGTCAGCACGTTAACCGGGCAGATCGCCACGACACCCGTTACGCGTCCCGGCTCTCCGGAGCATTCGTACACGTAATACGCCGCGCCCGGATCTTTAAGCATGAGCCCATCGGCAATCGCGCCGCGCAGGGCTTCGTTGTCACTCAGAATGCTGCCCATCGCAGGCAGAGCCTCGAGCACGCGGTCCTGAGCCGGGCGGATGCAGGGAAACGGAAGAGCTTTCATGGACGGTCCTAACGCGCGAGTCGGTTTGTTCGCGGCTTATTATGCCCCAACTTGGCTATCCGCGCCCCAGAGCGTGTTGTCGGCGAGCGCGATCAACACCTGCTGGCAGCGAACGATATCGGCGTGGGGCACATATTCGTTGGGCTTGTGGGCGAGCGCGAGCGATCCTGGGCCATAGCTCATGCAGTTGCGGTTACCCGTCTTGCCGGCAATGACGGCAGTGTCGGTATAGCCGGTAAAGAAGCCGACGGTCGTGTCCGCGCCCGTCGCATCGTCTGCCGCGCGCTTAAGTGCGGTTAGAAGGGGAGAGGCCGGATCGCGCTCGATGGCGGGGCGGTCGCCTGTCACGGTATAGCTTCCATGGCAGCCGGGGACCGCGGCTTCGGCGTCGGCGATGGCCTGCTCTACCATGCGCGTTGCGGCGGCCGTATCGGTCGGCGGCGTCAGGCGCATATCGACCCAGACCTTGGCGTGGTCGGGCACGACATAGGGACGGTAGCCACCCTCGATCTGCCCAAACGTGATGGTCGATGGCCCCAGCTCATCATGCACGGGCAGCGCCGCGAACGCATGGCGCAGCGCGCAGGTGATCTCGGCCATGGCGGCGACGGCATCCGCGCCCTTCCAGGGCTGGCTAGCGTGCGCCGTGACGCCGGTTATTTCGATCTCGAACCACGTGCGACCCTTGTGTGCCACCTGAATCTGTCCGTCGGTGGGCTCGGTGTCCAGCACCCATTCGTGCGAGCCGACCCAGCCAGCATCGATGGCCGCCTCGGAGCCGCGCATAAAGTCCTCCTCGTCGACCGAGCAGATGAGCGAGAAGCCGCGGTGGGGCAGCTCGCCCTCCGCCGCTACGCGCTCGAGCGTATGGATCAGTGCGGCAATGGCGCAGGCCAGGCCACCCTTCATATCGCAGGCACCGCGGCCATAGAGTTTATCGTCGCGCACAACCGCCCCAAGCGGTGCGATGTCTGCGTCCCAGCCATCGCCCAAGGTGACGGTATCCATGTGGCAGATATAGATCAGCCGCGGCTTGTCGCTTTGGCCCGGCACGGTGACTTTAAGGTTGCGGCGCCCGGGCAGCACTTCGAGCTCCTCAATCTGCACGGCATCGAGCGCAGAACTATCAAGTTGTGCCAGCTGCTGCTCAATGAGCCTCTTAATGAAGCGCTCAATTTCATCCTCATACGCGCCCGGGTCTGAGCTGTCGATCCGCACAAGGTCCTGCGCAAGCCGCCAGGCAAAGTCCTCATCAACCATATGCAACCTTACAATCAGTCTGCTTTCCAAACCGATTGTAAGCCTCCTAAGGGATCCGCGACGCGCGCGCGGCAGCATTTACCGTTCGCAGGCCGAGCCAGCGCGTTTGCCGTCCAGGCGGGTTTGCAAACGACGCGGTGGGTACGTACCCTTCATGGACGACATGCTGTGCGACATATCTGCCTTTCGGTATCACCGAATACCTCCACAGGTCTTGGCGATAATGCCGGACCTGCCCGATTCTGTGGACGATCCGCGCAGGGAGCATCTTTGTGAGCACCCACTCGTCAAGCATTTCCTGGGCACCCCGTTACACGTGTTGGCGCAGGGCGTCTACGGGCGCAAGGGCGATCGCATTGTCAGGCATGTTTGGAACGGGGAGAGGCCGTTTGATTCCGTGCGGCAGACGGAGTTTGGCCTCGATGTTGCGTCCCCACTCTTTACCCTGCTGACCCTGGCTTCCTCGGTCTCAAACGAGCGTCTGATCATGTGCATGTATGAGATGTGTGGCACCTTCGCCGTGTGCAAGATTGCGCCTCAGGTAAAGTCGGCACTTGAGCAGGCATACGGGGACCGGTGGGGCGACGCGCGGCTGGGCTGGGAAAACGTAAAGGATGTCTCGGGGAATCCAACGGACTTGTGGAAACGACCTCCCTTGATCGAGCTCTCTGAACTTACCGAATACGTCGATAAGATCCCGGGACTCCGCGGCGCTAAATCGTTCACGCGTGCCGCGAAATGCATTACGGGGGTGGCGGCATCGCCGCTCGAGGTCCAGGCTTCGATGCTGTTTGGCCTTACAAGATTGCGCGGCGGCGAAGGGTTGCGCCTTACCAATAACGTCGAGATTCGCATGACGCGCGGTGCCCGCCTGATTTCGGGACTCGATAGGCGCTATGCCGATATTCTGCTGGCAAATAAGGACGGCAGCCGAGAGTGCCTGGTTGAATGCCAAGGTAAAGCCATTCACGGATCCATAGAATCCAAGATCTCGGACTCCGATCGAACGACCGCGCTGCAAGCGATGGGATATCCCGTCGTTCTGATGACCTATGGCCAGCTGGCCGACTCCGATGCCTTCCGCGTGGTGATGGAACTCATCATGTCCTACTTCGATATGCCGTTGAAAGACAAGACGCCGCGGCAGCAGGAGCTCGAACGGCGGCTTCGTGAGGAGATTTTTATCGATTGGGCGGGAATGTAGCCGCGCGGGTGGAAAACGGTCGCGGGAACCAGGGTTTTAGTTGCGAAAAGGGTTCAATTGCACCCCGGAATTTGCTCTAAAAGTGCTACCAAGAACAAGTTATTTCGGAAAATGGACAGTCAACCTTAATTTGGCATATAGAGATCGATTTTTACCTACTAAAACCCCTGATAAAGCTGTTTGTAAAAGCAGTTGTGCTTAGCGACTGAGGCCTCACTGTCGATTATCCGAAAAAACTTGTTCTGGGTATTATTTTAAAGCCGTCCGGAGCAATGAAATCGGCCCCCGTTTCGTGAAAAACGGGGGCCGAATGGGCTTCGTGGCCTGTCTGGCAGGATTGGCGCCGGCGCTATTTAATCACGCGCACGCGATACATCGACGGAATCTGCTTAAGCGCCTCGATCGTGCTGCTGTTCAGGTGCTCGTCCGTGTCGAACATGGTGTAGGCGTTCTCGCCAGCGGACTCGTTGGTCATACGCTGTACGTTGGCGTTGTCCTTGGCCAGGATTGCCGTAATCTGACCGATCATGTTGGGCACGTTGGCGTGCAGGCAGGCAATGCGGCTCGCGGCGCGCGCCTTGCCCATGCTGCAGGCGGGGTAGTTGACGCTGTGCGCGATGTTACCGTTCTCCAGGTAATCCTTGAGCTCACTGATGGCCATGTCGGCGCAATTGGCCTCGGCTTCGCCGGTGCCGGCGCCCGAGTGCGTGGTGATAAACGTGTTGGGCATCTTGACGGTCTTGGGCGTGGCAAAGTCGCAGCTAAACCAGCTTAGTTTGCCCTCACGCAGGGCGGCGTCGACGGCGTCTTCGTCGATGATGGTCTCGCGTGCGTAGTTGATCAGCACGGCGCCCGGAGCGAGCAGGTCGATCTGCTGGGTGCTGATCATGCCGATGGTGTCGGCCTTGCTGGGCACGTGCACGGTGAGGTAGTCGCAGCCGCGGCAGAGGTCCTCGAGCGTGCCCACGCGTTGAACCTCGCGGCTCAGCACCCACGCATGCTCGACGGAAATGAACGGATCGTAGCCGTAGACGTCCATGCCCAGTTCGACGCAGGCGTTGGCGACCTTGGAGCCCACGTTGCCCAGACCGATGACGCCGATGCGCTTGCCCTTGAGCTCGCGGCCCACAAATGCCTTCTTGGCCTTCTCGGCGTCGACCTGAATCTCGGGATCGTCGGCGTTGTCGCGCACCCAGTTCATCGACTGCACCACGCCGCGGCTCGAGAGCACCAGCATGCCCAGGACGAGCTCCTTGACGGCGTTGCTGTTGGCACCGGGGGAGTTAAAGACGACGACGCCCTTCTTGGCGTACTCCTCGACGGGGATGTTGTTGACGCCGGCGCCGCAGCGGGCGATGGCGCGAATGCCCTCGGGCAGCTCGTAGCCGTGCAGGTCGGTGGAGCGCATCAGGATGGCATCGGCCTCCTCGGCGGTGCCCACAAACTCGTAGCCCTCGCCAAATTCGACTTTGCCGTCCTTGGTAATGTCGTCGATGGTTTTAATCTTGCGCATGAAAAACTCCTTAGCGGATTTGTTTATTACAAGTGGTTTGAAGTGGCTGGTCGGCCCGCGCGTTGCGGGCTAGTTAGATCGCGGGCTCAAACTAAGCTGCGCTTCGAAGTCCTTCATGTACGAGGCCAGTGCCTGCACATCTTCCATGGTTACGGCGTTGTAGACGCTAGCGCGCATGCCGCCCACCAGGCGATGGCCCTTGACGTTTTGAATCTGGTGCTCTGCCGCGCCTGCGACAAAGGCCGCGTCGAGTTCGGCGTCGCCGGTGCGGAAGGTGACGTTGGCGATGGAGCGGCTGTCGGCCTGTGTGGTGCCATGGAACAGCACGCTGTGCTCGAGCAGGTCGTAGAGCAGGTTGGCCTTGGCCCAGTTGCGCTCGGCCATGGCGGCAAGTCCGCCGGTCTGCTCAACCCAACGGAACACCTTGCCGCACACGTAGATGCCAAAGGTGTTGGGCGTGTTGAGCATGGAACCCTTGGCGGCCTGGGTCTTAAGGTCCAGGTACTGCGGCGTCTGCGCAAAGGCGGGGCCATCTGCGATGAGGTCGTCGCGCACGATGGCCACGGTCACGCCCGCGGCGCCGGCGTTTTTCTGCGCTCCGGCGTAAATGAGCCCGTAGCGCTCAACGTCGAGCGGCTGCGACAGGAAGCAGCTCGAGACATCGGCGACCAGCGGCACATCGCCACAACTGGGCAGCTCGTGGTACATGGTGCCAAAGATGGTGTTGTTCTGGCAGATGTAGACGTAGTCGAGCCCGTCGCCTGCGGCCTCGGCGGCAATGCGCGCATTGATGTCGGCCATGTCGGGGATGCGGTCGAAGTTGGTGTCCTCGGAGCTCGCGAGCAACACGGCCTCACCGTACTTGGCGGCTTCTTTGTATGCCTTGTTGGCAAAGTTGCCGGTCACGATGTAGCCGGCGCGGCCGCGGTGCATGAGGTTCATGGGGATGCCCGCAAACTGCAGCGTGGCACCGCCCTGTAAAAACAGGACACGGTAGTTGTCCGGGATGCTCAGCAGACGGCGCAGGGTTGCCTCGGCGTCGTCGATAATCTGCTGGTACATGCTAGATCGATGGCTCATCTCGAGCACGGACATGCCGCAACCGCGGTAGTCCATCATCTCGTCGGCGATCTCGGCGAGCACGCTTGTAGGCAGCGCGGCCGGGCCAGCTGAGAAGTTGTGCACACGTGCCATCTTCTAGTCTCCCTCGTAGTCGTTTGAACGTTCGGGATACTTTAGCACAGTGGAGCGCTAGGCGCGACCGCATCACAGCAAAACCCGAGTGCGCCGCTATGATTTACAGGATGGTTACATGGGGGAGGGGTGCTTTACTCCTCAGTCAAATCCAAATCTGCGAGCGAAGGCATGAGGCTTTCTAGGCGTTTGATCTCTTCGTCGCAAATTAGCTACCTCCTGCCCGCTACGACGCGAGCGTGGCGATGACGGCTTCGTCGCCGGCGTATATTAGGGTGTTGCCGTCGGGGATGATCGTTTGGCCGTCGCGCTTGAGCATCACCACGATAAAGGGGTGCTTGCCCTGCGGCACATCGCGAAGACGCTGGCCGGCCAGGCGACCGTGGGGGGTTACGGTGACCTCGCGCAGCGTAACCTCGGCACGCTCTTCGAACGTTGGGGCGGCCATCACCAGCAGATCGCCTTCCTGGATCACGGTATCGCCGTTGGGCAGCACCGGGTGCGCCCCGTCGCGCAGCACCAGGACCACGAGCATGTCCGTCGCGCTGCCAATATCGGCGAGCGAGCGCTCGGCAAACGGATGGCCAGCACCCACCTTGAGCTTTACAAATGACATGCCGTCTTCGTCGCGATAGTCGTTAAAGGTGCGGCGCACGTCGCCGGTCGCATCGATCATATCGAGCTTCTTCGCCACCGCTGGCAGCAGCGAGCCCTGCACCACAATGCTCGACACGGCAATCACAAACACCAGGTCAAATAGGTCGTGTCCGCCGGGAACGCCGGCCACCACGGCAAAGAGGCTAAACACGACCGAAGCTGCTCCGCGCAGGCCCGCCCAGCTTACGAGCGCGACCTGGCGGGGGTTCGTCTTAAAGGGCGCCAGGAGCACGCCGACGGCGATGGGACGGCTCACGTAGAGCATAAACGCCATGAGCGCCAGGCCCGGCAGCAGCATCTGCGGCAGGCGTGCGGGCGTGACGAGCAGGCCGAGCAAGAAGAAGATCGTCATCTCGGCCATCTCGGTGAGGGTGTCAAAGAAGTGCGCCATCTCGACCTTGCCGGTGATGTCGCTCGCACCCAGCACAATGCCGGCCAGGTATACGGCCAAAAAGCCGTTGCCGCCCAGATAGCTTGGTAGCGCGTAGGCGACGATCGCCACGGCGAACAAGAAGATGGTCTGCGCGCCCTCGGCCGTTGCGTGTGCGCGTTCAATCAGACGGCCCGCCGCCCAGCCGATGGCAAGGCCCAGGCCCGCGCCCAGGATAATCTGCTTGGCCAGCAGTGCGGGAATGTTGATGTCGCCGCCGGCCGCGAGTGTGGCGAGCACGGCGGTGAGCATGTAGGCGACGGGGTCGTTGGAGCCCGATTCGACCTCGAGCAGCGAGTCGGTGCCGCCCTTCAGCGACAGGCTGTGCTCGCGCAGAACGCTAAAGACGCTGGCCGCGTCGGTGGATGCCACGACTGATCCCAGCAGCAGGCCGCCGATCCAGTCGAAGCCCAGCACGAAGTGGGCGAACACGCCGGTGATGCCTGCGGTGATGACGACGCCGAGCGTGCTCAGCAGCACCGCGGGCACGGCGACGGGCTTGGCGCGGTCGATGTTGGTGTTAAAGCCGCCGTAGAACATGATGAACAGCAGCGCCGTGCTGCAGACGGTTTCGGTGAGCGCGTAGTCGCTAAAGTCGATATGCGCCGGGCCGTTGACGCCCAACAGCATGCCGAGCGCGATAAAGATGAGCAGGGTGGGGAAGGGGAGTTTTTTGCCGACGGGTTTGATGGTCAGGCACAAAATGATGACGAGGCCGATAAAGAGAAGGATCTGGTTCATAGATGGTGTCCGCTCCTGGGTGGTTGGCGTGGCACGGTCAGTTGTCTGCGGTTATTTGTACCCAAAGATGGTGGGTTTATGGGGTTGGATTGCGGGCGTGCGCGATATCGTCATAGACGGCTGCCGTCTTTGCCTCTGCTCGGAAACCCTTTCCAGCTTTATTGCAACGGAGTACAATGGGTAACGTTTAAGTTCAACTTGAAGTTTTAGTTGCGGCACCGGGCTTCGGCCGCAATGCAAGGAGAGGCGTACCATGGCGATCTATGTGACATCTGACGCTCACGGGCACGTGCATGCGCTTGACGAGGCCCTGTCTAAGATCTCGTTGACGTCCGACGACACGCTGTACGTGCTGGGCGACATGATCGATCGCGGGCCCGATCCGGTCGGCGTTATTAAGCTCGTGCGCTCGCTGCCTAACGCCCGCGTTCTCAAGGGTAATCACGAGCAGATCATGCTCGATGCCATCATTAGCCAGGATCCGCTCGATGCCGAGACCTGGGATATCAACGGTGGCTGGACGACGCGCGAGCAGCTCAACGACATGGAATTTGACGCATACGAGGAGCTCGTGCGATGGATGGCCGCGCTGCCGCTCTACGCGGTGGCCGAGACCGAGGAGCGCCCGTATCTGCTGGTACATGCTGGAATCGAGATGAAGGCGGCGCGCGCGTTTTTGCTTGAGCATGGCGTCGATTGTGCCGATGGCGTTGGAGCGGTGGGTGCCGATCGCGAGCTGCTGCAGCAGATGCTCGCGGTGCAGTCGGCCGATGACCTGCTGTGGATTCGTCACGGCTATTGGGATGCGCCGACCGGGCTGCTTTCTGCCGAGGGCAAGGGTCCGGTCGTGGTGAGCGGTCACACGCCAACGGTGTCGCTCGGGCGTTATTGCGAGGTCGGTGGTCTTGCGGGGCTCGATGAGGAGTCGGGCCGCGGGCAGATCGTGCGCCTGGGTGGCGAGGATACCGCCGGCGTGCCCGATCGCATCGATATCGACTGCGCCGCCGCCACCGGCTCCGAGTTCGGCCGCGTCGGGATCCTGCGGCTCGATGATGGGGCGGAGTTCTACGCGAACATCAACCCGGGCGAATAATCGGTGCAAGTGGTAGCTAATTTGGGACGGAGCTTTTTTGACTACTTTCGGAGAATAGCGCTTTCTTGCTCGGTAAGCGCGAGAAATGAGGAGCGTCTGCGTCCTCGGCAGTGCGAAAATGCTCGAAAAACCGTCGCAACGGAGTCAAACGACGTTGCGACGGTTCTTTTTTGGCTGTCCGCTGGCTAAGTGAGTAGACTTTTTTGGAAATGCCGAGCAGCCGGCAAATTTGCCTCAACAAAACCGCAGGTCACTGACTTGTGTTTTGCCGGTGTGGTCAGGGATTCGGCAAAAGTCTACTCACTTAGTTTTGCGTGTCGCAAATCGTCCGCAACGAGACCCCCCATTGCGCCAATTAGGCGCCGTACGGGTTGCGGTCGCGCTCGATGCGTTGGCGGATGTGGGCGTATTCGATAATCAACAGTACCAGCAGTAGGGCCATGATGGCTAGGTAACTCACGACGGCGCCCATCAGACCCAGCAGCTTAATCAGGATCACCGGCAGCACCACGCTTACGGCGAAGCAGATCAGGTAGATCTTGGTGACGTCTCCAGCGTGGCGCAGCACCGTGATGATGGCGTAGATAAAGTCGATGGCCGCGGTGACGCCGCCGGCGACGACCATCAGCAGCGCCAGCGTACGGTAGCGTTCAAAGCTGAGGCCGTACATAAAGCTCATGAGGGAAATACCGGGACCTGCCATAAATGCGGCGCACATGCCGGTGATGACCACGATCAGCGCCATAACGGCAACAATAATCAGGTCAAAGCGACGACGCTTGCGAGGATTAGCCCAAATGCTCGACAAGCGCAGGAGCTGCGGTTTATAGATAAATCCAATGCTCAGCAAAATAGCCTGCGCCGGAAAGAACAGGGCATTAAAGTACAGCTGATATTTGTATGCCAGCGTGCCTTCCATCACAAACTTGGGCATGCTCTCGATAAGGTTGAACAAGAACAGTGCACCAAAGAGTGGAGCGCACTGGACAAACAGGTGGCCGACCTCGCGAAGGCTCACGCGGCGCGATTTTTCGGTCTCGAGCAGGGCGAGCGGCGCGGTGACCAGCACGAGCGAGGCGATCGCGGCGATGCCCATGGCCATGGCCGCGATGGGCATGCTGCGCGTGAGGAACAGCGCCACGCTGAAGACCGCGATGACGCCGACGGAGCGTAGCGTTTGGCTCATTCCAGCCAAGTAGAGTTTGTCGGCCTGCTGCAGGCGGCCTTCGTACACGTCGGCGACGCCGTCGATGACCTTATACAGGTAGACGCCCAGGCCGATCGTCGCCATCTGCGCGTCATAGCCGCGGGCGCTGCTGTACATGAGGCCGCAGCCTAGGGCGAGCGCTCCACAAAGCCAGCGGTTGAGCTGGTAGGAGGCAAAGGACGTCTTTTCGTCGATGTCCGAGACCTGGAAATTGCGCACGCCGTAGTTGCACGCGATCATGATGAGCGTGCCGGTGACAAAGGCGATGGAGAATTTGCCTGCTTCTTCGGCGCCCACGAGCTGCGTAGACACGATGGTGAGCAGCGGAAATGCCAAGCCCCACACGGCGGTGCCGAGGGTGTTCCAAAGATAGTCGCGACTGGTGGCGTGCTCCTCGTATTCCGCTTCCTGCATGGAGAAGCCGCCGCCGTAGACGGCACCGAGCAGACGGTTCCACCAAGCGTTGACCATGCGGCGGATGGGGCCGGGCTGGCGATCGCGCTCGCGGCGACGGCGTGTAGCCTGGCTGCTGTCGGGACCGCCGGCGTTACGCTGGCTTAGCTCTTGGATTCGTGCGAGCTCCTCGGCGGTGTGCGATGCGGGGAACAGGCCGTTCTCGATGCGTCCGCCCTGCCCGTGCGCCCCGCCCGATACGGTGGGGTCGGTGACGCCGTTGCGGCGGGCGATGGTGCGTCGGATGCTATCGAGGGGCGTGATGCTCAAGGCGATTCCTTTCTATTGCTGCGCTCTAGTATAGCCGCGGTGGTATCGATTCGTTATTTTGAACAGGTTGTTCAATATATTCGGCAGGCGGCAGCAATTTGTCGGTAAGCGTGCGGTATTCTGTTGAAGTTTTATGACCCCCCGATGCCGCCCTCGCGGTACCAAGGAGCTTCTACCTATGGACGTCGCCGCATTCTTACTGGCTCTTGTGCCGATTATTTGGCTGGTCGTGATGCTGCTGTGCTTTAAATGGCCAGCTTGGAAGGCCGCTATCGGATCGTTTGTCCTTTCGTGCGTGCTTGCCTTCGCATGGTGGCACCTGCCGGCAGCGCAGATCGCGACCGCCTCGCTTGAAGGCTTTTTGATGGCTCTGTGGCCCATCGTCCTGGTGATCATCGCCGCGGTATTCACGTATAACCTGTGCGTTCGCACGGGCGCCATGGACGTGATCGGCAGCATGATCACCTCCATCAGCAGCGACCGCCGTCTGCTGGCGCTGCTCGTGGCCTGGTGCTTCGGTGGTTTTATGGAGGGCATGGCCGGTTTTGGCACTGCCGTCGCCATTCCTGCCGGCATGCTCGCGGGCCTGGGTTTTGAGGCCGTGCCCGCCGTGCTCATCTGCCTGCTGGCCAACGGCGTACCCACACCCTACGGCTCCATCGGCATCCCCACGGTGTCCGTTGCCGACTTGGTGGGTCTGGATTCCCTGCACCTGGCGACCGTTCAGCTGGTGCAGTTGGCGCCTTTCTTTGTGATGATGCCGCTGTTTATCGTACTGGTTGCTGGTCGTGTTGCCGATGACCAGGGCAACGTTGCAGGCGTTGCCGAGCGCCTACGTGGCGCGGCGGGCATCGCCGTGCTCTCCGGCGTGTCCTTTGCCGGTGCGGCTCTGGTCGTTGCTAGGTTTGTGGGTCCCGAGCTTGCCGTCGTCGTCGGTTCTATCGTTTCGCTCGGGCTGACAGCTGCGCTTGCTATGCGTGCCGAGAAGTCGGGGCATCTGGACGCACGCTTTCACATGAATATCGAGGCCGGCGAACAGCTCACCGCTAAGTCGGCGCTTTCTGCCTGGTCGTGCTTCATCCTGATTTTTGTGCTGCTGTTGGGTACCTCCAACCTGGTGCCCGTCGTGCACGCCGCGCTCGCGCCGTTTGCGAGTCACGTGCAGGTGTATTGCGGCGAGAACCCCGGCACGCTTACGTTTTCGTGGATCAACACGCCGGGTGTTTGGATTTTCCTGGCTGCGTTTGTCGGCGGTGCCATTCAGGGCGCTTCGCCGCGCTTGATGGGTGAGGTGCTGGCCGCGACCGTCAAGCAGATGATGCCGACAGTCATTACCATGCTTTCGGTGCTGGGTTGCGCCAAGGTGATGGGCTATGCGGGCATGATTTCTTCGATCAGCGCGTTTTGCATTGCGGTCGCTGGCGGCCTGTACCCGATTCTGGCTCCGTGGATCGGCGCCGTCGGTGCGTTCGTGACCGGTTCGGGCACGTCCTCAGGCATGCTGTTTGGCCCCATCCAGAGCCAGGCTGCTACAGCGCTGGGTGTGAGCGACTACTGGATGGTCGCGCTGAATGCGCTTGGCGTTGCTGCCGGTAAGATGATTTCGCCGCAGACGCTCGCGATCGGTCTTGCCGCCGTGCATGTACGCGGTAAGGACGCCGAGCTTCTGGGCGCCATCCTGCCCTACGCCGCCGGCATGCTGGTCCTCATGAGCATCATCGCCATGCTCGGTCAAGGGCTGCCGCTGTAGTTGGCACTTAGGGACGCTCTTTTTGTGCCGGCACTTTGGGAACGTCCCTAAGTGCCGGCATCCGGGGACGCTCCTTGGTTGTTGCCTGTTCAAGAGTGTCCCCAACGATTAGTCGTTTAAAAACGTCCCCAATGACTAGGCCGCTTGCCTGCGATTTTTGACCGTTGGGCGGGCTTGCCGCCCTTGCCGCAAAAACGTTTTTGCATATCGGGTACAACGGACTTTACGTGAGTAAAGTGCGCGTCGCGTCCACGTGTCGCGTTTTTAAAGGAGGCCCCATGCCCGGTGTTACCCCTGCAGATGTTTTGTCCAACTTTGGTATTACGCTGGTCGAAGATCCCGCCGAGAATCAGCCCCGCCTGCTGGTCGATCTACCCGCCGCGGAGCTCGTCGAGCACGCTATCCGCCGCGAAGAAGGCCGCATGGCATCCAACGGCGCGCTGGTGATCGAGACAGGGGAGCGTACCGGCCGTTCCCCCAATGACCGCTTTATCGTCGACACCCCCGATGTCCACGACAAGATTGCCTGGGGCGCCGTCAACCGCCCGCTGTCCGTCGAGAGCCATGAGGCCATCAAGGCCGGCATCGTCGACTATCTCAACGAGCGCGACGTGTTCGTTACCCGTGGCATGGCAGGCGCCGACCGCAACCACACGCGTCGACTGCTCGTTGCCTGCGAGCGTGCCAGCCAGGCACTCTTTATTAAGCAGATGCTCGCCCGCCCGCTCGCCCGCGAAATCGCGCGCACCGGCGAGCCCGACTTCTGCGTACTCGCAGCGCCCGGCTACCAGTGCGATCCTGCCATTAAGGGCCTCAACTCCAGCGCCGCCGTGGTCATCAACTTCCAGGAACGCGTGATTCTGGTCGCCGGCACCGGCTACTCCGGTGAGATCAAAAAGTCGATCTTCAGCGTCATGAACTACCTGCTGCCCGTCGAGGACGACGTGCTGCCCATGCACTGCTCGGCCAGTATGGATCCCGTCACGCACGAGACCGCGGTGTTCTTTGGCCTGTCGGGCACCGGCAAGACCACGCTTTCGGCCAACCCCACGCGGCTGCTGATCGGCGACGACGAGCACGGTTGGTCCGACATGGGCATCTTCAACATCGAGGGTGGCTGCTACGCCAAATGCGAGGGCCTGGACGCGTTCCACGAGCCTGAGATCTTCAACGCCGTCCGCTTTGGCGCGATCTGCGAAAACGTGGTGCTCGACGAGAGCCGCAAGCCCAACTACGATGACGTCTCGGTCACGCACAACACGCGCGTGGCCTACCCTGTGGAGCACATTCCCAACGCGTGGACCAAGGGCATGGGCACCACTCCGAGCGTCGTGCTGTTTTTGACCTGCGACGCCTTTGGCGTGCTGCCGCCCATCTCGCGCCTGACGGCCGACGCCGCCATGTATCACTTTGTGACGGGCTTTACGGCCAAGATCCCCGGCACCGAGGTCGGCGTCACCGAGCCCACGCCCACGTTCTCTTCGCTGTTTGGCGAGCCGTTTATGCCGCTCGACCCCATGGTCTATGCCAAGATGCTCGGTGAGCGCATCGCCGACGGCCGCACGCGTGTGTACCTGGTCAACACCGGCTGGATTGGCGGCGGCTACGGCGTGGGCCATCGCATCGAGCTTGCCTACACGCGCGCCCTGGTGGCCCGCGCCCTCGACGGTACCATCGAGGACAGCGAATTCGTGCATGACGATATCTTTAACGTTGACATTCCCACCACGTGCCACGGCGTGCCCGACGGCATCCTGGTGCCGCGCCAGTACTGGCAGAGCACCGCGCGCTACGACGAGGCGGCGCACAACTTGGCCGTGATGTTCGAGGAGAACTTCGAGAAGAAGTACTCGCACCTGCCCGAGTCCGTGAAGGCCGCCGGTCCGCACGCTCAGGTGCACGCCGACGCCCGTCATCGCGGCCGCGGCCTGCTGGGACTCCGACACTAGCGTCGCCGCGAGTCCATATCCGCCACAAAGGGGACAGGCACCTTTGTGGCGGTTTTGCTTGGGCGAATGACTCGGGTTACAATACGCCTGACATATCGCCCCCTTCTCCGGATGGGGGCAGCGTAAGCGCTCTTGTGGCGGCACCGTAGGACTTTGAAGGTGGCCGTCGTAAGAGCGCTTTTTGTTTAGGCACCCGGGCTCGGGCGCATGCTATGAAGGGAGAGCACATGAAGAGTTTCGTTGCCGAGGATTCGTTTTGGGAGCTATTTCCGCAGGCGGCTGTCGGTGTTGTGGTCGTAAAGGGCATGAAGCCCGCGGCTCAGATTCCTCAAGAGGACGTTGATGCGATTGCCGCGTTGCTCGACCGCGCCAATATCGATGCGGAGCGTCACCTGACGAGTGATACCATCAGCGAGAATGCGCCGGTTAAAGCATGGCGCGAGGCATATCGCCTATTCAAGACCAAGAAGGGCGCGCGTTGCTCAATTGAGAACCTGCTCAAGCGCGTGCTCAAAGGAAAGCCGGTGGGCCACATTACGCCCGCGGTGGACATCTACAACACGGTGTCGCTGTCCTACGCGCTGCCCGTAGGCGGCGAGGATTTGCACGCGATTGAGGGAGACCTTTGCCTGAAGGTGACCGACGGTGGCGATTCATTTCTGCCGCTTGGCGAGGAGACAGATGACCCGACGCTGCCCGGCGAGCTCGCCTACATCGATGATGCGGGCGCCGTATGCCGCTGCTGGAACTGGCGCGATGGCGTTCGAACGGCGTTGTCCGATGATTCGGCCGATGCTTTCCTGGCGATTGAGTGCGTGGAGCCCGAGCGGATGGGGGATTGCCAGGCCGCGATCGATCGCTTAGCCGAGCTGCTCGAGCGCTATCTGGGAGCGACGGTTGTCGTTAAAACGCTTGTGACCCGCGACAATCCTTGCGTGGGGCTGTAGCGAAGTCTGCGGATCAAACTCGATGCCCCAAACCACCACAAAGGTGCCTGTCCCCTTTGTGGTGGTTTTTATGTTGATGGGTTAACAAATGGGATATTTGGGTACGGGTGTTGCCTTGTGCGGCTAAGATGTTTACCCGTTAGCATCATGTAAGCGAAAGGCGGTCGTCACCATGCAGCAGAACGACGAGACACGTTTTGAGGACTTTGTCGGACTGATCAGCGGCCTCTACAAGGAGATTCAGCGTATCAAGACGTCCGAAGGCGCAAGGCTGGGCCTCAAGGGCTCCGACGTTATGTGCCTGTACTATCTTGAGCGCAGCAAGGACGGCCTGACTGGCGCCGACCTCGCCCGCATGGCCGGCGTTACCCGTGCCGCCGTTTCGCGCACACTGGCACATCTGGAGGAGGGCGGCTACGTCGAGGTTGACGACTCGGGTGATGCGGCCGTCAAGTATCGTGCTCCGGTGCGCCTGACTGCCCTGGGCGGCGAGAGCATGAGCGAGGCCGATCGCATCATTCGCGAGGTGCTCGATACCACCGGCAAGGCCATGGGCGTGGAGCAGCGCGAGCAGATGTATGCATCGCTGCGCACGATCCTCAACACCCTGCGCGAGATCTAGAGCCGCGCTGGCGCTAGCTTTCAGCCAAGAACTGCATCGTCCCGTTTGAGCGCGTACGCCGTGCCGGGACATTGCTGTCAAAATTCCCTGCGCGAGACCTGCGCAAGAAAGGATTCGTTATGTCCGTCCGCATTATTACCGATTCCGCAAGCGATATGTCGCCGGCGGAGCACCCCGCTCTGCGTGTTCTGCCGCTGTCCGTCACCTTTGGCACCGATGTGTATATGGATGGCGTCGACATCGATCACCAGCGCTTTTACGAGATGCTTGTGGAGCGCGATGAGCTGCCCAAGACCGGTCAGGTCAACCCGTACGCCTTTTCGCAGGCGATTGCCGAAGCGCGTGAGGCCGGCGATGAGGCCGTGATTATTACCGTGGGAGCCAAGCTCTCGGGCACCAACCAGAGTGCTCGTACGGCACTTGCCGAGGCGCCGGGCGGCGACATGTTCGTCGTGGACAGCAATAACGTGACCTTGGGCGAGCGCGTGCTGGTCGAGTATGCGCTGCGCCTGGTGGACGAGGGCCAGGGCGCGGCTCAGGTTGCGGCGGCTGTCGAGGCCGTGCGCGACCGCGTGGTCGTCATCGGCCTGCTCGAGACGTTGGAGTACCTGGTGCGCGGCGGTCGCCTGTCTGCTGCGGCCGGTGCCGTGGGTACGCTGCTCAACGTAAAGCCCGTGGTGGCTGCCGAGGACGGTCTGATCGTGCAGCTGGGCAAGGCGCGCGGTTCCAAGAACGGACGTAACCTGCTCAACCAGAAGGTCGAAAAGGCGGGCGGCATCGACTTTTCCATGCCGCTGGCGCTCGGCTATACGGGTCTTTCGGATGCGGTGCTCAAGAAGTATATCGAGGACAGCGCGGCACTGTGGGCTGGCCACACCGAGGGCGAACTGCCCGTTCACACCATCGGCGCCACCATCGGCACCCATGTAGGCCCCGGCGCCGTAGCCGTAGCCTTCTTCCAGCCCGTTAACTAGCCCACCTGCCAAAACCACCACAAAGGGGACAGGCACCTTTGTGGTGGTTTATGCTATTCCGGGTGGAAGGGAGCGAGCAATGGCGTCTGAGGGCTTTTTTGAGCGGGTGTACGAGGTGGTCGAGCAGATTCCCGAGGGGATGGTCGCCACGTATGGTCAGGTGGCGCTTCTTGCTGGACGTCCACGAAGTGCGCGGTACGTGGGGTATGCCCTGCATGGCAATCCGCGCCCCGGCGAGATTCCCTGTCACCGCGTGGTGTTTGCCGGTGGCCGCATATGCGATGGTTTTGCTTTTGGCGGTCCCGATGCTCAACGTGAGCTTTTGCTAGGGGAGGGTGTGGCGTTTAAGGACGACATGCACGTCGACTTGGCCGCCTGTCGCTGGCCTGCAGGGCTCTAGCGGTCTGCCGTGGTTAAAACCACCACAAAGGTGCCTGTCCCCTTTGTGGTGGTTCTAGTTTACCTGAGCTAACTTATGGAGAAGCTATGGGGGAACATATTGACGCTACAAAGTAAACCACGGTGAACTATATTGTATTCAGCAACGGAGCAGGCAATAGGCGATGAAAAAGCCTGCCCTGTTGAGTTTGATTCGCATTCCTCCCCTCTGTGCGATTCAACGGTGTACTTCGGGAACAGGCCCGCTGGCAACTAACTGCCAGCGGGCCTGTTCCTGTTTTTCGGGGGAGTGCAATGGGCAGAGCCGAACCGGTCGGGCACCAAAAAAGGCGGACGCACTAGCGCCCGCCCTATAGCAATCGAAAGTTCTAGCCAGCAGATCGATCTAGTACACCATGCCCATGGCGTCCTGAACCTCGGCCAGGGTCTGCTCGGCAATCTCGTTGGCGCGACGGTTGCCCTCGTGCAGCACGTCCTTCACATAGTCCAGGTCGTTTTCGTAGCGCTGACGACGCTCGCGGATCGGCGCGAAGTACTCGTTGACGGCCTCGGTCACGTACTTCTTGAGCTGGCCGGAGCCGCCCATGCCAATCTCTTCGGCAATCTCGACCTCGGAACGGCCAGTGCAGATGGCGGCCGTCGAAAGCAGACCGGACACGCCGGGGCGGTTCTCGGGATCGAATGTGATCATGCGCTCGGAGTCGGTCTGGCTCTTCTTGATGCGCTTGGCCGTCTCCTCGGCGGTCATCGAGATGTTGATGGCGTTGCCGTAGCTCTTGCTCATCTTGCGACCGTCCAGGCCCGGCAGTAGCGGGGTCTCGGACAGCAGCGCTTCGACCTCGGGGAACACTTTGCCGTAGCGGTTGTTAAAGCGGCGGCCGATGGTGCGGGTGAGCTCGATGTGCGGCAGCTGGTCGCGACCGACGGGCACCACATTGCCCTTGCAGAACAGGATGTCGCAGGCCTGGTGCACCGGGTAGGTGAGCAGAAGGCCGGTGAGCTCGTGGCCCGAGGCCTCCATCTCGGCCTTGACCGTGGGGTTGCGCGCCAGCTCGGCCTCGGAGACCAGCGACAGGAACGGCAGCATGAGCTGGTTGGCGGCGGGCACGGCGGAGTGCGCGTAGATCATGGTCTTGTCGGGGTCGATGCCGCAGGCAAGGTAGTCCATGACCATGTTGTACACGTTGTCCTGGATGTGCTCGGTCGTGTCGCGGTCGGTGATGACCTGGTAGTCGGCGATGAGCACGTTGGTCTTGGCGCCCATGTTCTGCAGCTCAACACGGCCCTTAAGGGTGCCGAAGTAGTGACCCAGATGCAGACGGCCGGTGGGGCGGTCGCCGGTGAGCATGGTGAACTTGTCGGGCGTCTTGGCCAGGCCCTCGCGAATGGCGTTGCTCTTTTGCAGCGCGACTTCGTAGCTGTTCTCGTTTGGCATAATTGCTCCTAACGTATGTTCATGGGTCAAGATGATAACGCGTTTATTGGAGGGGCAGGTCGTAAGTAGGCGAGGGGCGGGAGATCGGCGGCATGTGCGATGGGCGCGGCATGGCTGTGCGTTTGGCCGGCGGCGCCTGGACGCTTCCTCGGCAGCTTACCCTAGAGCTTGTGGTGGCGCTCTTCCTTACGTTCCTCGGCTGCCTGCTCCTCCTGCTTAAAGGCGGGATCGTCGGGGGTGACGAGCTCGTCCGCGTGCGTGCGCTTGTTGTAATGGTGGCGTAGCACGGGTTCAAACAGGTGCAGGTGCTTGGCGAAGGCCGCCGAGCCAATGGCGAGCACGGTAAAGATGAGCACGCGCATGGGCACTTCGACCTGGTTAATCGCGGCGGCGCCGGCCGAAAGCATAATGCACCAGGCGTAGATGAGGAGCACGGCCTGCTTTTGGTTGTAGCCCTCTTGAATGAGACGGTGGTGGATGTGGCCCTTATCGGCCTGCCCGATGCTAATGTGGGCGCGCTTGCGGCGCACGATGGCGCTAAACGTGTCGATGATGGGCACGCCGGCAACGATGAGCGGGATGATAAGCGAGGTGAGCGCGGCGGTGCGGCTCACGTTGAGCAGCGAGATGGAGCCCAGCGCAAAGCCCAGAAGCAGCGATCCCGAGTCGCCCAAGAAGATGCTTGCGGGGTTGAAGTTGTAGCGCAAAAAGGCCAGGCAGGCGCCAAAGAGCGCAATGGAGAGCGCGGCGGCGTCGATGCGCCCCGAGAGAACGGCCATCGAAAACATGGTGAACGACGCGATGCCGCAGATGCCCGTGGCCAAGCCGTCGAGGCCGTCGATGAGGTTAATGATGTTGGTGAATGCCACCAGATAGATCACGGTGATGGGGTAGGCGAGCCATCCGAGCATGATTTCGCCGGGGGCAAACGGGTTGACGATGACGCCGATCCGCAAGCCGCCGATACAGGCGATGAGCGCGGCGAGTACCTGACCGGCCAATTTTTGTTTGGGCTTGAGCTGATAGACGTCGTCGATAGCGCCGGTCGCAAAGATGACGGTAAAGGAGAGCGCCAGCATGGGATAGCTAATGTGAAGGCGCGGGTGCGGCACCAGGACGGGCGGCCAGCCTAGGTGCCAGGTGCCTAGGATTTGCACAATGCAGGCAACGACCAGGCCCAAAAACACCGCCGTTCCGCCCAAACGCGGGATGGGCTTGGTGTTGATGCGGCGCTTAGAAGGATAGTCGACGGCGTCGAGCTTAATTGCCAAGCGCTTGACCAGGGGCACCGCGAGGAAGGTCGTGATAAAGGCCGCCGCTGCCACGCATAGATACGGTATGTAGCTCGGGGATGAAGCCATGAATCTAAAAACCGCCAAGCGTCGAAGGAAAAGGTCAAAGGTTGCTACGCAAAAAGGCATAGCTGACCCATGATACTCGACCGAGGGGGTGCGGAGGTTTGCACCGTGCGATTATCACGCGCTTACCAGATATTGGGATGTTGGTGGGGATTCTGCTGAATGCCGCTGAGCGTCCATGTGGGGCCTGCAGCGGCGGTATTCAGAAAAATCGGCAAAAGAAAACCACCCCCCACGTTACGAAAATGAACCCACCTAAAACAGGTGGGTGCCCTCATCGACCGTTCCAGCGTCCTTAACAACGAAGGATACCTGTACTAGGTACGACTGTGTGGGCTCCCTAAATAAACGCGACGGTTCACCCAGTTGCTCCGCGGGGGGCGGAATACCTACATCATAAAGCGGCACTTTATCGATTCCAGTCTTGACATTACAAAAATCGTGTCGGACGATTACGGCGCCTTGGGGCTCGAGCCGTCTACGCGGCCTGGCCCTTTACGTTTGAGCTGCTGAATCGTTGTTTTGGAGCATGTTTTTATGCCGACGTCGTTGACCGAACTTTTTTCGCCCGCCTGCCATTTGTGTCCCCGCCGTTGCGGTGCGGCGCGCGATGAGGGCGTGCGCGGCGTATGCGGTGCTAACGACACGCTCAGGGTGGCCCGCGCGGCGCTTCATATGTGGGAGGAGCCGCCTATCTCGGGCGAGGCCGGTTCGGGCACGATCTTCTTTAGCGGCTGCTCGCTTAAATGTATCTACTGCCAGAACCACGAGATCTCGACCGGCAATTTTGGCCTTGAGATTTCGCCTGAGCGTCTGGTCGAGATTATGCTGGAACTGCAGGACCAGGGCGCCAACAACATCAACCTGGTGACTGCGACGCATTATGCTCACCTGCTGCCGGCCGCGATTGCCGCAGCGAGGGAGCGCGGGCTGGACATCCCGATCGTTTACAACACGAGCGGCTATGAGCGGGCGAGTGCCGTAGCTGCCCTGGGTGACCTGGTCGATGTGTGGCTCACCGACTTTAAATATGCCGATGCCGGGCTTGCGCAGTCGCTTTCTCATATTAAGGATTACCCGCGCGTGGCCGTGTCGGGCCTGGCACAGATGGCGTGCGAGATCGAGCGCCGCGGGGGAGAGCTGGTGGACGAGGACGGGCTCATGAAGCGCGGTATCATCGTGCGCCACCTGGTGCTGCCGGGGCATGCGGACGATTCGTGCCGCGTGCTGGACCTGGTGTGGCAGACGGTGGGCGACGTGCCGATTTCGGTTATGAACCAGTACACGCCCAATGCACTCATGCGCGAGCAGGGCGGCGAGTTGGCCCGTGCCGTAACGCGCGAGGAGTACGAGCAGGTGCTCGACCATGCCGACGACCTGGGCTTTACGACGATGTTTTGGCAAGAGGGCGGCGCGGTAGACGAGAGCTTTACCCCGGCCTTCGACACTACCGGCGTCCTCACCAGCGCAAAGTAGTGCGCTCGCCGATGATTTTTCTGGGACGGGGATTAAAAAATCATCGGGCGAATGGTAGTCAAAAAAGCTCCGCCCCAAAAAGACTGGTTATTGGGCGTTGACAGTTGGCGAGCCGTAGGTAAAATATCGACTTGTCCTGGGGACGTAGCTCAGTTGGGAGAGCGCTGCCGTCGCATGGCAGAGGCCGAGGGTTCGACTCCCTTCGTCTCCACCCTTGGATTTGATAAGCCGCTGACATTGTGTCGGCGGCTTTTTTTAAAAGAAAGGGCTGTACCATGGCCGAGCTTGAGTCCCAACCATTGTCCGAAGAGGAACGCGCCGAGTTGGAAGAGCTCCGCGCCGAGAAGGCCCGCCGCGAGGCCCAGGAAGAGACACGTCGCGAGCGTGAGGAGCTGACCGCCCTGCGTGCCGAGCGCGAGAAGGCCGAGGAGGCCGCCGCGAACGTCGCCCCCGCGCCCAAGCCCGCCGCCGCGAAGCCCGCGCCCACCGCACCCAAACCTCAGCCTAAAAGGGCCGCTCGTCCCAAGCCCGTCGAGCCCAAACCGAGCCGTGACGAGATGACCTTTGCCCAGCGCATGGTCACCTCCAAGGAGCCCACGAGCGAGAACGAGATCCCCGGTATGGCGCCGGCTCAAAAAATCATCATTGTCCTTGCCCTCATCGCGTTTGTCATCTTTATGGGCTACACGATCCTGACCAGCATGGGCCTGCTCTAACCGATTTACATCGGGCGTCATGTCCGAACACTCTGCCCTTGTCCAACCCTCAACCTCTGCACAACGCATCCGAAAGGTCGCCCCATGGCTTTGACCGATATCTCTCATCCCACCGACATCGCAATGCTCACCGATCTGTACGAGCTCACTATGGCCCAGGGCCTGTGGGAGAGCGGCAAGGCCAATGAGCAGGGTTGTTTTACCGCGTTTTACCGCGACCATCCCTTTGGCAGCGCCTATGCCGTCATGTGTGGCACCGCCGAACTGCCCGAGCTGGTCGAGAATCTGCGCTTTACGCCCGAGGACATCGACTACCTCGCCTCGCTCCAGGCTCCGGCCGGCGGCGCGATGTTCAAGCCTGGATTCCTCGACTACCTGCGCGATTTTCGTGCGCATGTAAACATCGACGCCGTGTCCGAGGGCGAGCTCGTCTTTCCGCGCGAGCCCATGGTGCGCGTCACCGGCCCCGCGCTGGAGTGCCAGCTGCTCGAGACGGCGCTGCTCAACATCGTTGGGTTCCAGACGCTTGTCGCCACCAAGACGGCGCGCGTGGTGCTGGCGGCGGACGGCCGTCCCGTTGCCGAGTTTGGCCTGCGCCGCGCTCAGGGTCCCGATGGCGGCTTGGCCGTCGCGCGCGCGAGCTACGTTGCCGGCTGCTCCTCTACGTCCAATGTGCTCGCCGGCCGCCGCTACGGTATTCCCGTCTTTGGCACGCATGCGCACAGCTGGGTGATGAGCTTCGATTCCGAGCTCGAGGCCTTCCGCGCCTTTGCCAAGTCGAGCCCCAAGAACTGTACGCTGCTCATCGACACCTATGACGTGCGCGAGGGCTGTGAACATGCCATTACGGTTGCCAAGGAGATGGAAGCGGTGGGCGAGCGCCTGTCGGCCATTCGCATCGACTCCGGCGACCTCGCCAAGCTCTCAAAGTATGTGCGCGGCCGTTTTGATGCCGAGGGCCTGCCCTATGTGGGGATCTCGGTTTCTAACGATTTGGATGAGTACACGATTCAGTCCCTGCTCGACCAGGGCGCGCCCATCGACAGCTTTGGCGTGGGCACCAAACTCGCGACCTGCTACGATCAGCCTGCGCTGGGCGGCGTGTACAAGCTTTCGGCCCGTCGTGCGAGCGACGCGGAGCCGTGGACGCCGGTGGTGAAGCTTTCCGAGCAGCCCTACAAGCGCACGATCCCCGGCGTGCAGCGCGTACGACGCTATTACGACGGCTTTGGGAGCCCGGTTTGCGACATGATTTATGACGAAGATCATCTGGCAGGGGAGGGCGCCGCGCGCGGCAATACCCTTGTGGCCGTGAACGATGCCGCCCTGGTGACCGACGTGTCCGAACTCGAGTATCGCGAGCTGCTGGTGCCGATCGTGCGCGATGGCAGTGCGGTGGCTCCGCGTGAGAGCATCCAGGACGCGCGCGAGCGCTGTGCTTGGGCGCTCGACCATCTGGACGCAGCTTTCAAGCGCTTCCTGTACCCGCAGACCTATGTGGTGGGTATGGAGCAGGGCCTGGCTCAGGTGCGCGACGAGCTCGTGCGCAAGAACATGGCCGCGGCCTCTGCCTTTCCCTGGGCAAAATAATCCGAAGGGGACGGAGGAACACGGATTATTTTCGTCCGTTCCGCACCAGGCGCCCCGACTGCCCCAGCTCGCCCGAACGCTCGACATTCGATTGGTTTGACGTATGACGACTTCTTATAAAACGATGGTGGTAAAGATCGGTTCGTCTACGGTGGTGGGCGCCGACGGCAAGGTCAACCGCGCCTTTATCGGCGGGCTTGCCGATCAGGCCGCAGCGCTGCGCGAGCTTGGCTGGCGCCTGGTCGTGGTGAGCTCGGGCGCTATCGCCTGTGGCTATCCCGTGCTGGGCTTCGACCACAAGCCGGTCGGCGACCTGCCGAGCCTGCAGGCGTGCGCCTCGGCTGGTCAGTGCATCATCTCGTCGGCCTACGACGAGGAGTTCCATGCACGGGATCTGCTCACCTCGCTCGTGCTACTCACGCGCCACGATACGGCCCGCCGCACGTCCTACCTGCACGCACGCGACGCCCTGCTGCGCCTGGTGGAGCTTGGCGTGGTGCCTGTTGTCAACGAGAACGATACCGTTACCGTCGACGAGATCAAGTTTGGCGACAACGACACGCTGGCGGCGCTTGTGAGCTGTCTGGTTTCCGCCGATCTGTGCGTGACGCTCTCGGACATCGATGGCCTCTACACCGCCAATCCGCACGAGGACCCCACGGCCGAGTTCGTCCCGGTTGTGCATAAGATCGATGCCAAGATTATCGCCTCGGCGGGCGATTCTTCCACATCGGTGGGCACGGGCGGCATGATCACCAAGATTCGCGCGAGCCGCATTCTGATGACGGCGGGCATTCAAAGCGTGATTTGCTCGGGCGAGGAGCCCGATGCGCTTGTGCGTCTGGCCCGCGGCGAGAGCGTGGGTACGCTGTTCGATCCGCCAGCTGAGCGCCTGGACATCGCGCCGCGCAAGCTGTGGATCGCGCTGGGTGACAAGGCACATGGCTCGGTGACGGTCGATGATGGTGCTGCGAAGGCGCTGGTAAGCCGTGGCTCTTCCTTGCTTGCGGTGGGTATTCGCGAGGTCGATGGCGTGTTTTCCGAGGGCGATGTGCTCGACGTGTGCGACCCGAGCGGTATGGTCGTCGCCCGCGGTATCGCCGAGGCCGATTCGGACGTGCTGGAGCTTGCCGCCGGCCGCCGTCAGGACCAGATTGCCAGCAACCGCCTGCTGGCAGATCTGGCCGAGAAGCCCGCGATCCATCGAGATAATCTGATCGTCTTTGCCTAACCAATTGACGCTGCAAACGCCCCTAAGCGGCAATCTGACGTTCAATCGTCGGGCATGACCAAAAGGTCAATGCCCTCCTCTTTCACGTCACCTTGCTTGCTTAGGGGCGTTTTCGCTTTCCGTCCTCTTCCTGCGGCATTGTCGTTGCCGGCACTTGGGGACGTTCCTTTTAATATGAGCAGGACATTGTCAAGAGGCAAAATC
>CAUHCN010000017.1 GCA_959604825.1 uncultured Collinsella sp. | reverse complement strand
TGTCGCCCACGACGAGCTCCACGCGGTCGGAGGGCAGCCCGGCGATGTTCTCGGGGTTGCCGGCGTAGGTCAGCTTGTCCAGGACGGTGACGTGCACCCCGGGGTGGTTGTTCACGACGTAGTGCACGAAGTTGCTGCCGATGAAGCCGCAGCCGCCCGTGACGATGATGTTCTTAGGTTCAAAGATCTCAGACATGAGGGGTTTCTCCTAGTATTCGCGCGGGCTGTTGACGATCTCGCCGGCGGCGACCTTCTTCAGGTGCTGGCCGTAGACCGACTTGCCGTAGGCCTTCGCGGCCTCCTCCAGCTCGGCGGTCGTGATCCAGCCGTTCTCCCAGGCGATCTCCTCGGGCACGGACACGGGCAGGTCCTGGGAGTGCTCCACGGCGCGGACGAACTCCGCGGCCTCGTGCAGGCTCTCCATGGTGCCGGTGTCCAGCCACGCGTAGCCTCGGCCGAGGGTGACCACGGACAGCGTCCCCTCCTCCAGGTACATCTGGTTGAGCGTGGTGATCTCCAGCTCGCCGCGGGCCGAGGGCTCCACCCTATGCGCCTTGGCGGCGACGTCGCCCGGGTAGAAGTACAGGCCGGTGACGGCGTAGGAGCTCTTGGGGCGCTCGGGCTTCTCCTCGATGGAGACGGCCCTCCCCTGCGCATCGAACTCCACGACGCCGAAGCGCTCGGGGTCGTCCACGTGGTAGCCGAAGACCGTGGCGCGGCCCGACTCGGCGTTCTGGACGGCGCGCGTCAGGTGGCGCGACAGGCCGTTGCCGTAGAAGATGTTGTCGCCGAGCACGAGGGCGCACGGCTCGCCGGCGATGAACTCCTCGCCGATGGTGAAGGCCTGGACCAGGCCGTCGGGGCTGGGCTGCTCGGCATAGGAGAGGTTCACGCCGTAGCGCGAGCCGTCCCCGAGCAGGCGCTCGAAGTTGGGCAGGTCGGTCGGCGTGGAGATGACCAGGATGTCCCGGATGCCCGCCAGCATGAGGGTGCTGAGCGGGTAGTAGATCATGGGCTTGTCGTAGACCGGCAGCAGCTGCTTGGAGGTCACGAGCGTGAGCGGGTACAGGCGCGTGCCGGACCCGCCGGCGAGGATGATGCCTTTCATTGGCTATAACCTTTCATTTCTTGCTGCCCTGCGGCCAGCGCGATTTCCGAGAAGGCGGGCGCAGCAATCGACTCCGAAAGCAACGAACTCGCCAAGATTTCCCTCTCGTAGAAGTTGCGACGAAACCATCTTGGCGAGCCGGCTTCCTTCACCAATCTCACTTGCATGCATGAGTTCGTCTGCATGCGTTTCGAGAAAGAAGCCAACAGCGCGGTTGCGGGCAAACTGTTGGGATGGCGTCAAGTTATGCGAGTGATAGACCTCTGCACGCGGCTCGTAAGCCACCTTCAACCCTGAGGCGATAAACCTTGCCGCCATGAGCATGTCCTCGTTGGTGTTAACGTGCTCGAATCCGCCGCATTTGAGATATGCAGTTCGTCGATAAGCGGAACAGGCATCAGATGC
The DNA here is from genome assembly GCA_959604825.1 of uncultured Collinsella sp. GTDB lineage: Bacteria > Actinomycetota > Coriobacteriia > Coriobacteriales > Coriobacteriaceae > Collinsella. Next base: position 46,595 of record CAUHCN010000017.1, on the reverse strand, counting down.
AAAAAAAGTCTTAATACCGAGTTTCTCGAGATCACATTTGGAACGAACGGATGGCCGGTCGGGATAGTTGAAACCACGCACCAGCTGTTCAAAACGTCGGGCATCCGCCTTAGGCAGCTGCCTGCCGCTTACGAGAGCGATATCGGAATCATCAAGCATGGGAGCAACAAGCCGCTCCAGGTAATCATCAGAAACAGGCACAGCATCTTGGGTAAGGAAGCATACAAAGTCACCCCTCGACTCCCTTAGTGCCATGTCTCTTGTGGTGCCGTGGTTGAAATCCTGGCGATCAATCTTCAGAAGGCGGACTCTTTTGTGCTGCCGGACCAGCTCTATAGTTTTATCTTCCGAAGCGGAATCAACGATAAGGATATCAACCGGCTGAATAGACTGGTGTTCGAGGGCAATTAAAAGCCCATCGATTTCATGCTCAGCATTAAGAGTCGGAATGATGACGAATATTTCCATCTATCGGCCCGTCCTCTCCTTGCCAAACATGGCGCCGAAAGTGCCAGCAAAACACTTCCAATCCATTCGGAAACAACGGTTCCGCACGTAATGCAATTCGATTTTTTGGCGCAGACCGCTTTCAAATGACGCATCGTTGCGATCCGTCGCCTGCCATAACCCGGTAATTCCAGGTTGAACCGAAAGAAATACAACCTTATCCTCATCAGAAAAATGCATTTCGAGTTCATCACGCGTAATGGGACGAGGACCGATAACGGATAAATCACCATTTAAAACATTAAGAAACTGCGGCATCTCATCGATAGAGCACTTACGAATAAACTGCCCGACCTTAGTGATGCGCGGATCGTTATCGACCTTGCGCTCAATTTCCCACTGATGCAGCTGCTCAAAATTTAAATACTTCTGAACATTGCCAGCATCGGCAACCATGCTGCGCAGCTTAAAGATCTTAATGACCTTGCCATTTTTGCCAATTCGCTCCTGGGTGTACAAGGGACTACCCGGAGACTCTAGACAAATCAGGACGCACACAAGACCCACTGGAATGAATAAAATAGCGATCGCCATAAGACTAAACACAAGGTCAAACAGCCTCTTGACGATGCGATACCCAAGCGTACCGCTCGGCTTTATCTGATTGAAAGCCAGCGCACCAACCGTTGATGTACAACTCTCTGTTACTTCTTTAGCAGCCACAATAAAACTTACGTTCCTGTCCCCAGGACCCCCCCATCTATGAATCCAAAAACCAAGTAATTTGCCGGTGCAACGTCTCCCTTACGTTTTGCTGGGCACGTCAAGCGGTAGCAGCTCCCTAAATGTGGAGCCACCATCGCCCACGTCCACCAGGCACCAGCGCTTATGACGATCGATCTTCTTTACACGGGCCTCTTGCCCCACCAAGGGACCCTGCTCTATGTGCAACACGCCGTCTTCTATGCGGGCTACGCTGTTGCGAACCACGCCGTCGTCGTCGAGCACGCTGCGGTACCAGTCCTGTGCATCGTCCGGCATGGGCGCATAGGCCCGCTCCCTGCTGCCAGCAATGCGGCAGCCAAAACTCAACTGGGCCAAAGCCCTATCGAGCGCAGCGGCATCGTGCGTGGCGACGAAGAAGTATTCCTTGTACATGGGTTTGGTTTGGAGCGACCATGCGCCGTCCCGCTTAAACCAGAACTCCTTTTGCATCACAAAAGCGTTCTGCATCAGCTCGTGTGGGATAATGCAGCGGACCTTTTCACAGATCTCGCGCTCTTTACCGTTGGGGGTGTGGACCAGATACCAGCGGACGCGGCCGTGCTGGCTGTTGGTGGTAACGCCGTTAAATGCGCCCGGCAGCTGCTCTTGGCGCCGTGCCGTCTGTTCCATGTTCTCGCCCCCTCTTTTGGATTTGCGATGCACGCAAATGCAAGGGCGTTTAGAACAGGCTTCTCGCTCACAGCTAGGCGCAGTCGCAAAAGTACAGGTTTTTGTAGAGGCGTATGGAGATGTGTCCGTTCGCGCTGCAATTTGTGTAATCTGGGAAAACGTGAGCAGTTTGCTCGTATAATGAGCAACGTCGAAAGATACAAAAACCTGTACCTTTTTGCACAACAAAAAAAGCCGCCCTAACCAGCGGCTTTTCTTCTATAGATAACAAAAAAGGCGACCGCCCGCGAGGACGATCGCCTTTGTTAATTCTTGTATGGTTTGTGCTAGGCGCGGGTCTTGATCTCCTCGAAAACCTTGGCAACAAACTCGTCAACGCTCATCTGAACGGTCTCGTTGGAGCGATCGCGGACGGAGATGTTGCCGGCCTCGACCTCCTTCTCGCCCAGGATGAGCATGTAGGGCACGCGGTCGATGCTGCGGGACTCGCGAATCTTGTAGCCGATCTTCTCGTCGCGATCGTCGCAGACCACGCGAATGCCGGCCTCCTCCAGCTTGGCGCACACCTCGTGGGCGTAGTCGCGACTCTTCTCCGAGACGGGAAGCGCCTTGACCTGCACGGGGGCCAGCCAGGTGGGAAACTTGCCCGCAAAGTGCTCAATCAGAATACCGATAAAGCGCTCGATGGAGCCAAAGCACACGCGGTGCAGCATGATGGGGCGCTTCTTGGTACCGTCGGCGTCCACGTACTCAAGATCAAAGTTGAGCGGCATCTGGAAGTCGAGCTGAACGGTACCGCACTGCCAGGTACGTCCGAGCGAGTCCTCCAGGTGGAAGTCGATCTTGGGGCCGTAGAAGGCGCCGTCGCCCTCGTTGACCTCGTAGTCCATGCCCAGCTGCTCCAGAGCGGTGCGCAGGCCCTCCTCGGCGCGAGCCCAGTCCTCGTCCGAACCCATGGAGTCCTCGGGGCGGGTGGAAAGCTCAACGTGATACTTAAAACCAAACTTCTGGTACACGGAGTCAATGAGGTTGACCACGCCCACGATCTCGTCGGTCAGCTGGTCGGGACGCACAAACAGGTGGGCGTCGTCCTGGTTAAAGCAGCGCACGCGGAACAGGCCGTGCAGAGCGCCGCGCAGCTCGTGGCGATGCACCAGGCCAATCTCACCGGCGCGGATGGGCAGCTCGCGGTAGGAGTGCGGCTTGGAGGCGTACACCAGCACGCCGCCCGGGCAGTTCATGGGCTTAATGCAGTACTCTTCGTCGTCGATAACGGTGGAGTACATGTTGTCCTTGTAGTGGTCCCAGTGACCCGAGGTCTTCCACAGCTGCTTGTTCATGATGAGCGGCGTGGAGATCTCCACGTAGCCGGCCTTGTGGTGAATCTCGCGCCAGTAGTCCAGCAGCGTGTTCTTAAGGACCATGCCGTTGGGCAGGAAGAACGGGAAGCCGGGGGCCTCGTCGCGCATCATAAAGAGGTCCATCTCGCGGCCGATCTTGCGGTGGTCGCGCTTCTTGGCCTCCTCCAGCATGTGCATGTACTCGTCGAGCTCTTCCTTGGTGGCAAAGGCAACGCCGTTGATGCGGGTGAGCATCTTGTTGTCCTTGTCGCCCTTCCAGTAGGCGCCCGAGACGCCGGTGAGCTTAAAGGCCTTGAGGGCCTTGGTGTAGCAGATGTGGGGGCCGACGCACATGTCGATGTAGTCGCCCTGCTGGTAGAAGGTGATGCGGGCGTCGTCGTCTAGGTCGCCGATGTGCTCGACCTTGTACTTCTCGCCGCGCTCCTCCATAAGAGCGATGGCCTCGGCGCGGGGCTTCTCGTACACGGTGAACTTGAGGTTCTCCTTGACGATCTTTTTCATCTCGGCCTCGATCGCGGGGAAGTCGTCCTCGCTGATCTTGACGCCCTCGGGCAGATCAACGTCGTAGTAGAAGCCGTTGTCGGTCGCAGGACCGTAGGCAAAGTCGGCCTCGGGGTACAGGCGCTTGATGGCCTGCGCCATGATGTGCGCGGCAGAGTGGCGGATGACGTGCGTGACCTCGTCCTGCGGGAGCTCGGCCACCGAACCGTCATTGTAGAGTGCCTTCATGGGTATGTTTTCTCCTCTCGGATGCCTGATGCAAGTGCGTGCGATGCGTTCGGCGTTTTTGACTTGCATCATTATAGGCAGGTTGCCTTGGTATACAAGCGCCCGCCGCACCTAAATGGCACGGCGGGCGATTTTCTACGCATGCTTCATCGTGTGGGCGCGGGGTGTGGGGCGCGCGTGGCTTGCGGCGTGCCCGTGGCTTGCGGCAGGCCCGGCGATGGATGCGTTACTGGATGCGAGTTCGGCAGTAGGGGCAGACCTTCCAGTGCGCATCGAGCGGGCGATGGCAGCTGGGACACACGTTGCGAACCTGGGTATCGCACACCGGGCAGACGACGAAGTCCTTCTCGATGGGCGCGCCGCACTGCGGGCAGGTGCCGTACTGGGCAAGCTGACGCTCGCGCAGGGCCATGTCCAGCTCCTGCTCCTCGCGGTCGGATGCGTAGGAGTGCGGGCGCAGAACCAGGTAGGCAATGAGACCCACAAACGGGATGAGGGCGATGATGCCCCATGCCACGTAGGCGCTGGCGCCGCGGCGGCGAGCATCGATGAACACATAGACGACCGACAGCACATACAGGGCGATGATAAAGCCAACAAAGGCATAGACGACGCCCATAAGCTGCGGCGACATGAGCTCGGAGATGTACTTGGACATTACGGGTACCTTTCGGAATATTAACAGTCCGGTCAAGTTTACCACGGGGTTTGTTTATATGGGACCACGGCTGGGTACGGGGCTGGCGCGGACACAAACATCTCAATCTGTAACAGGTGGAGGCGAAATCCGGGTCTAGGTGTTACAGATTGAGACACAGGGCCCCTCCCCGACTTCAATCTCGATCTGTAACATCTTGGGCCCCAAAACCCCTCTTACTGTTACAGATCGAGACATTCAAAATCCGCCTGAAGGTTTGTCTTGATCTGTAGCATCTAGAACCAAAATCGTCAGCTAGCTGTTACAGATTGAGACGAAAGGTTGCCGTAGTTGTCGGCGGACGAGGTTGTCGACGTTGCCACGTCTCCCCTTTTCTGCCGTTGGCGGGTGTTGCGGGGCTGTTCACCGCATTGCCGCCGCGCTGGGAGTGTGCAGACCGTAGGATAGTCTTATTGACAGCCTGTCAACTCGTCTGGGAGGCACCGTGGCAGAAACGTTTGATATCGCGATTGTGGGCGCCGGCATCACCGGGTGCGCCATCGCGCGGCAGCTCGCGCGCTATGACCTGTCCATATGCGTGGTCGAGGCGGCCAACGACATTGCGCTGGGCGCCTCGAAGGCCAACGGCGGCCTGGTTCACGCCGGCTACGATCCGGCTCCGGGAACCGTAAAGGCGCAGGTCAACGCCCGCGGCTGCGAGCTATATGGCACGTGGGCCCAGGAGCTGGGATTTTTGTTCCGCCGCACCGGGTCGATGGTGTTGGGCTTTAACGACGAGGACCGCGCGCATCTGGAGCAGCTGCGCAGCAACGGCCTTGTCAACGGCGTACCCGAACTGTCGATTGTCGGACCCGACCGCATCCACGAGCTGGAGCCGCGCGCCAGTGCCGATGCAACATGCGCGTTGTGGTGCCCTTCGACCGGTTTTGTCGACCCGTTTGAGGTTGCCATCGCCGCACTGGAGAACGCCGTGGCCAACGGGGTGACGTTTATGCGGTCTGCGCCGGTGGAAGCGATTGAAGTCGCGGGCTCGGGCGACGACGCGCGCTTTACGCTGGCGACCCCCGCTAGCAACGTGCGCTGCCGCTACCTGATCAACGCCGCGGGCAACGGCGCCGCAGACATCTCGCATATGGCAGGCGCCGAGGAGTTCCAGATGGTCTGGCGTCAGGGCAACATCGTGGTGCTGGAAAAGGAGCCGCGCACGCTCATGCCGCTCTACCCCGTGCCGACGCCGGTGTCCAAGGGCGTTATCGTAACGGGTACCGTGCACGGCAACACCGTGATTACCGCGACCGCCGCTGTGCGCGAGCCGGGCGACACGCAGACCTACGCTGCCGATGTCAACGCACTCCTGACCGGTGCGCACAAGCTGGTGCCCGATCTGGATACGCGTCGCGTGGTGCGTGCATTTGCCGGCGGGCGTCCGGTCATTCAGGGAACGAACGACTTCTTTATTGGACAGTCGGCCGTGGTGCCGGGGCTGTTCCAGGCGGCGGGCATTCAGTCGCCGGGCGTGGCAAGCGCGCCGGCCATTGCCGAGCGCATGGAGCTTGTGATGCGTGAGGCGGGCGTGGAGCTGCACGAGCGGGCGGACTGGAACTCAATTCGCCGCGCGCCGGACGACTTTGGCCGCGCACCGCTGGCGCGCAAGGAGGAGCTGATCGAGTCCGATCCCGCGTGGGGACAGATCGTCTGCCGCTGCGAGAAGGTGCCCGAAGCCGAGATCGTGGCCGCGATCCGACGCCAGCCGGGCGCGGTTTCGGTGGAGGGCGTCAAGCGCCGCTGCCGCGCCGGCATGGGTCGGTGCCAAAGTGGCTTTTGCCAGAGCCGTGTGGTGGCGATTCTTGCCCGAGAGCTGGACTGCGACCCCAGCGAGGTATTACTGGAGGACGCCGGATCTTGGCTGGTTGAGGGACCGCTGAAGGGGGTGCGTTAGGATGGCGAAATTCAAATCGAGCGCGATTGATTGCGGCGTCGTAGAAGCCGTACAAACGCAAGCCTTCGACGTGGTCGTTATCGGCGGCGGCCCCGCCGGCATAGCGGCCGCGCTGGCCGCACATAAGGCCGGAGCGCGCGTGGCCATCGTGGAGCGCGAGCAGCACCTGGGCGGCATCCTCCGCCAATGCATCCACCCCGGCTTTGGCCTGTCGCACTTTAAACAGGAGCTCACCGGTCCCGAGTACGCGCAGCGCTTCATCGACCAGGTGCACGCAACCGACATTGCGCTGTTCCTGAACAGCATGGTGATTGGGATTGATACAGGCGAGCCTGCGGAAGACACCGCGGTCCATACCGTCACGCTCATGAGCCCCACCGGCATGATGCGGCTCACCGGACGCGCGGTCGTCCTTGCCATGGGATGCCGCGAGCGCACCCGCAGCGAGATCAAGATTCCCGGTAGCCGTCCCGCCGGCGTGTTTACGGCCGGCCTGGCGCAGCGATACATCAATATCGAAAATCTCAAACCCGGCTCGCGCGCCGTCATTTTGGGTTCGGGCGATATCGGGCTCATCATGGCACGTCGCTGCACGCTCGAAGGGATTTCGGTCGAGGGCGTGTACGAGCTCATGCCGTACGCCAACGGTCTGCGCCGCAATGTGAAGAACTGCCTGGACGATTTTGGTATTCCGCTGCACCTGTCCACTACCGTGACGCGCGTGATCGGGCACGATCGCGTGGAGGCCGTCGAGGTGAGTCAGGTCGACGAGCACCTGGCACCCATTCCGGGTACCGAGCGCATTGTTCCGTGCGACACGCTGCTGCTTTCGGTGGGCCTGATTCCCGAGAACGAGCTTTCGGTTGCCGCAGGCGTAGAGCTTGACCCACGCACACGCGGCGCCGTGGTGGACCAGAGCCTGCAGACGGGCATACCAGGCATCTTTGCTTGCGGCAACGTTCTGCACGTGCACGACCTGGCCGACAACGTGACGACTGAGTCCGAGCGCGCTGGCGCAGCTGCGGCCGCGTACACGCTGGGGACCGGCGCGGGCGCCGTTCCGGACTGCGAGCTCTCGGTCTCCCCTGCCGGCATCGCGGGCTACGCGCTGCCGGGACGCATTACGACTGTGGCACTCACCAAGCTGAACTTCCGCGTGCGCCGGCCCGTCGACGCCGCCCGCGTGCGCATTCTGGCAGGCGACGAGGAACTGTTTGCGGGCAAGGGACGCGCGTTTAAACCGAGCGTCATGGAAAGCTTCTCGCTGCCGGCAAAGGTCATCAAACAAGCGCTCGACCTGGGTGCTAGCGAAATTGTCCTGTCCGTCGATCCCGTCGAGGAGGCATAGACTATGAGCGATAACGCAATCGAAACGCTGCAGTTCAACTGCACGACCTGCCCATCCGAATGCCTCCTGACCGTAAAGGTGGAGCGCGACGCCAATGGCGCCGTGGTGGAAGTGCGCTCCGTAACCGGCAACAACTGCCCGCGCGGTGATAAATTCGCGCATCAGGAGCTCACCTGTCCCATGCGCGTGCTCACCACCACCGTTGCCGTATCCGGCGGCGATGAGGCTCTGCTGCCCGTGCGCACCGCCGATGCCATCCCGCTGGCACTCCACGCCCAAGCCATGAACCTCATCCGTGGCCTAGTCGTCAACGCCCCCATCCGCATGGGCGACGTCGTGCTGGAGAACCTCCTCAACACCAACATCGACCTCATCGCCAGCATGGACATCGACCGAGCCTAAGTAGCTAATTGGGGACGGGGCTCTTTAGCTAATTGGGGACGGGGCTCTTTAGCTAATTAGGGACGGAGCTCTTTTAGCTACCCCGCCATCCACCCGGTCCTCCTCCGCAGTTGCGGTGAAATACGGACTGTTTTATGGCTTCAGGCCGCTAAACAGTCCGTATTTCACCGCAACTTATGAGGGCGCGCATGGGATGCAAAGGAGTGTCCCGAAGTGCCGGCATAAAAGGAACGTCCCTATGTGCCGGGCTTGGGATACCATGGTGGCAGCCTAGCGAAAGGATGTTTCATGGCACATGTCGATGACCAGCGCGTGGCGCGCGTGCTCGATGCGCTCGAGGCTCAGCACCCCGGTGCGCAGCTGCTCGTAAACGACCCGTGGTCGATTTACTATCTGACCGGCTTTTATGCCGATATGTTCGAGCGTTTTTGCGGTGTGCTGCTCGCGCGCGATGACGAGCCCGTGATCTTGGTCAACGCGCTGCATCAGTTGCCGGAGTACGACAATGCCCGCGTCGCCTATCACACCGACACCGAAGTCGTGACAGACGCTATCGCTCGCGAGGTCGATCCGACCAAGCCGCTTGGCATCGACACCGTCATGCGTTCCGGCTTTTTGATGCCCCTTATGGAGCGCCATACCGCGAGCGAGTTTTTCCTAGGCGATTTTGCCGTCACCGCTTCACGCACCCACAAGGATGCCGCCGAGCAGGAGCTCATGCGCATGTCCTCGGCCGCCAACGACGCCGTGATGGTCGACGCCATCAAGCTCGTTCACGAGGGCGTAACGGAGCGCGAAATTGCCGACCAGATGCTCGGCCTGTACCGCAAGCACGACTGCGAGGGCTTTAGCTTTCCGCCCATCGTGAGCTTTGGCGCCAACGCCGGCGATCCGCATCACGAGCCCGACGACACCGTACTCAAGCGTGGCGACGTGGTGCTGTTCGACATTGGCGGACGCCGCTGCAACTACTGCTCGGACATGACGCGTACATTCTTTTGGGGCGAGCCGGACGAGGAGACGGAGCGCATCTACGATATCGTGCGCCGCGCCAACGAGGCCGCCGAGGCGCTCATCGCGCCGGGCGTGCGCATGTGCGATCTGGACCGTGCCGCGCGCGACGTGATTGAGGACGCGGGCTACGGCGAATACTTTACGCATCGCCTGGGACACTCGATCGGCCTGCAGGACCACGAGCCAGGCGACGTCTCGCTCGTCAACGAGCAGGTCGTGGAGCCGGGCATGACGTTCTCCATCGAACCGGGCATCTACCTCCCCAGCCGCACCGGTGTCCGCATCGAGGACCTGGCCCTGGTGACCGAGAACGGCGTCGAGATTCTCAACGCCTACCCCCACGATCCGGTCCGCCAAGACTAGGCACGCCACCAAAGCTCCCCTAGAAGTTGCGGTGGAATACGGACTGTTTAAGGCTTCTAGCCCATAAAACAGTCCCTATTTCACCGCAACTGATGAGGGGATGGGTTAGCGCAGCAAGCCTGCCACTTCGCCGGCTAGGGTAATGGTGCCGGCTGCTACGAAGGGCTCGCCCGCGGCCTCGAAAGCTGCGAGGGCCTCGGATACGCTGGGGTACACGCCCGCGAGCTTGTCAGCGTCCACAAGGGCGGCGAGCTCCTCTGCCGGCAGGGCGCGATCGGAATCGGTCTGCGTCACGACCACACGGGGGAAGGCCGGAATCAGCACGTCGACGATGCCAGCCACGTCCTTGTCGGCCAGCGCGGCACACAGCAACGTGGGGCGGTTCTCCACGCACGGATCGATCTCGTCCAGCGCGCTCACAAAGTTCTCGCAGCTCTGAGGGTTATGGCAGGCGTCAATCAGCTTAAGCGGATCAGTTCCCAGCACATCAAATCGGCCCGGCGTGGGGCAGCCCATAAGCGACGCATCGAGCTTGTCATGATCGAGCTCGCGACCCAGATACCCCTCGCACAGCATAATCGCGCACGCGGCATTCTGCGGCTGATAGGCCGGCTTGACCATGCTCGACGTATAGATCGCACGCGGCGTGGTGCAGCTAAACTCAACCGTATTGCCCACGTGCTCCGGCACTTTGGTCGTGGCATGGTTCACTACGAGCGGCACAATGCCGCACTCGCGACAACGTGCATCCATCACGCGCTGAACACTTGCCTCATGCGTACCCTCGCCCAAAACAACCAGGCGCCCAGGCTTAATAACCGCAGCCTTCTCCACCGCAATGGCCTCGAGCGTATCTCCCAGAATGCGTGTATGGTCGAGCCCGATGCCCGTAATGGCAACGGCGACGGGATCGGTCGCACTCGTGGCGTCCCAGCGTCCGCCCATGCCGACCTCGAGCACAGCAACATCCACCGCGGCCTCGGCAAACACGACAAGTGCGGCAGCCGTCAGCAGATCAAACGGCGTGATGGCATAGGCACGCTCCCCCGCCGCCACACGACGGGCATTCACGCGATGTCCCGCCTCAACAGCGGCGGAAACGCCACGGGCAAAGGCCTCATCGCTCACGACGCGCCCATCGACCTCCATGCGCTCGGGATAGCGCACCAGCTGCGGCGACGTATACAGCGCGGTCTTTAACCCCTCACCACGCAAGATAGCAGCCGAAAAACGCGTGGTCGAAGTCTTGCCATTGGTACCGGCAACCTGAATGCAATCAAAATACTCGTCCGGACGTCCCAGCTCATCGAGCATATCGACAACCGTCTCAAGCAGAGGACCAGCATCCCCAGAAATCCGCCCCGTATCAGCAGCCAGCCCAACAGCCTCACCAAACGAAAGCAACTCAAACGAGAACGGCACAGAATACGACCCAGAACGCTTAGCCATAACCCAAGTCTCCAATTACAGAAAAAGAGGCCCACCAAAAAGAATGAGCCCCTCGCGTTGACAATATCAGCCTTTATCCGCTTGCAGCAAAATCAAGGGCACAACCCAGTGGCCCTGCCAGGCAGCGGACGACCACGTAACCGCTATGGGAGCGGTTTGGGGCTTTGCTCGATACAAGTTCCGCACGAGCCGAAGGCCACTTAATGTGGCCTTCGTGCGAGCAGGACTGTCCGCAGTAGCGAGTAAAGCCCCAAACCGCGTCCCTCAGTTACGCCTACGAGAAGTCAGCAACCTGAGCAGTCAGCGCCGCCAGGATCTCCTTGAGCTCAGCTGCACGGTCCCTCTTCTTCTGGACCACCGCGGGCGCGGCCTTGGCCACAAAGCCCTCGTTGGCAAGGGTCTTCTCGCAGCCGGCAAGCTCCTTCTGAGCCGTGGCGATCTCCTTCTCCAGGCGCGCCTTCTCGGCCGAAAGATCAACCTTGCCCTCGAGCACCACAAAAACCTCGACGCCGCTGTCGACCACGGCAATGCTCGCAGCCGGCTTCTCAACGTCGGTACCCATGACCAGCGAAGCGGTGTTGGCCAGCGGCTCAATGGTCGAGCGCAGGCTCTCGAGCTTCTCGATGTCCTCGGCACCGGCGCGCACGACCACGTCGAGCTCGGCCTTGGGGCTCAGGCGATAACGCGAACGCGTGGCGCGGGCGGCGGAAACGACGGTACGGCACAGCTCAAACGCGCGCTCGGCAGGCTCATCGACATACTTAGCGTAGTCGGCGGGCTCGGGCCACTTGGCGATCATGAGCGCCTCGGCGCGGTCCACGTTGCCCTCGGCGTCCAGGTCGAGCACGCTCGCCGGCATGTTGTCCCAGATCTCCTCGGTGACAAACGGCATAAGCGGGTGCATCAGGCGAATGGAGGTGTCGAGCACAAAGATCAGGTTGCGCTGAGCTTGCAGACGGTCCTCGCCCTTCAAGCGGGCCTTGGTGACCTCGACGTACCAGTCGCAGACCTCGTTCCAGAAGAACTGCTGCACGCCGCGGGCCATATCGCCAAAGGTGTAGCTCTCAATGCCCTCGGTGACCATCTTCACGGCCTTGGCCAGGCGGCTGAACATCCAGGCGTCGGCCGGCGTCTCAACGACGGGCTCGCCGGGCGTGTAGCCCTCCATGTTCATGAGCAGGAAGCGGCTGGCGTTCCAGATCTTGGTCACAAACGACTTGGCCTGCTCGGTGCGCGGGCTGTCGATGAGCTTCTTGGTCTTCTTGTCGATGTTCGCGTCGAACTTGACGTCCTGGTTGTTGGTGCACAGCGTGAGTAGGTTGTAACGCATGGCGTCGGCGCCGTACATGCCAATGAGGTCCATAGGGTCAACACCGTTGCCCTTGGACTTGGACATGCGGCTGCCGTCCTTGGCCAGGATCGTCGGGTAGATGACGACGTCCTTAAACGGCACCTCGTCCAGGAAGTAAAGCGAGCTCATGACCATGCGGGCGACCCACAGCGCGATGATGTCGCGCGCGGTGACCAGCGCCGTCGTGGGGTGATGTCCCTCGAGCAGCTCCGGCTTTTGCGGCCAGCCCTGCGTGGCGAAGGTCCACAGCTGCGAGCTAAACCAGGTGTCCAGCACGTTCTCGTCCTGATGGATGTGATGGCCGCCGCACTTGGGGCACACGTCGGTGTCCTCGGTAAGGGCGTCCTCCCAGCCGCAATCCTCGCAGTAGAACACGGGGATGCGGTGGCCCCACCACAGCTGGCGTGAGATGCACCAGTCCTTGAGGTTCTCCATCCAGGTGGTGTAGGTCTGCGTCCAGCGCGCGGGGTGGAAGGTGACCTTGCCGGAGTTGACGGCGTCGAGCGCCGGCCCTTTGAGCTTGTCGACGGCCACGAACCACTGCTCGGACAGCCACGGCTCCAGGGCGGAGTCGCAACGGTAGCAGTGCATGACGGAGTGATCGAGGTCCTCGACATGATCGAGCAGGTCGTGCTCCTCGAACCACTTGATGACGGCCTCGCGGCACTCGTCGCGGTTCATGCCGGTAAACTCGCCGTAGCCCTCAACGACCACAGCGTGCTCATCAAAGATATTGATCTGCGGCAGGTCGTGGGCCTGACCCATGGCGTAGTCGTTGGGGTCGTGGGCCGGGGTGACCTTGACAAAGCCGGAGCCAAAGTTGGCGTCGACGTGCCAATCCTCAAAGATGGGGATCTCGCGGTCGACGATGGGGAGCTTGACGGTCTTGCCCACAAAGGCGGCCTTCTCGGGGTCCTTCGGGGAAACGGCGACGCCCGTGTCGCCGAGCATGGTCTCGGGGCGTGTGGTGGCGACGACGATGTAGTCCTGGCCGTTAACCGGCTCGGTCAGCGGGTAGCGCAGGTGCCACAGGTGGCCCTTCTCGTCCTTATACTCGGCCTCGTCGTCCGAGATGGCGGTGGTGCAGTTGGGGCACCAGTTGACGATGCGCTTGCCGCGGTAGATCAGGCCGTCGTGGTACCAATCGCAGAACACCTTGCGCACGGCCTGCGCGTAGTCCTCGTCCATGGTAAAGCGCTCGTTGTCGAAGTCGACGGAGCAGCCCATGCGCTTGATCTGCTCGACGATGATGCCGCCGTACTCGTGGGTCCAGTCCCAGCAGGCGTCGACAAACTTATCGCGGCCGATCTCCAGGCGGCTAATGCCCTCACTCTTGAGCTTCTTATCGACCTTGGTCTGCGTGGCGATACCGGCGTGGTCGGTACCCAGCACCCAGCGCGTGGACTTGCCGCGCATGCGGGCCATACGGATGATGGCGTCCTGGATGGAGTCGTCGGTGGCGTGGCCCATGTGGAGCTTGCCGGTCACGTTGGGAGGCGGAATGGTGACGGTGCAGTCGCCCACGCCCTCGCGGCGCTTGTAGTAGCCGCCGTCGAGCCACTTCTGCAGGATCGCCGGCTCGTTGGTCGACGGATCGTAGTTCTTGGGCATTTCTTCCATATATCTCTCCCTGTCCCGCCGGGGAGGAATGTCGGCCCGATTTTCGCTCGGTCAAGTCCTGGCTCGCTCGAAGAGCACATTTAGTGCTCTTCGGCTCGTGCGGGATCTACGAAAATCGGGCCGACATTCCTCCCCTTAGGTTTCGATTACTTCAGTCTGAATGGACTTTGCTGAGACTTTAAACAAACACACAGAATAACACAGGTAGTTAGGGTTATTGCGTATATATAAAATAGCCTCCGACCGCGGATGGTCGGAGGCTATTTGCAAGCACGTTTTTGGCTGGTTTACCCGTAGATGCGTTGGGGCTGTTCTTCGCCCTTAACCGCCGCTTCGGTCACGATGACCTTGGCGACACCCTCCTCGCTGGGGAGGTCGAACATCGTCTGCTGAAGCACGTCCTCGCAGATGGAACGCAGGCCGCGGGCGCCGGTCTTGCGGGCGAGCGCCATACGGGCGATCTCGTGAAGGGCCGCGGCCTCAAACTCAAGCTCAACGTCCTCGAGCTGGAACATCTTGCGGTACTGACGCACCACGGCGTTCTTGGGCTCGGTCAGAATCGACACCAGGTCGTCCTCGTCGAGCGCCTGCGTCTGGGTGACAACGGGCGTACGGCCCACGAACTCGGGGATCATGCCAAAGGCGTTGAGGTCCTGCGGGAGCACCTGACGCAGCAGGTCGTTCTCGTCGACCGAGGTGGGGCCGGCGATCTCGGAGTTAAAGCCCACGCCCTTGTTGCCCACGCGGTCGGCGATGATCTTGTCCAGACCCACAAAGGCACCGCCGCAGATAAACAGGATGTTAGTCGTGTCGATCTGCAGCAGCTCCTGCTGGGGATGCTTGCGGCCACCGGTAGGCGGAACGCTGGCCACCGTGCCCTCAAGAATCTTAAGCAGCGCCTGCTGCACACCCTCGCCCGAGACATCGCGGGTAATGGAGAGGTTCTCGGCCTTGCGGGCAATCTTGTCAATCTCGTCCACGTAGATAATGCCCACCTGAGCGCGCTCAATGTCGCCATCGGCAGCATTGATGAGCTTGAGCAGGATGTTCTCCACGTCCTCGCCCACGTAACCGGCCTCGGTGAGTGCGGTGGCGTCGGCGATGGCAAACGGCACCTCGAGGATGCGCGCGAGCGTCTGGGCGAGCAGGGTCTTACCGGTACCGGTGGGACCGAGAAGCAAAATATTGGACTTGGCGAGCTCCACCTCGTCCATATCGTCGTCGAGCTGCGAGTCCAGGCCGTCATCAAAGGCCGAAAGCGCGGCGCCGCCCTCGATCACGCGGCGGTAATGGTTGTACACGGCCACAGACATGGCGCGCTTGGCGTCTTCCTGGCCCATGACATAGGCCGAAAGCTCGGCATAGATCTCGTGCGGCGTCGGCACGTGCGTAATGACCTGTCGGGCGTCGTCCTCGAGCTCAAAGCCCTCGGCCTCGGGATCCATGGCGGGCTGAGATGCAGCCTGGCCGTGATCGTTGAGGAAGCCCGGCAGCTTGCCGTTGCGGGCGGCGTCCATAAAGTCCGATGCCAGCGACTCCTCCAAGATCTCGGAGCAGGCGGCGACGCACTCGTCGCAGATAAAGATGTTGGTAGGACCCTTTACAAGGCGGCGAACCTGCCCCTGCTCTTTTCCGCAGAAAGAGCAGCGGATGGGGTTGCCGTTCTCGTCAAAGTTGTCCTGCATGTTACCGGCCATCCTAGGCGTCCTTCGCGGCGAGGTCGCGCGAGGTGACGATACGGTCGATCAGGCCGTAGTCGAGGGCCTCGGCAGCGGTCAGGTAGTTGTCGCGCTCGGTATCGGCCTGGACCTTCTCGATGGGCTGGCCCGAGGCGTCGGACAGGATCTGGTTGAGCTCGCGGCGGGTCTTCTTGATCTCCTCGGCCACAATCTCGATCTCGGTCTGCTGGCCCTGGGCACCGCCGCTGGGCTGGTGAATCATGACCTTGGAGTGCGGCAGGCAGAAGCGCTTGCCCTTGGCGCCGGCCGAAAGCAGCACGGCGGCCATAGACGCGGCCATACCGACGCAAATGGTGGAAACCTGCGGCTTGATAAAGTTCATGGTGTCAAGAATCGCCAGGCCGGAGTAGACCTCGCCACCGGGCGAATTGATGTAGAGCGAGATATCCTTCTCGGCATCCTGGCTCTCAAGATGCAGCAGCTGGGCAACGACCAGGTTGGCGCTGACGGAGTTGATCTCCTCGCCCAAGAAGATGATGCGGTCGTTGAGCAGGCGCGAATAGATATCGTAGCTGCGCTCGCCGCGCGGCGTCTGCTCGATAACGTATGGCACGAGGGCGGAATCGAACTTAGCGATCATACGCATCTCCATTTCTCTTACGGACCAATAGTGGTTCTAGACAAACGTACGGTGCCCGCATGCTATGCATTGGCTGGCACCGTACGAAGCAACCGGATAACCGGTGTATAACTTTACCCCATCACGGGCGCACGCAAGCGCTCGTGGGCAAGGTGGCGAGAATTACTCGGCGTCCTTGGCGGTCTCGTCGACCTCGGTCACCTTGGCGTCCTCGACCAGGTGGTCGACGGCCTTGGAGCGACGGATGGACTCGCGGACGGCAGGCATGCGGCCATCGGCGATGAACTCGGCCTTTGAAGCCTCGACGTCCTTGACGCCGGCCTTCTCGAACTCGGCGTTGATGTCGTCCTCGGTGACCTCGATCTTGAGCTCGCGGGCGAGGGCGTCGAGCGCCAGGGACTCACGGGCAACGTCGTTGGCCTGCTTGTGCAGGTCGCCGATGAACTGCTCCATGGTCAGGCCAGAAGCGGGCAGCCAGGTGTCCAGGGTCATGCCGCGGGCAGTGAGGTTGGACAGGAAGTTCTGGCCAAGCTCCTCAAAGACGGACTGCTCGTAGTCGGCGTCCATCTCGTCAAGCTGCAGGCGCTCGGCGAGAGCGGAGACGCAACGGTTCTCCTTCTCGGCCGGGAGGCGGGAAGCCTTGTCCTGCTCGATCTCGATCTTGATGGCGTCGCGCATGGCGTCGATGCTGTCGAAGCCAAAGTCGGACTTGACGAGCTCGTCGGTGAGCTCGGGGGTGTTGCGGACCTTGATGCCCTTGACGGTGACCTCGACGGTGTGGGTCTCGGCCTCCTCGCCCTCCTCGACCTCGTCGGTCCAGGTGACGGTCTTGACGTCGTCGACGTTAGCGCCGATCAGGGCCTCGTTGAACTCGGCGGGGTTGCTGTCGCTGCCGGC
Organism: uncultured Collinsella sp.; assembly: GCA_959604825.1. GTDB lineage: Bacteria > Actinomycetota > Coriobacteriia > Coriobacteriales > Coriobacteriaceae > Collinsella. The sequence goes on along the minus strand of CAUHCN010000017.1, from coordinate 29,303 downwards.
GATGAGCATGCGGCCCTCGGCAGCGAAGTTGTCGGCGTTCTCGACGGCCTTGAGGTCGACGGTCACGTAGTCGTCAGCCTCGACGGCACGACCCTCAACGTCCTCGAAGGTGGCACGGTAGTTGAGGAGCATCTCGACCTGGTTGTTGATCTCGGACTCGGTGACCTCCGCGGGAGGCATCTCGATCTCGACGGCGTCGAAGGAGGAGAGCTCGGCAGCAGGACGCAGGGAGAACTCGACGGTGTAGGTGTAGTCCTCGTGATCCTTGGCGAGGTCGAGCTCCTTGTAGTCACCGTTCTTGGTGGGGACGATGTCCAGCTCGTTGAGGACAGCGGGCTCGTTGGCGGCGATCAGGTCGTTGGTAGCCTGGGCGAGGGTAGCCTCGGCGCCCAGGGCGGAATCGATGACCGGACGGGGAGCCTTGCCGGCGCGGAAGCCCGGGAAACGGTACTTCTTGGCGGTGTCCTTGTAGGCCTTCTTGATCGCGGCGTCGACGTCGGCGGCCGGGATGGTGACCGTAGCGGTGAGCTTGGCGTCCTTGACGTCAGAAGCGGTGATGTTCAACACGTTCCTCCTCATACTGCCCAGCTTATCTGAGGTGCTGGTACCTTTATGCAACAAAGAGTCGCGACGGCCGAAGCCGACGCAGATGCGTTGGTGCGGGCGAAAGGACTCGAACCTTCACGGGAATCCCACCAGAACCTAAATCTGGCGCGTCTACCAATTCCGCCACGCCCGCATGAGCGCACAGACTAGGAATGATAGCAGATACGAACGGCAAGCGCACGCACACCTTTTACAGGCTCACGACCTCACCACGAGTGCAAAAGGCGGGACGAGTTGCCCCGCCCCGCCAATTACGACTTGTTCGCTGACCCGCTACTCCCCCAGCAGAGCCTTCTCGGGCGTGATGGGCAGCGAGCGGACCTGGTGGCCGGTGGCGTGTGCGACGGCCGAGGCCACGGCGGCGAGCGGCGTGTTGATGACGACCTCGCCGATCGACTTGGCACCAAACGGGCCCGTCGGCTCGTAGCTCGGCTCAAAGGCCACGCGAATGCTGCCGATATCCAGGCGCGTGGGCAGCTTGTAGCTCATAAAGTTGCCGGTGCGCAGGCGGCCGCGATCGTCATGCTCGACAATCTCATAGAGCGCATGGCCGATACCCTGGGCAATGCCGCCCTCGGCCTGGACGCGCGCGAGTGCCTCGTTGATCACGGTGCCGCAGTCAACGGCCGCCGCATAGTCCACCACAGTCACCTTGCCGGTGGCCTTGTCGACCTCGACCTCGGCAATGCCGGCCATAAACGGCGGAGGCGAAACGGGCAGGCAGGCAGAGGCATGCGAGGTGAGCGCGTCGCCGCCCGCGATGTTCTTGACGCACAAGTTGGCAAAGTCGCGCAGCGTGAGGTAGCGGTTCTGCTCGCGTGCGGCACGCTCGTCGGACAGGCGCACGTACTGACCATCAAAGACCACATCGGCGGCGTCCACGTCCCACATCTGGGCTGCCTTGGCGCAAATCTTCTCACGCAGCTCGGTCGCGGCGTTCTTGGCGGCCAAGCCCGTCACGTACGTACCCGAGCTCGCGTACGAGCCGGCGTCGAACGGCGACACGTCGGTGTCCACGCCGCGCACCACGATCAGCGAGCTTTCAACGCCCAGCTCCTCGGCGGCAATCTGCGCCAGGATCGTGTCGACGCCCATGCCGTTGTCGGTAGCGCCGGTGCCGATGGTAATAAAGCCATCCTCTTCCAGGCGCATGTCGATGCCGGCGATATCCACGTTGGAAATGCCCGAGCCCTGCATGGTGAGCGCGCAGCCCAGGGCGCGCACGCGGTCGCCCAGGTCCACGGCCAGCGGCTTGTCGCGCCAGCCGATCATGTCCATCGCGCGCAGCAGGCAGCGGTCGAGTGCGCAGGCGTTGAGCTTCTCGTTGTAGTACTGCGGCATGACCTCGCCCTCGCGCACAATGTTCTTAAGGCGCAGGTCGGCGGGATCCATGTGAAGCATGTCGGCGAGCTCGTTGACGGCGCTCTCCACGGCAAACTGGCCCTGGGTGGCACCGTAGCCACGATACGCACCGCCACGGTTGGTATTGGTGTAGACGGCGTCCCAGCTAAAGCGGCTCGCCTTCACGTGGTTGTAGATAGGCAGGCTCTTGTGGCCCGAGAGGCCGATCGTCGTGGTGGCGTGCTCGCCATACGCACCGGCGTTGGACAGCGTGTGCAGGTCGATGGCCGTGATGGTGCCGTCGTTCATGGCGCCCAGCTTAACGGTCATCTGCATCTGGTGGCGCGAGTTGCCCGCGGTGATGGTCTCCTCGCGGGTGTAGCAGCAGTAGCTCGGACGGCCGGTCTGCTGGGTAACGAATGCCACGAAGATCTCGCAGCAGCCCGTCTGCTTGGAGCCAAAGCCGCCGCCGATGCGCGGCTTGATGACCTGCACCTGCGACTGCGGAATATCGAGCGACTGAGCGACCATGCGGCGCACGTGGAAGGGCACCTGCGTAGAAGTGGTCACCGAGATGCGCCCAAACGCGTCGGTCGTCGCGAAGGCGCGGAAAGTCTCCATGGGCGCGGTCTGCGTGGCCTGGCTGGTGTAAGTGCGCTCAAAGACGATGTCGCTCTGGGCGAAGGCCTCGTCAAGGTCGCCAAAGTCGCTCGTGCCGCTGCACACCAGGTTGCGCGGAACGTCGCCGCCCTGCGGGAACATAAAGGTCACGTCGCCCTCGGGGTGGACCACGATATCGTTATCGAGTGCCTGGGTAAAGTCGAGCAGGGGCTCGAGCACCTCATAGTCGACCTTGATGAGCTTGAGCGCCTTGTCGGCGGCCTCCTCGGTCTCGGCGGCGACGATCGCCACCTCTTCGTTTTGGTAACGGACGAGGTTCTCGAGGATCAAGCGGTCGTAGGGACTCGGCTGCGGATAGCTCTGACCGGCGATGGTAAAGCGGCGCTTGGGCACGTCCTCATAGGTGTAGACTCCCACGACGCCCGGCACCTTCAGGGCGCGAGACGTGTCGATGGAGCAGATCTTGGCGCGGGCATACGGGCTGCGCTTGAGCTTAACGATGAGCGCGCCGGCGGGCACCATATCGCCCGTGTAGACGGGACGGCCCTCGAGCAGGGCCTTCGAGTCCTTCTTAGGCTGCTTATGGGTGATCTGCTTGTACGAGACACCGTCGCAGCTAGTGTCGTTGACCGGCAGCTCGGGCATCTCAAAGCCCACCTGCACGCCGGACTCGTTAAGGAAGCGGACGATGGCGCGCAGCTGGCTCTCGTAGCCGCTGCAGCGGCAGAGGTTGCCGGCCAGCTGGCGCGAGAGCTCCTCGCGCGTGGCGACGAGGCTCGGGTCCTCCTTGGCGGCGCGGGCGAGCGCCAGCACGTTCATGATGAGGCCGGGGGCGCAAAAACCGCACTGCTCGGCGCCTTCGGCAGCCATCGCACGGGCAAGCGCCTCGGACTCGGCCTTGAGGCCCTCGAGCGTGGTGACAGAGCGGCCCTCGACACGCGCGGCGGGAACCGAGCAGCTCAACATCGGATCGCCATCGAGCCACACCGTGCACAGGCCGCAGTTGGTGGTCTCGCAGGCGCAGCGCACCGACGCGCAACCCTGCTCGCGCAAAAGCGAAAAGAGCATGGTGTCGGGGGCAATCTGAACCTTGACCTTACGGCCGTTGAGCGTAAAGGAAAGATCGATGAGTTTGGCAGCCATTAGCGCACCTCGCTAGAATCGACGCCGGGCACGCGGCGGCAGGAATACTCGTCCGTGGCAAACTTAGGCACTTGCACGGTCTCGAGCTCGCGGGCAAGCGCGGCCGAAAGCTCGATGCCGGCGGCGCGGCGCACGGCCTGAATCGCCAGCGGGGCCGAGATGCGGCGTCGGTACTCGGCCGAGCCCCACATGTTGGTGCCATAGCTCAGCGCGCGCACGGACGCGGCCAGGGCGCGCAGCTCGTCCTCGGAAGGCTGTTCGCTCTCGAGGCCGCATGCCTCGCCCTGCAGCAGGGTCGCACGCAGCGGGCGGGCACCCACGGTGACATGCCAGCTGTTATCCCACCAGGCGGCGGTAACGTTTAGAGAGGGGAAGTCGGTCGCGGCCTTGCGCACGGCCTCGTAGCTCGCGCGGTAATCGTGCTTTACGACCACGACGTGCTCGATCACGTCGCGCACATAGCCCATGTTCACAAACTCGGCGAGCGGCACGCGGCCGGCACCCGTCAGCTCAACGTACGAGTCGAGCGCCAAAAAGGCGGAGAGCACGTCCGAAAAACCAAAGCGGCCGTAGATGCTGCCACCCACCGTGGCGGTATTGCGAAGCTGCACGCCCACGATGTCGTGAACGGCAAACTCAAATACGTTGTTGACGAGCGCGTTGAGCTCGGCATGGCGCTCGAGCTGGCGCAGGGTGCACATGGCACCGATGCGAAACTCGGTCTCGGTCTCCTCGATCTGATCGAGTCCGCAGGCCGAAAGGTCAATCGCCGTCGCCACGCGACGTGAACCAAGGCGCATCCAGATGCCGCCGCCCACAATCTTGTTGTTGCGGTTTTTCTGCAAGAGCTCATAGGCTTCGGCCGCGTTTCCAACACGGACGTAGGTACCGAACTTGAGCACGTTCTCCCCCATCTCTTTACTTGTCCAGTATCTCTAAGTGTACCAAACGAGGGCGCACGACCCTCACCACCATAGAAAAAGGCTCCCGGCAGGAATTGTCGGGAGCCTTAGCGCATCAGCGAGTGCTGTACGGAGCTATGTCAGGCTGAATTTAGCAGACGCCCTGAGCGAGCATGGCGTCGGCGACCTTCAGGAAGCCGGCGATGTTGGCGCCCATGACAAAGTTGCCCTCCTGGCCATACTCCTTGGCGGTGTCGTCCACGTTGTGGAACATGCCGCGCATGAGCTGCTCGAGCTTGCCGTCGACCTCCTCGAAGGTCCAGGACAGGTGCTCGGCGTTCTGGCTCATCTCGAGGCCGGACACGAGCACGCCGCCGGCGTTGGCAGCCTTACCGGGCATAAAGGCGACGCCGTTCTCCTGGAAGTAGGTCGTGGCCTCGATGGTCGTGGGCATGTTCGCGCCCTCGCCGACCACCTTGCAGCCATTGGCGACGAGCGCCTGGGCGTCCTCGAGCAGCAGCGTGTTCTCGCGAGCGCAGGGCAGCGCGATGTCGCAGGGCAGCTGCCACACGCCGCGGCCGTCGCCCTCGTGCCACACGGCACCGGGCTTCTCGTCAACGTACATGGCGAGCGTGACGCCCTTGTCGTGGCCGGAGCGCTTCTGGTTGTAGACGTGCTCGAGCACGGAGTAGTCGATGCCGTCGGGATCCTCGACCCAGCCGTGGGTATCGGAGCAGGCCAGCACCTTGCCGCCAAGCTGGGAAACCTTCTGGACGGCGTAGATAGCGACATTGCCGGAACCGTGAACGACGACGTTCTTGCCCTCGAAGGAGTCGCCGCGGCTCTTGAGGTACTCGTCCACAAAGTAGACCAGGCCGTAGCCGGTGGCCTCGGTACGGGCGAGCGAGCCGCCAAAGGAGAGGCCCTTGCCGGTGAGGACGCCGGTCCACTCGTTGGTCAGGCGCTTGTACTGACCGAACATGTAGGCCACTTCGCGGCCGCCAACGCCCAGGTCGCCGGCGGGAACGTCGGTATTGGGGCCAATATGGCGATAGAGTTCGGTCATGAAGGACTGGCAGAAGTGCATGATCTCGTTGTTGGACTTGCCCTTGGGGTCAAAGTCGGAGCCGCCCTTGCCGCCGCCCATGGGAAGGGTGGTCAGGCTGTTCTTGAGGATCTGCTCCAGGCCCAGGAACTTGAGCATGCCCAGGGTGACCGTCGGGTTAAAGCGCAGGCCGCCCTTGTAGGGTCCAATGGCAGAGTTGAACTCGACGCGATAGCCGCGGTTGACCTGGACCTTACCCTGGTCGTCGACCCAGGGAACACGGAACATAACGATGCGCTCGGGCTCGACGAGGCGCTCAAGCAGGGCGGCCTCCTCGTACTCGGGATGGGCGTCGAGCGCCGGCTGGATGGTGCCGAGGATTTCGGTCGCGGCCTGGATGAACTCAGGCTGCTCGGGATAGCGGGCCTTGAGCTCGTCGAGAACTTTCTGCGTGTAGCTCATGCTTCCTCCAATTGATGGAAAAGAAAAGTGTCGTTCGAGGCGCCCCATGCGCCCCGAGCTTTATCGAGTATGGATAATATCGCACTGTTGCAGCAAAGTTTCGCATAAGCCGACGAGCAGATGTTTCGTTTTGATTACGATGCAGGTAGAAGCGTTTTTGAGTGCCTGACGCGCAAAACCCGTGTTTCAAACCTGTTTCGTCCACGTGTTCCAAACCGCCACATTGAGGACAGGCACCTTTGTGGTGATTTTGGTGGTTAGAGGACGAGCTGGTGGTAGTCGGCGGGGGTTATGCGGCCTTCGGTGGCAGCACGGAAGGCGGCGAGCGCATCGCCCGAGAACGGCATGACCCAGCACAGCCCGCAGCCGGCGGTAATGGAGCCGGGCAGCGGCATGATGCGCCCGGGCACACCGGCGGCAAGGCAAAGCTGCTCGCATTCCATCACATCGAAGGTGCTGTCGAACGACACGATGATCTTGCGTTCGTGGTCGAGGGCATCACCGGACGGGCCTTCGCGGTGTGCCTCACGATACGCCGCGGCAGCCGCCTCCTCTTCCGCGGTATGCCCACAGCCACCACATCCGCAGGTACAGGGTTCGGACCCGTCGCAAGTGCAAGGCTCTCCCGTGTCGGGGCAAATATCGTGAGACATGGCATCTCCCATCGTCTAGGCGAGTAACTCGGCCGCCGCAAACTCCTCGGGCGTATTGACGTTTTCGAAGCAGAGCGTGGAGCCCGCGGCCTTAACGATCTGCGACTCATCCATATAACCGGCCTGAACGCGATTGATCAGGCAGCGAATGCGCTGGCGGTCGCAGGCGAGCAGCTCTTGGGCAACCGGCGCGCACGCGTCACGGCGCCAGACGGCGCAAAGCGGCTCAATTCCCCGCTCCTCGCGCGGCACGCACACGTCAAGCGCCTCGGCCTCAACACGATCGGCAAGCGCGTCGATGAGTTCCGACGAGACAAACGGCATGTCGCAGGCGACGATAGCCACGAGCGGCAATCGGGCCGCGGCCAACGAGCTCGCGATGCCGCGCATGGCGCCGGCGGGACCGTCGACGTCCATGACTACGCGGGGGCGCAGGCCATCAAACATAAGCTTCTCAAGGTAGGCCAGCTCGCTGGGACGCGAAGTCGTCACGACCAACTCGCCGGCAACTGGCGCCAGCCGACCCAGCACGCGCTCGATGAGCGGCTCGCCGCAAAACGCCATGCGCGCCTTATCGCAGCCCATGCGCGAGGACAGCCCGCCCGCCTGGACGACACAAGAAAGATCGGCACGTCTTACGGTAGTCATACGGCAAAACACCTCCATCGGCATGCTCGAAACCCGGTGCACGAAGCTAAATACAGCCGCCAAAATAGCGGCGCTACAAAAAGCTCGTGCAAAAACAAAACAGCGCCTTTGCGGCACGCAGCAAGACCGCGAGCACAAAAGCGCTGGTAGCGTATGGCGGGAACGTATGTGAATCGAACACATCCAAGACGTTTTGCACGCCTCGCAACGGTTTTGAGGACCGCGGAGCCCACCGGAGCCCATCCGTTCCCAAGTGCGCCGGTATTTTACCAAACCGAGCAGCCAACCTAGCGCAGGGAGCGCAGGCCGCCGGCTTCCTTGTCGAGCACCGTAAAGCGCACGGCATCCAGGTGCTCCAAGATGCTGATGGCACGCTTGCGCGACACACCCAGGGCCTCGCGCAACACACTCGTGGTGGCAGCGCCACCGGCTGCCTCAATGGCAACGGCAACAAGCTCGCGCGCATGGGCTTCCGAGATGGCAGACAGGGCAACGTCGCGCTCGATCTTCACGATGGAACGGTTAAGCGAAAGCTCGCGCAGAGCTCGCGTCATGGTGTCGCGATCGAGCTGCAGTTGCTCGCCTACCTCTGGCAACGTCGGCGCATCGAGGCCAGCTTCGTCCAGCAAGGAAACGATGCGCTCGCAAGCCTCGTGCACCACGCGCGCCGCAGCGGCGGCCGAATGCGGGTCGAACACCTCGGCACCCTCGGCGACGCACACGCCACGCGAGCAGCCCTCGGCAATCAGAGCCGCGGAAACGCATTCATCAGCGGAAGGCCACGCAGCATGGGCAACGGCGCCGGGCGTAAAGCCCGTCTCCTTGGGAGCCGCGGCATGCATGGCCGACAAGGTCGCTGCCAGTGCATCCATCGCGGCGTCGAGCACCACGGCGTCCGCCAAGAGGTCCGAATCACCCGCGGCAAGTTTGCGAACGGAGCCCTGCGCCACCAACCCGCGCAGTACGGCATCGACCTCGCCGACAGCAAGATCCAAAGCCTCGGCAATATCAACCGCCGTAACCGGCAGCGTCTGCAGCGCCAGCCAAGCGCCCACACCGCCCGCGATATCGCCGGACTCGAGCGCCGCATACAGCTCACGCTCCCCTTTAGCAAGCTCGCGCGAGCGACGGCAGCGCGAAAGCAGCACGCGCCCGCCGCCAATAAGCATCACGGGCGAATAGGACAGCACCACGGCATGGTCCCCGGCACGTAGCGGCAGCGAGTTTTCCAAGCGCACCTGAACGATACGGGGCTCGCCCACCGCCATGGGGGCCTCGCCCTCCATGAACATGATGCGACCGACGACCTCGGCCGTACCCGCCATCACGTGCACACGCGCACCCGACTCGAGCACACGCGGCTTGGCTCCCTCGCGACCCAAATACGTAAATGTCATCATAAAGCGCATCGTCTGGCCAAAGCGGCCCGCCACGCCGAGCATCTCGCCGCGATCGAGCGAGGCGACGGCATCGCCCACCAAGTTGAGCGCCACACGCTGACCGGGCAGTGCTCGCGGCGTATCGCCATGCACCTGAATCCCGCGCACGCGACAGACCGTACGCGACGGCAGCGCGACGAGCTCATCCCCCACCGCGACGGGTGCATCGTGCAACGTTCCCGTCACCACGGTACCGGCACCCTTGATCGTAAAGCAGCGGTCGATGGGCAGACGCGGCGCGGCATCGGTGAGCTCGGCACGGGCACGGCAGGCATCCCAGCAAGCGGCAACCTGCTCGTCGAGCGCAGCCAGCAGGTCATCGATCCCCACGCCGGTCTTGGACGACACAGACACGATCGGCGCGTCGGCAAACACGGTATCCGAAAGAAAATCTTCCACGTCAAGCTCAGCCAGCTCAATCATTTCGCTATCGGCCAGGTCGCACATCGTCAGCGCCACCACCATGTGTGTGACGCCCAGCAGCTCCAGCACATGCACGTGCTCGCGGGTCTGCGGCATCACGCCCTCGACGGCCGAAACCACCAGCACGGCAACGTCGATGCCCGTGGCACCCTGCACCATGGCGCGCAGGTAATGCGCATGGCCTGGCACGTCGACCAGGCCAACGATCTTGCCACTCGGCAGCGCCAGCTCGCCAAAGCCCAGCTCCACCGTCATGCCGCGACGACGCTCGACCTCCAGACGATCGGGATTCTTGCCGGTCAGCGCCTCGATCAGTGCCGACTTACCATGGTCAACGTGGCCCGCCGTGCCAACGATAACGGGACACTCCACCAGCGCCTGAACCTCACTCATCGAGCAATCGCCTTCTCAACGCATGCGGCAAGCGTCGACGCCGCCGTCTCGATATCGCGGTCGCCCACGAACGTGCGCACATCAAACAGAATGCGGTCGTGCGAGGTACGCGTAACGACCGGCGTATCGAAGTCTTGGACGAGCGAGCGCTTGAGCGCGTCGACGGACAGGCACCCGTCGACCGGGCAGACGGCCACGCACATCGTGGGCAGCTCGACGGTAGGCAGCGAGCCGCCACCGGGGGCCGACGATTCCTCGACGATTTCCACCTGCACGGCACACGGGCAGCCAGCCTTATCGAGCCCGGCGACCATACGATCGCGCAGCTTGCGGGCACGTCGTTCCAAATGGGCCTGCGGCAGCGTGAGCATGCTGAGCACCGGAATATCGCGATGGGCCACGTCGGCGCCGTCCATGTAGATGCGAAGTGTGGCCTCGAGCGCCGTGAGCGCCAACTTGCCCGGACGCAGAGCGCGCATGAGCGGATGTGCGCCGCAGGCCTGGACCAGATCGCGACGGCCCATGATAATGCCCGCCTGTGCGGCACCGAGCAGCTTATCGCCCGAGCACGACACCACATCGAGCCCCGCCGAAACCGAAGCCGGCGTGGGTTCCTCGCCGCCGCGAACCAAGATGTCATCGGGCAGCAGCGCGCCCGAACCCTGGTCCTCGTAGAACAGCAGGCCATGCTTGTGAGCAAGCGCCGCAAGCTCCCGAGAACCCACCTCCTCGTGGAAACCCTCGATGCGATAGTTAGAAGGATGGACCTTAAGGATCATGGCCGTATCGGGCGTGATGGCGCGCTCGTAGTCCGACAGGTGCGTGCGGTTGGTGGCGCCGACCTCGACGAGTTTGGCGCCCGAAGCCGCCATGACGTCGGGAATACGGAAGCTGCCACCGATCTCGACGAGCTCGCCACGGCTCACGATTACCTCTTTGCCCGCGGCATGGGTGGCAAGCACCAGCAGCACCGCGGCGGCATTGTTGTTGACGACCAGCGCGTCCTCGGCACCGGTGAGCGAGCGGATCAGTTGCGCGGCGTGCTCCTTGCGCGACCCGCGCGAACAGGTGTCGACGCTGTACTCGAGCGTGCTATACCCGCGCGCAACCTCGGCCACGGCCTTTGCCGCCGACTCCGCAAGCGGGGCACGGCCCAGATTGGTATGGATGACCACACCCGTGGCGTTGACGGCGGGGCGCAGGCTCGGCAGCGCGGAGCGATGCGCACGCCATTCGATGGCCGAGGCCAGGTCGCGCTTAGAGCGCGGGGCGGCACCGGCGCGAATGGCGGCGCGCTCCTCGTCGAGCTCGGCCGTCACGGCAGCATGGACCACCGCGTCGCAGGTCTCCCCCGCCGCCTTCACCACCGGCCACTCGGCAAGCAGCTCGTTGACGGAAGGAATGGCGCGCAGGCGGGCGCGCACCTCATCGGACATGTTCTGGCTATCGCTCATGTGCGGCCTTTCAAAACCATAGGTGAATCAATCGTTCGAACGTCAAACCATCAGCCAATTCGATCGGCTGAGTCAATCAATCGCTATTATCCCCGCGCGCGACGATCTTTTCCACGCGAACGGCGTTTTCCTGAGTGAGCGCGGCACCCGTCAACGGGTCCCAACGCAACGGCGTATGGTCGAGCGGGCCCACGCCCAAGGCTTGAGCGCCACCGGCATCGGCGCCAAGCGAACGCCCGCCGGGGGCGGCCGACGTAAAGATGCACGCCGGATGCAGATAAGGCGTCGTCTCCACGTGCACGCGGTCGCGGCCCATATCACTCACGAGTTCGACGATCTCGCCGTCGGCGATGCCCATGTGCGCGGCAGCATCGGCATTCATCTGCACGGCATCCAGGTCCGACCCAGCCTCGGCGGCACCTTGGGCTGCAAGCCTTCGCGAGGTATGCGACTCAAAGGGACGGTTGCCGCTAATGAGGCGAAACATCCCCAGGCCCGGCTCCACCATGGGGGCGATCCAGTTGGGTACACGACCCAGGCCGGCTCGTTCCCATACGTCGCTTGCCAGCGCAATTTTGCTGCCATCCAAGGGAATCGCCGGCTCGCCCGTACGCGACGGCAACGCAACACCCGTATCGGCCCAGCCGCGCTCCTTGAGCTCGTCCAGATCGATCCCAAAAGGCGCCACCTGGGCAGCCGCCAGGTCGTCAGACGTAAACCGGAAGTACTCGCCAGCCCCGCACGCCTGCGCCAGACCGGCAAAAATCTCCCGACCGGGACGTGTGTCGTCATGCTGCACAGGCAGCACGGCGTTGCGGTAGAACACCCGCGAATCGTTGGCACCCACGACTGTGCCCACACCGCGGTCGGCCTCCAGATACGTCACATCGGGCAGCACGAAGTCAGAAGCGCGCGCTGTCTCGGACCAGCGGATATCAATCGTCACGAGCAAGTCGAGCTGCTGCAAAATACCCAACCACGCTCCGGCGTTGCCATAGCCTGCCCCGGGATTGCTAGCATAGACGATGAGCCCACGCAAATCGCCGGCCAGTATCGACTGACCGATGGTCGTGCACAGGCCGCGCACCGGATCGACTAGTGGATAGCGCTCGGACCCCAGCTTGGGCCCGCGAGGCACCGGCGGCGTCGCAAAGCGCGCGGGATCGAGGTCGCCCAACACAAGCGGCGTGGGCGGATTGAGCGCGCCGCCTACATGCCCGATGCAGCCCAGCAGCACATCGACCAAGCAGATAGCGCGCGCGGTCTGGGTGCTATTGGCATACGCGATACCGATGCCACCATGAAAGCCCGCATCCACCACAGCGGCAGGCGCGGCGGCAGCGAGATCGCGCGCCGTGGCGACAATCTCTGCGGCCGGCACGTCGCACATCGACTCGGCCCACTCGGGCGTCCAAGCACGGGCCGCCTGCGCCAGCTCGTCAAAGCCTGTGGTATAGCGGGCAACAAACTCGTGATCGTACAGGTCCTCGGCAATCAACACATGTGCGATACCCAGCAGCAACGCCAAATCGCAGCCCGGGCGCACGCGCAGCCAGCGGTCGGCAAGCGCAGCCGAGCCGCTGCGCCGGGGGTCGACAACGATGATCTTCGCCCCGCGCCGGCGTGCATCGTTGAGCGCATCAACGGACCCCATCGTCGACGAATCGACAATGGAACGCCCCAGGTACATGATGCAATCGGTATGTGCCAGGTCGGAGGCGGGGCTGTAGCCCAGGCTGTGCTCCCAACCGGTAAGTCGGCTTACCTCGCAGGCACCGTCGGCACCATACACGTTGGGCGAGCCCAGCGCATGCATAAAGCGATATGCCCAGTAGCGGTCGAACGAGGGCACGCCGAGCGTCATGCCCAGCGCACGCGGACCACACTCGTCAATAATCCCCCCAAGGCGCGCCGCAATCTGCGCGAACGCCTCGTCCCACGAAATCGCATCGAACCCCGAGCCATCAGCTCGCCGACGCATGGGGTGCACGATGCGGTCGCGCTCGTCAAACGGCATTGCCAGGCGATGCCGTCCGCGGGCGCACAGGGCACGCGCAGCGCACGGGTGCCCTGGCACCGGCAACTCGGCCACCACGCAGCCGTCCTCAACGCGTGCCGCAAAGGCGCAATCGGCATAGCATCCCCCGCATGTGGTCACCACGGCGCAACCGTCACGCTCCACAGCAGATGCCATCTCGATTACCCCTTTCATCAGCCAAACACAACAGGCCAACAGCCCGGCACCGGGCCCCAGGCCAAAAAAGCCTCCCGCACGGCAACGCCCCGCGGGAGGCCCAACATCAAACAGACGGTACCTTACGCCTCGGACTTCTTGGCGTAGATAAACCAGTAGCCGAGCGCGATCAGAACCGCGCCGCCCACAATGTTACCCAGCGTGGCGGCGGATAGGTTAAACGCAATGCCCGCGACGTTGAGCGCATCGGCACCAGCGACCTTGGCACCATAGCCGCATGCATGCATTACGGCACCCATGGGCAAAAAGTACATGTTGGCAACGCAGTGCTCAAAACCGCAGGCCACAAATGCAGCGATGGGCAGCAGAATGCCCACAACCTTATCGACCACGGTCTTGCCGGCGGTACCAATCCACACGGCCAGGCACACAAAGATGTTGCACAGGATGCCACGGAAGAAGATCGTCACCCAGTCGATCGTCACCTTGCCGGCGGCGACGCTCACCATGGAATTGGCAACCGCCTCGCCGTTGAGCTTGTAAATGCCGGCCATGTACACCAAAAAGACGATGAACAGAGCGCCGACAAAATTGCCGACCCACACGACGACCCAGGCCTTGAGCATCTGAGCCAAGGTGATCTTTTTGCTCTTGAGCGCGCAGACCATAAGCGAATTACCGGTAAACAGCTCGGCGCCGCACACCAGCACCAGCACCAGGCCCAGGCAAAAGCACAGACCGCCCACGACGCGCTGAGCGCCCCAGCCGAGCGTGCTATCGCTCAAGAACACCGTAAAGAACAGGCCGCCGAAGGCGATGAACGCGCCGGCGAACATTGCCAACAGAAAGGCCTTTGCGACCGGCAGGTTGGCCTTGGTCACGCCGGCGGCCTCGGTCTTGGCCTCGATCGCGGCGGGCGCCAGGCAATCGGGAGCGGGGTACTCCACCTTGGAATCTGCCATGTCAATCACTTCTTTCCTAATCAGCAGAGACAAGCGCTCCTATTGCTCTTGCCCCAAGCGGACAAAGTGGGAAAAGTCGTTGGCGGCCACGGCGTCGTACACGGCGTCGACGGCGTCAAAGACTTCCGGGGACATGGGGTTGTAGAACTCCGTGTCGCCCGGCTGAATCCCGACGAAGACGATATCATCGCACGATTGCTCGATTTCCTCGATCAGAATCGACAAGGGAAGCGAATGCGTGGTGAACATCGACTTACGGGCCACGTCGCGTTTGTCGAGCAAACGGATGGACCCGACGGGCAGCGCCATGTCGGCGGCATCGACCAAGACCAGGCGCGGCGGACGCTCGCGCTTGACCTCGATGATGTCGTCTTCGGGCGTTTGGCCGCCGTCGATGGTGTACCAACCGGCGATGGGTGCGTCCTCCATCTTTTTGGAGAGCACGGGGCCGGCGGCATCGTCGGCACGCAGTACGCTTCCCGCCGTGAGCACGATACCCGCAAACGGGGCTCCGTTCACACGTCCGTCCACAACGCGACCCATTACTGCAACCTCCCCGTCAGATACACGCCCGACACATCGCGCACGCGCTCAACCAGATCACGGAACTTCATCAAAAACGCGACCTGCTGGGCATGCAGGCCAAAGTCGTCGTCGAACACCGAGATGCCGGCCTTGGCCGACCCGCGAAAACCGCGCTCGTCGAGCAACGCATCGCAGGCCTCGAGCAGCGACGGCACCGACGCCTTGTCGAGCTGGCACTCACCAAAGGAGCGGATGGCCTCAAACTTGGTTTTGGCCTCCCCCTCCGGCAGCGCGTCGACGAGCGAATAGAAGACGTTTACCGGCACCGACAGACGCGGCTCAAAGCAGTCGAGCACGCCGGTGTGGTGGCCCACGGCGAGCGTGTAGTACAGCACGTCGCAGGCCTCCTGGGGAACGTCTTCCTCGGTCTCCACAAACTTACGCGTGAGCTCGTAAAAGACCACCTGGTCGGGCGCATGGCCCAGGGATGGGTCGACGACGCCCTCGGCGGCCTCGTCGCTTGCGCGCGAGGCATCGCCAAAGGAGCCGCCGAGCATGCCGGGGCCCGCAAAGTAACCAGAGCGGTCCGTGAGTTCCATCTAGCGACCTCCGGCCAGCACCAGATCCTGCAGCGCCGAGTACACCTCAACGCGGCGCGGATCGTCCTGCTTGTCGATGAGCAGCGCCATGGCACCGCGGATATCGCCCTTGGGCGCACCCTCGAGCGTATCCATAAACTCGTTGGCCAGGTCGCGGCCGTAACGGTAGCCGCTCATGGCGCGAGCTTCGCGCTCAATGGCAACACGCAGCTTGTACGGCACGCCGGGGTGCAGGATATCGGCCTGCTCGCCAGCGGCCTCCACCGTGGTCTCGGCATGGAGCTTTTGGTCCAGCAGGCCAAGTGCCATGGCAAAGCCGTAGACGGTCTGCGCGGGGCTGGGCGGGCAACCGGGGATGTAGACATCGACCGGCAGAATCTTGTCCGTGCCGCCCCAGACGCAGTAGTTGTCGTAGAAGATGCCGCCGGTGCAGCCGCACGCGCCATAGGACACCACGATCTTGGGATCGGGTGCGGCCTCAAAGGCGCGCAGCGCCGGCATGCGCATGGCGCGCGTCACGGCGCCGGTATACAGCAGCACATCGGCGTGACGGGGCGAGGGCACGACCTTGATGCCAAAACGCTCGACGTCGAAGACGGGCGTGATGGAACCGAAGATCTCGATCTCGCAGCCGTTGCAGCCGCCGCAGTCAACACGGTAGACGTACACCGACCGCTTGATCTTCTTAAGAAGGGTCGCCTTGGCCTTCTCGATGCTCTCGTCGAGCTCGATCTTGGTCGGGCGGTACTGGAGCCGCTCGGGCAAAAGCGTGGGTTCGGCCATGGTTACTCCTCCTTCGTATCAAAATCCATGATGATGCCCTCGACCGGCGCAGGACCGGCGGGAATCTCGGGCGCATCGGGGTTGAGCTCGCGGTCGATATACTCCGGGTTCACGCCGTGGCCACCCAGATACTCCATGCCGGGGCCCTGGGGCTCGCCGGACGCAAGCGTCTCGTTGGCAGCCATGCCGTGCGCGTTGCCGGTCTTTACGGCCGAGGCGGCGCGCAGGGCGTCGAGCTCGCGCTTGCACTCCTGGCACATACCGACAGTACGGGCGGCCTGCTCGGCCTCCATGCCGCCGGCCTTTTGCAGCAGGCGCTTGGCGTAGTCGATCTCCTTGTGCGGAGCAAACGGCTTGCCGCAGCGCGAGCAGTGCTCGAGCGTGTAGACGCTCTTGCTGGTGAGGTCGTCCTTGCTCATGACGGCCAGCTCAAACTCCTCGGTGAGCTTGATGGCCTCCATGGGGCAGGCTTCCTCGCAGCGGCCGCAAAAGATGCAGCGACCGTAGTCGATCGACCAGGTGATGGTATCGGCCGCAAGGTCGGTGTCCATGCGAATGGCATCGGCCGGGCACGCCACGCCGCAGGCACCGCAGGCGATGCAGAGCTCGGCATTGTGCTCGGGCTTGCCGCGCATGTCCTTGTTGGTGGGGAACGGCGCAAACGGGTACTTGACCGTCGCGTCGCCGGCCTTGGCGTTAATCTTCCAAAGCTTCAGCATATTAGAGCGCCTCCTCATCGAGCGGAGCGGCCATGGTGCCCTCGCCCGCAAGCGGCGACTTGTCGCGCCAGACGTTCTCGAACTGCTCCTTGTCGAGCACGTGGTCGCGCTTGGCGGCAACATCGGTCACCGTCACGCGGTCGGTGCAGGAGTAGCACGGGTCGAGCGAGCCGACGATCAGCGCCGCGTCGCCCACGGTGTTGCCGCGGAACATGTAGCGCAGGACCGGCCAGTTGCTGTACGTGGCGGCCTTGGCGCGCCAGCGGTAGCACTTCTGGTTGTTGCCGAGCATCGCCCAGTGCACGTCCTCACCGCGCGGCGCCTCGGTGGCGCCGATGGCGTACTTGTGCGGGGTGTACTCCCAATCCGTGGTGAGGATGGGGCCCGACGGGCAGTTCTCGAGCATGGTCTCGATCATGTCGATCGAATCGTAGACCTCCTGGATGCGAACGGCGGTACGGCCGAAGGCATCGCAGGTGTCGGCCGTGGCGGCGTGCATCTTTTGGACGTCCGGATCGGCGTAGCCGTCGAAGGGATGGTCAAAACGCACGTCGCGGGCATAGCCCGAGCCACGCATAAGCGGGCCGACCGGCGAGAAGTCGCGTGCGATCTTGCGGTCCAAGATGCCAATGCCACTCGTACGCTCAATAAAGTTGGGCGTGGAGAGCAAGACGTCGACGAGTTCCTGAACCTCGGAGCGCAGCTGGTGGATGGTCGTGAGCGTGGAAAGCTTCTGCTCGGCCAAAATGTCGCGACGCACGCCGCCGATCACGTTGAGACCGTAGGTCTTACGGTGACCGGAGAGCTTCTCGGCCAGGTCCATGGACTTCTCGCGGACGCGGAAGAACTGCTGGAAGCCGGAGTCGAAGCCGGTGTAGTGCGATGCGAGGCCAATATTGAGCAGGTGCGAGTGCAGACGCTCGACCTCAAGCATGATGGCGCGGATGTACTGGGCGCGCGGCGGGACATGAATGCCCTGGGCGCGCTCGACGGCCTCGGCATAGGCCACCGAGTGGGCGCAGCCGCAGATGCCGCAGATACGGTCGGCGAGGAACGTCACCGCGTCATAGTTCAGGCGCGTCTCGGCGACCTTCTCCATGCCGCGGTGCACGTAGAACAGACGGTAGTCGGCATCGACGATCGTCTCGCCCTCAACGAACAGGCGGAAGTGGCCGGGCTCGTCAGAGGTAATGTGCAACGGGCCCATGGGGACGAGTGTGGTCTCCTTGCCCTTGGTATCGGCCAAGAACTCGTAGTTTTCCATGTCGCTCGCGGGAGCGGGACGGAAGCGGTAGTCCATGGAGTCCTTGCGCAGCGGGTACAGGCCGCTGGGCCAATCATCGGGCAGCACCAGGCGGCGACGGTCGGGCAGGCCCTCGGGAATCAGGCCGAACATGTCGCGAAGCTCGCGCTCGCCCCACACGCAGGCGGGGACGAACGGCGTCACGGACGGGAACGTCATCTTGGCGGGATCGACCTCGGTACGCACGGTCACCCAGCCGGGATCCTCCCCCTCCATGGAGATGACGTAGTACACGGCGTAACGGCCACACAGACTGCGCTCATCGTTACCGATGATCACGGGAATCCAGCCGTAGCGCTCGTAATACAGGTAGTGGACGGCCTCGGGCAGCTTATCCTGCTTGACGGTGATCGTCAGCTGGTCCTCGCACTGCCACTCGACCTTCTCGATGCAGCCCGGAACGGCGCGGCGCAGGGCCTCGACATGGCTCTCGCAGCGACGGGCATACACCTTGTTCTCAGTTTCAATCATTCGTTACTCCACCTCGCTCTGAGCGGTCTCGGTACCGAACACAGCGCGGTACATCGGCGTCGCGTGAAGTTCCTCGGTGCTCTGCTCGAGCACGATGCCGGTCGCCGTCTCCACACCGTGCACGAGAGGCAGCGGGGTGGCGATGCCAAACCACAAGATCATGACAGCCAGGATGATTTCGGGGATAAGCATGAGCGCCGGGGCCTCATGCTTGCCCATGCCCTGGGGCGCATGGCCGAATACCGACTTGAGTGCGATGCGGGTGAGCGCGGAGATGGCCACGGTAAGACCGAGGGCGACCACGACGACCAGCCACATGGGACCGGCGGTAACACCGGCGACAAAAGTCAGGAACTCGGAAATAAACATGCCAAAGGGCGGGAAGGCACCAAGACCGAGCAGTGCCAGGACGGCGAGCGCGGCGGTTGCGGGTGCAACCTCGACGACGCCCTGGATCTTGGCCAGGCTACGCGTGCCAAAGGCGTGCTGGATGTTGCCGGACACGCAGAAGGCAAGCGTCTTGGTAAAGCCGTGGAACACGCAGTGCAGCAGGGCCGCGGCGATACCCAGCGGGCCACCGATACCCAGGCACAGGGCGATAACGCCCACGTTCTCCACAGACGAGTACGCAAAGCGGCGCTTGAGGTCGTCCTGGCGAAACATCGAAAGTGCCGCCACCAAAATGGACAGCGTGCCGACGATCAGCAGCAAAAGTTGCGGATACTCGGCGCCCACGGCTTGGATAGTAAAGCCGTAGAAGCGCATGATCACAAGCATGGCGCACTTAAGCAGCACGCCCGAGAGCAGGGCCGAGACAGGGCTCGGGGCCTGGGAGTGGGCATCGGGCAGCCAAGTGTGCATGGGGAACAGGCCGGCCTTGGTGCCAAAACCGATCACGATAAACGCAAAGGCGAGGCGCATGAGCGTCGGGTCGAACTGATCGGCATACGGCAGCACGCACGACAGGAATGCGGCCTCGTGGGCATTGGGAATCACGTCGGCGGCGTTGGCGTAGATCAGCAGCGTACCGAACAGGCCAAAGGCCACGCCGGCGGTGCAGACCATCGCATACTTCCAAGAAGCCTCGAGGGCCGTCTTGTTCTTGTAGATACCCACGAGGAACACGGTGGAAAGCGTGGTTGCTTCCACGGCGGCCCACGTGAGGATCATGTTGTTGGACAGGCACGCGAGCAGCATGGTGAACACGAACAGGCTAAACAGCGCAAAATACTGCTTGGCGCGCTCGGCGGGCATGGAGCCCTCCTCGATATCGGCCTTTACATAAGGCAGCGAGAACAGCCCCGTAAGAAAACCGATAAAGCCGATGAGCAGCACAAAGATGGCGCCCAGCGAATCGAGGTGAAACCACAGGCCAAGAGCGCTCGCGGCGTCGCCGCTCATAAGGACGTCACCGGCCGTCATAATCGACAGCACCAGGACGGCTGCGACGGAGACCAGGTTGAGACCGGCAAACACGTTATAGGACGTGTTCTTGGGCAAAAACGCCATGACCAGCGAAAACACCAAAGGAGTCGCGAGCAGGGCGAGAATCAACGTTTCCATGGACTACCCCCTCAGCTCGGACAGGTCGCGCGCATCGAGCGAGTGGGAGTCGTCCCAAATGCGACGCACGACGATGGACATGATGATGACGGCAAAGATGGCGTCGGTGGCGATACCGATCTCGATGATCTCGGGGGCGGTGGGGGCCAAAAGCGCGAGCGTCACATGGCTGCCGTTTTCCATAAGGCTGTATCCAAAGATCTGCTTCATGATGTTGCGCTGCGAAATGATGCAGGTGAGGCCCACAAAGAAGTGAGCGAAGCTAATGGCGAGCGCAGGCGTTGCGACCTCGGCCGTGGGCAGGCTGATCTGCGTCACGACGGCAAAGCAGATCGCGACCTCCACGGCGATGATGCAGATGGCCCACGCGGGCTTAAGGCCGGCCTTGAGTGATGCGTCACTCGGCTCGCCCATCTTCTTGTATGCGCGGTTGAGGATATAAGGGACCAGGACGACCTTGGTGATAAAGGCAGATCCAGCCCACATAAGCAGCTCCTGCGCACCGGTGGTGGCACCGAGCGTAGCGAGCAGTCCCACGAGCACCAGCGACTGCACCGCATACCAGCGGATGGCGTGCTTGATGTTCTTTGAGACGACCACCATGGTGGACGTGACGATCAGAAGGCCGCCAAGGATGTTGACGATCGAATAACCCATGTCGTTCTACCTCCTAACCGATCCAGCTGGCCGAAAGCGGGCCGCTGACAATGACCATGATGATGAGCACGATGAACACGAACGCCATCGCGCGGGGAAGCGGGGCTCCCGCAGCGACCTCTTCGCTCGGCTCGCCGGGCAGGCAATAGCCCATCCACTTAAGGAACCAGGCAAAGGTGGCGACGGTCTCGGCAACCATGATGCACACGAGCACCAGAATCGCGACGTTGCCGGCACCCACAGAAAAGCCGCCGGCGATGATCTGGAACTTCGAGAAGAACGTGTTCATGGGCGGCACGCCGGCAATGGCGAGTGCCGCGACACCAAAGCCCACGCCCGAGATCGGGTACTTCTTTACGATGCCGCGAAGCTTGGGCAGCATACGCGTGCCGAGCGTAAAGGAGAACGAACCGGCGATCAGGAAGAACAGCGTCTTGGCGAAAGCGTGGTTAAAGATGTGGCACACGGCACCGTCAAAGGCCAGCTGGCTGCCAAAGACCGAAAGGCCCAGACCAAAGAACACATAGGAGAGCTGAGCGATCGTGGAGAAGGCCAGCAGACGCTTCATGTCCTTTTGCGGCAGGTACATAAGGAAACCAAAGAGCATGGTGACCATGGCGTCGATAATGGCGACCCAGCCCACGATCTCGGGAATCTCGCCGGCAGAGACGAGTGCACGCGCGAACACGCACACGCCGACCTTAACCATCGAGGCGCCATGCAGGTAGGCCGAAACAGGCGTCGGCGCCTCCATGGCCGAAGGCAGCCACATGTACATGGGAACCTGTGCGGACTTGGCCCAGGCCGCAAACAGCACGAGCAAAAGGACGATAGCCTTGAGCTTGGCGTCGAGGCCGGAAATCGCGGTAATGGCGAAGGTGCCGGTGTGGGCAAACACGATGGCGGCGCCCAGATACAGGCCGAGCGCACCGATATGCGTGATGATCAGGGCCTTCATGCCGGCCTTCTTGGCCGTAGGCGACATGTAGTAGCTAATGAGGCCCCAAGAGCACGCACCCGTGATCTCAAAGAATACGAGCTGGCCCAAAAGGGTCGAGCTGTACACGAGGCCGGCCATGGCGCCAATAAAGGTCGCGAGGTACGCGTAGAAGCGACGACGCGGTGCGTCGGGATGCTCACGGTTATTCTCGCTCATATAGGGAATCGAATAGATCACGACAAGCAGGCCGATACCCACAAAGGCGGGCGCGAGCAGCGTGCTCATGCGATCGAAGGTGAATCCCATAACGAGGGTCTGCCCAAACGAAATCAGGGGGACCTGCGTGTCGGGCATGCCGGCGCCGGCGAAATTTGCGGCGAGGGCGATGGTGCAGGCCGTCGAGACGGCGGCACCCAAAACGCTGAACCACTTGGCGTACGGACGGGGGAACAGGGCGACGAGTACCGAGGCCACCATCGGGGCCGCGATCGCGACCAAGCCGAGAAGGGACAGACTGACTGCAAATGACATTGTTTCTCCCTTCTCCTACACGCCGACGACCACGAAGACAAACGCCAGAACGGCGATGCCCACGACGGCCCAGGTCTGATTGCCGAGCACCTTAAAACGCGAACGCGAGCAAGAGTTCTCGATCACGCCGCATACGACAAAGTCGATCAGGCACTTCACCAGGAAGATGACCGCGCCCAGAACGGCCGCGATGCCCACGGTCGCGGGCTCGCCCCAGGGGACGAAGATCGCGCAGAACCAGGCGACGACCAGAACCTGCTTCATGGACATGGCGAGCTTGGCCATCGCAAGCGACGGTCCGGATAGCTCGGCGAGCGGACCTTCCTGAAGCTCCTGCTCGGCCTCGGCCTGATCAAACGGCAGCTTGCCGAGTTCCATGTAGCAGGCGATCGCAAAGGCGATGCCGGCGAGGATCACGGCGACCGGCGCGTCGACGGCACCCGTCATGATGTGTTGACCCATGGTGGCGATGTCGGTGGAGCCGCACACCAAGGCGGCGGCAAACAGCGCCAGCAGCATGGACGGCTCGATGAGCACGCTCATGAGCAGCTCGCGAACGCCGCCGATACCGGCGTAGGCGTTGGACGAATCCACACCGCAGAGGGCGAAGAAGAAGCGGGCGAGCGCCAGGCTGTACATGATGGTGATGGCGTCACCAAAGACCGGGATGGGGCTTTGTGCCGTAAAGAGCGGCAGGCCCATCGCGAGCATAAAGGCGACGGCGAAGAACAGCGGCGGCATAATGCGAAGCGCAAAGCTCGCGTCCTCGCTCTGGGACTCGGGGCGCGCAAAGAGCTTGGCCAGATCGCGGTAGTCCTGCATGATGCTGGGGCCGCGACGGTTGTGCATCTTGGCGCGGATCACGCGACCGAGACCGGAGAAGAACGGCGCGACGGCCATGACGACCACGCCCTGCAGAACGGCAAGTACGATGTTGTTCATGCTCTCCCCTCCTTAACCCATTTGCGCGGCGAGCACGAGGAACACCACGAGTGCCGCGACGATGTAGCAGATATAGATGCTGTAGTTGCCGCCCTCGAGCTTAGTCGCGAGGTCGGCGAGCTTCTCGACACCCTTATGCGGGGCATCGACGAGAACCTTGTCGGGTACGGGCTCAACAGCCTCGGCCACACCGGTGAGCTTCTGGAAGAAGTGCGCGATGGACCAGCAGACGGCCGTGCAGCGGTCGCGCAGCGTGTAGAGCGGCTGCATAAACCAGGACACCTCGGAGGCAAAGGTCGTGGCCACGACGGGCATATGCTCGTTGGGAGCATAGCCGCACGCCCACGGCTGGGACTTCTGCACCTTGCCGACGGTCTTGAGCTTGCGATAACCGCAGGCAAGGCCGACGAGCACCACGAGCGCAATGGCGATCGCGGGCGTGGAGGTGGCAGCGCCGGAGTACTGGTTCATGAGCTCCATGCCCTCGGCGGCAAACACGCCACCGTACGGATGCAGCACGGACGCGGCGACATCGACCAGCACGGGCGCGATCACGGGAGCGCCAATGCCCAGCACGACGCAGATAGCCGCGAGCAGGCCCTGCGCAAACACCATGGGGGCGGGAACCTCCTTGGCATTGGCCGCGGCCTCGGAGCGGGGCGCGGAGGCAAAGGAGACGCCATAGGCCTTGACGAAGCACGTGACGGCCAGCGCGCCGGTAATGGCAAGCGCGACGGCAGCGAACACGGCCACGATCATGACGGCCTTGTCACCCTGCATGGCGGCATTAAACAGCGACTGATAGGTAAACCACTCGGACACAAAGCCGTTGAAGGGCGGGATGGCCGAGATGGCAAGCGCGCCAATAAGGAAGCAGATGGCCGTTGCCGGCATACGACGGAACAGGCCGCCCATCTTCTCCATATTGCGCGTACCCGTGGAGAACAGCAGCGCACCGGCGCCCAAGAACAGCTCGCCCTTAAACATCGCGTGGTTAAACGTGTGGTAGAGGGCGGCCATCAGAGCCAGGACGGCGATGCCGACCGAATTGAGCGCCATGGCGGCCATGGAGGCGCCGACGCCGAGCAGAATGATGCCGATGTTCTCGACGGAGTGATAGGCCAGCAGGCGCTTGATGTCATGCTCCTGCAGGGCGAAGGCCACGCCGAGGACCGACGAGATCGCACCGAAGACCATGACCATAAGGCCCCACCAGACCTGAACGCCCGAGGCGGAGAGCAGGTCGAGGCCCACCTTGAGGATGCCGAAGATACCGATCTTGATCATGCCGCCGGACATAAGAGCCGACACGTTAGACGGCGCCTCGGGATGTGCCTTGGGCAGCCAGCCGTGCAGCGGAATGATACCGGCCTTGGCGCCAAAGCCAAAGAAGGCGAGCACGAAGCACACGGATGCGACCGCGGGGCTAAACTGCGTGGCGCGGAAATCCGCAAAGGCAAACGAGCCACCGGCGAAGTTGGTCATGGTGAGGAAGCTCGCCATGATGAGCACAAAGCCCACGTGAGCGATCACAAAGTAGAGCCAACCACCGTGGATGGAGTTCTCGTTCTCCTCGATCACGACCAGGAAGTACGAGGTCAGCGACATGAGCTCAAAGGCGACCAGGAACCAAAACACGTTGTCGGCGGTGATGACGAGCATCATGGACGCCACAAAGGTGTTAAAGAAGAAGCCGGCGCGGCCCTTTTTGCCCGGGTACTCATCAAAGTAGTTGAGACCGTAGATCGAACCGGCAAACGCGAGCACCGAGATGAGCGCCACGAACAGGCCGGACAGCTGATTGAGCAGCAGCTGGAAATGGGCAAACGGGAAGAACACGATGGTGTCGACCGACGTGACATCGCCCAACACGGCCTGGATACCGGCCACAAACGAAAGCACCGCGGCGACGGCGCCGATAAGGCAGCCGGCGGTCTTGGCGGCGTTATCGGCCTTGATCAGCAGAACCGAGGCGAGCGCACCGATGCACGAGACGGCAAGCGATGCGATAAACAGCGTCATGCTATCCATTGTTTACGCTCCCTTCTGCTTTCTCGGACAGGCCCTGGGCCACAGCGGTGACGTCGACAGCCGGACCGTTTTCGATCGAGCGCAGGCGCTTGGCCTCGTCGAGCTCGCGATCGGCCTCGCCGCCCATGACGGTCAGCGCCTTGGTGGGGCACGCCGCCACACAATGCGGGCCGTCCGGATCGAAGGCACACAGGTCGCACTTGACAGCGCAGGTGTACTGGCCAGGAGCCCACGTAAGCAGGCTGCTCAGGGACTTAGGATACGAAGGCGTCGGATCGCACATGCCTGCGACACCGGCGATAGACGTGCCATCGGGATGGATGGCTCCGAAGGGGCACGCGATGGCGCACAGCCTGCACCCGATGCACTCCTGCTCCTTGACGTGGATGCGATCGCCATCGTGCTCGATGGCATTCACCGGGCAAACCTCGGCGCAGGGGGCACCCTCGCAATGGTGGCAGGCAAGGGCGGCCGAAATACCGCCGGTCTTCACGAGCGCCAGGCGCGGCGTATCCTGAAGACCCTGCATCCGGTGGGCGTCGGCACAGGCGGACTGACATGTTCCGCAGCCGATGCACCTCTCCGGGTTGATGTCGATGAAGCGGTTCATCCCCACTTCCTTTCAAAATAACGGGCCGGGCTCCCGAACGTACGGGACGCCCGGCCCAAAAAGCCAACGAGAACGGGACTACACGATTTGATTCACGTGCGTCTCGTCGTCGAACTTGGCGGCGCCGGGCTCAACGTCCTGGGGAGCGGCGGCGTCGACCAGAGCCTGCTTGAGCTCGGTGTACTGACGCTCGACTTCGCCCTCGGCCCAGACCTGGTCGGCGATTGGATCGACCTGACAGGCGGAGAACTTGTCCTCGGGCGTATGCGAGACCGGGTCGACCTTGTGCATGGTCAGCTCGTTGCACTTGCCGATCCACCACTGGTAGGTCATATAGACCGTGCCCTTGTTGATACGGTCGCTCACGTCGGCGCGGCTGTATACCTGGCCGCGGCGGCTGTGAATCGAGACGATGTCGCCGTTCTTGATACCGCGCGCCTGGGCGTCCGCGGGATTCATGCGGACAAAGCCGGGCTCGTCGGCGAGCAGCGCCAGCGTCTTGCAGTTGCCGGTCATCGAGCGGCAGCTGTAGTGGCCGACCTCACGGACGGTGCACAGGATGAGCGGGTACTCATCGTCGGGAAGCTCGGAGGGCGCCTCCCAGTCATGCGCCATCAGGTTGGCGCGGCCGTCCTTGGTGGTGAACTTGCCACCAGCGAACATGTCGGGCGTACCGTGGTCGTTCACATCGGTGCTCTTGACGGGCCACTGGGCGTAGCCGCCCTCGGGAGCCATCTTCTCGTAGGTCGCGCCCACAAAGTTGGGGCACAGGCTAATGCACTCGTTCCAGATCTGCTCGGTGTTGTCGTAGTGCATGGGATAGCCCATACGCGTGGACAGGTCCGCGAAGATCTCCCAGTCGTGACGGCACTCGCCCTTGGGCGGAACGGCCGCGTCAAAGTGCTGGAAGCTACGGTCGGATGCAGTAAAGACACCCTCGTGCTCGCCCCAAGAGGTAGCAGGCAGGATGACGTCGGCGAGCATGGTCGTCTGCGTCATAAAGATGTCCTGGCAAATGAACAGATCCAGCTCGGAGAGCGTCTTGCGCATACCGGCCGAATCGGGCTCGGTCTGCACCGGGTCCTCGCCGTAGTTGTAGAAGCAGTGCACCTTGCCCTCGTCGACCAGGTGACCCAGGTCGGTGAGCTTGTAGCCCTCCTCCAAGGGGAGCTTTTCCTCGGGCACGCCCCAAGCCTTGGCAAACTTGGCGCGAGCGGCGGGGTCGGTGACTTTCTGGTAGCCAGGGTACAGGTTGGGCAGCATGCCCATATCGCAGGAGCCCTGGACGTTGTTCTGGCCACGCACGGGCGCGAGGCCGGAGTTGGGTTTGCCGATCTGGCCGGCAACGCAGGCGATGGAGGCGATGGTGTGCACCGTCTTCAGGTTCTGCTTCTGCTGGCATACGCCCATGCCCCAGCCAATGATGGCAGAAGGCTTCGCCGTGGCGTACATCTCGGCAGCTTGGTGGATCAGCGCGGGATCGACACCCGTGATGTCCTGTACGGATTCGGGAGTGTAGTTCTTGATGGTCTCCCACCACTCGTCAAAGCCGTTCGTGTGCTCGGCGACGAATTCCTTGTCGTAGAGGCCATCGTTGACCAGACAGTTGGCAAAGGCGTTGAGGAACGCGACATTGCAACCGTTCTTGATCGGAAGGTAGATATCGGCGATACGCGCAGTTTCGATATGGCGCGGGTCGGCGACGATGATCTTGCAACCCTTTTCTTTGGCTCGCACGATACGCCTTGCGACGATGGGGTGCGAATCGGCAGGGTTATAGCCGAAGAGGAAAATGCAGCCCGCATCCTCCATACCGGGGATGGAGCATGACATGCAACCTGAACCAACCGTGTCCATCAGACCGAGGACAGTAGGGCCGTGTCAAGTACGGGCGCAGTTGTCCACGCTGTGGGTGCCGATGCACGCACGCGTAAACTTCTGCATGACGTAGTTCGCCTCATTGCCGCCGCCTCGCGAAGAGCCGGTGGTCATGACAGCGTTAGGACCATATTCGTCAATTATGGCCTGCATCTTAGATGCGGTGAAATCCAGTGCCTCGTCCCAGCTTACGCGCTCAAGATCCGCGCCCTTGGTGCGGCGGATCATCGGGTGCAGTACGCGAGGAGTCAAGATCTTGGTGTCGTTGATGAAGTCGTAGCCGCTCATGCCCTTAAGGCACAGCTCGCCCTGATTGGTGATGCCGTTGAGCGGTTCGGTACCCACGACCTGGCCGTTTTGGACCAGGAGGTTAAACTGGCAACCGGCGCCGCAATACGGGCAGATCACTTTATGCTTCTCCATGACACCCTCCTTCCTTTCTCTGCTACCGATTAATCGGTACGTATTTGACAATCGTCGGGCCTGTATGGCCGCCCGCCTACGCCTCGTTTTCGATGGTGGCGCGGGCACGCTCGGCGGTCAGTTCCGCCAGGCGCTCCTCGTCTACCAGGGTGAGGCCCTTAGTCGGGCACGCCTCGGCACACGCCGGACCGCCGGGACGGTCCACGCACAGGTCGCACTTGAGCACGAAGCTCTTAGTCTGCGAACCCACGCGCACGTCGCCCATCAAGACGGGGACCTGCGTGGTCGCCACGCTCACGGCGCCAAAGGGGCAGGCCATGACGCAGCTCTTGCAGCCGATGCAGTTGTCCTCGTTGACGCCGATGCGATGGTTCTTTGGATCAAAGAACAAGGCGCCCGTGGGGCAGGCCTTAGCGCACGGGGCATCCTCGCAGTGATGGCAAGCCACCGGTGCGGAGATCTCGTAGGTGCGCGTCACGCGCAGGCGCGGCGCGGCGATGTTACCGGGGATGTCGTGCGCCTCGATGCACGCCGCCATGCAGGTTTGGCACCCAATGCAGCGTGAGGAATCGGCTACGACTCGTTTATTGCCCATGTTGTTCACTCCCTCCTGAATCCCATGCCGGAGAGACCCTGTCGACGTTGTCCCAAGCCGCCCGTGGCCTGGCATCGGCGTATCGAATGCATGCGGCGAAACAGGCACTCGGTAGAATTTCTCCAACGGTATACAGGTTGAATATACGCAGTTGCAGGGGGTAATCTTGAGCGTAGCCCCTGCAATACGTGTGTATTGCAGGGGTTTGGGCTGGTTAGGATTATTCTTGGGTAGCTATAAAGATAAGTGTATTACACGCGTACGCCAAGAAAGATTTCACGCTCGTTTATACAGGATGTAGTACGTTTGTAATGTTGATCGCGCTCAATTACTCTAGTGCAATAAAGTAGTAGTTATAAGATTGGCTATTACTAGCCGAAACTGTATGTGACGGGGGTGCGGACGATTTCTTGGACCGCGCCTAGGCGTATCCAAGCTTCCTGCGGT
>CAUHCN010000016.1 GCA_959604825.1 uncultured Collinsella sp. | reverse complement strand
CCCTAGACAGGTTTGACCTCCAGCTTTATCCCCTCGGCACGGAAGTCGCCCAAAACATCCGAAAGGGTCCAAGTCGCATACAGAGGCAGATAGAGAACGGCGCCGTCGCGCTCAACGTTGCCTCTCGAGAAAACAATCCCGCGCTTTACGCCATACTCGGCCGTTTCAAGCACATGGCCCAACGCGGCGTGCGCATGGTAATACGTCCCCGATTTAACCTCGATGGGCACGGCCGTTCCATCCGGGCCGTCGATCACGAAATCGACCTCGCCCCGTTTCTTGGTCTGATAGTAATACAGCCCCCTTCCCTGGGCAGCCAGCTGTTGAGCCACCACGTTTTCGTACACGCCGCCGAGGTTGGGCTCCTTGCTGTCGAGGTACGCCGCTTGGGCGACCCCGATGGGATAACGGGCCATCAGCATCCCGGTATCGGACTGGTACAGTTTGAACTGGGACGGTCGCGCTGTCTTAAGCAGCGGGGACTTTGGCTCGGTTACGATATCGGTCTTGAGGGCGACGCCGGCATCGACGAGCCAGACGAAGTCGCGCTGGTACTTCTCGAAATGGGCCTTGGGGTCGATCGAGTTGAGCACAAAGCGCTTGTTCTCGCCCTCCAGCATGACGGGCAGTTGGTCGAAGATGCTCTGCACCTGAAGTGCGCGCCCGTTCGCGTATTTTGAGATATCCCGACGGTATTGCCCGTTCAGCTCGGACTGGAGCTGGCGGACGGATGCAAAATCACCCTGCGTGTCGAGGAATCGCTGCACGACTTCCGGCATACCGCCGACGACGATATAGGTCCTGAAGTTTGCCATCATTGCGTCGTGAATATAACCAGGAACCGGTGTCTCGTTGCGGCACGCATCGCAAATCGAGCGCCGCGCCTCTTCGCTCACCCCGATCGCCCAGCTGAACTCCTCAAAATCCAGCGGAAACATCTTGAGTTCATGGACATACCCCACGGGATAGGACCTGACGCCTTTGAATTGGGTCCCGAGCATGGATCCCGAGAACGCCCAGCGGCAACGACCGTCCTCGACAAGGAACTTGGCCATCGTCATGATGTCCGGTGCCTCCTGCACCTCATCGATAAACACGAGGGTCTCGCCCGGGGCAATCGGCTTTCCCGAAAGAAGCGTCACCCTGCTAATGAAATCATCGGCATCTCGCGCCTCGAGCAGAGCGTCCCTTGCCTGGCGGTTTTCCGCGAGATTGAGCTCGATATAGGCTGCGTAGTTTGACTTACCGAATTCGCGAATCGAGTAGCTCTTGCCGATTTGGCGAGAACCCGTGACGAACAGCGCCTTTCGTTCGATGGATCTCTGCCAACAATCAAGCTCATCAGCGATTTTCCTGCGCAACATAAGCTCTCCCATCGCCTCGATAAATGAAATGCAGATATTTATATCGACTATTATCGATGAAATGCAGAGATTTTTAGTACCGAAATTGGATGAAATGCAGAAATTTGAGCTTACTCGCGCACAGAACAACGACGCGTGCGCCTAAGCATGGGCATAAGTGAGGTCGGGATTCTCGCATACAAATCGAGCGAGGACTATCTCCCACTTTGAGTGCGAAATTGCGCCCAAAACGGGAGATAATCCACGCTCGATATTTCGACGGGAGAAAATCCTCGCTCGGTTACTCGTCGACGATCTCGGCAAGCCAGACGTTCAGCGTATCAATCTCGGGGCAGCAGAACTTTGCCGTACCGGGCTCGTTGCCGGGCACGATTCCGCCATAGCGCAGGATATCGATATAGGGAAAGCCCACATGGCAGGCCATGGCGCACATCTTGCCGCGGTCTCGGTCAAAGTCAAAGACATCGCCCGGCTTGTGGCCGTGATGGCAGCGGCACGTTCCCAGCTGGTCCACGCAGCTAATGCGGATACGCGGACGCTTGCCACGCGGCGCGCCGAGCGGCTTGTCCCCGCACGCAGGCTTGGCACCGTTCTCGCCAGCGTTACTCATGGTCGATCACGTCCAGGCAGGCCTCGATGGGAAGGCCGGCCGACTTGTCCTCTTGGTCGGCATTGCGCTCGATGAGCTCGGCCACCACGCGCATAGCGTCGGCCGTGGCACGCTGAAGCGTCCAACCGCTCATCACGCGACCCATAAGCACGGCCGAGAACGTATCGCCCGTACCCGGGAAATACACCGGGATCAGCTCGAAGGGGATCGTGAAATACTCGCCCGCCACATGGTCATAGCCCACCACGGCGTTCTTGCCGTCCACCTTGGCGCTCGTAATGACCACCGACCTGGTGCCCAGCGCGAGCATGGCGTCTACGAGTGCATGAGCCTCATCAGCCGTAATCTCTTCGACGATAGGCGTATCGGTGAGTAGGCATGCCTCGGTATAGTTGGGCACCGCATAGTCGGCGCATTCGACCAGGCTGCGCATAAGGCCAATCGTGGACTCGGGCACACCGGCATAGAGCTTGCCGTTGTCGCCCATGATGGGGTCGACGAACACCTTGGTGCCCTTTTGCGCGCGGCGGTGGCAAAAGTCCGAGATGATGCGCGTCTCTTCCTCAGTCACGATAAAGCCGGTCGAGATGGCGTCGAACTCAAAGCCGAGCTCTTCCCAGATGGCAAGACTCTGACGCACGTACTCCGTGGTGTCGTGGATGTAGAACTTGGGATAGTTGAGCGTATCGGACACAAGTGCCGTCGGCAAGTTATGGATACGGTAGCCCATGTGCGACAGCACCGGCAGCATGGCGGAAAGCGCGACCTTGCCGTAGCCGCACATATCGTTAATCAGCAGCAGCTGAGTGTTCTTCATGAGTGTCCCCCTTGGGTCGGGCGCGGCGGCGCCATAGTGCGACTTAGTGTAGCGCAGCGCAATCTAAGTCTTCCCTTCGGATGTAAGACCAAGTTTGGGCGCTATTTTGTTCTTAGAATTTTTCTGATGCTTCTTATTGCAGAAACTTGGCCTTAGAAGGCTTTGCACATGGTGCAAAGTAGCCTGCCACCCTTGCACCAATCAAAATCAATTCGGTACCTTGACAATCAGTTAGGTACCTCTAGAATCACTTAGGTACAAAACAATCCCTCTACCTAACTAAAGAAAGGAGCAATGCAGCGACATGTGTGTTGAACCACTCGTCTATCCGCACGAACCCGGCGGCGACCCCTCGCAGCCGGCAGACCAGCCGCCCGCGATGAGCGAGCAGGATAAGCTTGCCAAGCGCATCCTCAATGGCCTGGGCTTTTGCGGCCATTACATGCACTTTCATGGCGGAGGCGTGTCCGGCAAGGCGCCCATCATCTGCCTGCTGGCCAAGCAGCCCGGCGGCGAGATGTCGCAGCAGGAGCTCGGCATGCACTTTGACCTCAAGCCGGGATCGCTTTCCGAGATCCTGTCCAAGCTCGAGCTCAACGGCCTCATCGAGCGCAGCCGTAACCCCAAGGATCGACGGCAACTCACCATTCGCCTGACCGAAACCGGCCGGGAAAACGCCCGCATCGACCAGGCAGCCCGCATCCGCTTTAGAGAACGGGCCTTTAGCGCGCTCACCCACGACGAGCGCGAGGACCTCGCCGAAATGCTCGATAAAATCCGCGTAACCTGGGAGGAACTGGATGATTAAAACCCTCATGGGAAGCATCCGCGACTATATGAAAGTCACTGTTGCCACGCCGCTGCTCGTGCTTGGCGAGGTGCTCTGCGAGATGCTGATTCCATTTATCACCGCCAACCTGATCGACGCTATCAAAGACGGCGCCACCGTAGCCGAGATGCTTCCCACCGCAGGCTTTTTGGTGCTCATCGCGCTGACGTCGCTTGCTTTTGGCGCCGCGGCCGGCGTCACCTGCAGCCATGCGAGCTGCGGATTCGCCAAGAACCTGCGTCACGACCTGTTCTACAAGATCCAGACGTTCAGCTTTGCCAACATCGATGAGTTCTCGAGCTCCTCGCTCGTCACGCGCCTGACCACCGATATCAACAACGTGCAGCAGGCCTTTATGATGATCATCCGTATCGCCGTGCGCGCGCCGCTGGTATTGATCTTCGCCTTTACCATGGCGTTTATCATGGGCGGCAGCGTCGCCATGGTCTACCTGGTCATCATTCCGCTGCTGGGCTTTGGACTGTTCTTTATCATCTTTAAGGTGCGCCCCATCTTCTCGCGCGTGTTCCACAAGTACGATGCCCTTAACGAGTCCGTCGAGGAAAACGTCACCGGCATGCGCGTGGTCAAGAGCTATGTGCGCGAAGACTTTGAGAAGGAGAAGTTCGCGACCGCCGCGCGCGACGTCCAGATGGACTTCACCCGCGCCGAGAAGCTGCTCGCCTTTAACAACCCCATGATGAACATCTGCGTCAACGGCGCGTTTGTCGTCATCATCTACCTGGGCTCCAAGCTCATCATCACGAGCCAGGGCACGCTGTTCGACGTGGGCCAGCTCTCCTCGACCTTTACCTATGGTTTCCAGATTCTCATGAGCCTGATGCAGCTGTCGATGATCTTTGTCATGGTGACCATGGCCGACGAATCGGCACACCGCATTGCTGAGGTGCTGGCCGCCGAGCCCACGATCGCCGATCCCGCCGAGCCCGTGCTCGAGGTTGCCGACGGTTCCATCGACTTTGACCACGTGAGCTTTAAGTATTCCAAGCATGCGAAGCGCCAGGCGCTCGACGATATCGACCTGCACATTACGAGCGGCGAGACCATCGGCATCATCGGCGGCACCGGCTCGGCCAAGTCCACGCTCGTTAACCTCATCGCCCGCCTGTACGACACCACCGAAGGCGCTGTGCGCGTGGGCGGCGTGGACGTGCGCGACTACGACCTGGACGCGCTGCGTCACCAGGTCGCCATGGTGCTGCAGAAAAACGTGCTGTTTAGCGGCACCATCGCCGAGAACCTGCGTTGGGGTGACCCGAACGCCACCGACGAGGAAGTCCGCGAGGCAGCGCATCTGGCCTGCGCCGACGAGTTTGTCGACGGTTTCCCCAAGGGCTACGGCACCTGGATCGAACAGGGCGGCTCCAATGTTTCGGGCGGTCAGAAGCAGCGCCTGTGCATTGCACGCGCCCTGCTGCGTCGCCCCAAGATCTTGATCCTGGACGACTCCACCAGCGCCGTCGACACCAAGACCGACGCCAAGATCCGCGCAGGACTGGCAAGCTATCTGCCCAACACGACCAAGCTCATCATCGCCCAGCGCATCAGCTCCGTGCAGGACGCAGACCGCATCATCGTCATGGAGGGCGGCCACATCGCGCAGATCGGCAACCATGACGAGCTACTCAAGACGAGCGAGATCTACCGCGAGACCTTTACCTCGCAAAACAAGATGTCTGCCGAGGGCGAAGGGGCCGTCGAGGCCGACACCGAGGCATCCGCAACGCAAGCTCAGACCCAGGAAGGAGGCGAGGCACATGAGTAAGGCAACGACCGCCGAGCGCGCGCTCAACCGTAAGGGCGGCACCATGTCGCGCCTCATCAAGACGCTCTTTGGCTTCTATCCCGTGCTTTTGCCCCTTGTCGTCGCCGGCGTGGTGCTCTGCGCCATCATCAACTCCATCGGCGCGACCTTCCTGCAGAGCGCCCTGCAGATTATTAGCGAATCGTGGCAGTCGGGCGATTGGGAAGCCGCACAGCCCAAGATTCTGCAGCTCGTGACCACCCTCGCCTGCATCTACGGCGTCGGTGTCCTGTCCTCACTGTTCTGGAACCGCGCCATGGCTATCGTCACGCAGGGCTCGCTGGAGAAGCTGCGCGAGATGATGTTCAACCGCATGCAGGACCTGCCGATCCGCTACTTCGACACGCACCAGCGCGGCGATATCATGAGCCACTACACCAACGACATCGATACGCTGCGCCAGATGATCAGTCAGTCGCTGCCCAACCTGCTCATGACGATCATCATCATCGTCACGGTGTTCTTTATCATGCTGTACTACAGCGTGTGGATGTGCCTGGTCATCATCGCCGGCGTCGCCTTTATGACCTTTATGACCAAGCTGCTCGGCTCCAACTCCGCGCGCTTCTTCATTGCGCAGCAGACCGAACTCGGCGTGGTCGAGGGCCATATTGAGGAAGTCATGAACGGTCAGAAGGTCGTCAAGGCATTCTGCCACGAGTCTGCCGCCGAGGCCGATTTTGACGAGCGCAACGAAAAGCTCTTCGAGGTCTCGCAGAAGGCCAACATGTACGCCAACATCCTCATGCCTATCCTTATGAACCTGGGCAACCTGCTCTACGTGCTGGTCGCACTGGCAGGCGGCATTTTCCTGGCGCTGGGCGTGCCCAACCTGAGCATCTCGGGTATGGCGCTGTCCATCGCCGTCGTGGTGCCGTTCCTCAACATGACCAAGCAGTTCTGCGGACAGATCGGCCAGATCTCGCAGCAGATTAACGCCGTGGTCATGGGCCTCGCCGGCGCCGACCGCATCTTTGAGCTCATCGACGAGAAGGCCGAGGCCGACGAAGGCTACGTGACGCTCGTCAACGCGCAGGTGAACCCCGAGACCTGGGAGTTCGAGGAAGCCGACCACCACACCGGCATGTGGGCATGGAAACACCCGCACCGTGCAACCGGCGAGATCGAGTACGTGCCGTTGCGCGGCGACCTGGTCATGGACAACGTCGACTTTGGCTACACGCCCGACCATGAGGTACTGCACGGCGTGTCCGTGTTTGCCAAGCCGGGTCAGAAGGTCGCGTTTGTCGGCGCCACCGGCGCCGGCAAAACGACCATCACCAACCTCATCAACCGCTTCTACGACATTGCCGACGGCAAGATCCGCTACGACGGCATCAACGTCAACAAGATTCGCAAGGCCGATCTACGCCGCTCGCTGGGCGTGGTGCTGCAGGACGTGAACCTGTTCACTGGCACCGTGATGGATAACATCCGCTACGGCAACCTGAGCGCCACCGACGAGGAGTGCATCGCGGCGGCAAAGCTCGCCGGCGCCGACGACTTTATCACCCGCCTGCCCGACGGCTACGACACCATGCTCACCGGCAACGGTGCCCAGCTGTCGCAAGGCCAGCGCCAGCTGATTTCGATCGCGCGCGCCGCCGTGGCCGATCCGCCGGCGATGATTCTGGACGAGGCCACGTCGAGCATCGACACCCGCACCGAGGCCATCGTGCAGGCCGGCATGGACAAGCTCATGGAGGGCCGCACGACGTTTGTCATCGCGCACCGCCTGTCCACCGTGCGCAACTCCGACGCGATCATCTGTCTGGACCACGGTCGCATCATCGAGCGCGGCAACCACGACGAGCTGATCGCTAAGCGCGGGTATTACTACCAGCTGTACACCGGCGCGTTTGAGCTGGAGTAGGTAGGTTTGTTTCACGGAGGACCCCCAGGCGGGCCGTCGTTTAGAACGGAATAAAAGTTTGCGAGGCCCTGGCCATTTGGCCAGGGCCTCGTTTTGTAAGGATGATTTTTCTGGGACGGGGATTAAATAATCATTCGGTACACAATGATTATTTAATCCCCGTCCCAGAAAAATCATCCTCGAAGTAACTAAAAGAGCCCCGTCCCAGGTGAGCTAGGTGAGAAGCTGGGCCATGGCGTTGACGAATTTTTGTACTTGGAGGGTGGGCTCGAGCGGGTAGTGCAAGAAGACCGGCACCTCGCGGCCACATAGGAACGGCACGCCTACAAAAGCCGGGTGCACGCCCGACCATGCGCCGCAGGTGAGCACCGCGTCGCCCTTTTCCTCCGCCTCGTTAAAGAGCGCAAAGTCAAAACTGTCCACGTCGATCACGTCCACGCCGCCATCGGCCAAAAGATCGATGCGCAGGCTGTCCATGGCGTCGTTGCCGTGGCGCAGTACGCGCAGACGCATACCCTCCAAGTCGGCAACCGTAATGCGATTCTTGCGCGCCAGCGGGCTCGTGCGCGGCAGATCGATATAAAACGGCACGTTGACAATGCGGAGCTTTTGGCAGGCATCACCCCAGCGTGGGGTAGAAAAACTCGATTGCACCACATCGACCTCGCGGCCCAAGCTACGCATGACGGTCTCGCGCTCGTCGTAGAGATCGCTTACCGGCACGATTTCAAATCGCAGCGACGGTTCCAGATCGTGGATGCCCGACCACATCGACAGCGTTTGGCGCCCCGGGCACATCATCGACACGCCCAGGCGCACGGCACCGCCATCGCCCGCCGCGCGTCGGGCACGGCGCAGCGCGTCCTCGGACTGCCGCATGATCGAGCGCGCGTCGTCCACCAGTAGTGCGCCGGCCGGCGTCACTTTGACGCCCGAGTGCGAGCGTTCGAACAGCGTGATGCCGAACTCGGCCTCGAAGCCCGACACCTGCTTGACGAGCGCCGGAGTCGACACGCGCAATTGTGCCGCCGCACGCGAGAAGCTTCCCAGCTCCGCAGCGGCCGATATGGCCTCAAGTCGTCGATCGTACACGTCAATCTCCCGTTTTCGCGCCCGTGGCCACATGGTGCCACAGGAGGTTGTTTTCGCAGGTCATGCGCTCAATTGAGAATAAACTGCATCGCACAGTGTATACCTATGGTTAACGCCATTCTAACAAATATGCAATTCACCTGCGCAAATGCAAAGCATACGATAACCAGCGAAAACCACGTGGGTCGGTTAATGGGAGCGACCCACCGGGAGGCATAAGAAGGGAAGTTCCTATGAGCAATTGGCTTAAGCTCGAGGGCGATGTCTGCGCTGTGACTGGAGCGCTCGGCGGCATGGGCGTCGAGATTTGCCGCGAGTTCGCCCGCAATGGCGCCAACGTCGTCCTGCTCGACCTGGACGAGGAGAAGGTCAAGGCCGCTGCCGCCGACCTCGCTGCCGAGTTTGGCATCCATGCCGAGGGCTACAAGATGAACGCCACCGACGAGGCCGAGGTTCAGGCCGCCGTCGACGCCACCATCGCCAACTTCGGCCGCGTCGACGTTCTCGTCAACACCGCCGGCATCCTGCGCTTCGCAGCCATGGAGGACCTGCCGCTGAGTGACTGGGAGCAGGTGCTCAACGTCAACCTCACCGGCTACTTCATCACCTCGCAGCGCTTTGGTCGCGAGATGATCAAGGCCGGCCAGGGCCGCCTGGTTCACATCTCCACCGTCGCCAGTCACTCCCCCGAAACGTTCTCGGGCGTGTACAGCTCCACCAAGGCGGGCGTCAACATGATGTCCAAGATGCTGGCTGCCGAGTGGGGTCCCTACGGCGTGCGTTCCAACTGCGTCGAGCCCTGCTTTGTCAAGACACCCATGTCGGCAAGCTTTTACGCCGATCCCGAGGTCGAGAAGAGCCGCAGCCGCCTCATCGCCGCGCGTCGCATCGGCGAGGTCAGCGATATCGCCAACGCCGTCATGTTCCTGGCGTCCACGCGCTCAGACTTTACCACCGGCGACGCCATCAAGGTCGACGGCGGCTTCTCCAACATGATGGGCGACCTCACCGCCAAGCCCGGCGGCCGTCGCGCCTATGCCGACAACTATCTTAAGAACAAGGGCGTCGAGCTCTGGTCCGATGAGTCTGGCGTCGCAAAGCCGACTGACCAGTAAACAAGCCCGGTAGAAAGGGACGCGTGGCAAGCACCTAGGCGGCGTTTGCCCCTCCCCTCCCCCGTATCGATTAGAAAGAGTCCAATGGCTTCCACCAACTCCAACAAGGGTCGCGCCGTCGTGCTTTCCGCCGCGTGCGTCACCATGTTCTTCATCAGCTCCATCGCGCTGTATTCCGTTGTGAGCAAGAACCTGCTCGCCGTCTATCCCGAGTGGTCCAGCGCTCTTACCTGGGCCTTCCCGGTCTTTCAGACCATCATGGCCGTGACGGGCATCTTCGCCGGCCGCATCTCCGATAAGATCGGCCCGCGCAACGTCGTGATCGCTGCCGCCGTGTGCTACGGCGTGGGCTGGTTCATGTCCGGCACCGTCACCGAGCCGTGGCAGTTCTACCTGTGGTTCTCGCTCGTCGCCGCCATCGGCAACGGCCTGGGCTACAACCCCGCGCTCACCACCGGCCAAAAGTGGTTCATCGACAAAAAGGGCCTCGCCTCCGGCATCACCCTGGCCGCTTCGACCGCCGGCCCCGCCGTGCTGTCCCCGGTGCTCGCCTCGCTGCTCATCCCGAGCCTTGGCATCTTTGGCGCCCTTAAGGCACTCGGCGTCATCTTCTTTGTGGCGATCGCCGCCTCCGCCCTGTTCCTGAAGGCCCCCGAGGCCGGTTGGCTGCCCGAGGGCTTCGAGGCCCCCAAGGGCGGCGCGCACGCCGGCACCTTCGGCGACCTCACCCCGGGCGAGATGGTCAAAACCCCGCGCTTCTGGGTCCTCATCGCCACCTTCGCCTTTGCCGCCACCGCGGGTACCCTGCTCGTGGGCAAGGTTGCCTCCATCGCCGCCGTCCAGCTCTTCGCCGACCCCACGAGCGCCGCAGCCGTCGCCCTCGGCGGTGTGGTGGTCTCCGTCAACACCTGCGCCAACCTGGTCGGCCGTCTGTCCTTTGGCCAGATCATCGACAAGCTCGGCGCCTACAAGTCGCTGCTCATCAGCCTGGTCGTCACCATCGTCGCGCTCGTCATCATGTCGATGAGCTTTACGCAGAGCATGTTCTTTGTGGCGCTCGCCCTGCTCGGCTTTAGCTTTGGCGCCCTGCTCGTCATCTACCCGCCGCTCACCGGTGGCGCCTTTGGCACCAGCAACATCGGCGTCAACTACGGCATCATGTTCCTGGGCTACGCCGCTTCCACCTGGATCAGCCAGCCCATCACTGCCGTGCTGTATCACGCCGAGGCCGGCAGTGCCGCCTACCAGCAGTCCTTCTACGGCGCCATCGTGATCGCCGCCATCGCCGTCGTGCTCACCGTCTACATGATGGTCTCCGACAGCAAGAAGAAGTCCGCCTAGTTTTACCGATGCGACAAAGGGACAGTCCCTTTGTCGCATTCCACCGCCACCAGTATTAAGGAGTCGAAATGTCTGAGCTCAACCCCGTCCGCATTGCCGTTATCGGCGCCGGCGCCATGGGCCGCAACCACATCCGCTTTGTCACCGAGGAGCCCGAGGCCGAGCTCGTCGCCATCGCCGACGCCTTTGAGGGCGCCCGCGCCACGGCCGAGGCCGCCGGCGCGCCGTTTTATACCGATCCCGCCCAGATGATGGACGAGGTCAAGCCCGAGGCCGTCATCATCGCCACCCCCAACGACCTGCATCTGGGCGTTGCCCGCGAGGCCGTGAAGCGCAACATCGTGCCGCTGGTCGAAAAGCCGATCTCCAACGATCTCGAGGATGCCCAGGCCTTCGCCGCCGAGGCCGAGACCGCCGGTGTGCCCGTGCTCGTGGGCCAGCACCGTCGCCACAACCCCTTCGTCAACAAGGCCAAGGAGATCATCGAGTCCGGCGAGCTGGGCAAGCTCACCGTGTCGAGCTTCCACTACATGATCTATAAGAACGACGAGTACTTTGACGTCGAGTGGCGCCGCAAGAAGGGTGCCGGCCCGATCCTGGTCAACCTGGTGCACGACGTCGACCTGCTCCGCTACCTGCTGGGCGAGCCCATTGCCGTCCAGGGCATGCAGTCCAGCGCCGCCCGCGGTTTTGAGACCGAGGACTCCGCCGTGGTCAACGTTCGCTTTGCCGACGGCGCGCTCGCGAGCATGACCATCTCCGACGCCACCGCCAGCCCCTGGAACTGGGAGGCGACCGCTCGCGAGGATCCGCAGTACCGTCCCTTCGACGCCGACGCCTACTTTATCGGCGGAACCTTGGGCGCCCTTTCGCTGCCCCGCCTGCACCAGTTCTCCTACGACGGCGCCTCCAACTGGCACAAGCCGCTGCAGATGGAGATTCCGGCCGTCGACCCAGCGCTGCCGCACAAGATGCAGCTCAAGCACTTTGTAAAGGTTGTCCGCCGCGAGGTCGAGCCCGTCGTGACGCCGGCCGACAACGTCAAGACGCTCACGCTTCTCAACGCCATCAAGGAGGCCGCCGAGACCGGCCAGCTCGTCGAGCTGTAATGCCTTAAGAGCGGCCGCGGCAGAAACCCCATGCCGAGTCCCTCGGTCCGTCACAAATAAGCCCCTCTTCTTTGCCCCACGAGCATCCTCCTGCCCGCGGGGCATTTTGCTACCTTGCCGACGATTTTTCTGGAGCAGGAGCCATTTTGTACCTCGGATTGATTCGTTCGCCACGAAATGGGCCTATCTACTACGTTTAACCAATCACCCTCATCCATACCGAATTTCGCGAAATAAAAACCGCAGGTAAATGGCTTGCGCATTTTCGGAAAACCGGGGGATGGTCGACCCACACGGTTCAAACGTAGTAGATAGGCCGTTTTCATGGCGCGGCCCCAAAACAGTCTTTTGGGACGGGTGGTATCCTTGGTAGCCCTGTGCCGCAAACGCACCTCAAACGCAAGGAGTTTCATGGATCTTATCGCCCAGCTCGCCCGCGAGCTCAACCTTAAGGCCGCCAACATCGAGGCGGCCGTCAAGCTCATCGACGAGGGCAACACCATCCCCTTTATCTCGCGCTACCGCAAGGAAGCCACCGGTGGCATGGACGACGTCGCCCTACGCGCCCTCGACGAGCGCCTGTCCTACCTGCGCAATCTTGAGCAGCGCAAAGAAGACGTCATGCTGCTCATCGACGCCCAGGGCAAGCTCACGCCCGAGCTCGAGCAGCAGATCCGCGAGGCCACGCAGCTCCAGCGTGTCGAGGACCTCTACAAGCCCTACCGAAAGAAGCGCATGACCCGCGCGCAAAAGGCCCGCGAGGCCGGCCTGGAGCCGCTCGCCAAGATGATCATCATGCAGGCCTCGGCCAAGGGCAGCGCACTCGACGCCGCCGCGGCATACATCAACGAGGAGGCCGGCTTCGACACGCCCGAGAAGGCGCTCGCCGGCGCAGCTGATATCGTGGCCGAGACGGTGGCCGAGGACCCCGAGAACGTCGCCGATCTGCGCGCCTTTACGCAAAACACCGCCGACATCGTCGTTGAGGCCACCGACCCCGCCGAGAAGACCCCCTACGAGCCGTACTACAGCTATGACGAACCGCTGCGCCGCATCCCCAACCACCGCGTGCTGGCTATCGACCGCGGTGAGCGCGAGGGCAAGCTCCGCGTGCGCGTGAACGTCGA
Source organism: uncultured Collinsella sp. (assembly GCA_959604825.1). Taxonomy (GTDB): domain Bacteria; phylum Actinomycetota; class Coriobacteriia; order Coriobacteriales; family Coriobacteriaceae; genus Collinsella. The sequence continues at coordinate 35,476 of CAUHCN010000016.1, read as the reverse complement.
CGGCGCTGCCGCCACGGCGCGCCTCGGCAGCCGCTGGCCCCGTCGCCAGGGCGTGTTCGCGCCCGTCTTTGACGCCGCTATCGCCGACGGCTACAAGCGCCTCATGGCTCCCTCGCTGGAGCGCGAAGCCCGCGCCAAACTCACCGTTCGCGCGCAGACCGAGGCCATCAACGTCTTTGCCAAGAATCTCGAGGGGCTGCTCTCGGCGCGCCCCGTGCGCGGCGCCCGCGTGCTCGCGCTCGACCCGGGCTACCGCACCGGCTGTAAGGTCGCCGTCATGGATGAGACCGGCAAGCTGCTCGACCACGGCGTGGTCTACCCCACCAAGCCGCGCCACGACGTCGCCGGCACCAAGCGTGAGCTCGCCCGCCTCGTCAAGAAGGACGGCGTCAACACCATCGTCATCGGCAACGGCACCGCCAGCCGCGAGACCGAAGAAGTCGTCTCGGAGTTCATTGCCGAGCAGGCGCCCAGCCTTCGCTACACCATCGTTAACGAGGCCGGCGCGTCGGTGTACTCCGCGTCCGAGCTCGCCAGCCAGGAATATCCCGACCTGGACGTCACCGTGCGCGGCGCCATGAGCCTGGGCCGCCGCCTGCAGGACCCGCTGGCAGAGCTCGTCAAGATTCCGCCCCAGTCCATCGGCGTGGGCCAATACCAGCACGACCTTGACCAGACCGAGCTTTCGCGCACCCTGGGCCACGTGGTGGAGGACGTCGTCAACCGCGTGGGCGTCGACGTCAACACCGCGAGCGCGAGCCTGCTGGGCTACGTATCTGGTATCACGCCGAGCGTGGCCAAGAACATCGTGGCCTATCGCGAGGAAAACGGCGCCTTTACCGATCGCCGGCAACTCAAGAAGGTCCCCAAGCTGGGACCCAAGGCATATCTCAACGCAGCGGGCTTTTTGCGCATCAGCGGCGGCAAGAACCCGCTCGACGCGACAAGCGTCCACCCCGAGAGCTACGAGGTGGCCACGGCCGTCCTGGAGCGCACCGGCGTTGCGGCAAGCGAGCTCAGCCGCGGCGGCGTGCCCGACATCGAGCGCCGCCTGGGCAGCATCTCGGCGCTGGCAAGCGACCTGGACTGCGGCACCCTGACGCTCATCGACATTGTCAACGAGCTCAAGAAGCCCGGCCGCGACCCGCGCGACGACGCGCCCGAGGTGGTCTTTAGCCGCTCGGCACTTTCTATTGACGACCTGGAGCCCGGCATGGAGCTCAAGGGCACGGTGCGCAACGTCGTCGACTTTGGCGCCTTCGTCGACGTGGGCGTGCACCAGGACGGCCTCGTACACATCTCCAAGCTGGCCAACCGCTTCGTCAAGCACCCCAGCGACGTGGTGCGCGTCGGCGACACGGTCAAGGTATGGGTCGAGAAGGTCGATCGCGACCGCAAGAAGATCTCCCTCACCATGGTGCAGGGGAAATAAACCGCCAAAGCAAGGGTACCCCCTGTAGCAGCGTGCAAAATCGCGAGTATTCTGCAATTTCCGCCGCTCCGAACGCCCCTCAGAGGCAATAAAGTCACAAACAGCCCCCGTTTTAGCGTCGTCAGAGCCAAAACGGGGGCTGTTCCGTGCTTCAACCAGCAAGGTAAAAGCCTTTACCTTGCTGAATACTCTCAATTTTGCACGTCGCAGGCGGGGGTACCTTTGCCTACGGCAGGATATGGAAGCCGAGTGCTAACTTGCCGGCAAGCTCGTGTCGGCAGCCCCGGCCTTTCCTTTGCCTAGCGCGGCCCTCGCGAAGCGCGTGAGCGATAGGGAAAGGAAAGGCCGGGGCGAACAACCCGCGGCGCAGCCAGTGTTCGCGTTACGGCAAGATATGGAAGCCCAAAGCGGCGATATCCTTGGCAAAGCCACGCACGGTATCGAGCGAGACCTCGTACGGATCGCGACCGATGTTCTTGCGCTTGGCCAGGATGCCGTTGGGCACCGTGATGATCTGGCAACCGCATCCTTCCGCCTGGTAAATATTGATAAGCTCACGCGTGGACGCCCACAGGACCTCGCAGCTGGGCTTGGCGGCGGCCTTCTTGACCGACTCCGTCATAAACGGAATGGGGTCGACACCGGTATCGGCGATACGGCCGGCAAAAAGCGAGATGATGGACGGCGTTTCGGCGTCAATGGCCTCGACCATCTCGTCGACCTGCGCGGGCGTAAAGATGGTGGTGACGTTGACCTTGATGCCGTCGGTGGAAAGCTTGCGCACCAGCTCGGCCGTGGACTCGCCCTTGGTGGTCACGCACGGAATCTTGACGTAGACGTTCTCGGCCCAGGTAGCGATCTCGCGGGCCTCGACCTCCATGGTCTCGACGTCGTCGGCAAAGACCTCAAACGAGACGGACACATCGGTGATGTGGGTCAGGACCTCCTTGGCAAACGCGCGGTAATCCGTCACGCCGCCCTTCTTCATAAGGGACGGGTTGGTCGTGAAACCCTGAACGTTGCCGTTCTCGTACATGTCGAGCATGCCCTCGAGGTTTGCACCGTCAGCGAACACCTTGATTGCCATCTGCCTGATTCCTTTCGCTTGCACACGGCCGGTAAACTGCTAAACACTTTACCTACGTTTATCAAGGCGTGAACTGCGGTTTTTTATCTTCTCGGCGAACGGTATAAACACCTCAGTATTTGGATTGATAAATCGATTGAGCATGCAAAAGCAAAGAGTCGCAGTTTGAGCAAACGTCAGAAGGCGAGATTCATTAGATGAGGCCGAAATGTTGCATCGCTGTGACGGTGCCATCGTGTGCGACATCGTCGGTCACGTAGTCGGCGACTGCCTTGACCTCGGGCATGGCGTTGCCCATGGCTACAGCCGTCTCGACGGCGGCGAGCATACCCAGATCGTTGCCGGAATCGCCAAAGCCAAAGGTGCGCGCGTTGCCGGTGCGACCCAGGTATTCCAGCGCTCGCGCCACGCCCACGCCCTTGTCGATGCCCTTGGGGCTCAGCTCGCGATTCTGACCACCGGTGTTGCACAGCTCAAACTCGCGCTCGATAAAGCCGTCATCGTTGGCTACGCGAGCCAGGTCGTACGCGTTAATGCACACCTTGCCTACGCGCAAGCGGCCATCGATGCGCATCTGATCGGTGCCATGCACCACGCCGGCGCCTAGCAGAAATGACTGTTCGACACCAACTGGCTCAAGTGAATAGGTGGCACCGTTCGTCTCGAACAATGCCTCGCCGCCCGCCACAGTAATGCGACGCGCGAGCTCCTCAACAATGTCCTCGTCAATGCAGTCCTCGTGTGCCACGCGGCCCTCGACCTCGAGCGTGGCCCCCGCCATGGCAACGATACCCGCCGGGTTCAGCGCGCGCAGGCCATCGGCAATCAGCCACAAGGGGCGACCCGTGCAGATAAATGCCTGGTGACCCGCATTGCGCAGGCGACCAAATGCATCGACAACGGCCTTCGACGGATGGATTGCATTGAAGTCCTTATCGGTCATATCGTCGGGATCGAACGACGTCAGCGTGCCGTCCACGTCAAAAAAGAGCACAGCGGGTTCGGGACACGCATCAATCATATGGGTTCCTTTCGAGGATAAGGGCAAACGAAGCATCCATCATATAATGGAGCGACGCAACCAGAGAGGTCACCCATGGAATTTTACGCAAGCTGCCCCGAGGGCTTTGAGTCCGCACTCGCCGATGAGCTTAAACGCCTCGGGCTTTCGCATGTCCGCCGCCTGAAGGGCCGCGCTACATTTGAGGGCGAGCTCGAAGAAGGCTACCGCGCCTGCCTGTGGTCGCGCCTGGCCAGCCGCGTGTTTGTGGTGCTCGGGCGCTTTGGGGCACAGGATGCCGATGAGTTGTACGACAGCGTTTACGACATCGCCTGGGAGACCATCATCCGCCCCGGCGCCACCATCGCCATTACCGCCCGCGGCGTGACCGAGCAGCTGCGCAACACGCGCTTCTCGGCCCTGCGTGCCAAAGACGCGCTGTGCGACCGCCTGGCCGAGACCACGGGACGTCGCGCCGATGTCGATGCCGCCGACCCCGATGTTCACCTACTGCTTTCGCTGCGCCAGCGCCGCGCGAGCATAAGCCTAGACCTTTCGGGCGACCCGCTGTTCAAACGCCTGCCGCCCGCTGCGACTCGTGCCGGCGAGGGCGCACACGTGTTGCGCCCCGACTACGCCGCCCTGGTGCTGGCGCAGGTCGGCTGGACCGCACTATGCGAGCGCGAGCTGACGGCCGACGATTACGAGAACGAAGCCCTTCCCACGCTGATCGATGCCTCGTGCGCCGGCGGCGGCCTGCTGCTGGAGGCCGTGAACATTCTGACCGACCGCGCCCCGGGCGTCGCACGCGAGCGCTGGGGCTTTGAGGGCTGGCAGCTGCACGATGCCGCCCTGTGGGAGCAGCTGCTTGCCGAGGCGCGCGGGCGCGAGGCGGCGGCGCGCGAACGCCAGGCGCGCATCGTTGCCGTAGACATTGACCCTGCCGCCCGCAAGACCGCTGAGCGCATGGTCAAGTGTGCCGGCTACAAGCGCTTTGTCGATTTTTGCGCCGCCAAGTCCGCCACCGTGCTGGACCACGCAGGTGCCGTTGCCGGTGCCGCCCTGGTCGCGGACACGACCGAGACCCCGCTTTCGCTCATGCACGATGCCATGACGCTGGTCGGCGAGCTGCGCCGCGCGCCCGAGCTCGCTTCGGCACCGGTCGCCGCACTCACCCGCGATGGCCTTATGGCCCGTGCGCTCCATGCCGAGCCCGAGCGCTCGATCGCCGTCATGCCCAATAACGAGGAGGCGGCTCTTGAGGTTTGGCCCTCGCTCGATCATGCTGCCGCGGCATTCGAAGCTGCGACCAGCGCAGATGCCGAGGAGCAGACCGCAGATGCCCAAGGCGAAGCCGCCAACACCCCCATGCCCGAACCCGCCGCCACGCTCGATCTGGGCGACGGCAAGCCGCTGCCCGTGCTCATCCCCGAGTCTGAGCAGTTCGCCAACCGCCTGCGCAAGAACGCCCGCCTGCGTCGCAAATGGGCAAAGCGCGAGGGCGTGAGCTGCTACCGCGTCTACGATGCCGACCTGCCCGACTACTCCGCCGCCATCGACCTGTACGAGGGCTGCCCGCAGACGCCGGGCCGCTGGCTCGTCATCGCCGAATACGCCGCACCCAAGACCATCGATCCTGCGCTGGCCCAGGCCCGCATGCTCGACATCTTGGCCATCGCGCCGCGCATCCTGGATGTTCCGGCCGAGCACGTGCACGCCAAGGCCCGCATGCGTTCGCGCGGCGGCTCGCAGTACGGCAAGCAGGGCGCCGGCAAGGGCGGCCCGGGCGAGCGCGCCAACATCGCGCGCCGTCGCCTGCCGCTCATCGAGGAGGGCGGCCTTACCTTTGCCGTCAACTTTGACGACTATCTGGACGTGGGCATCTTCTTGGACCACCGCGTCACCCGCAACCTAGTGCGCGAGCACGCCAAGCAGGCGCGCCGCTTCCTCAACCTGTTTGCCTACACCGGCACTGCCACCTGCTATGCGGCAGACGGCGGCGTCGAGGAGACCGTGACGGTCGACCTCTCGAACACCTATCTGGACTGGGCCGAGCGCAATATGCGTCAGAACGGCTTTGTGGGCCCGCAGCATCACTTTGTGCGCGACGACGTGCTCGCCTGGATTCGCGACCAGCGTCAGACGCGCAACCGCTGGGACCTGATCTTTGTCGACCCGCCCACGTTTTCGAACTCGTCCAAGATGGGCCGCCGTACCTGGGATGTCCAGCGCGACCATGTTGAGCTTTTGGCCGGCGTGTCGCGCCTGCTCGCACAGGGCGGTCATGCCATCTTTAGCTGCAATCTGCGCGGCTTCCGCCCCGAGACGCGCAAGCTCGCGCGCGCGGGCGTTGTGCTGGAGGACATTACGGCGCAGACCATCCCCGAGGACTTCGCACGCAACCAAAAGGTGCACCATTGCTATATCGTGCGCCGCCTGCCCATCGAGGACGCCATGGCCGAAGCCGGCTTTAGCGCCGAGGAGATTACCGAGCGAACCGAGGAACTGCGCAACCCCGACGCCCGCAAGCCTCGTGCAACGGCGCCCGCGCACGCGCAGGCCGGAGACCGAGGGCCGCGCGGCGACGGCAAGCCCGCCTGCGCAGGTAAGCCCAAAAAGAAGAAGTTCTACGCCAGCAAGCCCAAGGGCAAATAACAAAGTTGCGGTGGAATACGGACTGTTTTGCCTGGAATTAGGCAAATTTAGACCGTATTTCAACGCAATTCATATTGGGATGGCGGATGCCGACCTATCCCTGGGTGACCAGTCGGTAACCGATGCCCACGTGCGTTTGGATATAGCGCGGATGCGCGGGGTCGGACTCGATCTTCTTGCGCAGCGTGCCCATAAAGACACGCAGGCTCGCCAGGTCGCTCTTAGTTGCCGTGCCCCAAATCTCGTGCAGGATAAACTGGTGCGTCAGCACCTTGTCGGCGTTATGCGCCAGCAGGCACAGGAGCTTGTACTCGATCGGCGTCAAATGCAGTTCCTCGCCATCCATCGTGGCGATGCCGGCATCAAAATCGATATGCAACTCGCCGGTATCGAACGAGCCCTCGGAGGCAACGCCGCCCGTTTGCGCATACGAAAGACGCCTGAGCGTCGTGCGAATGCGCGCGAGCAGCTCCTCGACCGAAAACGGCTTAGTCAGGTAGTCATCGGCGCCGGCATCGAGCGCTCGGATCTTGTCCGCGTCCTCGCTGCGCGCCGAAACCACGATGATCGGCATGCCCGACCACGCGCGCACCGACTCCACCACCTTGACGCCGTCCATATCGGGCAGGCCCAGATCGAGCAGCACAATGCTCGGCGCCTGCGACGAAGCGGCGGCGATGGCGGCGTGGGCGGTCTCCACAGCCATATGGCGCAAACCGTGCGCCTCGAGCGCGGCGACGATAAGGTTGCGGACGGCGGGATCGTCCTCAACGACCAAGATGAGCGGTTTCACGGCAGAGTTCGGCACAGCGCTACTCCTTATCAAACGAAACGTCGGCGGCGGGAAGCTCAATCGTAAAGACCGAACCGTGAGGGTCCGCCGCGGTAACCTCTATGCTACCGCCATGTGCCAGCGCAATGGAGCGGCAGAGCGAAAGCCCCAAGCCCACACTGCGGCAGCTGTCGGCCAGGCCATGGTTGGCGGTGTAGAACGACTCAAAGATTCGCTCGCGGTCCTCGGGCGCAATGCCCGGGCCATCATCAGCAACCGAGCACGCCACGCATCCATCATGGACGCCAATCGAGATTACGATATGCGAGCCCGCAGGCGTATAGGCGATGGCGTTGTTCACCAGATTGACCACCAGCTGCACCATCAGGCGCGCGTCGACGTTGACAAGCGCCGGCTCATCGCACGCCACCACCTTAAGGTCGTGCTCGCGCACGGCCGGGTTTACGTGGCGCAGCGCCTCCTCGACGATATCGTCCATGAGCTCGAGCGTAGTCGACAGATGCATGCCGTCGCCCTCAAGCTTGGTGATGGCGAGCAGGTTCTCGACGGTGGCATTGAGCCATTGCGCGTCCGAGCGAATGGATAGGAGCATGCCGCGGCGTGTCTGGTCGTCGAGCACGGCCGTGCCGGTCGAGCCCTGGTCGAGCAACACGTCGGCATTGCCCGAAATACTGGTGAGCGGCGTACGCAGATCGTGCGAAATGGAGCGCAGCAGGTTGGCGCGCAGCTGCTCGTTTTTGGCGAGCACCGCCGCCTCCTCGCGGGCCTCCATGGCGCGGGCGCGATCGAGCGCCAGCTCGCCTTCGCTCACGATGGCATCGGCAAGTGTCCGCTCCTCATGCGTCAGCACGTCGGACTCGGCAACGACAGCCAGCACGCCCACCACCGAGGCGGGGTCGCCCGAGCGGACGAAGCCGTCGCCCGTGCGAACCGTCAGGTAGATGCCATAAAACGCCGAGCCGCCATAGGTGGCATCGAGTGGCGTTCCCACATAGGCGGACGCCGAGAGCCGCGGCGGCATCTGCGGCGCCAGTTCATGCACCGGCGCGGCATCGCCCACGGCCGTGTATGTCGCACGCGGCAGTAGGTCATCGCCCTCGGCGTCGGCGCTGTACCACACGACCGGACAGTCCGAAAGACGCGCCAGCTGCGTTGCCATGGCATGGACAATCTGCTGCTGATCGGCGCACCGCTGCAGCATGCGGTTGGTCTCGAGCACCATATGCGTGCGGCGGTCGCTGGCGGCAGCCTGTGCCAAGGCACGGCGCAGGGCCAACGCAATCGAGCTCGACACAAGCGAGACCACAAACATGATGAAGAACATGCCGGGATAGACGCGGTCGATAAACGACAGCGAGTAGCGCGGGCCGACAAACAAGAAGTTGTAGAGCGCCACGGCGGCAGCCGAGCTCAGCAAGCAATACAGGCGACTCCAGGTAAAGAATGCGCACAGCTGAACGGCAAACACATAGACGATCATGATGCTCGGCGCGAGACCCGGATGGTCGAGCAGCGCGCCCACAATCGTCGCTGCGACCAGCAGCCCCGCCGATACGCAGGCGTCATACAGAGGAGTGCGACGCGTCAGCGTTGTACGCCGCCACCAAAAGTTCTCGGCAATATCGCCGTCCGCACGGACGTCCATCAGCGCCCCGCCCCTCTCTCAAAAACAAAAACCACCACAAAGGGACAGGCACCTTTGTGGTGGTTTCCCTTGTGGTGGCTCCAAGTGTAAAGCCTTTGCAACCTGCGGTCGTTAGACAAACAGCACGTGCGCAAGCAGCGCGCAAACGCACGCCGCGACAAGCAGCGTCACCACGATCGAGATCACGCGGTCGGCCATGTCCATGTTGGCACGATTCGTAAAGAACCGATCTTCGGCGGCGTCGACGCGCGCCTCACGCACCATTTCGACCACCGCCTCGCGGCCATCGAGCGCCTTTGTATCCATGTTTGCCTCCCCGGCCTCAATCTTGTCCATCGAAAACCAACTCCATGCAGCCCGTCGGCGCCTACGGACGCTCGTCGGGAGCCAGGCGCTGCATCTTGCTCACGGCCTTAAACTTGGTGAACAGCGGCACGTACTCAAAGCTCACGTTGGAGTTCTCCAGGCCGTACCAGCGCGCAGGCGTGCCGGCGGCGCGGCGGATGATGTACTTGAGCGTGATGGCCGTACGCTCGCTGGGCTCCACGTCGCTTTCGGGCGCCAGCAGCTTGCGGATCATGACGAACTTAAACGTACCGATGTTGCCCGGGTCCTTGTAGACCGAGTAGTCATGCGTCTGCGCCGGCAGCTCGCCGCTGGCAGCCAGGTCCTGAACAACCTGGCGCAGGTAAGCATTGACGCGCTGGTTGATCTTATAGCCCAGGTACAGATGCACGCGGAATACGTAGTCGGTGCCGAACGTCTCGACCGAGTAGGCAAAGGTATGCGGCTCCTCCATGGTCTCGACATTCACGAACCACCAGGCGCGAGCGCGCTTGGGGTGCTTGTCCAAAATCGAGTAGACGATATCGCGGTCGATATAGTCGGTGTTGGTGTCCTTGGTCAGGTACACGATGTTGTCGCTCATGAGCTCGTAGCGATCGTCGTCGCGCAGGCGTTTGAGCTGCGGCAGATAGCTGCGCAGCGGCAGCAGCGTAAACTGACGTTGCTCGACCGCCGTACCGTTGTACCAGCACACCATAATGCCCATGATGAGTGCAGCCATAAGGATGGTGAAGTAGCCGCCGTGGAAGAACTTGGTGAGCGAGCTCACAAAGAAGAAACCCTCGAGCAAAAGGAAGAAGGCAGCAAAGATCCACGGCGCGACCTTGAGATTGCGCTCCACGTGCAGATAGAAGAAGAGCAGCATTGTCGTGCACATCATGGTCAGGGTAATGGCCAGGCCGTACGCGGCCTCCATGTGCGCCGAGTTCTGGAACAGCAGCACCACGACGACGCAGCCCACGAGCATGACGTTGTTGACCATGGGGATGTAGAGCTGGCCCTTGGTCTCGGCAGGATAGAAGACCTGCATATGCGGCATGAGGTCCAGGCGGCTGGCCTCGGACACCAGCGAGAATGCGCCGGTGATGAGCGCCTGCGAGGCGATGATGGCCGCGACGGTGGAAAGGCCGACGGCAAAGGGGCGCAGACCCGGGGCGAGCATCTGGTAGAAGGGGTTGAGGTCGGCGATACCCATGAGCTCCGGGTTGCCGGCGTTGTTGATAAGCCACGCGCCCTGGCCCATGTAGGACAGCAGCAGGCAGCACTTAACGAACGGCCAGGTGGCGTAGATGTTGCCGCGGCCCACATGGCCCATGTCGGAGTAGAGCGCCTCGGCACCGGTGGTGGCAAGGAAGCAGCTGCCCAGAATCATGATGCCCGCGTGGTTGTTGGGGCTCAGCAGAAAAGCGATGCCACGCAACGGGTTGAGGCACAGCAGCACCGCGGGATACTGGCAGACAAAGAACAGGCCCGTGCCGCCCAGGAACAAAAACCACAGCGTCATGATGGGGCCGAAGGCGTGACCGATCTTGGCCGTGCCGATGCGCTGCACCAAGAAGAGCGCGATGATGATGGCAAGCGTGATGGCGACGACACGACCCTGGTCGTCACCGAGCACGGCATGGACCGCCGGGATGGTGCGCAGGCCCTCGATGGCCGTGGTGACGGTAACGGCAGGCGTCAGGATGCCGTCGGCGAGGAGCGCCGCGCCGCCCAGCATGGCGGGGATGATGAGCCACTTGCCGCAGCGCTTGACCAGGCTGTACAGGGCAAAGATGCCGCCCTCGCCGTGGTTGTCGGCACGCAGCGAGATCAGCACGTACTTGACGGTCGTCAGCAACGTGACCGTCCACACGACAAGGGAGAGCGCGCCGAGCACGAACTCCTGCGTGACGCTTCCGATGCCGCCGTTGCCAGCAACGAGCGCCTTGGTTACATACATGGGGCTGGTGCCGATATCGCCATACACCACGCCCAGCGTGACGAGCATCGCCGAGATGCTCACAGGAATCGCAGCGTGCGAGGCTACTTCCTTTGCCTTTTGTTCCATAAGCCGGTTTCCTCCCAATTTTAACGTTCGACGGGATTATAGGTAATCAGCCCATATTTTAATGGCACCGTTTTCCCAGCTAGATAAACATTTATGCGGCCTTTAGGCCACCGCGGCGATATGGAATGTGACAAAGGGACGCCCCTTTGTCACATTCGTCATTTGCCGAGCCAGTTTTTGAACCACCACTCCATGGAGCGGCTCATCTCGGTCATAAAGGGACTGGTGTGCTTGCGTGTGTAGATATCCACCACGCGCTCGCCCACCTCGCGGGCGTGCGGGCGAAACATCGCATCCATCTCGGCCACCTGCGCATCCATCGTCGCGGCGTCGGCGCGACAATAACGCTCCTCGTGCACCAGGTTCACCACGGGATGCGCGATTGCCGGGCGCTCCTTACGGGGCGTGCCGATGATGAGCATCGACAGCGGCATGGTATAGGCAGGCAAGTCCAGCAGTGCGGCAACTTCCTCGGCGTTCTCGACGATATCGCCGATATAGCAGCTCCCCAGCCCCAGGGCCTCGGCGGCAACCACGGCGTTTTGGGCGGCGATCACGGCGTCCTGGGCCGCGATGGCAAAGTCGCCCAAACCCGGCGCGCGGCGAGGTGCCTTGCCCGTGCGCTCGACAAACTCGGGCTCAAAGCAACCCACATGCTCAAACAGATCGATCCACTTGGCATAGTCGACTACAAATATGAGTGCCCAGGGCGCCTTGGCGATCATGGGCTGATGATCGCACAGGTCGGCCAGGCGGTCCAGCGTAGCCTGCTCGCGAATGCTCACGATGGAATACATCATCATGGCACCCGCCGACGGTGCGCGACTCGCCGCATGCAGGATCGCCGCCCGCTGCTCATCGGTCACCGCTACGGGACGGTCGTCGTCATCACGCGCGAAGGCACGCGTGGAGGAACGGTGCTCCAAAATGTCCAGTACCGCGTTGCCCGTAGTCTCGACCGGATAGCCGTACGTATCCACGCCCGCAGCTCCGTCGCCGCCCATGTCCGCCTCGCAAACCTGCTCGCTCATCGCCCTACCCTCGCCATTTCTTTAAGAAGCCTTTACGTTTCCGTGTAATTCCCGTCCATTATCGCGCAGGTCGCCACTACATTGCGCCACACCGTCACACGCGCGCGTTAATATGGCTGGTTGTTGTGCGCAGCCACCAATCGCTGCGCATATCTTGGTAACAATCGGGTAAATCCCCGCTTTCGTAGGTTTTAGTTTGTGAGGAGTCTCAGCATGTTCGCTGCCGCCATCTCGCTCGTCGGTCTTGCGGCGACCGTCTACCTTGTCTTGCGCGAGGCCAAGGCCATTTGCGCAAAGTCGGGCACCGTTGCTAAAAGCGCTCTTGGGTGGAGCGTCGCCTTCGGCCTGTTCCAGCTCTTTTTGACCGTCTGGGGCGCTATTGGCCTCGTCGCCCAAAACGAGCCGCTCGCCTTTGTGATGCTCATCCTGACCAACGCCATCCTCACCGGCTGCGCTTGGGCCAGCATCGCCCGCGACCGCATCGCCCCGCGCGTCTTTGCGTTCGCCGCGCCCGACGCCCCCGCTCCCACCGGCAAGCTCGCCCGTCTGCGCGGCGCCTTTGTGGGCAAATCGCTCGTCGCCGCCGTCCTGTGCCTGCTGCTCGCCGGCGTCTTTGCGCTGCTGGGCATGGAGGTCTCGTCCAACCACGACTTTACCTGGGTCTACCCCCTGTGCATCCTGCTCGAGTGGGCCATCATCACCACGCTCATAGTCGGCCTGTTCTTCCTGTTCCAGCGCCACGGCGCGGCTCCCGCGGTCCTGGCCTTTGCCCTCTTTGTCCTGGGCATTGCCGAGTTCTTTGTCATCACGTTTAAATCCATGCCCATCCAGCCGGGCGACCTTTCGGCCATCTCCACCGCCGCCGCAGTCGCCGGCAACGGCTACACCTTCTCGATCTCGCTGTTCTGCGTGCTGTCCATGGGCTTTACCGCCATCGCCATGCTGCTATGCGAGTACGCCGGCCTGGTGGCACCGCACCGTCAAAAGGGTGCCGCCAACGCCAAGCGCATGCTGCTCATCAACCTGCTCGTGGCGGTGCTGTGCCTGGGCGGCGTGACCGCGCATGTCACGCTCATCGACTACTACAACACCCTCGGCATCACCGTCTACACCTGGCGCCCGCTCGAGAGCTACTGGCGCGAGGGCTATCTACCTGCCTTTATTAGTGCAGCACAGTCCATCAAGCCGCCCAAACCCGCCGACTACTCCGTCGACGACGCCAAGGCCACGCTCAAAAAGTACGCCAAGGCCTACGACAAGTCCGATGCCGCCAAGAGTGACGAGCGCACCGCCGCAAAGGAGCAATTCGACAGCGAGAAGCCCACGGTCATCGCCATCATGAACGAGACCTTCTCGGATCTGTCCATCTACCAGAACATGCGCGCCGGCTACGAGGGCCCGCAGTACTTTAAGAACCTGTCCAACTGCCTCAGCCGCGGCAAGCTCTATGTGAGCGCCTACGGCGGCGGTACCGCCAATACCGAGTTTGAGTTTATGACCGGCAACTCCATGGCCAACCTGGGCTCGGGCGTGTACCCCTACACCATCTACAACATGGAGACGACCGGGAACCTGGCAGAGCAGTTCAAATCGCTCGGATATTCCACCACGGCCATGCACCCCAACCACGCGACCAACTGGAACCGCGAGAACGTCTACAAGGACTTTGGCTTTGACCAGTTCCTGTCCATCAACGATTTCCAAGGCGCCGATACCCTGCGCGGCATGGTGACCGACCAGGCAACCTACGACAAGATTCTTGAGCTGCTCGACCAGAACGCCGATCCGCAGTTTATCTTCGATGTGACCATGCAGAACCACTCGGGCTACGACACGGGTCTGCTGCCGGTCGACAAGCAGATGCACCTGAACATCGACACGACCGACCTGGACGCTAAGACCGTCGAGGACGGCACGCTCTCCGATGTTGACGAGTACGTCTCGTGCATCGAGCAGTCTGATCAGGCGCTGCGCTACTTCCTTAACGCCTTAAGCAAGCTCGACCGCAAGGTGGTCGTGGTGTTCTGGGGCGACCATCAGCCGTTCTTCCCGTCCAAGTTCAATGACAAGTGGTTTACCAACGAGGACGACGCCACGCACCAGGAGCGTCTGTGGCAGACCGACTACATCATCTGGGCCAACTACGACGTTGCCGGCTGCGACCAGACAAGCGAGGTCGACGACTTGTCCACCAACTACCTGTCCACGCAGCTTATGCAGTTGATCGGCGCACCGCTGTCCGACTACCAGAAGGCGCACATGACGCTGCGCAAGTCGCTGCCCGCCATCAACTCGGTCGGCTACGAGGACGCCAGCCTGCGCTGGGCGCTCTCCTCCAACGTCACCGGTGACGACGCCGCTGCCGCAGCCGCCACCAAGGCGCGCGAGGATTACGCCAAGATGCAGTATTACGAGATGTTCCGCGACGGCAAGAACGTGTATACCGAGCACTTCCAGACCGAGGCCAACGAGACCGACCCCAACCTGGCACCGGGCACGACGAAGATCAAGTAGCGGGTCGCTCATAACTGAAACGTCTGTCCGGGCGGAGGCATATAAGGTTCCCTGCTCGGACAGTCCTGCGCAAGACGGAGGCCACATTAAGTGGCCTCCTTTGCGTGCGGAACTCGCGATGAACCTTATATGCCTCCGCCCGGACAGACGCCTTGTTGTTGGAGCACGGCTTGTCATGGGGGTATCCGCTGAACATATATAAGTTGAAGGCCACATTAAGTGGCCTTCTTTGTATTCGGAAAGTGTGTCCCGGAATCTGCCTTCGGAATGGGACGCAGTTTCCGCTTGAGGGCCTGTTGGGAAAGCGCATCCCACTTCAAGAGTAAATTCCGGGTCGCACTTTCCGCTAAGGCTCTCAACCGGAAAGTGCATCCCATTCCAAGCCTTAATTCCGGGACATAGTTTCCGGACAAGACATCAACCGGAAAGTGGGGACCACTCTGAGCGCCGATTCTGGGACACACTTTCCGAAACACCGCCCATCCGGAAAGCCCGTCCCGCTCTGAATACATCCGGGCATGGAATATCCGCTTATTAGGCCTTCCGTCAATAAAGGGGCGCCCTCCCGAGCGGCGGGCTCGAAGTTCATCGCGAGTTCCGCACGCAAAGAAGGCCACTTAATGTGGCCTTCGTCTTGCGCAGGACTGTAGAGCAGGGAACTTCGTGCCCGCCGCCCGGGAGGGCGTTGCGTTTAGAAGATGAACCTAGCGCTTATCCCTCCGGGACAAAAGAAGTGCGGCTATAAATGCGATGATTGCAAGTGTCAGCAACACCAAAAGCAACGTGAGCGTGTTGTCGCCCGTTGCCGCCAGACCAAGCAAGCCGGGCTTCTTGCTGTCAGCAGACTGCACGGGAATCTTCTCGCCATCGTCCTCGGCGGTAATCTCCCAGCGAATGGTCTTGTTTGCGTCGGCAACCTCGTTGCCCACCGATGTCGGAACGTTTAGCTGCAAATTAAGCACCGTGCTGCCATCGCTCGTAAACGTGGCGATTTGCGTGGGATAAGCGAACGCGCTGCCCGGTGTTCCTGTCTGGAGCCAACCTGCAGAGCCATCGCCCGCCGACGCCGTTAGGGTAATGGGCGACAGCAGGCGTGCCGTCTCGTGATCGACAACGGCACGCACAAACACGCGCACCTGGGACTTTACGCCCGTGGCACGAATCTCTATCTGCTGATCACGCACATCGCCAGGCATCAGATCTTTAAAGGCCAAAAACAGATCGGGCTCCCCCGAGGAGTCCGTCGCCCCCGAGACCGTCAGCTGACGCGCATTTCCGTCATAGGCAATCGCGGGAGTATCGGCAAACGCACGGGCGGGAACAGCGAGCGCGACCACGCAGAAAATGGCCGCGACCATGCAACGCAAGGAGCGCGCAACACCTTTACGAATCGGGAACGCCATACTTACGCACCTCCATGCGGCGGCACCAGCACGTCATTCTCGACCGAGCAACCCCATGCGTCGTGCACGGCCTCATCGGGCGTCGCCTGGACCGCCTGAGTGGAGATATCCACGACAAGATTGCGACCTTCGGTTGCCTTGAGCTCGGTAACCCTATTAATGAGCACGCCGGTTTCCGCGCCGGGAGCGACGGGCGACGTCCAGTAATAGAACCCGTCGCTCGCCTTAACCCAGTTATAAGCCGAGTTCGCGCCCGAGGCATCAGCCACGCTCCACGCAATCTCGTAATCCGCCTCACCCTTCGGCTCCTCCTTCGGCTCATCCCACAGGCGTGCGCCATCCTGGTCCTGCCAGTAGATATCCACTGCAGCACGAATATAGGCGGGCGCGGTACCCGTGTTCTTCGCCTTGACATCGCTTTTCACTTTGCCGTTGAGCGTTTCCTGAACCGATGGCGTCACCGACCCGATGCCGAACTGGTTGACCAGCACGCCCGTAACCGAAAGCCAGGCCAACGTGCCTGCCGTACCGGCCAGGAGGATAACCCCCACCAGCAAGGCGATGATGCGCTTGCGCTTGGACATGCTAATCCTCCTTCTTTGCTACGTTGCCGTTGCTCCAAACGTTATGGGCACGATTGCTGCCGTCGATCCATTTGTCGTTCACACGCGTGTTCGTGCAGGTGAACGTGGCATCGTTCGCGCTCGATGCAGCGGAGATAGTCGCCTGCGCCTTATCGCCCGGCTGCTTGCCAGGGACGCCGATCTGGCTGCTGTAGCGCCATGCCCACGCTGAATCCTCCTCGACGGTGTAGATACCCGCCGGGACCGCAAGCTCGATAGCGCCGGAGTACCAGGCGGAACCGTCCTTCAGCTGCGCATCCGATGACACCGTTACCTCAACCGTGCGCTCCTCCAAGGCGTTGCCGTCCATGCCGGCCCGGGAAACCTTGAAGCGGAACGTCTTGCCCTTCGCCCAGCTATCCTGGGTTTGCTTGACGATCTTGAGCGTATGCGTAGCGGCGAAATCGAACACCGCATTGCCATCGCTCTGAGTGCCGTCGCCCGTGAGCTTGTAGTCCAAACGATTCGTCAGCTCAAACGAGCCCTCGCCTGAACCCGAACTGTAAAGCGAGACATACTTCCCGTTGACAGGCGCAGGAGTCTGGCCAGGAAGACCATAGCCCACGCGGTCAACGTGCACCGTCAGTTGCGTGCCCATGAAGGGCTTTGCAAAGCAAGCCTTGAACGGCGCCTTATCGCTCTTGTCATCTATCGTGTTCGCGGCATTGGGATCAAGCAACCACTTGAGCTGCCCGGTCACATTCTTAGGGCTCGCATCGTCCGATGTGTCGTTAGCGACGACCTTATACGTCACCGGATACAAATCCATGTTGGCTGTAACCGGTTTACCCTTGAAGTCGCTCCACGCCACAGCTTTGTCGCCATTAACCCACTGCCACTCCAAGAACAACTCCTTCAAGCTGCTATCCGCTCGCTCGCCCAGGAATGCGACGATTGCGGAGTAGGCTTCGGGATCGTAGGCCACTTCCTTTGGCTCCATGACGGGTTCACCCTTGTCGTCATAGACCGGGTTGCCGTTCTCGTCCATCTTGGGCACCTTAACTGTCTGAACAAAGCCGGCATTGCCATCCTGGCCACGCAGAACACTCGTATCGTTCGGGTCTACCGTAGCGGTGTAGATGACGTTGCCTTCGGTGTCGTGATAGCGCACTTTAAGCGGCGTCTTCTTGTACACCGCAGTGTAGGTCACGCTCTCAAAGGGCTCGCTGCCCTCGAGGGGATACTTCTCATCGTCAGTCATCAGGGTGTACTGCCCGTCATTGACATAATCGCGCGACCAGCCGACAAAGTCGTACTTGGTGCCGTCAGTGCCCTCAACCTCCTCGGCGGCCTTGACCTCAAGAGAAATCTGGTCGCCGGAATCAGTGCGGCCGAGGCTACGGACAAGATCGGGATTCGCAAGTTTAGAGTCAATGTTCGATTGAACGGTAACCAGGCTGGGACGGTAGACCGGGTACAGCTCCATGGGGGCCTTGACCACGGTAGAAGCACTCACCATACGGATGCCCTCTGACCAAGCGACATAGCCCTTGCCAGGTGCCGGCTCGGCTTCCGTCCAGCCCACGAAGACGTTGAACTTGCCTGTATCCGCATCGATAGTGCTGACGTCATAAGTAGGCTTCGGGATGCCGCCATTAAGGTTGCCGAGCATATCGTCTTGCTGAGCAACTTTGCCGTCCACATCCGTGGCATTGAGGTGGTACACAACCGCCAACGGCGAATAGTACGCCACGAATGTATAGGCTCCGCCAGGTTCCACCGGATAAGAGCAAGTACCATGCTCCACATCGTAGGGAAGCGTCTTGATCTCGCCGTTCGGAAGCTCGATCTCAACCTTCTGCAACTTATACAGCTCACCGCCTGCTTTATAAACCGGCGTCGTAACGTCAGGGGTCACCGTTGCCGTAGCAGGATTGGTGTCCGCGTTGATAACGGGAGCGATGTTGTAGCTAGGCACATTGACCTTGTCCGTACCCTCAAAACCTGCGCGATGCAGGTTGGTGGTGTAGCTGACGTCGTACTTTGCGTAGACGGGATAGGCATCCTGCCACTGGGTGACCTTGGACTCGTCGGTCGCCAGATACGGCTCTGCCTTATCCGGATCACTCGTCACATAGGAGTCGCCGGCGACGTCGTAGATATACTTCCAGACGTCAGAATCCTTCTGAACCTCGGCGGTCGAAATCCAGCCCAGGAACTTATAGCCAGGCACGGCCATGTCGGCATCGGTCGGAGAGGCTTCGAGTGTCAGACTGGGATTGACGTCACCATCCTTTCCGTCGTAGGGCCTTGTATTAACCGTCCTATCCTTATAGAGATGCGGATAGCAATACAGGAACGTCGGATCTTTACCTTCCGCCGTTTTCTGCTGAAGCAAGTTGCTTTCATAGCGTCGAGTAGCAGCCTGCTTTACGTTGCCATCCTTGTCATAGAAGTTGACGTCCGTGGTCACCATGGCGCGGACATAATATTGCTCTGTCGTTAAAACAGCACTCGAAAAAGGATTCTCTATATACGTCCAAGAACCGTCGTCGGGTCTTTCGAGCGTCCAAAAACTGAAGTGGTACCTATCATGTGCGGGGGAAAATTGAACTTTAATACTTGACGCTTTCCACTCATCACTCAGTTTACCGGCTCCTGGAAAATCAGTGTCGGCAATCATATCCTTGATAGTATTTGCGCCAGTGTCGTTACGCACATTATGCGAGTAGGCGTTAATAGGCGCAACGATTCGCGTCGCATCAGAGAGAACCGTAGTGCACTTATCCGCTGGATTCTTATCATCGTGTAACACGTGAGCGGAATCATCCGTACCAGCACCCCAATGGACAATGTTTTCACGAACATATGTCGCGCCAACGTTTTCCTCAAAGGGCGACTTGTACTTATTCCAAACCGAGCAGAGGAGCTTGCTGTCCGTTAGACCGCTATTTGTGAATGCCCGGATGTAGTAATCCACGCGGTACTCAAAGCGTGCGGTATAGGTATGCGGAACGGTCAGGTCCACATTGCCGGGAAGCTTGTAGCTCGGATCGCGGCTCACGCGAACATCAACCGGGGATCCATCGGCAGCCTGCTTGTTTTCATACCAACCCAGGAAACGATAGCCGTCGGGCAGCTGGCCCTCCTCGGATATAGCTTTACCGGATACGTCGAGCACCTGTACGGTATACGCGCTTGTGCCATCTTCTGCAGTCTCAACCTTAACGTCAGTTTTGCCCACACCGTCGCGCCGAGTCTGATCGTCGGTTGCATCCTGCTCATTGCCCTCAAACACCGTCATGATGTTCGACACATAGTCGGTGTACACCGGATAAAAATCGGTAGGGCCAAGCACAGTGATCTCGGTGCCGGCAGGATAGAACGCACCGGCGTTTTTTAACTCGGCAAGCTCAGGCGAGGTGATGGCCGCGTAACCGCCATGCATCCCGGCCTCGCCACTCGGCTGCGTCGTCCAACCGATAAAGGTGGCGCTGGCAGAAAGAGTGCCGCGGTCCGCAGGGGCAGCCGGCGTTAAACCGACGCCATAGCGGTACCAGTCCGTCGACTTGTCGTGCTCCTCGCCGCTCTGCCACGCGAGCGTCTCGCCCTTGACGTTATAGAACAGTACCTGCGCCTCGTACGAAGCAATAAACAGGTCGTTGCCCTTAAAGGCCTCGGCCCCCTTCGCGTTATCGGCGGTATAGCTCGACGTTATCTCGTGCGCTTCGTTCTTCTGGACCTGCTTGCCAGCCTTAACGGCATCGGCATCGGTCTTGCCGTTAAACCAGGCGTTATCGGCATCGATACGGTTCACATTGACTCCGGGCTCACGGAACCAGCCCATAAAGCGGTAGCCGCCGTTGGCCTCGGTCAAACCCTCTGGCTTTGCGGAGGTATCCTGCTTAAACGTTACCGATGTATCGCCCTGGGCCAGGCCTTGGGCCGTTCCCGCCAGCACGGCGCTCACGGCAAAGGCGTACGGATCCGAGGTCGCCTGGTCTTTGCCAAGTTTGGTCTTCTCGATTGTCGCGGTGCCCGCACCGGGAAAATCGATCGTCGCCTTAACGCTTTGGCCATGCACGGGAATTTTCAGCTTGTAATCCATCGCCCACTCATTGGGGTGCGGGGCACCCAGGGCCTTGTCGTTAGCGGTCGAGCGCATGGTGCCGGCACAGAAGTCGTAGTCGTGCTCTTCCCACAGCTCGCGCGTGGTGTAGCGTTCGTCATCCCACGGACCATAGCCATCGCCCTTGATGATGCCGTCGCCGCCAAACGAGGGGATTTTCTTTTTGGCAGGGTTGCCCTGGCTGCTGCCGTTTAGGCTCACGCTCGGCTTAAAGTAGCATTCGGTAACCGTGGCGTCACCCTTGTTGGCGCGCGCAGCAATACCGCCCAGGTTCACATCGTTTTGAATGATGGGGATCACGGCGATGGGATTATACTGACGCGAGCTCAAGTCACCCGCAAAATGGCTTCGGACGAGCTCGTTGCCCTTTTCGGTTAGAATACGACCCGCCAAGCCACCCGTCCACGCGCGCGTCACGGCGACGACGCCCACGTACGACGCGGCATAGCTGTAGCACTGCGCCGTCGAGAAGCAGTCGATAATCTTGGCGTCACCCGCCATACAGCCCACAAAACCCGAGGCATACACGTTGTTGCCGCCCAGGGCGCCAATGGCCACGTCGTACTTATTGGTGACGTCGGTCATGCCCTTCTCGGCAATCGAGCCGTCGTCCTTACGCGTCGGCGTCACGCGGCAGTACTCGATAGTCGAGTTCTTAACGTAGCCGGCAAACGCCGCCATATACAGACCCTCACCGCCGAGCGCCTGCACGCCCGAGGTCGTATTGTTGACGGCACGGCCGCCACGGACCTCGCAGTTGTAGAGGGTGCAGCCGTCGAGCTCGCCGACGATGAGACCGCCCTCAAAGCCTGCGTTGGTAATGAGGTTGAGAGCATTGTTGGCGCAGGTCACGTGCAGCGTGCTCTCCATGACCATAACGTTTTCGAAGCGCGTATTGACGGCCTTGCCCACGATAATGCCACCGCGGAAGTCCGCCCACACGTTGGCGTCCTTGACCAGGAAGTTTTTGATGGTGGCACCGTTGGTCTCGGCAAAAAATCCCGTATCGCGCTCGGGGTCAAAAGCGTCTTTATCGTAGTTCAGGCCCTCAACGGTGTGGTTTTGACCATCGAACACGCCCTTAAACGGATGCTCCTTGTTGCCAAACGACAGATGCTTAACGGTGTGCGAGACAATGGTCTTCATGTCGTCATCATTAAGCACGATATCGTTATCGAGATAAACGTGCCAGCCGGACGTATCGCGCTCGCGCGACAGCGCCACGTACGCCAAAAAGTCAGCCTCGTTTTTGATGTGGAATTCGGTTTTGGCCTCGGGCACATCCTCGGCATGCACCGCCGTCGGCAGCGCCATAACGCAGCAAAGGGCAATCGCCGCGACGGCAACTAGCCTGCTAAGCACGCCCCGGTTCATGTTCTTGATCTTCATAGGCTAGTTCGCCTCCGGCCAACCCACGACGTCGAGAACGTCGAGGACGGTATCGCTTTCCTGCTGGTTTTTGGCCTGCACGGCCTGCACATCGATATCGAGCCTGAAGGAGCCGCCGCGCGCGGCATCGTGGTAGTCGTCCACAAAGCGCAGCGAGTCCATGAGGCTTTCCGTCATGGCGCCGGGGTCGAGCACGCCGCCACGCCCATCCAATCCGCGGTAGTAGTACCACCCATCGCCGCCATCGATCCACGGGGACCCCTCGCCCGCGTCCACATGAAACGCAACGTTGCCCGAGGCATCCGCGCACGAGCCGTCGGGTGCCACTGACTTCATGCGCAGGCGCGCGCGAACGTACTCAGGCTGCGAGCCGACGTTCTCCACGCGCACAATGCGGCTGATGTCAGAACCCCCGGCTTTGGTGTCGGGATAGTCCCCGTGCTCGTTGGGCTCAAACGGAATCTCCTCGCCCTGCTCGTTGAGGGTGTATTCGCAGACTCGTACCTTCACGCTGCCAAACGATAGAACGTTGTTCGCCGGAACCATATCAACGGTAAAAGCCAGCGTGCCGCACAGGCACGCCAGGGCCAACAGCGCCATCGCGGCAAGCGCCAAGGTGCGTTTCTGATTGTCGGAAAGATTATTGAGCATTACGTTCGCCAGTCGTCGATAAAAAGGGGGACCGAGATCCCGACCCGAGTATAGGGGTGGGAGCGGGCCGGGATCTCAGTGGAGGGGGTTGGATTACTACAGGCCCTTAGCCCAATCCTTGGCAGCAACCTCAGCAGACGCAGCCGAGCCCTCAGTGGTGCTGTCTGCAGCGTAAACGAAGCAGTTGACCGTCATCTTGGCATCCTTGGCGAAATCCTTTTGCTCGGTCTCCTTGGGCGTAGTCACATTGCTGAACAGCTCACCGGTCCACTTGTCCTCGGTCTTGCTGGCAATAAGCGGAGTTGCCTCGGTCCCATCGCCAACATAAACGAAAAGGCCACCGAGATAATGAGTCGGCTCTCCCTCAACGGTGGTCGCTTCAACGGCCTTCCAGCCAGAGTTAATGGTGAAGTAAGTCTTCCTGGAATTAGGAGTCCCAGCAGACGCCGTCTCGTTCTTCACGAAAACGTACACATAAGCGTTTTCGGATCCCTTGCCAATACCGACATTAGGATTCTTAGGAACAGACACGCCAGGGGCGAGCTTGGAGTTCGCAACCCAGTTAGTCTCGGTCAGGTTGCCGTTGACCTTAGTGTTATCATCCGGAAGCGGCTGACTCGGATGATCGGGATCGGTAGTGGGCTTGTTAATGCCCGCAGTAGTGAAGTTGTTGGGCAGGCTCGACTGCGCCGTCAGCCATGCATACGTTCCCACGCCGGCAGCCAATACCAGCAGCAACAGGGCGGCAATGATGCCGTAGCGCTTTTTCTTCTTGTTTTCCATCGTTCTCTTCCTTTCGAGAATCGTTTTCCCCGGCAACGGCCCCTACCGCCGCCGACGCTTTTCCCTGCCGCTATGAACGCCGCTCCCTCGCATGCGCGCGGGCATGCTTGCCCGCAGGCTCGTCGGGAACCACCCGATCGAGCACAATCGACGCCGCGACCAGCAGCGCCAGAACGGCCACCACAACAAGCAAACCGGGCATCGTCGTGCAATATGCGTTAACGAAGCCCAGGTAAGGGACACAAAAAGAAACGACACCGATCACGCGTGAAAAAGGCGTCTGCTCGGCGTCGTGCATGATGGTTCCATCTGCATTTTTGTTTGCGATTCCCTGCGTGCTAATCGTCTGCGCCACAGGGTCGATCTCGTACACCTGATGCGTCACCACGGCACCGTCCGATCGGTAAAAGGTTGCATTGTCGCCCACGGCAATATCCGCTGGCTCAACTTGGCGAACAAACACCATGGAGCCAACGGGAAGCTCGGGTTCCATAGAGCCAGAAAGAACAGCAAAGGGCGTGTATCCAAATGCGCGAGGCACAAAAGAAACAACGGCAAGGGCTATGACAAGCGCGAACGCCAAGCTACTCAAAAGTGCAATAAATCGTTTGAGTCTACGCGCAGCCAAAGTGATAATTCATCCCCCTTGAGGCCCTATTCGACCCATCCAAAGGTCAGCAAGTTTCAACAGGAACCGCAAGGCGCTTGAAAAGTGAGTTCGAAATAAGCCAATTTGGAATCTTTTCCTAATAAAAACATAGCGATGTGCTACACATTTTTCAATGTTTTGTCGTTAAATGCTACTTATTTTGGCGTAAGTGGTCATTTATCCCCAAATTGGTCTGTTTTATCCAATATCTGTGACTAACCCCCTATGCAATTCGTCCATAGAGGGTTAAATATTTTGAAAAACCAAGATATCGTACCCCCCCCCCCACATTAAAAATAAACTGCTGGAAGTACCGTTTATTTTTAACCCTCTTTTTGCAGCTTTATGACAGCCCCATCTAATTCGCAGCCCATAACCCTCTGAAAACCGTGTCCCAAAATTCGCTTGCGAAACGGGATGCGGTTTCCGCTTGTGGCCCCGTTGGGAAGCCACATCCCACTTCGGCCGTAAATTCCGGGTCGCGCTTTCCGCCAGACCCCTCAACCGGAAACCACATCCCATTCCAGAGGCAAATTCCGGGACTCAGCTTCCGCAACCCCGTGTTAAGAAAAAAGCCTCGAGAACTTCGAGGCTTTCACATTTGTATTGTTTTGCACGAAGGACCGCGAACGGCGAAGCTACTCGCCCAGCACGGCCTTCTTTGCAGCTGCAGCCATGTTGTCCAAATCCTCCTTGGTGGGGTGATCCTTCGCGGCAACCCAGTTGTCGAGCAGCATCTTAAATCGGGCGTTTTCGGGATCTTGCTCGAGCATGGCCTCGTAGCGCTGCTTAACCGCGGGACCCATCTTGCCCTGGCACATCGCCCAGCCCGCAAGCTCGGCATCCTCGGCCAGATTGGAAGTTACGCGGTCGACAATCTGCTGGTAATAGCTCTGGTCGGCCCCAAAGCCGCAGGTGCCAAACAGGAACACGCGCTTGCCGTGCAAGGCGGAGAGCAACGCCGCCACCGAGGGCGTGCAGGCACCCTTGTCGCACCAAAAACCGACAAGCACCGTATCGGCAGCGCAGGCACCCTCTGCCTCGTGCGCGACCTGCTCCGGATCTGCATCATCGCTCAGCGCGGCGGCATGGATAAACTCGACGCCTGCAGCCTGCAGGGCGCGCTTGATCGCCCCCGAAACCATCCTGGTATTACCGCTCTTGCTGTTAACCACCATAGAGCATGTCATAGTCACGTTGCCTCGTTTCCCCCGAAACTCGAGCCATTAATGCAATTTGTTAAAAGCATATCTTAGTACTAACGACGCAGATGTAAACCATCTGCCGCTAATCGGCAGCCCCTACTGGGCAAACTGGCTGCGGTAGAGCTCGGCGTAGAAGCCGCCTGCCGCTAGCAACTCGTCGTGCGTGCCGCGCTCGATAATCTGGCCGTCGCGCATAACCAGAATGCAGTCGGCATTGCGGATCGTCGACAGGCGGTGCGCCACCACAAAGCTCGTGCGGCCAGCCATGAGCTCGTCGAATGCCGCCTGCACCTGCAGCTCGATACGCGTATCGATGCTCGACGTTGCCTCGTCCAGCAGCAGAATCGCCGGATCGGTGAGCATGACGCGCGCGATGCACAGCAGCTGTTTTTGGCCTTGGCTAAACGTGCCGCCGTCCTCGCCGATCACCGTATCGTAGCCGCCTGGCAGCTGCACGATAAACTTGTGCGCGTGCGCGCGCTTGGCGGCCTCGACAATCTGCTCGCGCGTGGCATCGGGGCAACCGTAGGCAATGTTTTCGGCCACCGTGCCCTCGAACAGCCAGGTGTCCTGCAGCACCATGCCAAAGACGCGGCGCAGGCTCACGCGCGTATAGTCACGCGAGGAGCGACCATCGACCGCGATGCGCCCAGCATCGATATCGTAAAAGCGCAGCAGCAGATTGATGAGCGTCGTCTTGCCACAGCCCGTGGGACCGACGAGGGCAAAGCGCGTACCGGGTTTGGCCTCGATGCAGATATCCTGCAGCAGCTTGCGGTCGGGCACATAGCTAAAGTCCACGTGTTCAAAGGTCACCTCGCCCTGCGGGGCGACAAGCTCCACGGCATCCGCCGCATCGGGCTCCTGCTCGCGGGCATCGAGCAGCGCGAACATGCGGCGCGCCGAGGCGTACGCGGTCTGGATCTGCGTAATGACGTTGGTGACCTCGTTGAACGGCTTGGTGTACTGGTTGGCATAGGACAGGAAAATCTGCACGCCGCCCACCGTAAGCGCCGCGGGCGCGCCCGTGATCACGCCCACGCAGCCGATCACAGCGACCACGGCATAGATGATGTTATTGATAAAGCGCGTGCCGGGGTTGGAGAGCGAACCCATAAACTGCGCGCGCTCGCCCGCGGTGTAGAGCTCAGCGTTGAGGGCATCGAAGCGCTGCTGGGCGTTGGGACCATAGGCAAAGGCGTCGACAAGCTTTTGCTCACCCACATACTCCTCGATATGGCCACCGAGCTGGCCCTGGATGCGCTGTTGAGCAGTGAAGCTCTTATTGGAAAGCTTGGCGATGGCACCGGCCGCAAAGATGGAAAGCGGCGTGACGAGCACCACCACGAGCGTCATGGTCAGGTTGATGGAGAGCATAAACGCAAGCGTGCCAACGATGGTGATAACGCCGGTAAAGAGCTGCATAAAGCCCTGCAGCAGGCCGTCACCCACCTGATCGACGTCGTTGACCACGCGGCTCATGAGGTCGCCGTGGGCATGGCCGTCGATAAAGCTGAGCGGCATGCGGCTGAGCTTGTCGCTCGCCTCCACGCGCATGTCGCGCACCGTCTCGTAGGACAGACGGTTGACGCAGTAGCCCTGCAGCCACTGGAAGGCCGACGCTCCCACCACGACGAGCGCGAGTTTGGTAACGAGCGGCAGCAGTGCATCGAAATCCACCTGGCCCGCGGCAACGATCAGGTCGATACCCTCGCCGATAAGGATAGGCGTGTAGAGCTGCAGAATCACCGAGATAGCGGCGCTCACAAACGACGCCGTAAACGAAATGCGATGCGGACGGACGTAGCCCAGCAGGCGGCGAGTTACCGCGCCCACGGGGTAGCGCTCGGGGTCGCCGGGCTGACGCGGGCCGTCACCCAAGTCGTTGAGGTTATCGTTGCCGGACACGTTGGCCGTCATCGTGGCGACCGAACCGGAAGAAGTATACGGATTCATTTAGCAGCCCTCCTTTGCGCAAGTGGATGCCAGGGCGCACGCGGCGCCTGGGATGGACGCGGGCGTCGTGCTCCCCTGCTGGCCCTCGAGTTCCTCGCGGCGCAGCTGCGACTGGCAAATCTCGCGATAGAGCTGGCAGGTCGTGTACAGCTCATCGTGCGTGCCCAGGCCCGCGACCGAGCCGTGGTCGAGTACGCAGATCATGTCGGCGTCGCGCACGGTCGAGACGCGCTGGCTCACAATCACCGTCGTGAGCGGCAGCCCGCCCTCGGCGGCACCGCGCATGCTTCGTTCGCGAATGGCATGGCGAAGCGCCGCATCAGTCTTAAAGTCAAGTGCCGAGGCGGAGTCGTCCATGATCAGGACCTGTGGCGAGTCCACTAGGGCGCGCGCGATGGTCAGACGCTGGCGCTGGCCACCGCTAAAGTTCTTGCCGCCCGCCTCGACCGGGGCGTCGAGCCCCTGCGGCTTGTTGCGCACGAACTCGCTCGCCTGCGCCATATCAAGCGCTGCCCAGAGCTCCTCGTCGGTCGCCGTCTCGTCACGCCAGGTCAGGTTGCTGCGGATGGTGCCGCTCACCAGCGACGCGCGCTGCGGAACAGTCGCGACCACACGGCGCAACTGGTCGAGCGGCCAGGTGCGCACGTCGGCGCCCATCACGCTCACGCTGCCGGTACTCGCATCGTATAGGCGCGGAATAAGCGAGACGAGCGTGGACTTGCCGCTGCCCGTGCCGCCGATAATGCCGAGCGTTTTGCCCAGCGGCAGCTCCAGGGTCACATCGCTCACGGCATTTGCCGCGCCCGCGCCAAACGAAAAACTCGCATGGTCAAAGCTCAGCGCAGAGACCGGAGCAGCATTGCCCGTCACGCCCGGCTTGGGCAGCGCGACCGGCTGGTTGCCCTCGTCGGTGATGCTCGGCACGCAATTGAGCACCTCGTTGATACGCGACGCACTGGCGCTCGCCTTGGTAAAGACCACAACCAGGTTGGCGACGTACACGATGGAGGTCAGGGTCTGCGTCATGTAGTTCACAAACGCCATGACCTGACCCTGCGTGAGCTCACCCACGTTGACCTGGATGCCACCCACCCACAGGATGGCGCACACGCCCAGGTTCATCACCAAAAACGTGACGGGATTAAGGATCGACGAGAGCTTACCCACCGCGATGGCAGTATTGGCCTGGTCATCGGCAGCTTGGGCAAAGCGCTCGCGCTCGTGGTCCTCGCGCACGAAGGCGCGAACCACGCGAGCGCCTGAAAGGCCTTCGCGGCAGATAAGCGCGATGCGGTCGAGCTTTGCCTGCAGCTGCTTGTAGTACGGGATGCAGCGCGCCATGACAAACCAAAACACCAGGCCGATAGCGGGCGTGCAGATCAAAAAGATGATGCCGAGCTTAAGGTCGATGGCAAGGGCCGCGCACATGGAGCCCACCGCCAAGAAGGGCCAGCGGATGAGCATGCGCACGCCCAGCGCCACGGCGAGCTGAACCTGGTTGACGTCGTTGGTAATGCGCGTGATGAGCGACGGCGTGCCGAAGCGGTCGAGTTCGGCATAGCTCAGCTTGTTGATGTGCTGGTAGAGCGCACCACGGATATCGGTACCCATGCCCTGCGAGGTGAGCGCGGCCATCTTTTGGCAGACAAGCGTAAACGAGATGCCGATCACGGCCATGGCGCCAAGCACCATACCGTAGTGGACGACGGCGTTCACGTCGTGTGCGCCGATACCCTTATCAATCATCTGGGCAATCACCAGCGGCGTCAGCAGGTCAAAGATCACTTCGATCAGCTTGCACGCAGGACCAATCACCATATAGCGGCGAAACTTACCGCCAAAACGCCTGAGCAGCTCAATCATGTATAGGCGCTCCCTATCATCATCCACATTCAATTCGAACCATGATAGTACCGCCACCCCAAAAGAAGCGTAAACAACTCGTCATTTCTAACGGGATTCAGTTTTCAGAGGGGTATACGCGCACACCCGATCAATGGCGGGCAAACTGCCTGATATACTTACATTAGTGCTACCAAGTTAGTCGCCGACCCTTGAAATGAGGTGCCGAGATGAACGACATTCTCGCAAGAAGAGCAAGACGAGCAACCTTGGGCATCGCCCTTTCCGCGGCACTCGCCGCGGGAATCGCCCCCGCAACGGCGATAGCGGCGGAAACCAGTTCCCCCATCAATGCAGTTGCCTTGCATACGGAAGATGCGGCCGCCGCAAAAGAAAAAGCGTATGCAGCCATGCAGGAAGCGCTCAAAACCCTCGAGGCCGCAAAAGACGCCGCAAGTCCCGAGAAACTTGCGGAAATCGATGATGACATTGCCGCTTTTCAAGAGATCTACGACATGGTGGTGACGGAAGCCGCCAAACGGAGGGAACCCCTTCCCGCCATGCAAGCGAACGTCGATGCAGCCCAAGCCAAATACGATGAGGCCCACAACCGGACAAGCGGCCTTCAGGCGGAATTAAATAAGGCAATCGACGACGGAGCTTCTAACGAAACTATTAAGCAGTTGCGAAGTGAGATCATGTCGGCAGAAAGGCGAGAAAAATCTTGTGAAGATGATCTTCACCACTGCCAACGCCGGCTCGAAAGCCAGGAAAGACAGGTTCAGTATTCAGAAAGTGAGGCAGAGGAAGCCAAAGCCCACATCGACGAGGACATAGCCAAGCGAAATGCGCTCCTCGGCGATTTGGAAAAGGCGCAAGCGGCCTATGACGACGCCTGCAAGGCATACGAAGAGGCGAAAGCCGCGGCAGACAAGGCCACCTCACCCGAAATAACGAAACCCGCCGAGACGACAAAACCCTCCAGCTCAGCGCAGCCGGCCGAAACGGCACAGCCCGCCAGCTCGCCCGCGACCGGCAAATACGCTCCATCGAGCTCCACCAAGTAAGCAAATACGACCACTGGCAAGCTCGCGAACACGGGAGACTCAGCGCCGAGCGCAATCGCACTCGCAGGAATCGCCGCCGCAGGCCTCGGAATAACCGCCGCGGGCGTACGCCGTATCAAGAACTCAAGGTAGCTGCCAGCGGTTATTGTCTTCGCCAATCCACAAGCCCAGAAACAAAACGAGGCCCGTTTCCCCAACCCAGGGAAACGAGCCTCTTTACTTGTAAAAACAAATGGTAATGCCGCTGTCTCTTGAAGCGCATCGCCACCGCGCTCCAAACAACGCCAACGAGCAGCATTCCTTAAGGGATAGATTTAATTAGGCTAACGCGCCTTTACGGGTGATTTTTGGACGATGCGGTCCCGGTGCCGGCGGGCTGTTTGGTAGTCGAGCGATCCCGCAGGCAAAGCCGAGGACCAGCGAGACACCAACCAGCCCGCCGGCACCGGGACCGCATCGCGGCACCAAAAAAGCGCCCGTGCGCTCGATGGATTCGGATGCCCGACAGAGGCTCCTTATGGCTGCTTCCTTCCGGACCTGACCAGATTCGGAACATGTCGTCATCCGAACCCATCGAACGCGCTAGGCGCTCGGTATATCTTACCTGCTCCCGTCCAGCAGGGCAAGTGGGGCGAACCCATCGGATGGATTCGCCCCACTCGTGCACATCGCTAGCGGCGCTTGCGGTACAGGACCGCGCCACCCGCGACGGCCAGCGCGCCGATGCCGGCCATGGCGCCGAGCGCCTCAACCGGCAGGCTGCGGTCGCCGGTGTCGGGCATACCGCCCTTGGAGCCGTCGCCGCCGGAGCCTCCGCCGGAGCCGTTATCGGAACCGCCGCCCGAGCCGCCGCCCGGCGTGCCGGGGTTCTCGGGGTTCTCGGGGGTGCCGGGCTCCTCGACGTAGCTGTTGGTGAAGACCGGCGGCATGTTGGCGTCGCCCTCGTAGGAGACCTTCGCCGACAGGTGGCCCGTCTTGGTGCCGCCTGCTGCCTCGTCGCTCACCGTGACGACGATCTTGTGCACCGCCTTGTCGTAGGTCACATGCGCCTGGCCGTCGTCGACCTCGCTCACCGTGAAGGTGTAGGTGCCGGCCCGCTTGAAGGTCAGCGCATCGAACACGACGCTGCCGTCGGCGGTATTCTTGGCGGTCGACATGACCTTGCCGTCCCGGCCCTTGAGCTCAAAGCCAAACTGGCCCGCCTTGAGCTCGGCGCCCTTGAGCACCTTGGCGGCGCCCAGCCTGAGGGTGACAGGTGCGGCCTCGTAGCCGTTGGTGAACGTCACCGAGTCGTCGCCCGTGGGATTGCCCTCGGCATCCATGAGCTCGTGCTTGACGGCGAGCGTGCCGTTTTTGGCATCGGTGACCGTCGTGCGCACGCGGTACGTCGTCTTGTCGTACGTCACGCCGCCCGCCGTGCCGGCGACCTCGCGCAGCTCGTAGCCGTGCGTGCCGGGCGCGGTGTAGGTGACGGGGCTGAGCGCGACCGTGCCGTCGGCGGCGTTCTTGCCCGTCGCCACGACGCTCTCGCTGCCGTCAGCGGCAATCTCGACCAGCTGGAACTCAAACTCGCCCTCGGCCAAATCACGGCCCTCGAGCTTCTTGCTCACTTTGATCTGGTCGGTGACGGAGCTCGGCGTCGGGTTCACGCCGTAGGTGTTGGTGAACTCGAACGCGCCCCTGCCCTCGGGCGTGCCCTCTGCGGGCAGGACCTTCGCGACAAGCGTGCCCGCGGCGGTGTCCTCGACCACCCTGACCATGAAGGTCCTGGTTGCCGTCGCGTCATTGACCACGCCGTCGACCGAACCGGACTCGCTCACCCGGTAGGTGAACGTCTTGGTGCGCAGGCCGCCGCCGTCGATCTCGACGTCATCGAGGTCGCTCGGCTGCTTAAACGTGACGTGGCCCAGCGCGACGTTACCGGCGGCGTCGTTGGCCGCCTCGGTCACCGTCTTGCCGGAGGCGTCGATCGGCGCGGGCGCGCCGTCCAGCGGCTCAATCTTAAAGGTGTACTTGCCCGCAATGTCGGCCTGCGTGAGGCCGAGTCCGGCTTGGCTAAGCGCCAGCGTCTTGGTGCCCGCGAGATCGACCCTCGCCTCGCCGGCGCTATAGGCATTCACAAACGACAGCGTGCTGTCGGAGCCCTCGGGGTAGGTCACGGCCACATCCAGCCCGCCCTTGCCGTTATCGGTCACCTTGACCGTGATGCCGAAGCTCGACGTGGCCGCCGTCACGCCCGCAGGCAGCCGGTCCGTACCGTCCTCGGAAACGGTATAGGGAATGACCCAGGAGCCGTCGGCGGCCTTGGTGGCGGTACCGTCTCCCGCCATCCGCTCGAGCGCGTCAGTAGTGTAGGCAATAGGCGAGAACGCAAGTCCCGCGGCCTCGCCGTCGCCGGAGGCCTGGTTGGTCGCGGTCGCGACCACGTTGCCCCGGGCATCGCGGACGGAGAACGAGAACTCGCCCGCCGCCGCGGCGCGACCCGTCAGCGTCTTGGTGGCGTTGATAGCCGCGCCGCCCTCGCCGCCGAGCATTCCGGTGGCCTCGTAGGAGTTCTCGAACGCGACTGTCACGAACGCAGGCGTCGCCGTGGCGTCATCCGCCGTGGAGACCTCGCTGCGGGCGACCTCGACGCCGTCCTTGGCAACTGTGGTCGTGACCGTGAGCTTGCCCGTCGCGGCGTCGTAGCCGGGCGCGATGGTCACCGTGCGCGGCGCGGTGTCGTTGGTGTAGCCCTCGCCGCCGAGCTTGGTCTCGGTAACGGTGAAGCTGTAGGTCTTGCCCGCATCGGCGTCGGTGAACTTCACGTCGCTGCCCGCGGTCCCGCCGATGAGGTCGACCAGGTCGGCCGCACCGTCATCGGCAGCGGCCACGGCGTAGGCGTCCTTGCCGGTCTTGAGGCCGAGCTTGGCGGCCGTCTCGGCGTCCGCGGTCACGGTGAAGGCGAACTGCCCCGCCTCCATGGCGCGGCCGGAGAGCGTCTTGGACAGGCGCACGCCCGCGCGGGCCGAGTAGTCGAGCTCGGTCGTGTAGGTGTTGACGAAGTCGCCGCCGCTCGCCTGCGCGATTGCGGGCGTCGTGGCCGTGAGGTTGCCGGAGCCGTCGTCGGTCACGGTCACCGTCATCGTGGCGGCGTGGCCGTCGTAGGCCACACCGGCGATGGCGGAGCCGTCATCGGGCCTGACCTCGCGCACCGTGTAGGTGAAGGTCTTGGCGCGCACGCGCTTGCCGCCGACCTCGGCGAACCCGGCGTCCTTGATGTCGTCGAGCGTGTAGCGGATGGGGCCGAAGTCGAAGGCGACCCTATCGCCCGCCTTGGTGCCGGCGGCGGCCGTCACGCTGACGGTCTTGGAGCCGTCGGCAGAGCCCTCGGGCATGGGGGCGCCGTCCTCGCCCGCGAGCGCGAACTGGAAGCTGTCGCCCTCCGCCCAGTCGCGTCCCTTGAGTGTCTTGGTGAAGAGTCCCGCGGTGGAGACGTCCCTGCCCTCGGTGGCCGTTCCGTACGTGTTGGTGAACGCGACGGTCGCGCCGTCCTCGGTCACGGCACCCTCGGCCTTGGAGCCGTCAGCCCCGTTAACAGCAGTCGTGTAGCCCTCGGCGGCATCCTCGGTCACGGTGTAGCGCGCGCCCACGGGCAGGCCGTCGATGGCCTTCTCCCCGCCGTCCTTAAGCGTGAAGGTCGTCTTGCCGTCCGTGAACGTCACGGCGTGCTCGCCCTTGCCGAAGATGCCAGAGACGGGCTCGCCGTCCCCATCGGTCAGCGCGACCGTAAAGCCGAACTCGCGTTGGCTGTCGCCGCCGACGACCGTCTTCTTGACGGTGAGGCTGCCCTCGCGGGACACGCTGTTGTGGGTCGTGTTGGTCTGGGATTCGTTCTCCCCCACCTTGACCGTGGCGGTGTTGGAGATGTCGTCGACCACGGCGGCTTCGGCGGAGACCTTCACGTCAAAGCTGAGCGTGCCCGTGGCGCCCGCAGCCTGCTCGCCGAGCGACCAGGTAAGGGTGCGCGTCGCAGCGTCGTAGGCGGCACCGTCGGCAGAACCCTCAACATAGTTAACGCCCTTGGGCAGGACATCGGTCACCGTCACGTCGGCCGCCTGCGCGGCGCCCCTGTCGTCGACGCTGTTATTGGCCCAGCCGATGGTATAGGTGAGGATATCGCCCACGCCCACCGGCTTGCCATCCACATCGACCTTGGCGCCCGAGGCGTTCGCCTTGGTGACGGTCTTGGTGTTGTCGTGCGGCGTGAAGGTGTTGGTGAAGGTCTTCTTGCCCCGCTCGTTGGAGATCTCGGCCTTAAGGCCGGCACCGGTCTGAGTCACCGCGATGTCGAAGGTGTAGGCATGCGCGTCGTCCTCAATCAGGACATCGCCGCTTGCTTTCTCGGTCACGGTCGCGTGGTAGGTGCCCGGATTGGTGAAGCTGAGCTCGCCAAAGGAAACCTTGCCGTCCTTGTCATTCTTCGCCTCGATTGGGTAGCCCTCGAGGACATTGCCCGCACCGTCGGCGAGGGAGAGCTCAAAGGCGAACTCCCCCTCCTGGAGGCCGGGCTTGCGGCCGCCCGCGAGCACCTTGGTGAGCTCGGGGACGGACACCGTGGCGGGGGCGGGGTCGAAGGTGTTGGTGAAGGCGGCGGAGGCGACCTGATCGGCCGAGATGGAGCCATCGGCCCTGGATCCCTCGGCTCCGTTCACCGCGGCTTTGTAGCCATCGGCGGCACGTTCGGTCACCGTGTAGGCGGTTCCCGCGGGCAGCCCCGTGATCCTCGCCGTCTGGCCATCTTTGAGCTTGAGGGTCGCCTTGCCGTCCTCGAACGTCGCGTCACCGTAGGTGCCGGACACTTTGTTGCGGCCTGCGGCATCGGTGGCCTCAACCACAAACTTAAATATCTTGTCCGCGTCGACCGCCAGGCCCTCGCGCGCCACAACGGTCTTGGAGACGTCGAGCTCGCCCGTCTTCACAGTGTTGGTCACGGTGAAGCCGCGCTCGGCGTCGCCGGTGACCTTCGAGCTGTAGCCCTCGACGGGCACCTCGGCCACGGCGTAGTCGATCACGGAGCCGGACTTGGAGTACTTGGGCAGGCCCTCGAAGGAGTGCTTCCAGCTATTGGACTTCGACAGCTCGGCCGACTCGCCGGTGTCCTTCCCGTCGGCGAGCAGGCGCACGGTGGCCTTCTCGGCCGCCGGGCCGACCCACTTCTTCTCGACGGGCACCGAGACCTTGGCCGTGGAGGTGTTGGTCACGGTGAAGCCGCGCTCGGCGTCGCCGGTGACCTTCGAGCTGTAGC
>CAUHCN010000015.1 GCA_959604825.1 uncultured Collinsella sp. | reverse complement strand
TGACGCGGTATCACTGTTGAAATCGGCGGCTAAAGGAGGTAGCCGCCATGAAGCACATACCATATCGACAAAATCCGACGGTCATTGACACATCAAAAAAAGCCCGACCACCACCGGGGGAAATTACGCTTGTATATATGAACTGTCTAATCATCTAAATACTACTCACAATACCAATGCGCCTGTCCGGGCTTTTCGGACAGGCGCATTTTGCTGCTCAAAAAATTTTTTGAAGAAATTTCAAAAAATCTTCGGCGTTTTTGAAAACCGCCGTATTGCCCCGCGAAAAGGGGGAAGCACCACCAACTTTCCAACGAGAAAGGAGGTGAGAATGTGGAACCTAATAGCAGGGAGTTTTACAAACAGTGTGCTTTTCAGAAGTTTTGTAATACGGTATTGCACAATGAAGCTTGCGACACCCATAGAGAACTTCGCAGACACAAGGCAAAGGAAGTGACCTTTTCCGACATGACCTTAGACGAAGCGCGGCAGCTTCATACGTTTGATGAATATTTCAAACGGGAAACTGTTGAAACCGTCTTTGAGAAAGCCGGGAAGAAAATCACACCAAAGCTGCTTCTTGAAGCAATCCGTACTTTGCCGGAAGAAAAGCGCAAAGCCATATTGCTGTATTACTTCGAGGGAATGAACGATACCGAGATTGCGGAGCTGTTCAATACGTCGAGAAGCACGATACAGTACAGGCGGACAAGCTCTTTTGAGAAATTAAGAAAATATCTGGAGGAAAATGCTGATGAATGGGACGAATGGTAACGAACCCGGCTACCCGGAAAATGCCCTTGTTCCCTATCCTGTCATTGTGGTAGCGACAATGGTTGTCCGGCGTTTGCCCAGATAAAACCTGCCAAAATAAACCTGTCCCTTTTTGGCAGGTTACTCGGCGCTCTTGAGGGCGCCGACCATGTCGATCTTGTTGAGCGTTCGGTTGGTGGCGAGGTTGACGATGATCGTAAAGCCGAAGGAAAGCACCACGGCAAGCACGTAGCTCAGCGGCTCGACTTCGACGTCAAAGTACAGCGACGGCATCTGCAGGATGTACGTAAAGCTCTCGGCAAGCAGGCCACCCAGCGGCACGCCCAGCGCGGCACCAATCGCCGTCAAAATCAGTGTCTCCTTGTTAACGTAGTGGTGTACCTCGCCACGACGGAAGCCCAGCACCTTGATAGTCGCCAGCTCGCGTTCGCGCTCCGAGATGTTGGTGTTAGACAACGTAAACACCACCACAAACGACAGGCACGCCGCCATAAAGGTCACAAGCACCACGACCGAATTGATGATCGTAAAGTTCGCCTCATAGTTTTCCCAATGCTCGGCGGTACTCGACAGCGTAATCCAACCATCGCTCTTAAGACAGTTGGTAAACGCAATCTGATCGGCCGACGAACCCTTAAGCAGCACAAGGATGCCGTTGAGGCGCGCGCTTCGACCGAACGCGCGCTCATAGGTGCTCTGTGTCATATAGAGCGTGTTACCCAGGTAGTTAAGTGAAATGTCGCTGACTTTAACCTTGGCAACATTGAGCGACGAATCCTGGACGTGAGCCGTGTCACCCGGCTTGATCCCCAGCACCAGCTGAGAGCTCTTGCTCAAATACACATCCCCATCACGCAGGGCGAGCGGTTCTTTGGACTCGTCCTCGAGACACACGTAGTCGTCCAGGTCGTTCGTGCGGTCATCGGGCACCACAATCAGCTGCACGGTCTCGCTCTTGCCGCCAAACGTAAAGGTGACGTTGTCGGTCATAATCGGCAGCGTCGAAGTCACGGTCACGTTGGAATCATTGGCCGCGCTGCGCTCATCCAATGCCGCGCACGTCTGCGAAAAATCGTCGGGATTGGCGACCGCCAGCAAGTCATAACGCGTGATATGCCCGTACTGTTTGGGCGAAAGCGCCACCGACGTATCGCGAATACCCATACCGCAGATCACAAGCGCGGTGCAACCCGCGATGCCAAAGATGGTCATAAAGGCGCGCTTTTTATAGCGGAATAGGTTGCGTGCAGCGACCTTGTTCAAAAAGCCCATGCGGCGCCAGATAAAGCCGATGCGCTCAAGCAAGATGCGCGAGCCGGCACGTGGGGCCTTGGGACGCATGAGCGAGGCTGGGGTCTCGGCCATCTCGTGGCGGCAGGCGATAATCGTGGCGCCCACCACGCCCACGGTAAACAGCGCTACCGACACAAGCGATGACACAATGTCATACGAAAGCAGCATCTGAGGCAGCGAGTACATGTCGTCGAATACCGTAAACAGGAACAGCGGCAGGCCCACAAATCCAATGATGTTGCCCAGCACGCCGCCAATCAGGCAAGCCCACAGCGCATAGTCCACGTATTTGGACAGGATACGCCCGCGTGAATAGCCGAGTGCCTTGTACAGACCGATGAGCGTGCGCTCCTCCTCGACCATGCGTGTGGCAGTGGTAAGGCTAATGAGCACAGCGACGATAAAGAAGATGAACGGGAAAACCGTGGCGATGGCCTCGATCGAGGAGCTATCGCTCTCGACGCTCGAGTAGCTCGCGATGTTGCCGCGGTCCTGGATGTACCAGGTGCATTCGCCAAGGTCGGAAATCTCGGCGCGGGCATCGGTGAATTGCTGGTCGGCGGCGGCACGGCGCTGGTCCAGGTCGGCTTGCGCCTGCGCACGCTCGTCGCTGTCCTCTGCCATGCGATTGATGTTGTCCTGCTCAATCCCAAAGACCATATTCGCTTGGCGCTCTGCCGCATCCAAACTTGCCGGCGTATCGACCGTCAACTCTTGAGCACGTGCCTTTTCGCGTGCATCGCGGATCTTATCGATATTGCCCTTGACCTCGTTAATCTTTGTCGTGTAGGCATCCGAATAGGAATTGAGGCTCTTAGCCCCCTCAACGGTCACGTGAACCGCGGAGTAGGAAGAAGATGTCGCGGCATCCTCGCTCACATAGAACTTGTAGTCCGCGGCCGAGGCGGCACGGAAGGCGTTGACCGTTGAGTCGGAGCTCACGTCGGTGGGATCGAGAACCTCGGCCGTGATGGTGTAGTCCCCATCGGCAAACTGGTCCTTGGCGCTTTGGTTCGACGAGCTCGCATCGTTGGCGGCAAAGCTCACCGTATCGCCGATTTTCTTGCCCGAAGCCTTCAAAAAACGTGAGGTCACTGCCACTTCGCCCGAAGTCTCGGGCAGCTCGCCGCATACTAGCACCGGTTGGTCAATATTCTCTTTGGAGAGGCTCTGTACGACGACACGTTCGCGCGTCGTACCCACGGCGGTATAGGCGGTCTCGGTATAGATGCCCTCGGCAGTCTCGACGCCATCGACCTCTTGGATCGCAGCAAGATCGTCATCGGTCAGACCATAGGTCGACTGCACGTTGATGTCATAAACATTCTGCTGGTCAAAGTAAGCGTCGACCGAATCGCACAGATCCTCGCAACCCGCCTTAAGGCCGCACATCACGCTCACGCCGAGTGCGGTGATGACCACGATGGACAAGAAGCGCTTAAGACTGCCGCGGATTGTGCGGTAGATGCCACGGCGGAACACCGTCGGCACCATATCGTTTGAGCTTTGGGCGGAGCGGTAGGTCGCGAACTCCCGGTCGTGACTCACGTGCTGCGTATCGTGGTTCTGGCTGTTTTGGTGGTCCTGGTCCATGGGCGCTACCACTCGATCGTCTCGATAGGCACGGGATTTTGCTGGACCGTCTCGCTCTCCACGCGGCCGCTCTTAAAGCGGATCAGGCGATCGGCCATGGGCGCGAGCGCGGAGTTGTGCGTGATGATGATGACCGTAATGCCCTGCTTGCGGCAGGTGTCCTGTAGCAGCTGCAAGATCTGCTTGCCGGTTTTATAGTCGAGCGCGCCCGTGGGCTCGTCGCACAGGAGCAGTTTGG
Organism: uncultured Collinsella sp.; assembly: GCA_959604825.1. Taxonomy (GTDB): domain Bacteria; phylum Actinomycetota; class Coriobacteriia; order Coriobacteriales; family Coriobacteriaceae; genus Collinsella. Next base: position 51,389 of record CAUHCN010000015.1, on the reverse strand, counting down.
GGTTCTTTGCCAGTGCGCGGGCGATGGACACGCGCTGCTGCTCGCCGCCCGAAAGCTGTGCCGGAAAGTTGCCCAGGCGCTCGCCCAGGCCAACCTGACGAAGCGTCTGTTCGGCATCGAGCGAATCGGGACAGATCTGAGCTGCAAGCTCAACGTTTTCGAGAGCCGTCAGGTTGGGAACCAGATTGTAGAACTGGAAGACAAAGCCGACGTCGGCGCGGCGGTATTCCACAAGCTGTGCCTCGTTGGCAGCGCTCACGTCACGCCCGTCCACCATCACGGTACCGGAGGTCGCCGTATCCATGCCGCCCAGAATGTTGAGGGCCGTGGTCTTGCCGGCGCCCGAAGCACCCAGAATGATGGCGAGCTCGCCGCGCTCAACCGTAAAGCTCGCGCCGTCGAGTGCGTGAATGCGCGCGTCGCCCTCGCCGTATGCCTTGATGACGTCTTTGAATTCGATATAAGCCATCGATTAGTTCCTATCTGGTCGGATAACTCTTTAGTATTACCCATTTCGCACCGACCAAAAAGGGGCAGGCTCATTTTGGCAGGTTTTATATGGGGAAACGGGGAGCGAAGGCGGGCGCTGGGGACGTCCAGCACAACCATTTGACCCAAACCACGCCCGCCGCTATGATGCCGCTGCGGAATGAATGTCTCCGTTGGGCGCGCCAGCCAAACTATCGCGTCGCCCTAAACCGCCTTGTTGCTGATGACTTCTGCTGTTACGTGATGTCCTTTGGGCATCACGCCGCGGCAGGAGTCTTTTTTGTTTTGGAGGAGAAGTGTCGGAAAACAGCACATCGAGCAGAATCAAACGCCTGGTCAACACCTATAGCGGCCTCGTGCTCATGGGTGCCGTCGGAATCCCTATTGGCATCATCGTCGGCGCCATTTGTGCCCTCTTTGGTCGCGTGCTCCTGGCGATCGGTGCCTTCCGCGACGAGCACATCACCCTGCTCCTTCCCTTCCTCGCCCTCATGGGCTTGGCCATCGTATTTGCCTACCGCACCTGGGGCAAAGGCACCGAACGTGGCATGAGCTTAGTATTCGACGTAGGCCACGGGCGCGAGAACGCCATCTCCCCGCGCTTGGTGCCGCTCATTATGCTGAGCACGTGGGGAACGCACCTCTTTGGCGGCAGCGCGGGACGCGAGGGCGTGGCCGTGCAGATCGGTGCAACCGTCTCACATTGGATCGGCCGACGCCTACCTTTCCGAGACCCCGGCAACACGTTTTTGCTTATCGGCATGGCTGCCGGCTTTGCCGGGCTCTTTCGAACGCCGCTCGCCGCCACGGTCTTTGCTATCGAAGTGCTTGTCGCCGGACGCATGGAATACCGCGCGCTGTTTCCCGCACTTACGGCCGCGCTCGCCGCAAGCATGACCTCCGGCGCCCTGGGGCTCGAGAAGTTCGAGGTCGCCGTTACCGCCTCGTATGCGCTCGACCTCCCCGGTCTTGGACGGCTTGCGGTGTTGGGCATCGCGTTTGGCATGGTAGGCGGCGCCTTTGCCTGGTGCCTTGCGCATGCCAAGACTCTTGCAGCGCGACTGCTCCCCAACCCCTATGTGCGCATCGCTGTTATGGGCATCGCGCTATCGGCGATCCTGTTCGCGCTGTGGCAGGGACGGTACTGCGGACTTGGCACCAACCTGATATCGGCGGCGCTCAACGGTGACGGCAAGGTCGCCATTATGCCTTGGGACTGGGCGCTCAAATTCGCACTCACCATCACCACGCTTGCCGCAGGATATCAAGGTGGTGAGGTGACGCCGCTGTTCTCCATCGGAGCCAGCCTGGGTGTCGTACTCGCCGGGATTCTCGGCATGCCCATCGGGTTTTGCGCCGCGCTGGGCTACGCAGCCGTCTTTGGCAGCGCCACCAACACGCTGCTCGCGCCGATCCTCATTGGCTGCGAGGTCTTTGGTTTCGGTAATCTGCCGGCGTTCTTCATCGTCTGCGTTGTGGCTTACCTATTCAACATGGATAAGTCCATCTACGCCCTGCAGGAGCGGGCGTAGATCGATGTCCAGGCAGGTGGTCTCAACCGGAAACGGCGTCCCACTCTGAGGCTGTATTCCGGGGCACGGTTTCCGCTCGGGACGCCATTCGGAAAGCGCATCCCGCTTTAAAACAGAATTCCGGGACGTGGTTTCCGTCTGAGCCTCCATTCGGAAAGCGTGTCCCGTTCTTTCACGGCATCTTGGCTATGCAAAGTGCTCGAGCGTTACTCCTCGTACGCGCCCTCGAGGCACAGCAGCCATTCTTTGCGATCCAGTCCACCGGCGTATCCGTTGAGCGATCCGTCGGCCGCGACCACGCGATGGCACGGCACGATAATCGAAATGGGATTACGCGCAACCGCAGCCCCCACCGCGCGAGGAGATACAACGGGCGCTTCATTTCCCGGCACACGATGTCGAGCCGCAACACGCTGGGCGATCTCGCCATACGTAGCGACCTCGCCACGCGGAATTGAAAGCAGCTCAAACCAAACCTCGCGCTGAAACGCCGTACCAATCATATGCAACGGCGGCGTAAACCGAGGCTCCTGCCCCGCAAAATAAGCATTCAGCCAAGCCCAAGAACGCTCAAGCACCGAAGAAGCCGCGCCATTTGCCGGACTCACCGAAGACATCCCACCGGTACCAGAAACCGCATCGGCACCTACGACGTACTCCGCATCTTCTTTGAGCAGCGTAGAGCCAAAGTGCTCCTGCCCCTCAAACCAAAGCCCCGTCAAACCGCGGCCATCAGCGGCAAGCAGGATTTCGCCCAAAGGCGAAGCAAACGTCGTCGTGACCACCAACGGCTCCTTTCAAAACTCCGCACCATAATACCGCGAATTGTGCAGACAACCCCGCAGATACATTCGGACAGACTCGATTGTCCAGGGGGGGCGTTCTCCCTCTCAATATCGGCTGATACCGAGTCGCAACGCCCAAAACGATGTCCGGCAAAAACGAAGGTGAATGGTTTTCCGAGAAGTGAACGAGTAAAACTAGGGCGCCGAAGCATCCGCATTTTTTGATTGCAAAACAGCAGGATTCATGCGATAAAACCGCAGGAAATGGCGGCCAAAATATGCCAATGCTTCAAGGGCCCAAAATAGGTCGTTCACTTCGCGGGAAACCATTCACCTTCGATTCGCACCAACCCCAAAGTCACCTAAAGCAGCAAGCGCGAAGCGCCGAGGCCGCCGCCGGGACCAGGGCCCGCAACGGCCACGCGCCCCCACATCAGCCCAGCGGCCCCAACCAACAACGGCCCCATCGCAGACCGCTCGCAGCAGCGTCACCGCAGGCGGGGGCCGGGCTTAGTTTTCAGAACACTCCGCAGACCAGTGTGGCGCCTTGTCCGCGGCTCCGAAGGAGCAGGACAAGGCGCCACACATGGTCGAGGACGTTCTGAAAACTAAGCCCGGCCCCGCCGGACAGGTCAACCTACTCGCAGAGCAGCTTGGCGATCTGGACGGCGTTGGTTGCCGCGCCCTTACGGATTTGGTCGCCGCAGCACCAGAAGGTGATGCCACGCGCGGCCTCGGGGTTCGAGATGTCGCGGCGCACGCGACCGACCCAAATCAAATCCTGGTCGGACGTATCCATCGGCATGGGGAAGCGATCGTGCGCATCCTCGGCGCTCATGTCGTCAACCAGCTTCACGCCCGGAGCGGCAGCCAGCGCAGCACGGGCCTCGTCAACCGTAATGTCGCGCTCAAACTCAAGCGTAATGCTCTCGGAGTGCGAGCGCAGCACGGGCACGCGCACGCAGGTGCAGTTCACGCGCAGCTCGGGCAGGTGCATGATCTTGCGGCCCTCGTTTTGCAGCTTCATCTCCTCGGAGGTAAAGCCCTCCTCCTTGACGCCGCCAATCTGCGGAATCAGGTTGCTCGCCAGCTGGGCGGCAAATGCGCGCGGCTCGGGAATCTCCTCGCCGCGGCCCAGGGCGGCCAGCTGAGCCTCGAGCTCGGCCATACCGGGAGCGCCGGCACCCGAAGCCGCCTGATACGTGGAGACGATCATGCGCTTCACGCCGGCGAGCTGATGCAGCGGCCAGGTGGGAACCAGGCCGATGATGGTCGCGCAGTTGGGATTGGCGATAAGGCCGTGATGCCACTTGATGTCGTCGGCATTGATCTCGGGCACGACCAGCGGCACCTCAGGATCCATGCGGAAGGCGTGGCTGTTGTCGACCACGACGGCGCCGCGCTTGACGGCCTCGGGCAGTAGCTCCTTCGCGATGTCGTCGCCGGCGGCTCCAAGCACAATGTCACAGCCCTCAAAGGCCTCGGGACAAGCCTCTTCGATCACGATCTGCTCGCCGCGGAACTCGACGGTCTTGCCCGCAGAACGCGCGCTCGCCAGCAGCTTGAGCTTGCCAACCGGGAACTCCTGCTCGTTGAGGCACTCGAGCATCTGGGTGCCCACGGCTCCCGTCGCGCCCAAAATAGCAACCGTGTACTGTTTCATGCTTCCCCCTTTAAAGGTTGTGGCTATCGCCCGCACGCCAAGCAGGCCGGATATTCTTGCCCAGTTTATACAAGAACGGGGCGGATACAAAACCCGCCCCGTCGAAACGAAACCGAAACGAAACGCCCGGCAGTAGATTTTTGGGACATCCTAAAAATCTACCGGGACGGAAACTACTTGTGGAGTGCGGCCAGGGCAGGCTCGAGCGGCTCGGCGGGCTCCAGGTCGGAGACCTTCACGATGCCGTTCTCGTCGGAGAAGGCGCGGTAAATGGTCCGAATCGCCAGGTCGAAGTCCTTCTCCTCGACACCGATAATGATATTGATCTCGTCACAGCTCTGCGAAATCATGCGCACGCTCACGCCGGCCTGGCCGAGCATGCCAAACAGATGGCCCGAGATACCTGCACGACCGCGCAGGTTACGACCGACGGTAGCAATAAGTGCCAGACCCTCAACGACCTCGATCTCGAGCGGCTCGACCTCCTGCTGGATGTCGCCCACAAGCGAGTACAGCGAATCGTGCACATCCTGCTCCTGCACCACGGCGCCAAAGCGGTCGACACCGGTGGGCATGTGCTCGACGGAAACGTCATAGCGCTCGAAGACCGAAAGCGCGCGGCGCATAAAGCCAACGCGGGGCTTGGTGCGGTCGCGGGCCACGTTGATGGCGACAAAACCGCGCTTGCCGGTCACACCGGTAATGATGGGCTCTGCCTCGCCCTCGTCAGCCGTCTCGCTAATGATGGTGCCGGGGTCCTGCGGCGCGTTGGTGTTCTTGATGACCAGCGGAATACCCGCCTCACGCACAGGGAACACGGCCTCCTCGTGCAGGACACTTGCGCCCATGTACGAAAGCTCTCGCAGCTCCTCGTAGGTAACGCGGGCGATGGGCTGAGCCTCGGGCACAATGCGCGGATCGGCAGAATAGAAGCCCGAAACGTCGGTCCAGTTCTCGTACAGATCGGCGCCCAGGCACTTGGCCAGAATCGAGCCGGAAATATCGCCGCCGCCACGATCGAGCAGTTTGATCTGGCCCTCACGCGTCGCGCCATAGAAACCGGGCATAACAAAGCCGCCCTGCTGACCGTACTCCTGCACCAGCTCGGAGGTGCGGTTCATGCTGAGCGTACCGTCGTGATGGAACGCCACAACTGTCGCGGCGTCCAGGAACGGTAGGCCCAGGTACTCGGCCATCAGGCGAGCGGTGAAGTACTCGCCGCGGCTTACGAGCTCCTCAGTGGAGTAGCCACCGGAGCGAGCACGCTCGGCAAAGGCCGCAAACTCTTCGCGGATGGGATAGGTGAGCTCCAACTCGTCAGCGATATCAAAGTAGCGCTGGCCAATGTCCTCGAGCAGTTCCTCGCACGACACGTGATACTTAACGTGCGCGTTAACCAGGTAGAGCAGGTCGGTCACCTTGGTGTCGCCCTTAAAACGGCGACCGCAGGCAGAAACCACCACAAAACGGCGGGCCGGATCGGCATCGACGATGGCCTTGATCTTCTTAAAGTGTTCGGCGTCGGCGACCGACGAGCCGCCAAACTTGGCAATCTTAATCATGGGCTGGAGGTTACCTTTCTAAAAAGCCTCTGCGAACCTATTTTGCACGCTCTGATACCATAGTTTCACCGATTGGGACCAAGGCATCCGAGGAGCAGTGTTATATGGGAACTTATCATAGTACACGAGGACGCACTTTATCGTGCTCAAGTAAGGTGGCAATCCGTACTGGCATCGCTCCCGACGGGGGTTTGTTTGTCTCGGACGAGCTCGGCACCCAGCAGGTCGATATCAGCTCGCTTGCAGATAAATCGTACTTTGAAATCGCTCAAGATGTGTTGGGAATGTTACTGAATGATTACACGGCCGAAGAAATTTCGGCCTGTGTGAATGAGGCATACCGCGGCACGTTCGTGAGCGAAGAGGTCACGCCGCTCGTCAAACTCGATGCCGCACCGGGCGCCGACGCCCCTCAGACCTATGTGATGGAGCTCTTTGGCGGCCCCACGAGCGCCTTTAAGGACGTCGCCCTGCAGATGCTCCCCCGCCTGATGGCCCGCACCTCCGCCAAAGACGGCGGCACCGAGCGCATCATGATCGTCACCGCCACGTCGGGCGACACGGGCAAGGCCGCACTCGCCGGCTTCGCCGACGCCCCGGGCACGGGCATCACCGTCTTTTATCCCGAGGGCAAAGTCAGCCGTGTGCAGAATCTGCAGATGTCCACACAGGAGGGCGACAACGTCGCCGTCTGCGGCATCCGCGGCAACTTTGACGACGCCCAGAGCGCCGTCAAGCGCATCTTTGCCGATAAGGAGCTTGCCGAGCGCCTGGAGGCCGCCGGCACGGTGCTTTCGAGCGCCAACTCCATCAACGTCGGCCGCCTGGTGCCGCAGGTCGTCTACTACTTTGCCGCCTATGCGCAGCTGCTGCGCGCCGGCGCTATCGAGGCTAGCGACGCCGTGGAGTTCTGCGTGCCCACCGGCAACTTTGGCGATATCCTCGCCGGCTACTATGCCAAGCGCATGGGTCTGCCCGTCGCCAAGCTCATCGTCGCGAGCGACAAGAACAACGTGCTGGCCGACTTCCTTACCACCGGCGTTTACGACCGTAAACGCCCGTTCTTCACGACCATCTCGCCGTCGATGGACATCCTCATCAGCTCCAATCTGGAGCGCATGCTCTACTTCCTGTCCGACGGCGACTGCGAGCTCGTTGCCGGCCTTATGGAGCAGCTTGCCCAGACTGGTCACTACGAAGTTCCCGCCGACCTGCTGGCCAAGATCCAGAGCGTGTTTGGCTGCGGCTGGGCCAGCGAGGACGAGGTTCGCGCCGCCATCAAGAGCTGCTGGGACACGAACGACTACGTGATCGACCCGCACACCGCTTGCGGCTATCACGTCTTTGAGCAGGTCGCTCCCGCCGAGGGCGCCAAGGCCCGCGTGTTGCTTTCGACCGCCAGCCCCTACAAGTTCCCGCGCGCCTGCTGCGACGCCCTGGGGCTCGACGTTCCCGAGGACGACTTTGAAGCCATGCGTGTGCTCGAGCAGGCCACCAACACGGTCGCCCCGACCCAGCTCGCCGAACTCGAATCCAAACCCGTCCGCTTCGAAGACGTCTGCGACGTAGCCGACATGGCCAACTACGTAGAGCAGGCTGCAAAAAAGATGGCTACCAACTAAACCCCATATAAGGCGCCGGCGAAAGCCGGCGCACTTTCTTTTAATTTGGCTCCCCAGCGCGGTGAGGAGACGGCGTAGGTCGGTTTCACGCTTGCTCCGTCGCGAGTTCCGCACGAGCCGAAGGCCACTAAATGTGGCCTTCGTGCGAGCAGGACTGTCCGAGCAGCGGAGCAAGCGTGAAACCGACCCCCAGGAGGACCAACAACAATGATCAAGATCACCGTCCCCGCCACCAGCGCAAACCTAGGCATTGGCTACGACACCCTCGGCATGGCCGTCAGCCTCTACTCGCACTTCACCTTCGAGCGCGCCGACAAGCTCACCATCACGGGCTGCCCCGAGGAGTTCCAAAACGAGAATAACCTGGTCTATGTGAGCTTTGTCGATGCTCTGGCCGCCTGGGGCGAGCCGGCTTTTCCCGTCGCCATCGACATTCAGACCGACGTGCCCGTCGCCCGCGGCCTGGGTTCCAGCTCCACCTGCGTCGTCGCCGGCATCATGGCTGCCGCCGCGTTGACGGGCCATACCGTCGACCGCGCCGAGCTCGTCCGCATCGCCACCGAGGTCGAGGGCCATCCCGATAACGTCGCCCCCGCTATCCTGGGCGGCGCCGTCTGCTCCTTTACGCCGACCGATTCGCTCCCCCAGTGCCTGCGCTACGAGGTGAGCGACAAGCTTCGTTTTATTACTGTGATTCCGCCCTACGAGGTGCATACGAGCGAGGCGCGCAAGGTTGTGCCGCAGGAGATTCCACTCTCTACCGCCGTATGGCAAATGGGCCGCATTGCTGGCATGACGCGCGGTCTGGAGACCGGCGACCTGGACCTGATTGCCGCCGCCAATGACGACCGCATCCAGGAGCCCTATCGCCGCCGCCTCATCCCCGACTACAACGCCGTGCGCGACACCTGCCTTAACGGCGGCGCCAAGACCATCTGGATCAGTGGCTCGGGCTCGACCCTCATGGCTGTGACCGACGACACCATCGTGGCAAAGTTCTTGCAGGTCAAGCTGCGCGAGCAGTTCCCCAAGTGCGAGACGCACATTCTGACGTGCGACACCGAGGGCGCTCAAATCGAGTACCTGTAGCGCCCTGCCTCATTGCTCTCACCGGTCCCCTTGGGGCTTCCCCTGAAAACGTCCTCGATCATGAATTGCCCCGTCGTGCGCTTCGCGCGACGGGGCAATTCGATCTGCGGATTGTTTTCAGGGGAAGCCCCAAGGGGACCTTCGCAGCCTCGACAGGATAATCGCATTCGCTGATTTAATTATCGCCCGATTCGCGGCGCAATCTATTTATCTCCGCTGCTCAGAACCGCCTCAAGTCTTTGCACGAGAACTCCGACGGTAATTCCAAGTGCCTCTGCATAGGCGAACTGCTCATAAACCCTAAGACTGCGTTCCCCGGTTTCGACTTTCGAGATGAACGACTGAGGTACCCTCAGTTTCTTTGCGAGTTCAACCTGAGTGATACCTTGTTCCCGACGAATCTGGGAGAGGCACTTTCCGCATGTCCTATTAGCATCAACGTTCATACCGTTTACGCTATATTCCATTTTGATATATCCCAAACTAGGATATATTCATGTGAGTATCTGTTTCACTTATCGCAATTGTTCGCATCGCACATTTGAAACGAGAGAGGGGACTCGATAAGCATGGATGACGAGATGAAAGAGCCCAATAGTGAGCAAACGCCCAGTGCATCTGATGAACAGAAGCCGAATATCGAAGGGAAGCAGGTTTCTGATGGTGCTGACGACACCACCTCCCCTGACGATCGATCATCAAATGAAGACGGTGCCACATGCAATAAGGAAGAGGACGATTTACTTCTAACGAGTGCCATTAACAAACTTGGTGGTAATAAACGAGCGGCTATCGCAACTGCTGCGATAGTTGCCGTCATCTTCTGCTTACCCATGCTGTTTCCTCAAATGTTTTGCACCCACAAACTTTGGACCAATGCAAACTGTACAAGCCCTCGCACCTGTAAAAGTTGCGGCAAAACCGAGGGGAAACCGCTCGGACATGAATGGGAAGAAGCAACATGCACGGTTCCGAAGACCTGTCAACGCTGCGGCAAAACCGAAGGGAAACCCCTTGGGCATCAACCAGGTTCTTGGACTACCGAAGTCGATTACGTTGACGCCACCTCGAAGGAAATTCGAGAATGCGGGAGATGCGGAGAGGTCGTTGACACCCGCAACGAAAAGGAAATTACTTCCTTTCTTGGCGACGGATCGTTTTCAATTTCACCTGAAGGCTTTATTGAACGACTTAACGAGGAATTCTCCGATATTCCCAATTGCAGCAGTATGAAGGCGAGTTACGAGTTAGACGATAGCGGCACGGGACTCGAGCTTCAGATAAAAAATGGCTCTACGCTTGCCGGTATTGGAGGTTTTTTCTCGGACTCGAGCAGTCAACTACTATTCAGCTATCTTGGATCAGAAAACTGCTTCAAAAACATAGTCATGTACTTCGAAAATTCAGATTATGCCGCGGCGACAGCATTAGCAACCATACAAGCAATTGATCCAACACTCTCATTTTCCGACGCTAAGGAGATTGGCGCTGCCTGCGTAGGTACGCCAACTGTCAAAAATGGAATTACGTACGCAATCTTAGCTTCAAATGGAGAATACTGGCTGAGCACCCGAATTGAATAATTTACTTTAATTGCTAAATGCAGACGCCTCTTACTCGCGGCATATTAAAGTTCAACCCCTGTTAGCATCGTCAATCGAAATATGCCCCGCCGAGCACTTTAGCTTGGCGGGGCATTTCGATACGTAGGCGGATTTTGATACCTAGAAGGCCCACATGCCCCCACTAGGCAGCCGGCTTCGCTGCTCAAATTGCTCGAACTGCAACTTGAGCAATCAGCGGCCAGCATCTCTTTTAGGCTGCGCTAGTTTCTTTGTATTCAAAGACTGGCTCTAAGATGTCTTCGATGCTGCAGTGCAGGACTTTCGCCATATCCCTTACGGTTGTTACCGATGCTTCGTTGATGTTTCTCTGGCGCTGTTCGTACATTTGGATTGAGCGGAGTGATACGCCCGATTCGTATGCCAGGTCTTGTTGGGTTTTCTTGAGCCTCTTTCTTGCTTGCGCCAGTTTAGTTTGACGAGGTGTTTTCTTCGCCATATCGCAAATAAGACGCGCCACACGTTCCTCTGAGGCTTCATGCCAGGGATAGTACAGACCGCGCAGCGCATCAAATGGAACGACATGCAGCAGATCTTCGAAAGACTCCCCTAAACGCCACTGCAGGTATGCCAGCATCCAGCCCGCCCAATATTCCGGCGTCTTCTCAAATCGATAGGTGCAGTCCGGTATAGGCCTGTTTTGATAGCCCGATCTTTCAGCGATAAGCGCGAACAGCTCAACGCCCGATTTTCCCGATACGACCCATGCGTTGCCGCGTTCGAACTCGCGAGCTACGCCGCTGAGGCAAAAGAGTTCAGCAACTTCCGATCCCTCTGCTCCATAATCATTAACGGCATAGTCAAAGCAGTCGCCTAGGTTGTTCATTGCGTCCTCGAGGTAATAGACGGGATATGTCCTACTCGGCCCACAATCCGTTAACTCTTGGATCATTTAAATCGACCCTCCCTGCCATCAAATCCCTAATGTCGACACCCTCGGTGTCAAATCCGTTTATCGTATCCAGATACTTACGTCGAGCATTCTGTTCTCGCTCAAATCGTTTGGGATAAAACTCAGCTCCCGAGGCCTGCTTCCAATCGCGGAACCTGATCGCCGAGAACGCGCGCTCACTCATAAGAGCGTATTGGATGCCCAAATCGCCCAAACGCATAATGAGTTGCAGTTGCCTGAGCGAGATCATGCCGTTAACGAACTGTCTTGCAAACGAAAAGTAGGAATCGTCGGCGCGATAGCCTCGAATAACGTCATAGGGAGAAATATCAATCAGGCAGTTATCCAGCAGATAACGAAGCCCCTCGCGTGCTACTGGCGTCGAGACATTAAACTCCCGGTTGTCGGCCAAAATCGCAAGCCAATTAAGAATTGAAAACTCCCCGGACTCCAAATCCAAGACCGCGAGACCATCCATATCGAGCTCATATCGATTCGCGATACCATCGGACTCGGTCCGGCATGCCCATTCCATCGCCATTTCCTCATGTGGCGTGCAATAAAACCCACGTCCATAGTCGTTGAACTGCTTACATCTATCCAGCGACGGATGCTCGACAACAACCTCCGACCCGTGCCAAAGCTCCATATCGACCTCCTAAAAAATATCACCCCAGTGATAGTTTACCAATAACTATCACTGGGGTGATATAGATGAGAGCTTTTGAGGGGATGCTGCCCGATTAGAGGCAGGCCTCGGCGATGCGCTTTTTGAGTTCGTCGATGCCGGTGCCGGTCTGGGAGCTCGTGATGATTACATTCTCGGCCGGGACGTTGAGCTGCTTTTTGATGGCTGCTGCCTGGCGGGCCTGCTGGGTGCGGCTGAGCTTGTCGGCTTTGGTGAGGCAGACGATAAAGTTGAACTCGTTGCCCTGTAGGTAGTCAATCATGTCGTGGTCGAGCTTGCTGGGGTCGTGACGAATGTCCACCAGCGAGACGACCAAGTTAAAGCTGCGCTCGGAGTCGAAGAAGTCGCCGATGAGCTCGGCCCAACGGTCGCGCTCGGCCTTGGAGCGACGGGCGAAACCGTAACCCGGCAGGTCCACGAAATGCACGTCGTCGGCCTCAAAGAAGTTGATGTTGCTCGTCTTGCCCGGCGTGCTGGAAACCTTGACCAGGTTCTTGCGGCCAAAGAGCTTGTTCATAATCGACGACTTGCCCACGTTGGAGCGGCCGACAAAGCTCACCTCGGGGCAGGTGGACTCGGGAATCTGCGAAACCTTGCCGTAGCTGGCGACGAACTTGGCAAGCTGGTAGTTAATGGAATCGGCCATGGACACTCCTTGGTCGTAGGTTCTTACAAATAGACGCGCTATTGCGCAGCGGCAATGCGGCGGACGATATCGAGCGTAATGCCACTCGCGGTACGGGCATACTCGAACAGGTCGAACTCACGGTCGCAAATCGCATCGTACGCCTCGTCACAATTATCGCTGATAGCGCGCAACACCAGGCAATCGACACCATTTTTAGTTGCGACATGGGCAATCGCCGCGCCCTCCATGCCAACACAATCGGCATGCGTCGCCTCGATAGCGTCGTTGCGCATGGCGGCACCCGTCACAAAACGGTTGCCCGTGGCAATCGTGCCGACCAGGAACTGCTTGGTGCCCTCGTTCGAAGCGGCTGCATTTGTCGAAGCATTGACAAAGCCACGCTCAGCAAGCACATCGGCAGCAATATCGACCAGCGCAGGCGTCGAGCCAAACTCCTCGAGCCCCGGTGCAGACTCGGCGATAAGCGCGGTATCGGTATCCAGATAGCGCAGGCGTTTGCCAATGACTACGTCGTCGATATGGAGCTTGGGGTTCAAACCGCCTGCAATGCCCGAAAACACAACAGCCTGCGGAGCATACTTGCTAATGAGGTGCTGTGTTGCGGCGGCAGCGTTCACGGTACCCATGCCCGCCGTTGTGGCGACAACTGTCAGTCCGTCGAGCCCGCCGGCCACAACGTTCAAGCCCGCCTCCTGTACCATGCAAACGTTACTCAACTCTTCCTTAATCTGCATGATCTCTTTTTCGAGCGCACCGATAATCGCGATGGTAGCCATGCCATTCCCCAAACCTATACGAAATACTCAACCACGGTATGGTACCAGCATTTTGTTTGACCTCGCCAAACGAACACGCTAAGCCAGCGTAGCGCGGGTATCATAGAGCGCCTTGGCGATGGCAGTCACAACCTCACTCGAATGGTCGCTCCATGGCATCGATGTCATGATGCTCATAATGTAGGTGTCGCCGTCAACATCAATGAGGCCAGCATCGCACGTCGCATTGCAACCTGCCTCGCTGATCCAGCCGGCCTTGTTGCGCACCAAAGCTTGGTCGTCCGCAATGCCATCGCGCACTCATTTATGTCTGTCCCCAATGAGTGCCTTTGGGGAGCGAATATGGCTCGCTAGCCGATGGCGTTTTTGAGTTCCGTGCGGCGCTTTTTCATGCCGGTCATAACGGCATTGCGCAGCTCGGGCATGCGAGCGGTATCCATCTGAGGCACGCCCTCAAGCTTATAGGGAATGCCCAGTTGCTCGTACTTGACGACACCCATCGTGTGATACGGCAGCATCTCCAGGCCGACCACGTTGTGCCATGGAGCGATCAGACGACCGAGCGCCTCGCACTCCTCCACCGTGTCGGTAATGCCCGGCACTACCACGTGACGGATAACGACCTTGATCCTGCGACGCGCCAGCTCATCGCCAAACGCCAGGATACGTGCGGGATCGCAACCAGTCAGCTTTTTATGCTCAGCCGGATCGGCATGCTTGATGTCGAGCAGCACCATGTCGGTCTCGTTGAGAACGGCATCGAACTTCTCGGGATGCTGAGGGTCGAAGGCGTAGCCACAGCTATCCAGGCAGGTATGCACGCGGCCATCGGGGTTGTTGTGCATTGTACGGAACAGGTCGGCCAAAAACTCGGGCTGCAGAAGCGGCTCGCCACCCGAAACCGTAATTCCGCCGCTGCGGTAAAACTCATGGTTACTCTGGAACTCGTCCATGAGGTGCTCGACGGTCACCATGGTGCCGCCGTTAACAGACCAAGTATCGGGGTTGTGGCAATACGCGCAGCGCATGGGACAGCCTTGGACAAACACTACGAAGCGGATACCGGGACCGTCAACCGTACCCATCGTTTCAATCGAATGCACGCGGCCAAGGGCAAACGCAGAGTCCTCGGGACGAGCGTCCACACCCTCAAGCGTCATTTCTGCCATTCGCGCTACCTTGCCTCTCCTTGGATGCAACCAATTAAAATGCCAGAGCCATTCTAGCCCATACGCATGATGGTGAAATGGTTTAGCGGTCAATTGGGTTGTTCTATTTGACCCCATGCAAGAGCGGCGGGAGGGTTATCGCAACACGCCCGCCGCCGAGGCAATAGAAAACGATAGACGCCATGCTTTACGCCTTAAGCGTGAGCACCGCACCGAAGGCGGTCGGGCCGCAATGGCTCGAGATGACGCCGCCAACCTGAGTCCAGGTAATATCCTTAAAGCCCAGGTCGTGCGCATAGACTTCCATGTCGTCGCGCAGCTCCTCGGAAAGGCCCACCGAATACGCCAGGCCAATGTGCGAGTAGTCGATCTCGCCCTTCGCAACCATATGGTCAATAAAGGCGCGGGCGCACTTGAGCATAGAGCCGCGGAACTTCTTAGTCGCCACGAACTTGCCGCCCGTCACCTCAATGCAGGGCTTAATCTTGAGCAGATGGGCGCCTAGGAACGCGACGTTGGACAAGCGACCGCCTGCCTTAAGAAAGGCAAGGTCGGTAGGAACAAAGCCCAACAGCACGCGGTCCATGACAGAGTTCGTAAATGCAAAGATCTCGTCGACGGTGGCATCGGGGTGAGCCTCGATGTATTTGGCGGTCTCGACGACAACGAGCGACTGGCCCACCGAGACAAAGCGCGTGTCCATGGAAAACACGTAGTCGCGCCCCTTAGCTGCAATCTTAGAGGACTGATGCGAGCAGGTCGTGACCTCGGAATATGCAAGATGCAAAATGGTCGCATCGGGCTGCTCAGCGTGAATGCGGTCGTACACGTGAGCAAAATCCGCAGGCGCGCAACCGCTGGTCTTGGGCATCACGCCAAACTCGTTGCAGCGCGAATAAATCTCGAGCGGACCAATCGAGCCGTCCTCAACGGTCTCGTCACCAATCGTGACATGCATAGGCACGCGCACGATGCCGTAGCGCTCGCAGAGCTCCGGCGTCACATCCGAACCAGACTCAACCACGATTACGTACTTGCCCATTCTTATCACGACCCATCTCGACGTTGGCTTTCCAATACCAAGCACAGGCCACCACGCTGTTGCGCAACAGCATCTAAGCGCCAAAGAGACGCCGCCCCTTGCACACAACAAAGGACAGCGTCTCCCTGGAAAACTCCGTGCTTAACTGAGATTCTACACGGTTTATTGCTAAGTGTTACTTACTCCGCAAACGGTAGCTATACGCGATAAACGGTAGCAAGCAAGAATCCAGAACGCTCAACCCATTAGGAGAGTTCCGCCTAACGGGTGACTACACAGGACCCCCGCCGGGCCGCTTTGGGTTACTTTCCAAAACTTTCCGCAGGACGCAAAGAGGCTCCGCCGCGCGAAGCGCGCAGCGGAGCCCTTTGCATGTCCGAGGACGTTTTGGAAAGTAACCCAAAGCGGCCCGGCGATCCTGCGGGAGTTAAATCCCTTTAGAACTTGTCGTGGAAGGTACGCGAAATGACCTCGTCCTGCTGCTCCTTGGTGAGCGTGTGGAAGTTCACGGCATAGCCGGAAACGCGGATGGTCAGCTGCGGGTACTTCTCGGGGTGAGCCTGAGCGTCGAGCAGCGTCTCACGGTTGAAGACGTTGATGTTCAGGTGGTGGCCACCCTTCTCGGCGTAAGCGTCGAGCATGTGGACCAGGTTATCGGCCTGAGTCTCGGAAACTTCAGAAACCTTCATAATGTGTCTCCTTCGATTGATAGGCGCCGGCCGAAACCGGCGCACTAATCAGTAATCGTTATTGTTAGTATAGCACTAACAATAGTTACTCGCCCAGCTGATCAAGGTCGATATCGCCAAAGAACACCTGATCCTCCTTGCCGAGCGCACTCGGAATGATGGAGAAGGTGTTGGAGATGCCGTCCTGAGCATCGCGGAACGGGAGCTTGGAAACCGAAGACAGCGAAGCGATGGCGCCGTGGCTATCGCGCTTGTGCATGGGGTTAGCACCCGGGGCGAACGGCTGGCCAGCCTTGCGGCCGTCGGGCGTGGAGCCGGTCTTCTTACCGTACACGACGTTGGAGGTAATGGTCAGAACCGAGGTCGTGGGCACGGAGTTGCGGTAGGTGTCGTTCATGCGGATGTACTCCATGAACTGGTGCACAACGTCGTGAGCGATCTGGTCGACGCGGTCGTCGTCGTTACCGTACTTGGGGAAATCGCCCTCGGTCTCGAAGTCGACGATAATGCCGTTCTCGTCACGGACGGGGTGGACCTTGGCGTACTTGATGGCAGACAGGGAGTCAGCCACGACGGAAAGGCCAGCGATACCCGTAGCGAACCAGCGGTGCACGTGCTTGTCGTGCAGAGCCATCTGGATGCGCTCGTAGCAATACTTGTCGTGCATGTAGTGAATGATGTTCAGCGAGTTAACGTACACGCCAGCGAGCCACTTCATCATGTCGTTGTACTTGGCCACAACGTCGTCGTAATCGAGCGTATCGCCCTCGACGGCGCGATACTTGGGGCCGACCTGCTTCTTGGAGACCTCGTCAACACCGCCGTTGAGTGCATACAGCAGGCACTTGGCCAGGTTGGCACGGGCGCCGAAGAACTGCATCTCCTTGCCAATGCGCATGGAGGACACGCAGCAGGCAATGCCGTAGTCGTCGCCGTGGTAAACGCGCATGAGATCGTCGTTCTCGTACTGGATCGAGGAGCTGGCGACAGAAGTCTTGGCGCAGAACTTCTTGAAGTTCTCGGGCAGACGGGTCGACCACAGAACGGTCATGTTGGGCTCGGGGCTGGTGCCCATGTTCTCGAGCGTGTGCAGGTAGCGGTAGCTCATCTTGGTAACGAGCGTACGGCCGTCAACACCCATGCCGCCGATGGACTCGGTGACCCACTGCGGATCGCCGGTAAACAGGGCCTGGTACTCGGGGGTACGGGCAAACTTGACCATGCGGAGCTTCATGATGAAGTGATCCACGAACTCCTGGATCTGCTCCTCAGTGAAGGTACCGTTGGCAAGGTCGCGCTCAGCGTAGATGTCGATGAACGTGGAGGTACGGCCGATGGACATAGCGGCGCCGTTCTGCTCCTTGACGGCAGCGAGGTAGGCGAAGTACATCCACTGGATGGCCTCCTGCGTGTTGGTAGCAGGGTTGGAAATATCGAAACCATAGGTCTCGGCCATCATCTTGAGCTCGCCGAGGGCACGAATCTGCTCCTGCAGCTCCTCACGATCGCGGATGTTGTCGGCGGTCATGACCGTCGGGGTGGAAGCCTTCTGGGCCTCCTTGTCCTTGATCAGGTAGTCGACGCCGTACAGGGCAACACGACGGTAGTCGCCGATGATGCGGCCGCGGCCATAGCCATCGGGCAGACCGGTGATGATGTGAGCCGAGCGGCAAGCACGCATTTCGGGGGTGTAGACATCGAAGACGCCAGCGTTGTGGGTCTTGCGCTCGAAGGTATAGCGCTCGACAACGCTCTCGTCGACCTTGTAGCCGTGCTGGCTGGCAGCCTGGCAAGCGATGCGGATACCGCCGTTGACGTGCAGCGCGCGCTTGAGCGGCTTGTCGGTCTGGAGGCCGACGATGGTCTCCTTCTCGCGGTGGGCGTTATCGATGTAGCCAGCGGGGTGGCTCACGATACCCGTGACAGTCTTGGTGTCCATATCGAGGACACCGCCCTGCTCGCGCTCCTTGAGCAGCAGGTCGAGAACCTCGCCCCACAGCTCCTTGGTACGCTCGGTCGGACCGGCGAGGAACGACTCGTCGCCCTCATAGGGGGTGTAGTTCTTCTGGATGAAGTCTCGGACGTCAACTTCTCCCGTCCAGATGCCTTCCTTGAAGCCTTCCCATGCCTCCTGCATTGTGTAACCACGCTCCTAGTTACGTGTAATGCGGCGCTCTCTCACACCGCTGCTTATTGAATTCTTGAATGTTCGGCTTGCACTACCGGCTTCTTCCGTTCTTCACCACACGTTGGTGCAGGGAAAACGTTTGTCCACCTTGGAACTACAACCCAAAACCCAAGATTTCACCCGTTTGAGAAGGATAACATAGCGACCCTCTCCATCTGGGCTGTTATATGTTTCTTTTTTTATATCATGAAGGCGTTTTTTACAAACCCGCAGGAAATGCGAGCGCGAACAACTACCGTTCACCGATTTGTTTGGTATTTTTCCTTGCCTTTGTACGACGTTCACTCTAGCTGTTATGCCAGCTTTAGCAGGGTAAAGTGTTCCAGTGACCCTACAGAAACTGCAGGGCGGCCACGGGATCCCCCGTGGCCGCCCTGTGGCGTGACTAGTTTTTAGCTTTGATTGCCGCTTGGCATTAGGCGGCTGAGGCGGCCTTGTCGGTCGTTGCCTTGCTGTTGCTCTGCTGGCCCTCAAAATGCTTGTAGCACCAGCTGGTGACCAGCGGGGTCAAAATAGCAGTCACGATTGCACAGGCAGCAACCTGTGCCGTGGCCGTCGCGAGCACCACACCGCCGTACAAGGCCTCGTTGACGCTTGCCATGGCAGCAGGCGTGGCCACATTGGCTCCGGCGCAGCTCGAAATGGCCGCACCTGCGACACCCGTACCGCCTGTGAGCTTATCGACCGCGATAACGGGAATTGCAAAGACCACCGAGCAGATCACGCCGAGCAGAATACCGGGAAGACCACCATTAATGAGCTGGCCAAAGGTCATGGTCGAGCCCATGGCAAAGAAGACGAGCACGATGATGGCGGAAAGTGCCGGTGCCATCATCTTCTTAAAGCTGGGGAAGAGGTTACCCAGAATAATGCCGACGACGATCGGCAGGATGGCGCCCACGAGCGACCAGCCGATCGGAGCCTGACCGGCAGCGCCGAGCACGATCATCGTGACCGGAGGGCCGACAACCAGCGTGGTGATGGCGACGGCGCCACGCTCGGCCTCATTGCCCATGGTGCCCATCAGACCAGCGTACATAGCGTTGTTGGCGCCGGTGCAAGCGGCCAGCATCACCATGGCAGAGATGCCAAACAGGTTGTCGTTGAATACATAAAGGATGAGCAGCGACACGGCAACGACCACGATCTGCTTGACGGCGATGATGATGGCGCCGCGGGCAGCGGCGGCAGGAGCGCTCTTAAACGAAATCGTCGTACCGACGATGAGCAAAAAAGCGCCAACAAGCGGGCCTGCGCCCTGCTGGGTCATGCCGAGCGTAAAGCTGCCGAGCGTTTTGAACAGATCGGGGAACAGCGTGTTGAGCAGGCAGCCCAACAAAAGCGGCACCAAAATATTGGCACCCGGGATGGAGGACATCTTAAAGAACGGCTCCTTTGCCGCCGGCGCCTCCACCGCAGTCGATTCACTCATATATATCTCCTTTGGATGCATGCGAATCGTAGCCGCACGCGCCTTTGTCAGAAAGAAGGCGACGGTCCCGAGTCGCAGGAGCCGTCGCCGAATTAACGTCGCGGGGTATTACCCGTCCAGAACGATGCCACCGTCGCAGTCACCGATCTCGCCGTTCACGAAGCTAGCGAGGTCGGAAGCGAAGAAGAGCACCATCTGCGCAGGCTCGCTGGCCTGGGCGGCGCGGCCCAGAGGAATACCGTTGATGATGCGCTGAGAGTTCTCGTCAGAGAGAATCGAGGTCATATCGGTAAGGGTGAGCGACGGGCACACGGCGTTGCAGCGGACGCCAAACTTGCCGCCTTCCTTGGCGACTGCCTTGGTTAGACCGTTAACACCGGCCTTGGAGCTGGCGTAGGCAGCGGTGCCGAGCAGGCCGCCACCGATCTTGCCAGCAACGGAGCTCACGTTGACGATAGTGCCGGCATGTGCCGCCTTAAAGTGCGGGTACACGGCATTCATCATAGTGAAGGTACCGTTGAGGTTGATGTCGATGGTGCGACGCCACTCGGTGTCATCGATCTCGTCAAACTTCTTGGTGCTGATGACGCCAGCGCAGTTGATCAGAGTGTTGGTTTGCGGCAGGTCCGTGAAAATCTGCTCGACGGTCTCGCGCGCCTTGGGCGCATCGGCAACATCGAGCTGGTAGAACTTGTTGCCTTCGCCAAGCTCGGCCACAGCGGCCTCGCCCTTAGCAGCGTTCCTTGCGATGAGCGCGACATGTCCGCCGCCCGCGACGATGCCCTTGGCGATCTCGAGGCCAATGCCCTGAGTGCCACCGGTAACGATCGCGGTTTTACCCGTGAAGTCAAATGCCATGACTCCAACCCCCTTGATTCAGGTGTCTCCTTGCGGGAAGTTGGAGCATCGCACGTGGCGATTATATGAGTCCTAGTCGTCATGGTGGTGACAACCCCTCGCATAACCGCGTGCATAATAGTTCTTTGAAACGCTTCAGCAATTGAATGATTTTAAGTCTTTATGCGCTCTTTATATTGCCTAGCGGCCAAGTAGTTTTTTGGGACATGTCCCAAAATCTACCGCATAGGGTACGCGTGCAAGGGTATCATCTTTCACCGAAAATAGTTTCTAGTGTTAGGGGTTTTCGGTGGAAGATACCGATTTCCATGAGCTTGGGCGTCAGCTCTTAACTGAGTTTGGCAGCATGCATCAGCGCATTTCGCGCTTTGCGGACAAAGCTCTCGGCGGCGAGATGGCTGTCATGCGCGCCCTCATGCTCGCTGGCGGTTCGCTCACGCCGAGCGAACTCGCTGATCGCGCCTGGGTTTCGAGCGCCCGCATCGCCAACATCCTGCGCGCCCTCGAAACCAAGGGCTGGGTCGAGCGCGAGCACTCAAAGACCGACCGTCGTCGCGTACACGTCACGGTGACCGACAAAGGCCGACAAGATCTCGAAATCAAACGTCGGGAATTCGAGAAACGCACCGCGGCCTTCCTCGAGCAGCTCGGCGAAACAGATACCCAAGAGATGGTGCGCCTCCTAAGGCGTGCCAACGAAATTATCGATCGCAATCAAGAAAGGAGAGATGCCGAGTGAGGATTCTCAAGCTCTTTAAAAAGCATATCCTGGCGCTACTCACGGCTATCGTACTTATCGTAATCAGCTGCAATGCCGACCTAGCGCTACCTACGTATATGAGTGACATCGTCGATGTGGGCGTGCAGCAAGGCGGCATCGCCTCGCCCGTACCCGACACCATTCGCGCCGAATCGCTCGATGACCTCAAGCTCTTTATGAGCGCCAAGGATGCCAAAGCGGTAGAGGCCGTGTTTAGCAAGGCAGACAACAACGGCATTCGGACGTACAAGGGCACCGAGGAAGAGCGCACCGATGGCGGCAAGATTGCTGACATTATGAGCCTGCCCGAGACCGTCGTCCTTTCGCTCAACCAGGGCATTGACGCTGGCTCCATGGGCGACATGATGGGCACGTCCAACGAACAAGACAACAGCACCGCCCAGGCCATGCCCTCCCCCGAGCAGATGGCGGCGATGACGTCCGAGCAGCTCGCCGAGATGCAGCAGAAGGCCGCAGCGGCGCAGAACATGCAAAAGCAGATCGACGCCGACGGCGGTAAGATCACCATGAAGAGCCTGCGCCTGGGTGTCGAGGGCGGTCTGGTAGACCAAAGCAAGCTCGTCGAGGGCGCCAACCAAATGGCGGACAAAATGGGCTCCATGTCGGGCTCCATCGTGACCCAACGCGCCGTGAGCTATGTACAGGACGAGTACAAGGCGCAGGGCATCGACCCCGCTGACGTGCAGAACGCCTACCTGAGCCGCATGGCGACCACGATGTTTGGTCTGTGCCTCGTGTCGCTCGTCGCCACCATCCTGACCGGTGCCGTGGCCTCGCGCACCGCCTGTTCCATCGCCCGCGACCTGCGCCGCGAGACCTTCAACAAGGTTATGCACTTCTCGCCGGCCGAGGTGGGCAAGTTTAGCCAGGCTTCGCTCATCACCCGCTGCACCAACGACATTCAGCAGATCCAGATGGCCGCAACCCTGTTCATCCGCATGTGTCTGATGGCCCCCGTCATGGGCATCGTCGCCGTCATGCGCGTCCTGGCCAACCATACCGGCCTGGAGTGGACCATCGCCGTGGCCATCATCGCGGTCTCGGCCGTCGTCGGCGTGCTTATGGGCCTCACCATGCCCAAGTTCAAAAAGATGCAGAGCTTTGTGGACCGTGTGAACCTTACCGCCCGTGAGCTGCTCAACGGCCTTATGCCTATCCGTTCGTTCAACCGCGAGGAGCATGAGCTCGAGCGTTTTGACAAGGCGTCGCTCGACCTGATGACCACACAGCTCTACACCAACCGAGCTATGAGCTTTATGATGCCGCTCATGATGCTCGTCATGAACTGCATCACCGTGCTTATCGTCTGGTTTGGCGCGCAGGGTGTGTCCGACGGCGTGATGCAGGTCGGCAACATGATGGCGTTTATCTCCTATACCATGCAGATCGTCATGGCGTTTATGATCCTCACCATGGTTTCGGTTATCCTGCCCCGTGCCGAGGTCGCAGCCGAGCGCGTGGAAGAGGTCATCACTTGCCCCACGAGCATCAACGACCCCGCCTCGCCCAAACTGCCCGCGGCCAGCGCGCCGCACGGCGAGCTGTGCTTCCGCGACGTGAGCTTCCAATACCCCGACGCCCGCGCCGATGTCATCAGCGGCGTGAACTTCACCACGCACGCCGGTCAGATGCTCGGCATCATTGGCTCCACGGGCTCGGGCAAGTCCACGCTCGTGCAGCTGATTCCGCGCCTGTACGACGTCACGGGCGGCAGCATTTCGCTCGACGGCATCGACGTGCGCGACATGACCCTTTCCGAGCTGCGCCGCCGCATTGGTTACATCCCGCAGCAGGGTCGTCTGTTCTCGGGCACCGTTGAGAGCAACCTCAAGTTTGCCGGCAACATGGTGAGCGACGAGGACATGCACCGGGCCGCGCGCATCGCCCAAGCCGAGGACTTTATCGCCGAGCGCGAGGGCGGCTACGACTCCCCCATCAGCCAGGGCGGATCCAATGTCTCGGGCGGCCAGCGCCAGCGTCTGGCCATCGCCCGCGCCCTGGCCAAAAAGCCCGAGGTCGTGGTGTTCGATGACTCGTTTAGCGCCCTCGACTACAAAACAGACGCGCGCCTGCGCGAGGAGCTTGCCAAAAACGTTACCGACGCCGCGCTCGTGGTCGTGGCCCAGCGCATCGCGACCATCATGCACGCCGACCAGATCATCGTGCTCGACGACGGCCACGTGGTGGGCACCGGTACGCACGAGGAGCTGCTGCACAGCTGCCCAGCGTACCTGGAGATCGCACAGTCGCAGCTTTCCGCCGAGGAGCTGGGGCTCACCCAAGAAGAAATTGAAGCCGTCATGGAAGGAGGCGAGCGCTAATGGCAGACGAGACCAAGACTCAGATTCCCAAGCCCACCCGCCGGCGCGGTCCCATGGGCCGCATGGGTGGTATGGGCCGCGGCGAAAAGGCCAGGGACTTTAAGGGCACCATGAGGCAGCTGCTCGGCTATATCGGCCAGCACAAGATTGCCGTGTTTGCCGCCGTCGCCTTTGCCGTATGCTCGGTCATCTTTAACATTGTGGGGCCCAAGGTGCTCGGCCAGGTTACGACCAAGCTGTTCGAGGGCCTGGTTGCCAAGGTCAACGGTACCGGCGACGTTGACTTTGCCTGGATCGCCAAGACGCTCGGCTTTTTGCTCTGCCTGTATCTGGCAAGCTCTGTCTGCGGCCTCATCCAGGGCTGGCTCATGACCGGCGTCACGCAAAAGATTTGCTACCGCATGCGCAAGGAGATCGCCGCCAAGATCGCTGTCGTGCCGATGAGCTACTTCAACGGCCACAGCAAGGGCGACGTGCTCAGCCGCATCACCAACGATGTCGACACGCTGGGTCAGTCACTCAACCAGAGCGTGACACAACTCATCACATCGGTGACGCAGATTATCGGCGTGCTCGTCATGATGCTGTCGATCAGTCTGCCGCTCACCGGCGTCACCGTGCTCACGCTGCCGGCTGCCGCGATTATCCTGACCGTGATGATTCACTTCTCGCAGCCGTACTTCCGCGAGCAACAGCAAGTCCTGGGCGCCGTCAACGGCATTATCGAGGAGGACTTTGCCGGTCAGAACGTTATTCAGGTGTTCGACCGCGCCGAGACCTCAATCGAGGAGTTCGACCGTCAAAACGACCGTCTCTTTATTAGTGGCTGGCGCTCGCAGTTCCTATCGGGCCTGATGATGCCGCTTATGAGCTTGGTGGGCAACATGGGCTACGTGGGCGTTGTCGTGGTGGGCGCACAGCTCGCGCTGACCGGCAATGCCACGCCCGGCGACATCCAGAGCTTTATCCAGTACGTGCGCAACTTTACGCAGCCGGTGCAGCAGCTGGGCAACGTGAGCAACACGATGCAGTCGATGGCCGCTGCCACCGAGCGCGTCTTTGAGTTCCTCGCCGCGCCCGAGGAGGAGCAGAAGGCCGACGCCCAGATTCCCGAGAAGCGCCCCGGCCACGTTGAGTTTGACCATGTCAAGTTTGGCTACACGCCCGACAAGACCATCATCCACGACTTTAGCTGCGAGGCGCAGCCCGGTCAGACCATCGCCATCGTCGGCCCCACCGGCGCCGGCAAGACCACGCTCATTAAGCTGCTGCAGCGTTTCTACGACGTGGACGGCGGTTCGCTGCGCGTCGAGGGCGTCGACGTGCGCGACTGGGACCGCGCGGCACTGCGCGGCGAGTTTGCCATGGTGCTGCAGGATACCTGGCTGTTTAACGGCACCATCCGCGAGAACATCCGCTACGGACGTCCCGATGCGACTGACGCCGAGGTCGAGGCCGCCGCGCGCGCCGCACGCTGCGACCACTTTATCCATACGCTCGCCGGCGGTTACGACTTTATGATCAATGAGGAGGGCACCAACCTCTCACAGGGCCAGCGCCAACTCGTGACCATCGCCCGCGCCATTTTGGCCGACCGTCCGGCGCTGATTTTGGACGAGGCGACCTCCAACGTCGATACCCGCACCGAGGAGCTTATTCAGCGCGCCATGGATGCGCTGATGCAGGGCCGCACGAGCTTTGTCATCGCGCACCGCCTGTCCACAATCCGCAACGCCGACGTAATCTTGGTGATTCGCGACGGCGACATCGTCGAGAAGGGCACACACGACGAACTGCTCGCCCAGGGCGGCTTCTACGCCGACCTGTACAACTCGCAGTTCGACGAGGCGGCGTAAAACCGGCGGCAAACAACCGCAATACCCAAAGAATGGGGGCGCAGGACAACCAGCGCCCCCATTTTTCGTTCTGCGGCCCTTGGGCCGCATCCCCTGGAGCCGAATTGACGGTCCTTTCCAGCCCCTGTGGGCAAAAAATGGCAAATATGAGTACTGTTACCTTTTTAGTAACAGCCAAAACAGCCCCATATGCTGCCCGCACGGCTTACAAGCGCCCCTAAATTACTCAAATAGTTCTATAGCGGGCTTATATGTGTTAAGGTTAATGAACATATTTTCTGTTATGTCTATTATCTTATGCCGGCAATATGACACTACGATAGCAACAGTACTCATATTTGCCATTTTTTGCCCACAGGGCCTGGAAAAGGCCAACAGGGTAGTCATTGGGGACGTTCTTAAACGACCAGTCAAACAAGAACGTCCCCAACGACTACTTAAAAACGGGAGATTATCCACTCTCATTCTGCGAGCACTCATTTAAGTCTGTCCCCAATGAGTGCCCGGCAGCAACGGGACCGCCGATGTCTTGGCAGAGTCAGCGAAAACCCGCGTAACTAAACCCGCTCCGCGATCTCGTGAATGAGGTAGTCGGTCTTTTCCCAGCCCAGGCACGGATCGGTGATCGACTTGCCAAAGACACCGCCGTCGACCGGCTGGTTGCCGTCCTCAAGGTAGGACTCGATCATAAAGCCCTTGACCAGCCTGGAGATGGCTTCGTTGCGGCGGCAGCTGTCGAGCACCTCCTTGCAAATGCGATACTGCTCCAGCGGACGCTTGCCCGAGTTGTCATGGTTGCAGTCGATGACCGCCGCTGGGTTGGCATAACCGGCGTGCTCGGTGTAGCGCTCGGCAAGACGCTCCAGATGCTCGTAGTGGTAGTTAGGGTAGGTGCGGCCGTCGAGGCCAATGTAGCCGCGCATGACAGCGTGCGCGAGCGGATTGCCGTCGCACTCGACCTCCCAGTTGCGGAAGATAAAACTCTGGTGCGCCTGGGCGGCGTAGATGGAGTTGAGCATGACGGTGGTGGATCCGGCAGTGGGGTTCTTCATGCCCACAGGCACCGAAATGCCGCTCGACACCAGGCGGTGCTCCTGGTTTTCGACCGAGCGTGCACCCACGGCAACGTAGCTCAGCAGGTCGACGAGGTACTGGTAGTTGGACGGGTAGAGCATCTCATCGGCGGTAAAGAAGCCGGTCTCCTCGATGACGCGCAGGTGCATGTGGCGGATTGCCTTGACGCCTTCGAGCAGGTCATCGGGCGCCTCGGGGTCGGGGTTGTGCAGCAGACCCTTGTAGCCAGTGCCCTTGGTGCGCGGCTTGTTGGTGTAGACGCGCGGAATGACGATGAGCTTGTCCTTGACCTCCTCGGCGGTCTTGGCCAGTCGGTTCATGTACTCAAGCACCGAATCCTCGCGGTCGGCAGAGCACGGGCCGATGATGAGCACTTTGCGTGCGTCCTCGCCGGTAAAGACCTTGGCGACCTCGGCGTCGAATGCCTGCTTTTTGGCGGTAAGCTCGGCGGAAAGCGGCATTTCCTCGCGGATCTCCATGGGGATCGGCAGCCTGCGCTTGAATTCCATGGCCATAGGGGCCTCCTCAATCTATAGAAAGAGCAATAAGCGTATTGTCGAGTGCTCGGCATTATCCGCTGTCGCACGCTAAAGTGCAAGCACAGCCTACTAAAAAGGGAATGAATCGACACAAGGGCCCGCTCACCACGAGAGTGGATAATCTCCCGTTTTTGGCCCATGTTCGCGCTCAAAGTGGGAGATTATCCACTCTCGTCGGGCAAGCGTCCGAAAATCCTCACTCGTGACCCCTTTTCCTCCGTCCCCGAGGGATCGGGGCTCGCCTGCCGAATGATTGATGCGGCCGCCCTGCGTCCATGTCACACTCAGAGGTGGCCTGACCCAACTTGGAAGGAGCCTTCATGAGCCTTGACAACGTAACCCTGCGCGCCGCCACGCTCGACGACCTGACCGGCATCGCTGCCATCTACAACCAGCTGTGGTGCAACACGCTGCGCAACCGCGGCGACGTCGAAGCTGCCGATTTCTGCGCGCGCTTTAACATCGCCATGCAGCTGCAACGCTCACCTATCGCGCTTGTCGCCGAGGCCGAGGGCCGCATTATCGCCGCCTGCTGCATCGGCATCTTCGAGGACGGCAAGCCGCGCACCAACCCCACGTGGGAGTCCTGCTACAACGAGATGCTCGCCCAGGCAACCGAAATGGCAAAGGCTGCCGACGCCAAGCTCGAGGGCTCGCTCTTCGGCGACAGTCGCGAAAAGGCCACGGCGGATCGCTTTGCCGCCACAGGTAACGAGTATGCCCAGGGCCAGCTCAACCTGATCATCATCGTGCCCGAGTGGCAGGGCAAGGGGCTCGGCCGCGCGCTTATCGACCTTGCGCGCGCCGAGCTCGCCAAGGCAGGCTGCACCAAGTTCTTCCTGATGAGCGACTGCAACTCCGACTGGCAGTTCTACGAGCACCTCAACATGAAGCGCATCCTGGAGGATCACAGTCAAGACACCGGCGACGGTTTTATCGTCTACATGTACGGAGGCGACACGCAGGGCTAACCCGCTAAGCAAGTACCAAAACCACCACAAAAGGCGCCCATCCCCCTTGTGGTGACAGGTTTTATCTGGGCGAACGTTAAGACCGCCGCGGGGGAGCTGCTTTCCCTCGCGGCGGTTTACTAACCGTGAAAACCAAGTGAGTAGGCTTTTGGCGGGATCCCGAGCACACCCCAAAACGCCGCAGCTCTGGCCTGCGGTTTTATCGAGCGTTTGTCGCGATGTGCTCGGCAGATCCCAAAAAGTCTACTCACTTGCATCCGAGACGCACCAGGCAGGCAAAAAACCGCCGCGAAAGGGGCCCGTCCCCCTTCGCGGCGGTTGTTCATCGCGGTTTTGCGACGGTTTTGCGGTGGTTTTGCCCGCCTGCTACTCGCTGTAGCGAGTGGCGATGGCAACTCGCACCATGCCGGCGCTCATGAGGTACGTTGCCATAGGCTGTAGTAGCGCATGTCATAATCCTACAGCAGCATTCGCCATAATCTGACAGTAGAGTTTTCCACAATCTATAAGTAGCTCAGGTCGGGACCCTATTTAACAAACCAAATTCTCGCCCAACGCCATTTCATCTCCTGGTGACCGGTTCATTTTGGCAGGTTTCATCTGGGCAAACGCCAAAACCGCCACAAAGGTGCCTGTCCCCTTTGTGGTGGT
Organism: uncultured Collinsella sp.; assembly: GCA_959604825.1. Taxonomy (GTDB): domain Bacteria; phylum Actinomycetota; class Coriobacteriia; order Coriobacteriales; family Coriobacteriaceae; genus Collinsella. The sequence continues at coordinate 22,449 of CAUHCN010000015.1, read as the reverse complement.
TTGAAGCTCTCCTGGGCGGGATGCTAGACTTGCGGCATATACATTCGCGCCAAAGCACGGGTCGCATACAGGAAAGGAGATGCCATGGCGCCTATCGCACCGCTCAAGATGCTCGTCGCTCCTGCCGCCAAGGCCATCGCCCACCTGTGCGACTCACTCACCTACGAAGATATCCCCTGCGTCGTCGAATCACGCGAGGACAGCTGCCCCTACCTGGGCCACGTCCCCTACTTTGCACCCAAGCTCGCATCTGATCCCGAGCAGCGTGAGCAGTAATCCAAGATGCATCTAGCACCGCACAACTCGCGGCGCTACTGTTTTGGTGCAAAGCGACCTGTCCCCCTTGCGCCAACGCCGGGATTGTCGATGCTGCGGCCGCGGCGCGATATGAGGCGCGAAACCTCGCCCAGCAACACGCCGATCACCACACCCATGAGGATCGGCAACTTTGACATCTCGGCGGGCGAGCTGTTAAGCGGCACGATTGTCGCAACAATCGAAAGCACGAGCTCTACCACCGGCACCGCAAGCGCTACCGCAAGCACCTTGCCCTCGAAGGGCGCGCGGAACACACGCGGGCGACCGTCGTATTTACGCAGACGCCAAAACGCCGGGAACATCGGGATATAGCTCATGAGCAGAAAGACGACGTTCATCGAGAAGAAAACCCAAAAGACGTCGGAACCTTCGCCCAGCGGAATCTGAAGAAGCAGCACCAAGCTGGCAAAACAACCGTTAATGAGTGCTGAGCCGTTGGGCATGCCGGTCTTCTTGGACACCAGCGCAAAGGGGCGCGGCATGTTGCCGTGGCGCGCGGCATAGCTCGCCACGTTGTTGACGCCAAAACTCCAGCAGATCATGTTGGCGAACAGCGTCACCAAAAAGGCCACGCCCACGACCATCGTCAGCGGGTGAGCGCGCCCCACCATGGCGGCAACCGCGTCCACAATGCCCGAATCGAGTGAAAGCTGCTCGGTGGGAACCGCGGCTCCAATACCGATGCCACAGATAATGTAGATCGCCGCGATGGCAACGCCACCGGCGATAACCGCCTTGGGGATATCGCGCGATGGGTTCTTCATCGTGCTGGCAAAGGTCGCGACCACCTCAAAGCCCATAAAGTTGAATAGGATGATTGAAAGATACGTCAGTGAGTTAGTGTCTCCCAGATCGGGGACAAAGGTCTTAAACGACATATCGTTGGCAAAGCCGTTATTGCAGGCAAACCAGATACCGACGATTCCCACCACGGCGGTAATGAGCACCTTGATGACGGCGCCGCCATCCATGACCCAATCGGCCTCGGCCACCGGCTGCATTGCCATGACCGTGACGCCCCACACAAAGGCAAGCTCGATGGCAATTCGGACCCCAAGCGAAAATTCGATGCCCCATACCGCATTGATGACACTGGGGAACATGCAGGCGATACTTGCCACCCACAGTGGAAAGTTGACCCAATAGCACCAGGAGCAGCGGGCGCCCCAACGGTCGCCCAAGCCCAGGCGAACCCAATCGTACAGACCGCCCTCGGAATCGAACGCCGTACCGAGCTCGGCCACCACCAGGCCATAGGGAAGCAAAAACGTAATGATGAGGAAGATCCACCAGAAGAACTGCACGTTACCCATGGCAGATGCCGGAGCGGCCGCCTCGATGGTAAAGACAACGCAGATAACCGAGAGGATGACCTCGAACAGGGAGAACTTTTTACCTGCCACGACACGCTCCCCCTACAGCAAAAAGGATGGCATCTGTACCGAAGGCGCAGCCCAAGGTAGGGTTGCAGGCCGCGTCACCGGTGCAGGTGCCATCCCAAAGAGAAGAGAGGATGCAATTGTTGGACCAACGCTCGCGGAACAGGCGCATGTAGATAACGATACGCTGGTACATAGATACTCCGATCAAAACGGTCGCGCTCGCAACCGGAAACTATCAGCAATTGAACACGCGTCTGACCTGGGAAATTCAAGCGAACAATTGGCCTAACCCGCAATAAATCCCAGATCAGACGCGTACTCAATCAAAGAGGCGGGCACTCCGAAGTGGAGGCAACGGAGTGCCCAAAGAAAAACCCAGCCGACCAAGACATCGAATAAACCGACCATCAATGCCCCGAGATGGTCCGATTCACCGACCGTCCGATTGATCGGCTGGGTTCCCGAAGCATCACGGCTCGGAAAGTCAGACGTTTACTCGGCGTGCTCAGGTGCGCCAGATTGGCGCGAACGAGGAGCGTAGCGTACTGACGCTACGTAAGCGACGAGTGAACGCCAAGGTGGCGTGCCTGAGTTACGCCGAGGGCTCCTGCTGGGTAATGCAGTGGATGTTTCCGCCGCCGAAGACGACCTGCTCGGACTGAACGCCGACGCACTTGTAGACGCCCTCGCCCCAGACCTCGTCATAGATCTTCTGGAGCGTGTCAACGGCCAGCTGGTCGTTCTCGTCGCCGTACTGCGGGACGATAACGCCGTGGTTGGTGACAAGGTAGTTCATGTAGGAGGCGATCAGCGGCTCGTCGGGGACGCGCGGCTCGGCGTTCTCGTCGGCGTCGATGGTGTCGCAGGAAGCCTGGTCCATGAACAGCGGGTTCACGGGCATGCAGAGCTTGTAGACCTTCAGCTTGCGGCCCTTGGCGTCAACGGCGTTGGAGAGGGTCTCGTAGGCAGCGTGGCACTGCTCGTAGAACGGGTACTCGGGGTCGTCGGTCCAGATGCAGGCCATGACGCCCGGGGCAATGAACGTGGCGACGTCGTCGATGTGGCCGTTGGTCTCCTCGGGGTCGATGCCCTCCTTGACCCAGATGACCTTCTCGACACCCAGGTAATCCTTGAGGTGCTCGTTCATGTACTCGCGAAGCTCCTCGCTCCAGGGCTCGAACTTCTTGTGGTACTTGGGCCAGATGGACTCGGGATCCTCTTCCTCCTCGAGCACCGCAGAGCAGGTGCGGCCGGGGGACAGGAGGCACTGGTCGGTAACGACAAGGGTGCCCTCGCCGTCGACGGTGATGGAGCCGCCCTCGAGGATCATGTCGTCGGGACGATAGCGACGGCAGCCGGAGAGCTCAGCCATCTTAAGGGCGATCTGCTCGTCCTTGTCCCACGGGAAATAGAGGCCGTCGACGAGGCCGCCGTAGGCGTTGAAGTGCCAGTGGTTGGCGCGCTTCTCGCCCTTGCCGTTGATGACGTAGGTGGCGGCGGTGTCGCGGAACCAGGCGTCGTCGGTGGTCATCTCGATGACGGTGACGTTCTCGTCGTTCTCGAAGACGGCCTTGCAGTTGGCGTAGTCGACCTGGTTGGCGCACATATAGACCGGGGTGAACTCGGAGATGGCGCGGGCGATGGCAGCATACTGCTTCTGGGCAGGCTTGGCGCCGTGGGCCCAGGTGTCGGTGCGGTGGGGCCAGCCCATCCACACGCGATCCTGCGGGGCGAACTCGGCGGGCATGAAGAAGCCGTCGGCCTTGGGAGTGGACTCGGACTCGGTGATCGTACGCATAAGATTTCCTCCAAATCGAACGATCGTTTGCCACGGGCGGGTTACCCGCAGCCTAAAACCAAGAGATGGTAGGCGCCCGTTCCCCGGCAAAGGTCGGGGCGCCCGGCGCCGGTTTTCACGGAGTCGCACCGGCAAGCGACGACGTAACCCGGTGCGCGGAGACAAAACGCACGAAGGATACGGAAGAGAGATTGGGGTGGGCGGTGGTTACCGGAGCAATAGCTCACACCCACCCCAGGGAATGGTTAGCAAACCTGTCGCTTGGGCACGCCTCCGAAGAGGCCGGAGTGCCCGGAGTCGGGAGCGACAAGCCCGACGAAGCGCACGTTGGTACGCGAGGAGGGTTGGAGCCCCAGAACCGGGTGCTCTAGTTCTCCTCGGCCTCGGCGGCCTCCTCAGCGAGACGCTGGGCTGCGAGCTCAGGGGTCAGACCCTTGTACTCTTCTTTGCGGCCCTTGGCGCTGACGACGCGGACGACCTCGCCGATGAGCACGAGCACGATGAAGATGACGATCATCGGGACCTTGTCGCCAATTTCAGCAGCGGAGAACGGAATCAGCGTTGCAACGATGGCAAGAACCAGCTCGATGCAGGGGATGGCGAGCATAACCTTCATCATGGCGCCCTTAAACGGGAACGTGAAGATGCGCTCACGGTTCGGGTCGTTCTTACGAAGGTTGAGGAATGCCGGGAACATCGGGATGTAGGTGAGCAGCAGGAAGACGACGGAGGTGCCGAAGAGCATCCAGAAGACACCGTTGGAGATGGCGTCGATGGGAACGAGCTGCAGGCACAGCACCAGGGAGGCAACGACAGCGTTGACCAGGTTGGCGCCGTTGGGCATGTCGTCCTCGGAGATCATCGAGGCGAAGACCTTGGGCATGTTGCCGTGCTCAGCAGCATAGCGAGCGACGGAGTTGACGCCGAAGGACCAAGCAGCCATGTTGGCGAACAGGGTAATCAGGAAGGCGATGCAGATGACCTTGAAGAGCATGGAATCGCCCACCATGGTCTGGACTGCGACGATCATGCCGTAGTCGGGGTCGATGGAGTCGGCCGGCACAGCGGCGCCGATGCCGAAGCCAGCGAACAGGTAGATGACGGCAATAGCCACGCCACCGACAATGATAGCCTTGGGAATATCGCGAGCGGGATCGGCCATGTCGTCGGTCATGGTGCAGATGACCTCGAAGCCCATGAAGTTAAAGATGATGATGGACAGGTAGCCAAGAGCGTTGGTGTTGGTGAGCTCGGGCAGGAAGGTGGCAGCGGACATGTCGTTCGCAAAACCGTTCTCCATGGCATACCAAATACCCAGAGCGCCGACGATAACGGCAACGGCGACCTTGATGATGGCGCCACCGTTAAGGACCCACTCGGAGTCGGCCGCCTTGGAGCGGCCCATGAGGTAGACGATCCACACAAAGGCAAGATCGATACCCATCTTGGCGATCAAGTTGAACTCGACGCCAAAGACCATGCCCAAAATGTCGGGGAACATCGTAGCCAGCGAGGCGATCCACAGCGGGTAGTTGACCCAGTAGTAGTACGAGATGCGGGCGCCCCATTTGTCGCCCAGGCCATCGCGTACCCAGTCGTAAATGCCGCCCTCGCCGTCATAGGTGGTGCCGAGCTCGGCGACAACCATGCCGTAAGGGAGCAGGAAGGTCAGGATCAGGAAGATCCACCAGAAGAACTGCTGGTTGCCAATGGCAGCAGCAGGTGCGGCGGCCTCGCAAACGAAGACGACGCAGATGATGGTCGAAATGACCGTCAAGAAGGAAAGCTTTTTCTTTCCGTCGCTCATGATGAGCTCCTTCGCTCAGTCTTGGACAGATCCGAGGCCCAAGGTACTAAGGCAATTGCTTGAGCCTCGGTGAGCGGGCGACAGGAGACGAGCATCCGCCGCCCGCAAACGTGCTTTTAGGCGCCTTGGGGCTTAGAGCTGCTCGAGAGCCTCGAGAGCGGCGTGAAGCTCGGCCTTGGCGGAGTACTCGACACCCTCGTCGTTGAGCGGGGTGCGCTTGCCCAGGGCAGCGAGGAGAGCACGGATGGAGTGCTTGCGGTTCTCGGCCTCGACCCAGCACAGGGAGCGCTCGGGATCGTCCATGACCTCGTCGACGACTTCCTCATTGCGGGTGGCCGGCAGGCAGTGCATGAACTTGGAGTTGGGGCCGGCGAAGTTCATCATGTCCATGGTGACCTGATACTTGGGGTAGAACACGTCCATGTAGTTCTCGCCCGAGACCTCCTCGTCGTACAGACCATACCACACGTCGGTGTAGATGAAGTCGGCGCCCTTGATGCACTCGATGTCGTCGGAGATGACGACGGAGCCGCCGGAGACCTTGCAGTTCTCCTCGGCGATGGCCATCATCTGCTTGCCGAACTCGGCGCGCTCCTCAACGGTGCCAACGTGCAGGCCGCCGTCGGGGATCTGGTGGCCCTTAGGTCCAAACTGGACAAACTTCATGCCGACCTTGGAGGCGATGAACATGAGGGAGACGCAGACCTGGGTGGCGTCGCCGATGAAGGCCAGGGTGCAGTCCTCGATCTTCTTGCCCTCGGGAAGGTTCTCGAGCATGGTCATGAGGTCGCCCATCTCCTGCGTGGGATGGTTGAACTCGGACATGCCATTGATGACGGGAACAGCGGAGCCCTCGGCGAGGCCGACGACGTCCTTGTGACGGTCAACGCGAGCCATCATGATGTCGAGCAACGAGCCCATAACGCGAGCGGTGTCGCCCAGGGACTCGTGACCGCCGAGCTGGATGGTGCCAGGGCCATAGAACTGAGCATGGCCGCCGAGGTCGGTCATAGCGGTCTCGAAGGAAAGACGAGTGCGGGTGGAGACCTGCTGGAAGATCATGCCAAGGCTCTTGTTGCGGAGCAGGTGCGGATAATAACCGTCAACCTTGATGGCCTTCTTCATTGCCAGGCCAAGATCCTCGATAGCCAGGATCTGCTCTTTGGTGAAGTCGTTGGTGTCGATGAAATCCTTAGGCAGTGCCATGTCGATTTCCTTTCCGCCGGTCTTGCCGACTATTACTATGAGGCGCTCGAACATCACGCCTCGTGTTGACAAGACCATCATTCACCCGTATGCAATTTTTACCTAGTTTATTCGGGATTAAAGACCGTTCACGGAGTTACACCCCCTCTAAACCAATATAAACCAGCAGGTAGCGAGCTTGCAGGGGGTTTACCATCTAGAACCGCGAACGGTATACGGCTATGCTGTATCTCGGCGCCTAATCCGCAATGAAACGAAGGGTTGAGACGTCTATATCCCACAAGGTATACAGGGCTCGGCCATAGAATAAATGAGATGGGACGGTGACAGATGAACACCCTGATGTTCTTCTATACCCTAGCGATACTCGTGATCTGTATTGTGACGGCGGTGCTCTCGCTTGCCGCCTATGCCTCATCTCGTCGACGCTTCTTTATCTATGGCAGCGGCGTATTTATCTGCTATGCCATCGAGATGACCGAGATTTTCTTTTTTGAATACACGCTGCAAAACCAGAGTTTTCCGGCCAGCGACTATTACTCAATTACCATGCCTGTGTTGCGGACCTTTGTGGCGACCGCTTCGCAGGCTTTTATTTGGCTCATTGCCATGGATTTGCTCGACAAGCATTCAAAAAAGCAGTTTGTCATTCCCGTCGCAACGTTCTTGCTGAGCGAGCTGCTGATTATCGTCGCTGTCCCCTACGGCCCCATTCATCAATGGCTCTACTACACGATGCGTCAGGTATTCCTTGTTTTCGTGGGGCTATATATCTTTTGGACGGCACGCAAGAGCACACAAGTCGAGCTGAAGGCACGCGTTAACAACCAACGAAAGCACCTGATTATCGGCGCTATTCTGGTCGGTTGCATCGTTGCCGAGGATTTCTACAACATTCTGATTGTCCCCATGAGTCTGGCGCCCTCTTGGCTGCAACTATATCTGTCCGAGCGCAACTTTAGCGAAAACGTCTTTGCCTGCTACTTTGCGATTCTGCTGATCATCTACTCCTACCACGTGCTTTCAATCCGCATGCAGGAGGCGCCCGAGGAAAAGAACGTCAGCGATCTTGATCGACACATCGAAGAGCAGATGCCCTTCTATCGCAACGCCTACAAGCTCTCCAACCGTGAGACCGAAGTTATGCGTCTGGTCGTACTGGGCAAATCGAACCAAGAGATCGCTGACGAGCTATTCCTTGCCGTGGGCACCGTCAAGACCCACATCCACAACATCCTGGTCAAAACCGAGCAGCAAAACCGCACCACGCTCATCCTCCACTTCTGGAAGCGATAACCTACCAAAAAGGGACAGGTTTATTTTGGCAGGTTTTATCTGGGCAAACGTGAAGGCCGTCGCGAGGGAACTGCTTTCCCTCGCGACGGCCTTCTAACAGCGAAAACCAAGTGAGTAGTCTTTTGGCGGGATGCCGAGCACACCTCAAAACGCCACAGCCCTGACCTGCGATTTTATTGAGCACTTGCCGCGATGTGCTCGGCAGATCCAAAAAAGCCTACTCACTTGCATCTGAGATGCTCTAGATACGCAAAATACCGCCGCGAAGGGAGCTGGACTCCCTTCGCGGCGGTTGTTTGCGTTGGTTTTGCGACGGTTTTGCCCGCCTGTTACTCGCTGTAGCGGGTAGCGATGGCAGCTTGTACCATGCCGGCGCTCATGAGGTACGTTACCAGGAAGTAGCCACCATAGGCCGCCAGGAAAATCGCGCAGGTGAGGCCCACGGTGCCGCCGATGCTCATATCGCCGAATACGCTCACCAGCTCGATGATCACCTTGAGCGCCACAAAGGAGTGCGCCAAGCCCACTGCCAGCGGGAACAGGAAGAACACCGCTTGCTGTGCCATCACCGAATGGCGAATCTGGCGGTCGTCACAGCCGATCTGTGCCAGCACACGATAGCTGCGGCTGCCGTCGGCCACGTTGGAGAGCTGCTGGATCGATAGAATCGCCGCGCATGCAACGACCAATACAAAGCCAATGTAGATGGCCAGATAGCTAATCATGCCGTTCATCTGCGCTGCTTGCGTGTACATCTCGGAACGCGTGATGAAGACTCCCCACGACCCCGGCTCCTTGCCGTCAACGAGCAGATTGTCGAGCAAGGTGTATTTAATGCTCTCGTCTGCCTTGGTCACATCCATCCCCTGTTTGTAGTTAACGAGCAGGCTACTGGCATACGGCTGCAGATTAAGTTGGGACAACAGCTCGTCGGCAACGACGACGGTACCCGGATTACTGCCCATCGCCGAGTTGGCGATGGCCGCTGTGTCCTTGTCCGACTTATCGGTTGCGGGCTTGAGCGTATGCCCGCCCAAGGTGAGGGTATGGCCCCCAGCCATGTATTTGGTGTACAGGTCGCCCAGCTCACCGCCCATATCACACGTAAGCACGTACTGGTCGCGGCCAATGCTCACCGGCTCCTCGCCCATCATCTGGCGCAGCTTGTTGTACTGGCTCGCCGGCGTCACAAACAGGCCCATATCATCGGCATTGCTACCCTCGAGCACCTTGGGGAGCTTTTCGCCCATGGCCTTGCACATCTCGCCTGCAGCTACCGAAGGATTGGAGCCGCCAAGCGGGTAGCTCAGATACGAGTCGATCTGCACATGCTCACCGGCAACATCGGCGATATTGACCTTCTTTCCGGTCTCGTCGTTGTTGTCCGCCGACTTGCACTCGCCATGCCATGCAGCGTACAAATCGACCGTTGCATCTGCCAGCACCATGCGATCGGCCTCGGACGGATTGACATACTCCTTGTAGTAGTCGAGCCTATCGGGCGTGTAATAGACATACGTCTGAGACACGTCAACAGGGTTATAGCGCTCCAGGTTTTCGTTCATCACGTTGGCGATCGACATACCGCACGTCACCGAGGTGATGGCGAGGAACAGAATCATCGCGATGACGCCCATCGAAAAGCACACCGTATTGACCTTGGCCGAAAGCTGGCGCACGGTAAACATGTTGAGGCCGCGCCAATACACGCCGCGCAAGCTCTGCAGCAGCTTGATGAGCATGCCCGAGAGTCCCCAGAACAGGGCAAAGGTGCCTACCGTAACCATAGCGGTCGTAATGCCGAACTGGCTCATGGCCCCGTGCAGCTTGTCGCCCGTCTCGGTTAGCGGGAACCCATCACGTAGCAGACGGTAATAGGCCACGCCCACCAGCACCACGCCCACAGCAAAGATGGCAATCGCGATCCAGGGATTGCGCGTCTTGATGCTCTCGTTGCGACGCTCGGCACCCATAAGCTCGATGAGTTTGGTGCGACGCACGGCGCGAAGGTTCAGCAGCAGCGTGAGCACAAACATCACGAGCATGCAGGCAAGGGTCAGGTTGAACGCATGCACCGAGAAAAAGAAGTGGAAATTAGCGATCTGTGTCTTAAAGAGCGAGGCCGTAAAGAATGTCATGAGCTGGGAGAGCCCCACGCCCAGCACAATGCCGGCGACAAAGGCGCCGACCGAAACGATCACGGTCTCGAGCGCCATGATCGTGGCAACGCGACCGCGCCCCATGCCGAGCACCTGGTACAGGCCAAACTCCTTCTTGCGGCGTTTCATAATGAAGTTGTTGGCATACACCATCAAAAAGGCCATGACGCCGGCCAAAAAGTACGTGAGGTAGCCGAGCATGCTACCCATGAGCTCGGAAAGTCCCTGCTCCTTGATGCCGGCAATGTCGACCTGCATCGAGACGGTATTAAAGGCATAGAAGACCGTGACGCCCAGGGTGAGCGTCAAAAGGTAGACGAGGTAGTCGCGGCCGGCGCGGCGGACGTTGCCCCAAGCGAGTTTACAGAGCATCGGAGCCTTCACCGCCCATCATGGCAACGACCTCCATAATGCGGTCGAAGAACTCTCGGCGGTCGGTGTCGCCGCGGCGCAGCTCGGTGAAGATCTTGCCGTCACGAATAAACAGCACACGGCTCGTGTAGCTGGCAGCAAAGCTGTCGTGCGTGACCATGAGCACCGTGGCGCGCAGGCGGCGGTTGAGGGCCTCTAGGCTCTCGAGCAGCAGGCGGGCGCTCTTGGAATCGAGGGCGCCGGTGGGCTCGTCGGCCATGATCATGGTGGGGTCGGTGACGAGCGCGCGAGCCGCGGCAGCGCGCTGCTGCTGGCCGCCCGACATTTGGTAGGGATACTTGTCGAGCACCTGACTGATAGACAGGCGCGCGGCCACATCCTGCACGCGGGTCGAGATCTCTGCCGAGTTTGTGCGGGCGATGGTGAGCGGCAGGGCGATGTTCTCGCGTGCCGTGAGCGTATCGAGTAGGTTGAAGTCCTGGAAGATAAAGCCCAGCTCCTCGCGGCGGAACTGCGAGAGCTTGGCCTGCTTCATGCGCGTCACGTCCTGGCCGTTGATGCGGATGGTGCCACTCGTGGCGCTATCGATGGTCGACACGCAGTTGAGCAACGTCGACTTGCCCGAGCCCGAGGCGCCCATGATGCCGACGAATTCGCCGCGGTTGACGGTAAAGCTGACATCGTTGAGCGCGCGGGTCACGTTGCCCAGTGCTCCATATACCTTTTCGAGATGCGCGACCTCCAGTACCGGGGTCGCCGTTTGCGTGGTTTGCATACCGAGTCCTTTCTTGCGATTAGTCTACGGCATCTATAGTCGCAAGGAGCCGAGTCGGCTACCATCGATATGGCTTACGCTTGCCTTACCGTTGCGTAAGGTAAGCGTAGTCTGCCATGTGTTGATGTTGAGAGAGGGCTCCTGTTGAAGACTGTTCATGTTGCCGCTGGGATCATTCGCAAGGAAGGATCTGACGAGCTGCTTGCCGTGCAGCGCGGCTACGGCAACATGCAGGGACTATGGGAGTTCCCGGGCGGCAAACTTCTGCGCGGCGAGACACCCGAAGACGCCGTGCGCCGCGAGCTTATGGAAGAGCTACAGGTAAAAGTCACCAACCTGCGCGACTTCTATACCGTTGAGTACGACTACCCCGATTTCCATCTCTCCATGGAGTGCTACTACTGCTCGCTGGCCGATGAATCCGATGAGCCCCAGAAGCGCGACCGCCAGCTCGATATCCGCTGGATTCCACGCACGTCTCTTGCCACTGTTGAGTGGATGCCCGCCGACAAGGGGCTTATCGATGCGCTGATTGAGCTGAAGGAAGACCGGCTTGATGCCAACGACGCCGAGGCCGCCACGGCCGACAAGCCTGCTACCAAGCCCAAGCGCAAACATAAGCGCCGCAGCAAAAAGCGCCCCAAGCCCGGCCTGCTGGACGGCATCGATACCTCGGACCTTTCCGCCGACGAACGTGAGCTCGTGCGCCGTCGCGCCGCAATCAAAAAGTCCATGAAGGGCAACAAGCGCGCCAACACCAAGCCCGAGCTGCTCGTTCGCCAGCGCCTGCGCGCGGCGGGTCTTACGGGTTATCGCTTGGAATGGAAGGTACCCGGCAAACCCGACATCGCCTTTCCCGGGCGCAAGATCGCCATCTTCGTCAACGGCTGCTTTTGGCACCGCTGCCCCAAGTGCAACCCGAGCCAGCCCAAGCGCAATGTTGATTTTTGGGAGGCAAAGTTCCGTCGCAACGTCGAGCGCGACCGCGCTGCCGTGGCGGCACTCACTCAAATGGGCTGGACACCCATAACCATCTGGGAATGCGAGCTCAAAAAAGACCGCATCGACGCCACGATGGAAAAGGTCATCGAACAAGTACGCGCCGCCGCACCGCAGTGCTAGGAACGAGCCGTCCACACGCCCCACACAGGCAAGCCACATCCGCGCCACAAACCTTAGAAAACCCTTAAGCCCAAAACCTTTCAAGAGTGTTACTCGATAGCTTTTACCTGCGGTTTCATCGCAACGTCAAACCTCATTAAGCCTTTCTTTAGCGCTTCTTTGCAGCAGCCACGGCATAATACTGCCAACGCACGGGACCTAGCAGCAAACCCCGAGCGCAACCTTTTGGTGGACATCGAGGAGGCCGCATAAGCATGCATTCTTCCAATGACGCAACACAGCAGCCATCCCTAACACATGCAGACCTTTTCTCCTTCCCCCCGACACAGAGAAACGGTCTCCTCGACTCCCCCACCACAAAAACCAAGCGCTCAGCCGATCAGAGCCTCAACTTACGAGCATCCTTCGAAAAGCTCCAAGCATCCCTAGACAAGGCGTTCCCCGAACAGGCAAGAGCAATCTAAGCCCATCGCGCTTTATACTGATGCCATGCGAAACATGGATCACATAGAATTGCACCGCGGAGGACGCGAGGAAGCGTTTCCCGAGACCGCCGAAGACTGGCCCTATATTGCCGAACGCGCAGAATTCGCTCGCTATCCGGGCAATTCCGTCCCCTGGCACTGGCATTCCGAAGTTGAGCTTTTCTACATGGAGCAGGGAGCGATTGACTATCGAACGCACGCGGCTCATGAGCACGTACGCTTTGAGGAAGGGTCCGCCGGCTTTATCAACGGCGGCGTTTTGCACAGTACGCTGCAATCACCCAATTCGGCGCCAGCCATTCAAATGCTGCATATCTTTCAGCCGTCGATGCTCGGCGATCCCGCGGGACGTCTCCAAAAGCGCTACATCAACCCATTGCTTCAATGTCGAGGCGTCGATGTGCTCAAATGGTCGCCCACCAATCCCGACGATATGCCCTTTATCGATTTGCTGAAGAGCTCCTTTAGCCACGACCTTCAACAGCCGCAGAACGAGATGGCGCTTCGAAATAGTTTGTCAGAGCTCTGGATTCAGATTAACGCCAAGACCGAACCGCTCTTTTCTTCCGACGGCGCCTCTTGGATGACCAGCCGCGACGTACAGTTCAAGGCAATCCTGGACTTTATCCGCGCAAACTATTCAGCCGCTATAGATGTGCCCCAGATGGCATCTGCAGCCGGCGTAAGCGAAAGAGAGTGTTACCGCATTATCGAAACTTGTGCAGGAACGACCCCGGCGGCATATCTACGCGCATACCGCATAAACCGTGCTTGCGAACTTTTGGCACACACCACGCGAACGGTACAGACAGTCGCGCGCCAATGCGGATTTATAACAGCAAGCCATCTTGGCCAGGTATTTAAAGAACAAATGGGGTGCACTCCTTCGAGCTATCGAGCAGCGAGGCAGAATCTCGATAGTACCAGGCAGAAATCCCGCTAGCCCTTCTTCTGTCACTGCATCAAACTTGCAGGCAAACAACGGATAGGAGCTACTATATGAAGTACTTTGACTATATCGTGTTTGACGTTGATGGGACATTGGCAGATACAGAAGAAAGCGTGCTGTCATCGCTTGGCCAGATTGTCCAAGAAGAGACCGGCAAAACGCTCCCCCGACACGAGCTTGAATTTGCCCTCGGCATACCCGGCAAGAACGCCCTTGAGAAACTTGGGATCTACTCACAGGCAACGCTGGATCGCTGGTGCCAAGTTGCCGCCAGCTTTAAAAGCACCATCAGCGTGTTTCCCGGCTTGCACGAAGTTATCGCAACACTCTCCGACAACGGCTGCAAACTTGGCATCGTCTCCTCACGTGCGCGCGACGAATACGCAAAAGAAATTGCACCCCTTGGTTTCGATAAGTATTTTGAGCACATCATCCTTGTCGAAGACACAACCGAACATAAACCCGCACCCGCACCCATGCTCGAATATCTCCGACGTGCGGGCGCGAATCCTGGCAACGTCGTCTACGTTGGCGACACCGTCTACGACGAACAATGCGCAACTTCGGCAGGGGTCAGTTTTGCCCGAGCAGCATGGGGATCACACCAAGATATCCCAAACGCCACCTACAACCTCAAAACCCCCAACGACCTACTAACCCTAACAACCAAATAACCCTCCCATCCCAAATTCGCAGTCCTAACGCCACAAGGGCGACGACCTCGAGTAGGTCAACCTGGGAGGGACGAGGGCTTAGTTCTCCAATCTTTCCGCAGGGGGCAAAAAGCCTCGCCGCACGAAGTGCGCAGCGAGGCTTTTTGCATGCCCGAGGACGATTGGGGAGCTAAGCCCCCGTCCCTCCCCGGGATATGTAGCGAGTCGGAGTACCCTTGCTGTTACTCTGCCTTGCCCACAGAGTTGAGGTTGGTCATGCGGATCTTAACCAGCTCGGTGATCTCACGCATGCCCTCCTTGGCCGGCTTCTTAGGATCGAAGCAGGCAGGGTTCTCGGCCATGTAGGCCATGAAGCCCTTGGTGTAGGCCTGACGCAGCTCGGTTGCGTAGTTAACCTTGCAGATGCCGTTCTTCACAGCCTCGGCAACCTGCTCATCGGGCACACCGGAAGTGCCGTGCAGAACCAGCGGCACGTCGACGGCGTCGCGGATGGCCTTGACCACCGACTGCTCGATGTGCGGATCGCTCGTGTACACACCGTGGCTGGTGCCAACGCCAATGGCCAGCGAGGTGCAGCCCGTGCGCTCGACGAACTCCTTGGCCTCGGCAGGATCGGTGTAGGGGCTCTCGCCCTCAACCGCGGGACCGTCGTCCTCCTTACCGCCGACCTTGCCGAGCTCGGCCTCGACGGGCACGCCCATGGCGCGGCCAGCGTCGGCGACGGACTTGGTCAGGGCAATGTTGTCCTCGAAGGACTCGTGCGAACCGTCGATCATGACGGAGGTGTAGCCCGTGCGGAAAGCCTGCATGCAGCGGTCATAGCCATCGCCGTGATCGAGGTGCAGGGCGACGGGCACGGAAGCGCGCTCGGCGGCAGCCTTGACCATGCCGTAGAAGTAGTCCAGACCAGCGGTCTTGATGGTGCCCGGGGTGGTCTGCATGATGACGGGGGACTTGGTCTCCTCGGCAGCAGCCAGAACGGCCATAACAAACTCGAGGTTCTCGACGTTGAAAGCGCCAACGGCGTAGTGGCCGGCCTGAGCGTCCTTGAGCATCTTTTCGGTGGTAACAAGTGCCATGAGCGTTTGCTCCTCTCCCTCGCCCGCATCTGGACATCGGGCGTACGTGTCCGCAAGGCGTTTTACCTTGCGTTTTGCTTCGCTCATTGTATGAAATTCAGCGGCTCTGCATGTGCGAGATATTGAGCCCATGCAGGTCAATACAGTCGTTTTTGAAAAGTAAACGGAAGGAATTGGAGCTGAGTGGGCGTGTTCGATATTGAATTTTGGGCGTTCAGCGTCTTTCTTTTATAGAAAAAGTAAGTAATCGAAAGGCGTTTTCTTACTTAAAAAGAAAATGAACGAAAATGGACTCAACACAATTCCTGCAAATTTCAGACGATGATGGAGCGGATATGGCCCATGCGACAACCCGAGCTTTCGCCGATGAGCGGCGTGCCGCCATCATGGAGATGCTCGAACATAACGCCTCGGTGCAAGTAGCAGAAATCGCCCAAACCTTTGGCGTGTCCTCCGTCACCGCCCGCGCCGACCTGGACGCGCTCGCCGAATCCGGCAAGCTGCGTCGCACGCATGGCGGTGCCGTGTCGCTCCAGAAGCGGCTGACCGTATCAACCCAGGATCGCCGCATCAACGTCAACGTCGCCGCCAAGCAGGCCATCGCACAAAGCGCCATTGAACTCGTCGGCAATGGTGACACCCTGCTCGTCGACTCGGGCACCACGGCACTCGAGTTCGTTCGGCTCCTCGATCAACGCAACGGCATCACCGTTATCACGGCCGACATTACCATCGCCGATTACATCGACGAGAGCATGCCCTCGGTCGATGTCGTCATGCTGGGCGGGGCACTGCGCAAAGGTCATCGCTATCTGTACGGCCCACTTACCATGCAGGCGCTCCAAATGGTCCATGCCGACCTTGCTGTCATGTGCCCCGGCGCTTTTGTTCCCGGCTGCGGCTTTACGACCGACTTTCCGCAGATGGCCGAGGCCAAAACGGCTATGATCGCCGCAGCCCGTCAAAGCGTCGCCCTCATGGATGCCAGCAAGGTCAACGGACGCGGCATGTACCGTTTTGCCGAACTGACCGATGTCAACACCATCGTGATGGACCGTGATCCCGACGATGCCGTCGCCACCTCAATCGCCGAGACCGTCGACGACGCCCGCCCAAATCTCGTCATCGCCGGCGCTTAAACAAAAACCACCACAAAGGTGCCTATCCCCTTTGTGGTGGTTGTGGTGGTTGAGCGTCAAACGTGAACGTGTCGCTACTTGGAAAGCTCGTCGGCGAGGGCCTCGATCTGGGCGCGCGAGGCGTCGTTGAGCGAACCCAGGACGGTCACCTTGTTCTGCGCCAGGGTGATGTCCTTCATACCCTCGAGCTCCTTGGTCATAACCTTGGCAGCTGCAGGCGCCCAGGAACCGGCCTCGACAAGCGCCACGGTACGGTTCTGATAGGCATGCTCGGCAAGCGTATGGATAAAGGTGCTCATGAACGGGAAGATCTCGCCCTGATAGGTGATGGAAGCGAGCACCAGACGGTCATAGCGGAACGCATCCTCAACGGCCTCGGCCATGTCGTCGCGAGCCAGGTCAAAGACGGAAACCTTCTGGCCGCGGGCCTCGAGCGCAGATGCAAGCTCCTCAACGGCAGCCTTCAGATGGCCATACACACTCGCGTAAGCAATGGTGATTCCCTCGTCCTCGGGCTGATAGCTCGACCAGGTGTTGTAGGTGTCGAGGTAGTAGCCCAGGTTCTCGGTTAGCACGGGGCCATGGAGCGGACAGATAACCTGGATGTCCAGATCGGCGGCCTTCTTGAGCACGGCCTGCACGAACTTGCCGAACTTTCCCACGATGCCAAAGTAGTAACGGCGTGCCTCGCAGGCCCACCCTTCCGGATCTTCGATGTCATTGGCACCAAACTTGCCAAAGCCATCGGCACTAAAGAGCACCTTGTCGGTGGCCTCGTAAGAGAACAGCACCTCGGGCCAGTGCACGTTGGGGGCACCGACAAACGTTAGGCTGTGACCGCCCAGGTCGAGCACGTCGCCCTCTTTGACGACCATCTTGCGCTCGGGATAATCGGTGCCAAAGTAGTTGATCATCATGCGGAAGGCGCCCATGCTGGCCACAATCTGCGCCTGGGGATAGCGCTCCATAAAGGCGGCGATGCCAGCGGAGTGATCGGGCTCCATGTGATGGACGACCAGGTAATCGGGCGTGCGACCGTCGAGCACGGCTTCGATGTTACCGAGCCACTCGTCGACAAAACCGCCGTCGACTGAATCGGCGACAGCGATCTTTTCGCCCAAGATAACGTAGCTGTTGTATGCCATACCGTTCTCGGACACATCGTACTGGCCCTCGAACAGGTCAATGTCGTGATCGTCGACGCCAACGTAGCGGATATCCTTGGTGATCTCCATCAGGCAAAGCCTCCTAGATAGACAAAAGAACCCGTCTATCATAGCACTCGGCTGCATCCCAACAGCTATCTGCCGGCATCCTTACCGATTGTTATTGAAATGCGATAAATCGCCGTTTACCAGCACAAACTATGAGCGCGGTATCGCCGTGCTATGTCGAATGATGAGCTGGCCGGGAATACGAATGGCAACGGTTTTGCCCACCGTACCCGCCTCGGGAACCGCATGCTCAAACACCTCGCGCCCACGCTGATGCAAGTCGAATCGAACGGTCGTGAGCTCGTTGTGTGCTACAAAATCATCGAGCGAATCATCGACGCCCACCACGCTCACGTCCTCGGGCACGCGCAAGCCGCTATCGCGCAGCGCGGCGATGGCACCGTTTGCCATTTGGTCGTTTGCCGCGTAAATCGCCGTCATGGTGCGGTCGTGCTCGGCCAGATATCTGCCGGCCTCGTAACCGCTGTTGGCAGACCAATCGCCCTCGAGCGGCGCCTGCGGCTTAATGTGCTTACGCTCGAGTGCATCCTGCCAACCGGCGCGACGAAACTGCTCGTCGACCGAGAACGACGGGCCGCCAATATAGCGAATCTGATCGTGTCCCAGCTCAAACAGGTGATCCATAAGCAATAGCGAGCAGCCGTAATGATCAGAGTCAACTGTGGTCACGCGCGGATGCGCGTACATGGTAACGACGACCGTGCCAATGCCCGGCAGTGGATCAAACGTCTCAAAATCGGGCGCCATGCGACTCATGCCGATGATGATACCGTCCACGGGCAGCGCGGCCATACGACGCGTGGCCTCGGCAAGCGAGAATTCCTCGGTCTTGGACATCTCGACCAGCGTGATGGCGCAATTATGCTCGCGAGCAGCGCTGGCGATGCCGTCGATCATTGAGAGGTTGCCAAACTTGGTGACATCGTTGACGCACAAGCCGACCGAATGGTAACGGCCGTCGCGTAGCGAGCGACCGGCATAACTCGGACGAAAGCCGAGCTCTTGCATAGCGGCTTGCACGCGCTGGCGCGTCTGCTCGTTGACGTTAGGCAAGCCGTTGGCGACGCGCGAAACCGTCTGCTGCGAAACGCCAGCGGCGCGGGCGACGTCGGCCATGGAGACCGGACGCGTACCTGTATCGTTGGACGGGCGCCTTGCCACAGGATCACCTTCGCTCTCGCAAGATCTGAATAGCGTGAATGTCGGCCCGAGCGAAAGCACGCCCCACGCCGAAGCCCGCTATCGTCGGACGCATGTTAACGTACTCTACTTTTTCTATCAGCGGTTCTTTTGCTCCATATGTCCATACAGCCACACCGTTCACGGCCGAAAATCTACCGATTACCAGATTCTCAAAAAAGGAGATACGTTGTGTTATGAGTACGTTAACATACCCATTAACGTGCAGCACCGCAACCGTCTGGTTTGTGGTGCTCATAATTGTTAACGTACTCATAATGACACGGACCAGTCTCTCCGGCGTCAAGGAAAGGACCCGTATGACCGCCCCCGACGAAAAGACCCTCGCCACCCTCACCAAGTTGTTTGAGGAGGAGTTTGACCCCATCGGCGACCGCCAGGTGCTCTACGTGCACGCGCCCGGCCGTTCCGAGGTCAGCGGCAACCACACCGACCACGAGGGTGGCCACGTTATCGCCGGCTCGCTCGATGTCGCTGTCGACGGCATCGCCGTGGCGACCGACACCAACAAGGTTCGCGTCGCCGACGAGGGCTATCCTACGTTTGAGATCACGCTCGACAAGCTGGATATTCAAGAGTCCGAGAAGGGCACGTCCGCCAGCCTCGTCCGCGGTATGGCCCACGAGATTGCAGCGCTTGGTGTTGAGCCCAAGGGCTTCGACTTTGCCTTAACCTGTTCCGTCCCCTCGGGCGGCGGTCTTTCGAGCTCCGCTGCCGTCGAGGCGGCTTACGGCCGCGCCATGGAGACGCTCTGGGGCGCGCCCGCCATTGAGCCCGTCACGCTCGCCCAGATGAGCCAGCGCACCGAGAACAACTACTACGGCAAGCCCTGCGGTCTAATGGATCAGACCGCTGTGTGCCTGGGCGGCCTTGCCTACATGGACTTTGAGGATCAAGCCCAGCCTAAGACCCAGAAGCTCGAACTCAACTTTGAGGATCACGGCTACGCGCTCGTGCTCGTTAAGGTCGGCGCCGACCACGTGGCAGCCACCGATGACTACGCCGCCGTTCCGCGCGAGATGCAAGACGTTGCCGCCGAGTTTGGCAAGGCACGCCTGTGCGAGGTCGACGTTGCCGACTTTGACGCCAAGCTCCCCGAGCTGCGCGCCAAGCTGGGCGACCGCGCCTGCCTGCGCGCCGTTCACTACTGGTACGAGAACGGCCTGGTCGATAAGCGCTGGGCAGCCCTGAACGCCGGCGATATCGATCAGTTCCTGGTCCTGACGCGCGAGTCGGGCGCCAGCTCTGCCATGTACCTGCAGAATGTCGTTGCCAAGCTGGGCTCCGAGCAGCCCTCGATGTATGCGCTGGCGCTGGCCGAGCATGTGCTCGACGGCCGCGGCGCCGTCCGTATCCACGGTGGCGGCTTTGGCGGCACCATCCAGGCCTTTGTGCCACTCGACCTGGTCGACACCTTCATTGCCAAGATGAACAGCTGGCTGGGCGAGGGTTCTGCCCGTCACTACGCAATTTCTGACAAGGGGGCTTACGCGGCATGGCTGTAATGAGTGACGTGCACGAGGCCGCGCAGAACCTGATCGAGTACGCTATCCACCGATCGATGATCGGCCAGGACGACCGCATCTGGGCCTACAACACCATTCTGGAGTGCATCGGCGCTGCGGGACCGGCGCTCGATATGGCCTGGGCGCTCCAGGTTGAGAAACTCTCGCTCTTGCACCCCGATACCCTGCCCGACTTTGATCTTGAAGGCACGCTTGCCGCGCTTGCCGAGGCCGCCGTTGCCAACGGTGCTGCCGAGGACACGGCGTCGGGCCGCGACCGCATCGCCATGCGCATCATGGGCGCGCTCATGCCGAGGCCTTCGGTTGTAAACGAGGAGTTCAACGGACGTATGGGCGTCAATGAGCCCCGCGCCGCGACCGACTGGTTCTACGGCCTGTGCTGCGACGCCGGCTACGTGCGCCGCGCCGCCATCGCGCGCAACATCAAATGGAGCACCCCTACCAACTGGGGCGATCTTGAGATCACCATCAACCTGTCCAAGCCCGAAAAGGACCCGCGCGATATCGCCGCGGCCGGTGCGGCCAAGAACACGGGCGAGAAGTATCCCGCCTGCCAGCTCTGTATCGAAAACGAGGGCTATCCGGGACGTTCCGCAACAGCCAACGGCGGCGCCCACCCCGCCCGTCAGAACCTGCGCGTTATCCCCATCCAGCTCGACGGCGAGCGCTGGGGCTTCCAGTACAGCCCGTATGCGTACTTTAGCGAGCACTGCATTGCCATGAGCTCCGAGCATCGCCCGATGCACGTCGATCGCAAGGGGCTGACGTGCCTGCTCGACTTTGTGGACCTGTTCCCGCACTACTTCATCGGCTCCAATGCCGACCTGCCCATCGTGGGCGGCTCGATTCTGTCGCACGACCACTTCCAGGGCGGCGCGCACGAGTTCCCCATGATGCATGCCACCGAAGTCTCGCAGTTTAACGTGCCCGGCTTTGACCAGGTCAGCGGTACCGTATTGCAGTGGCCGCTTTCGGTGCTGCGCCTGCGCTCGCACGACCGCGCCCAGTTGCTCGACGCTGCCGAGAAGATTATCCTCGCCTGGCGCGAGTGGACCGATGAGTCGGTTGGCGTCATCGCGCGCACAGCCGACGGCGTAGCGCACAACACCGTGACGCCCGTCATCCGCCGCGTCGACTCCCGCGGCAACGCCGGCGGCGAGATCTACGAGGCCTACCTGGCACTTCGCTGCAACATCACGACCGACGAGCATCCGCTGGGCGTTTTCCACCCGCATGCCGAGTATCACCATATTAAAAAGGAGAACATCGGTCTGATCGAGGTCATGGGCCTGGCGATTTTGCCGCCGCGTTTGGTTCCCGAGCTCGGCGTTGTCCGCGAGCACCTGCTGGCGGCTAAAGCCGATACCAGCTACGACCTTGCCGGCGCGCTCGAGGGCGACGACCTTTGCCGCAGCCACGCCGCATGGGCCGAGGACGTCTTTGCCCGCCGCGCCGATGAGCTTACGGCGGATAACGCCATCGATATCCTGCACGAAGAGGTCGGCGTGGTGTTTGGCCACGTGCTCGACAACGCCGGCGTCTTTAAGTGGGACGAAGCCGGCCGCGCCGCCCAACAGCGCTTTATCGACTCACTGTAATGATCCCCTGGGGACGGAGGAAAACGGATCATTTCGTCTTCAAGACAACGGCGCCCGCCGGCAACATCGCCGGTGGGCGCCGTTTTATTGGTTAGTCATTGGGGATGTTCTTAAACGACTGGTCATTAAAGAACGTCCCCGACGACTAATGACTCGAGCGTGGAAAATCTCCCACTTTGAGCTCGTATGGGCACCAAAAGCGGGAGATTATCCACGCTCATTCTATTAGGAGTCGCAACCGCTACAACTCTACGACCTCAACGCCGTTGTAAATCTCGTCCCAGCGGTCCATGACCAGGTGGCCGGTCTTGGGATCCATGGCGTTGAGC
>CAUHCN010000014.1 GCA_959604825.1 uncultured Collinsella sp. | reverse complement strand
AGGTGCGGGAACGGCCTATTTGCTCAATGTGTTCGGCTGAGATCGGAAATCAACCAATGCCTATTGATGCCTATTGATATAGGTAAGCGATGGCTGTGCCGGTGTGGACTTGGATCGTGGCTGTTGACCTTACAACGTTGCTGATACCCGTGTCGGCCAACAAGCCCAGTGGGCTGTGATCTAGTTCCCACTCTAGACCGTGTTCGCTTACCTCGGTGTTAGGGGCTATGGCGATGATGGAAAAGGTTTTGCCAGTTGCATTCTCAATGGTCCAGGATTCACGTTCGTGCAGAATGCGGGCCATGGTCTCGTCCTCGGCAATCCAGACTGGGGCGTCATCGTAGCCTGCGAGCAGGCCCAGTACGGAAAGCGCCATATCAGGGCGACCGCCGGTGGCGCAGGTCGCAACCACTTCGGCACCCGTCCAGCGACGGCGGACGGAGTCGAGCGCCAGCGCCAGATCGGTATAGTCCTTGTACGGGTCGTGGCGCTCTACTTCAAAGGCTTCGGCGGCATCGACCAACGCGCGACCCGCGTCGCTCACCGTGTCCGCATCTCCTACATACACGTCGCAGCCCAGGCCGGCACCCAGCAGCGCGTCGAGTCCGCGGTCTACGGCAACAACATGGTCGCACTCCCCCGCTTGCCGGCGCAACAGATCCACGCTCGCCACGACGGGCGAGCCGCACACCACTAATATCTTACAAGCCACAGCCCTCGCCTATCCCTCAAACGCAAGAACGTGATCCAAATCCAGCTCTTCATAGCTATCGATAAAGATCTCGCAGTTATCGCGAACCTCGTCGCGCTTCATGCGGCCGTGCGGGTCATAGATGCCCACGCGTTTAAAGCCGGCGACACCAGAGCTCTTTAGGCCAAAGACGGCGTCCTCAAACACCCAAGCGCGCTCAAACTCGCACCCATGGCGCTCCTCCAGGCGGCGCAGCGCCAGCTCGTACACATCGGGGAACTGTTTGGAGCGTCCTGCCTCGCCCGTCGTGGTAACAAACTCCATGTAAGCGTCGAGCCCGGCACCAGCGAGCGCGGACTGCACCAGCTCGGCTGGCGTGGACGTGGCAACGCACATTGCAATGCCCGCCGCCTTCGCCTGCTTCAAAAATGCAAGCAGGCCGTCGCGCGGCGGCACCTTGGAGTAGCCATCGATCAGGATGTCGCTCAGCTCACGATACAACTCCTCGCCATTCGTGCCAATGCCCCACGTGTCGTGGTAGGCCTGGCACTCGTCCTCCAGCGACAGGTGCTCAAATTGGGCAAAGTCATCCACGGTCACGTCAACTCCGTGGCGGTGCAATAACTCGGGCTGGGCATAGGCCCAAACGGGGGTGCTATTAACCAGTGTGCCGTCGCAATCGAAAATAAAAGCGACATTGTGGGCGGCGGTCTGGGACATAAACGAACCTTTCGATGTCAAATGGTAAACAACCTGCTAAAAACGTTTTACCAAACGTAAACCTAACAATCTAGAAACCCTAATTGGTAAAGCTGTCAAGAGTTTTACCATCGCAATTCTGCCAGTGGTATAAACATGGCGCTTACCGATTAAACGCCACCGCAATTCCACTTTCGTTCATAAAACTAACGTACAGGTGTTATCGTAGTTTTTGCCGAAAGTTCCACCGAGCACGCGAGGTGGAACGAATCATAGAACTATCGCCGTCCCTTCGATTCGTGCAGCCTTGGACCTTTCGCATCTAGTCACCAAGGCAACACGCTGCCGCGTCATGATGGGATCAAACGTGAGCGATACAAAGCTAAAGCCAGCAACCAAAAAGCCTGCTACCCGTAAAGCTGCCCCGCATGCGCCGGAGCTCACCAAAGACGATGTCTATCTGTTTGGCATCGGTACGTGGGAGCGCAGCTGGGAAAAGATGGGCGCGCACCCCGACACGCAGCAGCGCACGCGCGGCTGGCGTTTTTGCGTTTGGGCGCCCGATGTAAAGAACGTTCACGTCATTGGCGAATTTAACGATTGGGACGAGCAAGCCAACCCGCTGGTGCCCGTGCATACGAGCGCTATTTGGGAAGGCTTTATTCCTGGCGCCGAGCAGGGCCAGCTCTATAAGTACCTCATCGAGACCAACGAGGGCGAAAAGCTCTACAAAGCCGATCCGTACGCCTTTAAGGCCGAGTGCCCTCCGGGAACGGCGAGCGTCCTGTGGACCCTCGATGGCTACAAGTGGAACGACACCGCATGGCTCAAGCGCCGCGCCAGCCATAACCACATGTCGCAGCCCCTTAACATCTACGAGGTGCACATTGGCTCGTGGAAGCGCCACGGCGACGCGCCGCAGGGCGAGCCCGACGAGTACGGCAACTACCCCGGCCCCATGGATCCCTTCCCCGCGCAGCGCGGCGAGTTCTACACCTACGACGACCTGTCGGTGGAGCTCGTGGACTACGTGCGCGACATGGGCTATACGCACATCGAGGTCATGCCGCTTATGGAGCATCCCTTCGATGGTTCCTGGGGCTACCAGACGACCGGCTACTACGCCGCGACGTCGCGTTACGGCAACCCGCAGCAGCTCATGCACTTTATCGACGCTTGCCACGAGGCGGGCATCGGCGTGATCATGGACTGGGTGCCCGGCGGTTTTTGCGCCGACTCCCACGGCCTTGCCACCTTTAACGGCCACATGCTGTTTGAGCACGAGATTCACCCCAACTGGGGCACGCACAAGTTCGACTTCGCCCGCGGCGAGGTCCGCTCCTTCCTGGTCTCCAACGTGCTGTACTGGCTCGAGAACTTCCACGTGGACGGCATTCGCATGGACGGCGTGTCCAGCATGCTGTACCTCAACTTTGGCATCGACGATCCCGGCCAAAAGAAGTTCAACAAGTACGGTACCGAGGAGGACTTGGACGCCAGCGCGTTTATCCGCCAGGTCAACTGCGCTGTAGAGGCGCACTACCCCGACGTGATGATGATGGCCGAGGAGTCCACCGCATGGCCGCTCGTGACCTATCCGCCTCAGGACGGCGGCCTGGGCTTCCACTACAAGTGGGACATGGGCTGGATGAACGACACCCTGCACTACATGCAGACCGATTTTCCGTGGCGCCCCGGCAACCACGGCCTGCTCACGTTCTCCATCATGTACGCCTTTACCGAGAACTTCATTTGCCCGCTGAGCCACGACGAGGTCGTGCACGGCAAGTGCTCGCTCATCGGCCGCATGCCGGGCGACTGGTGGCGTCAGTTTGCCGGTCTGCGCACGCTGGCCTTCTACCAGATGACGCACCCCGGTGCCAAGCTCAACTTTATGGGCAACGAGATCGGTCAGTTTATTGAATGGCGCTACTACGAGTCCATTCAGTGGTTCCTGACCGAGGAGTACGAGACCCACCGTCATCATCAGGCGTTTATCAAGGCGCTCAACCACCTGTACACCGCCGAGCCCGCCCTATACGAGCGCGGCTACACCGACGACGGCTTTACCTGGATCGATGCGGACAACTCCAAGCAGTCCATCGTGAGCTTTGTGCGCCAGGGCGAGGACATCGACGACGACCTGGTGATCCTGATCAACTTCGATCCGGCGAGCTACGAGAGCTTCCGTGTGGGCGTGCCGCGCGAGGGTGACTGGGAGGTCATCTTTGACTCCGACCGTCCCGAGTTTGGCGGCAGCGGCTATGCCGGCGAGGAGCCCTACACCTGCTCGAGCGAGCCCTACCCCTGGAACGGGCAGATGGACTCCATTGAGATTAAGGTGCCCGGCCTAGCAGGCGTGGTGCTTAAGCGCCGCGGCCCCAGCAGCTATAAGCCGCCCGTGGTTGAGGAGCCCAAAAAGGCGACGCGCAAGCGTACGTACTCGGTGAAGCCCAAGACTGCAGCCGCCAAGAAGGCTCCGGCTAAGGCGAAGGCTGCCAAGTCTGCCACCAAGCCCGCTTCCAAGACCACGGCCAAAAAGGCAGCAACCAAAAAGGCTGCTCCCAAGGCCAAGGCAGCTGCTGTTAAGGCTCCTGCCAAGAAAGCGTAACAAAAGCGTTACCACTGCAATTTCCCGCCCCGCAGGGGCGTAGGATACATGTCATAACCGTTCCGGGAGAAACATCCCCGGGGGAAAGGAACGTATGAATAAGATCTTCGACAACAAGCAGGAGTTTACCGAGCTCTATCGCGATGCCGTCATGAGCATCAGCGGCAAGAGCGTCGAGGCCGCCAGCGACCTCGACCGCTTTAATGCCCTGGCCAAGCTCGTGGCCGAGAAGGCACGCACCGTTGCCACCAAGAGTGACGCCCGCGTCACCGCCGAGGGCAAAAAGCGCGTGTACTACTTCTCGATCGAGTTTTTGATCGGCCGCCTGCTCGACAACTACCTGCTCAACTTTGGCGTGCGCGACATGGTCGCCGAGGCACTCGACGACATGGGCTTTGACCTATCCGTCATCGAGAACCAGGAGCCTGATCCGGCGCTGGGCAACGGTGGTCTGGGCCGTCTGGCAGCGTGCTTCCTGGATTCCATGGCAGCCGAGGGCATTGCCGGCTACGGCAACGGTATGCGCTACCGCTACGGCCTGTTTAAGCAGGAGATCGTCAACGGCAGCCAGGTCGAGGCCACCGACGAGTGGCTCACCCACGGCTATCCCTGGGAGGTCCGCCGTCAGGACAAGGCCGTGACCATCAAGTTTGGTGGCCATGTTGAGGGCTTTGAGGAGAACGGCCGCACGTTCTACCGCACGGTGGACACGCAGGACATCCTGGCTGTCCCCTATGACATCCCCGTGGTGGGCTATGCCGGCGAGACCGTCAACAAGCTGCGCGTCTGGGCCGCCGAGCCGGTCGAAGAGCACTTCGATCTGGAGGCCTTCAACCGCGGCGACTATGCCCTGGCCGATGCCGAGCGCGCCGAAGCCGAGGCCATCAGCGCTATCCTCTACCCCAACGACGCCGGCGAGCACGGCCGTCTGCTGCGCCTGAAGCAGGAGTACCTGTTTGTCTCGGCCGGTATCTACAGCCTGCTCGACACCTTTGAGAAGGAGCACGGCGAGAAGTGGGAGCTGCTGCCGCAGTTTGTGGCCATCCACACCAACGACACGCACCCCGCCATGTGCGGCCCCGAGCTCATGCGCATCCTCATCGACGAGAAGAAGCTCGAGTGGGACGACGCCTGGAACATCGTGACGCAGGTCGTGAGCTACACCAACCACACCATCCTGCCCGAGGCCTTGGAGAAGTGGCCTATCGGCACGTTCTCCAAGCTCCTCCCCCGTGTGTATCAGATCATCGACGAGATCAGCCGTCGTTGGCACGAGTCCTTCGACACCACGCAGGAGGGCTGGCAGGAGCGTCTACGCCAGACCGCCATTCTGTGGGACGGCGAGATTCGCATGGCCAACCTGTCCGTGATCTGCAGCCATAGCGTCAACGGCGTGGCCAAGATTCACTCCGACATCATCAAGAACATCGTGCTCAAGGACTTCTATGCCCTGACGCCCGAAAAGTTCAACAACAAGACCAACGGCATCTCGCACCGTCGCTTCTTTGCCGAGGCCAACCCCACCTATGCCAAGCTCGTGACCGAGGCCATTGGTGACGGCTGGCTTAAGGACGCCTTTGAGCTGGAGAAACTCAAGGAGTTTAAGGACGACACCGAGTTCCTGAAGGCCGTGGGTGCCTCCAAGCGCGCCAACAAGGAGCGCCTGGCCGCCTACGTTAAGGCCGAGACCGGTCTGGTCATTGACCCCAACACCGTCTTCGATGTTCAGGTTAAGCGCTTCCACGCCTACAAGCGCCAGCTCATGAACATCATGAAGGTGATGGACATCTACAACCGTCGCATCGCCGATCCCAACTTCCACGTGACGCCGACGACCTTCATATTTAGCGGCAAGGCTGCCTCGAGCTACACCTTTGCCAAGGAGACTATCCGCCTCATTAACTCCGTGGCCGACGTCATCAACAACGATGCCCGCGTCAACGAGGTCATGAAGGTCTGCTTTATCCCCAACTTCCGTGTGAGCAACGCCCAGCTCATCTACCCCGCTGCCGAGATCTCGGAGCAGATCTCCACGGCCGGCAAAGAGGCCTCGGGCACGTCCAACATGAAGCTCATGATGAACGGCGCCATTACGCTGGGTACCCTCGACGGCGCCAACATCGAGATCGCCGACCTGGCCGGCCGCGAAAACGAGGCCATCTTTGGCCTGACCGCCCCCGAGGTCGAGAAGCTCTGGGCATCCAACAGCTACTTTGCGTGGGATACCCTCAACGGCGACCGCGAGCGTCTGGGCCGCGTGATGGACGAGCTCAAGGACAACACGTTTGCGGGTCTTTCGGGCAACTTCGAGAGCATCTACAACGAGCTCATGAACAACAACGACCCCGACCTAGTCATGGCTGACTTCCGTAGCTACGTGGATGCATGGGAGAACCTCACGGGCAGCTACGGCGACCAGGAGAACTGGAACCGCAAGGCCCTGCTCAACACCGCCTCGAGTGGCTGGTTCTCGTCCGACCGCACCATTCGCGAGTATCGCGACGAGATCTGGCACGCATAAAGCGCGCGAGCTCCCTTTGCCGCACGGCATTACTCGACGGGCGTGACAGTGCGCCGCGCCCGTCGCTAATGGGTTAGGAACATCGATGACAGAAGGAGAAATCGATGAGTAAGAAAGAATGCATCGCGATGCTCCTCGCAGGAGGACAGGGCAGCCGATTGGGGGCACTCACCCAAAAGATCGCCAAGCCGGCGGTTAGCTTTGGTGGCAAGTTCCGCATTATCGACTTTTCGCTGTCCAACTGCTCCAACTCAGGCATCGACACGGTGGGCGTTCTGACGCAGTACCGTCCCTACCTGCTGCATGCCTACGTGGGCTCCGGCGAGGCGTGGGATCTGGACAGCCGCGACGGCGGCGTGTCGATCCTGCCGCCGTACGAGACGCAGACAGGCGGCGCCTGGTATGCGGGCACGGCCGACGCCATTACGCAGAACCTCGACTACATCAAGGCCAACGACCCCAAGTACGTCCTGATTCTTTCGGGCGATCACCTGTATCGCATGGACTACCGCAAGATGCTCAAGACGCACATTGAGAACAACGCCGACCTCACGGTGAGCGTTATGCCCGTTCCGTGGGAGGAGGCCAGCCGCTTTGGCATCCTGACCACCGACCCCGAAGACGGCCGCATCACCAAGTTTACCGAGAAGCCCGAGAAGCCCGATTCGAACCTCGCGTCCATGGGCATCTACATCTTCTCGGCCGACGTGCTGATCGAGGCGCTCGAGGAGGACGCTCTGGACCAGCGCTCGAGCCACGACTTTGGCAAGGACATCATCCCCAAGCTGCTCGGTGAGAACAAGCGCCTGTACAGCTACGAGTTCCACGGCTTTTGGAAGGACGTCGGCACCATCGCCAGCTTCCACGAGACCTCGATGGACCTGCTAGGCAACAACCCCGAGTTCGATCTGTTTGACAAGAACTTCCCCATCATGTCCAACATCACCACGCGTCCGCCGCACTACATTGGTCCGGACGGCCGCCTGGACGACTGCCTGGTCTCCAACGGCTGCAAGATCTACGGCACCGCTCGCCACTCGATCCTTTCGACCGATGTCATCATCGAGGAGCGCGCCGTGGTCGAGGACTCCGTGCTACTGCCGGGCGCGCACGTTAAGAGCGGCGCACACATCTGCCGCGCTATTTTGGGCGAGAACTCCACGGTCGAAGAGGGCGTGAAGCTCGGCTCTGTCGATACCACCAAGGATACGGCCGTCGTTGGAAATGACGTCGTTATCGGGAAGGGGGAATGATCCGATGATCAATCGCAAGGCCATCGGTTATATCACCGCTAACTACTCTTCGACCTACGGCAGCGTCCTGCTCAAGGACCGCCCCATCGCGTCCGTTCCGTTTTTGGGCCGCTACCGCCTGATCGACTTTCCGCTGTCCAACATGATGAATGCCGGCATCAAGACCGTCGGCGTCGTCATGCCGGGTAACTACCGCTCGCTGATCGACCACGTGGGCTCGGGCAAGGACTGGGGCCTTGACCGCAAGAAGGGCGGCCTGTTCATGGTGCCCGGCAACGCGTATGGCACCACCAAGGGCGGTATGCGCTTCCTGCTGCGCGACATCATTTCCAACAAGACGCTGTTCCAGCGCTCGGAAAATCCCTATGTTGTGATGATGGGCACCAACATCATCTTTAACATGGACCTCAACACCATCATCGAGGCGCACGAGAACTCCGGTGCCCAGATGACCGTGGTGTACTGCAAGGCCACGCGCAATGTCGATGACGAGACCAAGCTCGAGATTAACGAGAACGGCCGCCTGACGGGCGTGAGCGCCGGCGTCGTGTACGGCGACAACGCCTCTATGGACTGCTGCATCGTCAACCGCGAGACGCTGCTCGAGATTATCGACCACTACCAGGCCGCCGACTATCTGGACCTGCTCGAGGCACTCCAGGGCGACTTTGGCAACATCGACGTGTGCAGCTACGAGTACAAGGGCGAGGTCGTGGGCGTGTTTAGCGAAAAGTCGCTGTATCGCCGCAGCATGGACCTGCTCGACCAGACCGTGGCCGATCAGCTCTTCGATCCCGAGCGCCCGATCCTGACCAAGGCTCACGACGTGCCGCCTTCGCGCTATGCGACCGGCAGCCACGCGTGCAACTCGATCATCTCGGCCGGTTGCATCATCAAGGGCACCGTGCGCAACTCGATCCTGTCGCGCGGCGTCGTGGTCGAGGAGGGCGCTTCGGTGACCAACTCGATCATCAACCAGAGCTGCATCATCAAGAGCGGCGCCCGCGTCGAGAATGCCATTCTGGACAAGAACAACGTGGTTCCCACCAACACCGAGCTTCGCGGCACGCCCGAGAACATCCTGGTGCTGGGCAAGGCTCCGTTAACTTCCGACACCACCATCGTACGTTAACGTTGGTACCGCGACATCGCTCGTAACATGTAGAATAGCCGCCCGGTTAGCGCCAGGCGGCTATTCTCGAATTGCAACATGGGAGACAATATGGCTGATTCCAGCAAAAAGATGCAGATCGTGTTTGCCTCGGCCGAGTGCGCACCGTTTGTGAAGACCGGTGGCCTGGGCGACGTGGCGGGCTCGCTGCCTGCGGCGCTTGTGCGCGCCGGCGCCGAGGTTATCGTGATGGTGCCCAAGTACGCCACCATCAAGGACGAGTACAAGGCACAGATGGAGCACTTCTCCGATTTTTACGTGAGCCTGGGCTGGCGCAATGAGTACTGCGGACTCGAGAAGCTCGAGTACGACGGCGTCACCTATATGTTCATCGACAACGAGCGCTACTTTGCGCGCGACTATCCGTACGGCTTCTTTGATGACGGTGAGCGCTTTGCGTTCTTCTCTAAGGCCATTACCGAGAGCCTGCAGCACCTGCCGGCCGGCTTTGAGTGCGACATCCTGCACTGCAACGACTGGCAGACGGCACTGGCGCCCGTGTTCTTGCGCGAGTTCTACCAGGGCCTGCCGCTGTACGACCGCGTCAAGACCGTGTTCTCGATCCACAACGTGGCGTTCCAGGGCCAGTTTAGCGACACCGTGATGGAGGACATCCTGGGTGTGGCGCATATTCCGGCGGCCGCCTCGCAGCTGCGTTGCGATGCCTGCAGCATCAACTACATGCTGGGCGCGCTGCGCTATGCCGATGCCATCACCACAGTGAGCCCCACCTATGCCAACGAAATCCAGACGCCCGAGTTTGGCGAGGGCCTGTACGGCGTGCTGCGCGAGCGCTCGTACGCGCTGCAAGGCATCCTTAATGGCATTGATGTGGCGGGCTTTGACCCGGCGACCGACAAGCGCATTGCCGCCAACTACACCGTGGAGGACCGTGCCGGCAAAGCCGTATGCAAGGCAAAGCTGCAGGAAGAGCTGGGACTCGAGGTTCGCGACGACCGTCCGCTTATGGTGATGGTCACGCGCCTGACGCGCCAAAAGGGCATGGACCTGGTCATGTACGCGCTCGATCGCATCCTAGCCGGCGGCGTTCAGGTGGCCGTTCTGGGCACCGGCGACCGCGACTACGAGGACGGACTGCGCTACTTCCAGGACAAATACCCCGGCACCATGGCCGCGCGCATCGAGTTCGATCCCGCGCTGTCGCAGCGTATGTATGCCGCTGCCGACATGTTCCTTATGCCTTCGAAGTTTGAGCCCTGCGGCCTGTCGCAGATCATCGCCATGCGCTACGGCACCCTGCCCATCGTGCGCGAGACCGGTGGCCTGAAGGACACCGTGCAGCCGTACAACGAGTTTACCGGCGAGGGTACGGGCTTCTCGTTTACCAACTTTAACGGCGACGAGATGGGCGACGCGGTGTTCCGCGCGGCGCGCCTGTTCTGGGATAACCGCGACGCTTGGAACCGGCTGGTCACACAGGCCATGAGCCAGGACTTTAGCTGGACGCGCTCGGCCGACAAGTATCTGGACCTGTACTTCTTTATGCACCCGGAGATTGAGAGGCCGGCGGCTGTTGTCGCCGAGCCTGAGGCTGTTGCTGAGCCGGTGGCCGCTGAGGAGCCCAAGGCCGAAGAGAAGCCGGTTGAGGCTGAGCCCGCAAAGGCCGAGCCTAAGGTGAAGGCTGAGGTTGCTCTTGAGGCAGAGGACGAGGTCAAGCCCGCTGCGAAGCCTGCGGCAAAGAAGACCACGACGCGCAAGACAACGGCCAAGAAGACTACGACCACGAAGGCCGCTGCGAGCAAGACCACCGCTGCCAAGACAACGACCGCGCGCAAGCGCACCACCGCAGCTGCCAAGAAGGCCGCCGAACCCGAGGTCGCTCCTGAGGTAAAGGCCGAGATCGCTGAGGCCAAGCCGGCCGCCAAGGCTCCGGCAAAGACCGCTGCCAAGAAGGCGACCACGACCGCCAAGAAGGTAACAGCTGCCAAGAAGACCACGGCAACGAAGTCGACGGCCGCCAAGGCTACTGCGACCAAGGCCGCTCCGAAGGCTGCCACAAAGCCCGCCGTCAAGGTTAAGGAGGCAGCCGCCGAGCCTAAGGCCAAGGCAGCTGTCGAGGCCAAGCCGACCGCCAAGACCACCACGCGCAAGCGCGCAACGACGACGGCCAAGAAGTCCACGACCAAGGCCGCAGCTGCCAAGGCAGAGTCTAAGCCCGCCGCCGTCAAAGAGGAGCCCAAGCCCGAGGCAAAGCCCAAGCCGGCACCGAAGACCGCTCCGAAGGCTACGGCAAAGGCCGAGCCTAAGGTCGAACCCGCCAAGGAGCCCCCGGTCTCCCCCGCCGCCGCGACCGAGAAAAAAGCGCCGTCCAAGAAGACGTCCGTCCGCAAGGCAACGGCCACCCGCAAGCGCCGCTAGCCCACAGACGATCCAAAACCTCATCAAACCATAAGTAAGGGGCGCTCCAACCGGGCGCCCCTTCTCTGTGGATAGTTGGTAAAACGATTTTCTAGGACAACCGTTCGCCGATGGTAAACGGATGTTGTTTATACAGCCTGTGTACAACAGATATACTTACATCCTGTGCGTAAAGCCCATGGCCAGCAGGCCATGATTCTATTGAACTGGACCGTACTATGAGATTGATACACAACAGCCGCCTGCCGCAGTTTCGCACTCCGTTTGGCGCTGTGACCACTGGCACTTCCGTTTCGCTCTCGGTGATCTTGGAGGATGCCGACCCCAACCAGGCAACGCTCACCCTGCGCACTTGGGTCGATGAGATCGGCGAGTCTCGGTATCCCATGACGCATGAAGGCGACGGCATATTTTCCGTAGAGCTTGAGTGTACCGAGCCCTGTCTTATCTGGTACAGCTTTATCTGCAATATCGAGGGCCAGCCCGAGGTTCGCCTGGGCGCACCGCAGGGCCGCACCGGCGGCGAAGGCGTAACCTACGACTACGCCGAGGTACCTTCGTTCCAGATCACCGTCTATAAGCACCGCGACAACCGCCCCGCCTGGTACGAGCGCGGCATGGTGTACCAGATCTTCCCCGACCGCTATGCCCGCGACGAAAACTGGCGCGAGCGCACGCTGGCCGAAGTCGAAAAACCGCGCAACGGAATCCAGCGCCGCATGATCGAGGACTGGAACGAGCCGCCCGTATACGAGCGCGCCGAGGACGGCTCCATCAAGACCTGGGACTTCTACGGCGGCTCGCTCAAGGGCATCCAAAATGACCTGCCCCGCATCGCGGAGCTGGGCTTTACGGCCATCTACCTCAACCCCATCTTTGAGGCCGCGAGCAACCACCGCTACGACACGGCCGACTACACCAAGATCGACCCAATCCTGGGCACCGAGCAGGACTTTACCGAGCTGTGCCAGGCAGCCGAGAAGCTGGGCATCTCCATCATCCTGGACGGCGTTTTTAACCATACGGGTGACGACTCCATCTATTTCAACCGCTACGGCAACTACCCCGGCGTGGGCGCGTGGCAGAGCGAGGACTCGCCGTGGCGCGATGCGTTTTATTTCCACGAGGACGGCTCGTACGACTGCTGGTGGGGCGTGGGCAACATGCCCGCCATCAATGAGAGCTCCGAGCTGGTACGCGAGCGGCTTCTGGGCAAGGACGGCGTGATCCGTAAATGGCTACGTGCCGGCGCTCATGGCTGGCGCCTGGACGTCGCTGACGAGCTTTCCGACGACTTCCTGGCCGAGATCAAGAAGGCCGTACTTGCCGAAAAGCCCGATGCGCTGTTGCTCGGCGAGGTCTGGGAAGATGCCTCCAACAAGATCAGCTACGGCCATCTGCGTCGCTATCTGCAAGGCTCAGAGCTCGACTCGGCTATGGATTATCCCTTCCGCGACATGGTCATCGGCTTTTTGATGGGCTACAAGAACGCCTACCAGGCAGCCGAGGATATCGAAACCCTGCGCGAGAACTATCCCCGTGAGGCCCTGTCCTGCGCACTTAATCTGCTTTCGAGCCACGACCGTCCGCGCATTATCTCGGTGCTCGGCGGCGGCCCCGACGAGTCGCAGCTGCCCGAGTGCGAGCGCAGCAAATGGCGCCTGGACGAGAACTCGATGGGCCTGGCCAAGAGCCGTTTTTGGCTCGCCACGCTCATGCAGATGACCTTCCCCGGCGTGCCTTCGATCTACTACGGCGACGAATACGGCCTGGAGGGTCTAACCGATCCGGGCAACCGCCGCACCCTGCCGACCAAGGACCAACTGCACGACTTCGACACGCTGGCTATTGTCAAAAACGCCTCCGCCGTACGCCGCGCACTGCCGTTTATGATCGACGGCGAGATCAAGGCCTTCGCGCTCAACGACGAGGTGCTGGCATACAACCGCACGGGCAAGGATGGCGAGTCCGCGACGGTTATCATCAACCGCAGCCTGCGCAATTCGCACCGCGTGACGATTCCGGCGCTCGACGAATGCGCGAGTGACGTGATCAGCGGTCACGAGTGCGAAATCCACAACGGTACGGTCACGCTCGATCTGTATCCGCTGGGCTCTTCGATCATCTATCACCATGCCGAGCAGCGTCTGCAGGAGCCGCTCGATCACGGCGCGGGCGTCGTCTGCCATATCACCTCGGTGCCGACCGATGACGGCAAGCCCGGCACGATCGGCGCGCCCACGCGTCGCCTTATCGACCATCTGTCCGCTATGGGCATGCGCTACTGGCAGGTCCTGCCTGTCAACCCAACGGACTTCTTCCGCTCCCCTTACGCCGGGCCTTCGGCCTTTGCGGGCAATATTGACCTGCTGCCCGAGAGCCAAGAGGAGCTGGCGGCCGACTTTGAGACTTGGAAGGCCCGTGGCGGCGAAGATGCCGATCCGCTCTACACCGCGTTTAAACATCGCAACGCCGATTGGCTCGAGAAATACTGCGTCTACATGGCCGTTAAGAAGTACTTTGAGGGCGAGTCGCGCCACGATTGGCCAACGGATGTCGCGCGCTACAACGAGCACCTGATTGACGACAAGCGTTTCCACGACGAGGCAGAGCTGCAGGCGTACATGCAGTACCGCTTTGACCTGGCCTGGTGCGAGCTCATGAACTATGCGCACAAGAAGGGCATCGAGGTCATCGGCGATATCCCGATGTATGTCTCGGACGATTCGGCCGACGCGTGGAGCGAGCCCGAGAACTTCTGGCTGTCCGATACCGGCAAGGCAATCGAGATCTCCGGTGCGCCACCCGACAACTTTGCACCCGAGGGTCAGGTGTGGGGCAACCCGACGTTCCGCTGGGACCACATGAAGCAGAACGGCTACCGCTGGTGGATGGATCGCCTACGTCGTGCGTTCTCGCTCTACGACCGCGTGCGTCTGGATCACTTCCTGGGATTCCACAGCTACTTTAGCATTCCCGCCGGCAAGGCCTGCGCCGACGGCCGCTGGCTGGCGGGTCCGGGCAAGGACCTGTTCCAGACCGCCTATGACGAGCTGGGGCCGCTCAACTTTATCGCCGAGGACCTGGGCTACCTGACGCCCGGCGTTCGCGCCATGGCTTCGACTTGCGGCTTCCCCGGTATGGACGTACTGGAGTTTAGCGATTACGACGTTCGTTGCGGCGTGCACCCTACGCCCGGCAAGATCCTGTACACATCGACGCATGACACGTCGACGCTCGCGGGTTGGTGCACGCGCTCCTTTGCGGGCGGCGACGAGCCGAGCGGTGTTGAGGTGGCAGCCAAGCTGATGAGCGACGCGCTGACAAGCGACGCTCCCCTGGTGATGATGCCGCTGCAGGACGTGCTGGGGCTTGGCGACGACACGCGCATGAACGTACCGGGCGTGGCCACGGGCAACTGGACCTGGCAGGCTGACGAGGCCGACGTTGCGGCCGCTGAGGGCAAAACCGCACAGCTCCTGCGCAACACGCATAGATTCTGGGGCGAAGCGTGATAAAACGCCCGATATAGGGTACAGTTACAGACGTTTGAATTTATGCGGGCAGAGTGATCTGCCCGCTTTGTGCTGAAAAGGAAGTATTATGGCGCGCTACGATTACAAGTGCTCGAGCTGCGGCAACGTGTTTGAGGTTGAGCATCCCATGTCCGAGAGTCCCGAGGTCGTGTGCCCCAGCTGCGGCGCTCCGGCATCCAAGACGTTCTCGGCCAGCGGCATCAAGTTCGACGGCAGCGGCTTCTACAACACCGACCAGCGAAGCGGCGGCTCCAGCACCAGCGCCACGAGTGGCTGCTGCGCCAACTGCCCGCACAGCCACTAACAGGCAAGTAGCCCCGCTCCCAAATTGACTACTCTGGAGTTGCGCCACGAAAGCGGCCCATTTACTACGTTTGACCCGTATTGGTCGAGCATAGCAGCGTATTTGCAAAAACGACAAGCCGTCTACCTGCGGTTTTGATTTCACAAAATTCGGCATGGATGAGGACAGCCGGTTTAACGTAGTAAATAACCGCATTTCATGGCGAACGGATCGAAGAGGCACAAAGTAGCTAAAATAGTCCCGTCCCAAATTAGCTGATTTGGGACGGGACTTCGATTTACTGGCGGACCAGCCTGGCGCAGAAGTGGCCGTCGTAGGAGTCGGCGTTTACCGGGACGCTTTGGAAGAGGCCTCGATCGTTCTGGCGTACGGATACGAGCTTCTTGGCCTGATCGAACTCGGGGAGTTGAAGGATCTGCGCCTCGGAGAGCGGCTCCAGGCTAAAACCGGTGCCCTCGGGAGAGTTTAGGAAAGCATCCACGACCTGCGTGTTCTCCTCGTCGAGGACCGAGCACGTCGCATAGATGAGCTCGCCGCCGGCAGCCACGCGCGGAGCAGCCTCTTTGAGCATCGTCAGCTGCAGCTTAGGCAGCTCAACCGTCACATCCTTTTGAGTCAGGCGCCACGGGATCTCGGGATGACGGCGCATAGTGCCGGTGCCCGAGCACGGCGCATCGATAAAGACCGTGTCGAACTTAACCGGCTCGCCAAGCATGGCGTCAAACGACGTGAGCACAGCATCGAGCTCGCATGCGTCGCCCGAGACGGTACGAACGCCCTGGATACCGGCCTTGTGCAGGCGTGCGAGATTGAGGTCGCACTTGCGGTCGTGCAAATCGAGCGCAGTGTGCTGACGGTCATAGTCGGCGCGCTTGGCCTGGCACATCATCACATAGGTCTTGGTGCCGCGGCCGGCGCCGATCTCTAGGCAACGCCCGGGGCGCGTCGCCGCTGTGGCGATGAGCTGGGCGTTAAGGTCCGAGGCAACGGCAGCGGCACGCTCAAGCACGCCCGACGCAACCGTAACCTGAGCATCGACCGGCGCATGGCAACCCGGGAACACGGGTGCCACAAGCTGGGAGATAAACGGATCGGTCTTGGTCGCAAAAGCGTTCTCGTGCAAAGCCAGCGGCGCAGGTGCCAAGTTACCGGCAAAGTTAAGCACACCCTCGGGCGTATCGAAAGACGCC
Source organism: uncultured Collinsella sp. (assembly GCA_959604825.1). GTDB lineage: Bacteria > Actinomycetota > Coriobacteriia > Coriobacteriales > Coriobacteriaceae > Collinsella. The sequence goes on along the minus strand of CAUHCN010000014.1, from coordinate 40,263 downwards.
ATAATGCGAGCACACAGCCAGCGCGGCAGGCCCATCAGGCGAGACAAGCGAACCAAGCGGCGCTCGGACTCATCGGCATCCACCGCGGCGGCAAAATCCTCGACATTGTCCGCGACCTTGTGCAGCACGGCGTTTGCCAGACCGGCAGCCGACTTAGCACCGCAACGAACCAGTTCAACACCCTGACTTACGGCAACACGGCCCGGCGTATGCAGGTAGAGCATCTCGAAGGCCGAGATACGAAGCGCCATGCGCACACGCGGAGCGACCTTTTTGGGCTTATCGAGAAACTGATCGAGCAACTCGTCCAAAATACCCTGCGTGGCGGCAACACCGAGCGCCAGGCGAGCGGCAAACGCAGAATCGCGCTGGTCAATGGCCTTGGCCGATGCGCGAGAGGACAGCACGTCGCGCGCATACATGCCGCGGCGATCGGCCTCCATCAGCACATCGAGCGCAAGCTTGCGCGCGGGAGACAGCTTGCTCATGACAAAACACCCCAGATAAGATCGGCACCCTGCAGGCCAGCAGCCCAAGCAGAAGCAGTCATAGCACGCTTGCCATCAGGCTTAACCTCGAGCAGTTCAACCGAGCCATCAGAAAGGCCCAGGTAAACACGCTTGGCCTTAACGAGAACCTGACCCTCGCCGAGCGACACATCAGCCGCCGCAGCATCGAGCACACGCACGGTCTTGCCGGCAATCACGCAACGAGCAGGCGCGGTATCGGACGAGGCCAGCACATGGCGCACGCAATCAAGCGCCGCCATGTGCGGATCCAGACGCATCTCCTGCTTAGAAATCTTGGCAGCATGGGTAACGAGCGACTCGTCCTGTTCGATCCACACGGCGGTGCCATCGGCAAGAGAAGGAAGCGTATCGGCAAGCAGTTTACCGCCAAGCTCAGCGAGCTCCATGGTCAGCGCCTCAGCATGCTTACCGGCAACCGAGGTCGAGGCCTGAGCACAATAAGCACCAGTATCCACACCATGCCCGATGCGCATGATAGAAACGCCAGCAACCTCATCACCAGCGAGAATCGCACGCTGAATGGGAGCAGCGCCACGCCAACGAGGCAGCAAGGACGCATGAACATTCACAATGCCGAGCGGTGCCATATGCAGCACCTCATCGGGCAAAATGCAACCATAGGCTGCCACACAGAAAATATCGGCCTGGGCAGCCCGGAGCGCCTCAATAACCTCCGGCGTCATACGATTAGCTTCAATAACCGGCAACCCCAGCTCAAGCGACTTAGCCTTAACAGGAGACGGCTCCAGCTTCTTACCACGTCCGCGAACAGCATCAGGACGAGTAATTACGAGCGCAATATCATTGCCAGCCTCAACAAGCGAAGTCAGCGAAGGCACAGCAAAATCGGGCGTACCCATAAACACAATACGCATAAAGAACGTCTCCCCTCAACCAAAGCCGAGACGGCTACAAAGAACAGCGGAAAGCCAAGTCACCAGTTCATCCGCAATAACAATTCAACAAGAACAAATATACCCAAAACCAAAGAAAGAGCCGCAATAAAAGCAGCTCTTCCAACAAAGCACCTATCAGCGAAGACGCCCATCCCTGGCCCAACGGCACCTGGGCGAGACAAGCCAGAACAACGCAGTCCCCGGTGCTGAGCGCCCACATATCGTCCCGCGCGCAGTTTCGCAGCGAAGCGAGAATGTTTGAGCACGGGATGATATGTGGGCGCTCAGCACCGGGGACGGTGGGACCTACTCCGTCTCGCCCGGTCGAGCGCCGCGGGCCAGGGCGTCCTGGTACTCCTTGACTGCCTTGATCCTCTGCATCGGCTTCAGTCGCTCGAACATAGTATTGCCATGCAGGTGATCGATCTCGTGCTGCAGGCACACGCAGAACAGGTCGCCTGAGGCCTCGTAGCGAATCAGGTTGGCATCCAGGTCGTACGCCTCGACGACGACATGGTCGGGACGCTCAATCTCGCAGCTAATGCCAGGGATGGACAGGCAGCCCTCGCTAAACGGCACCAGATGGTCACTCTGCTCCACGATCACGGGGTTGATGAGCACGTACGGGTCATAGTCGTTCTTGTCGGTGTAGTCGCAGTCGATGGTGACGAGCTGAATAAGCTCGCCGATCTGCGGAGCAGCCAGGCCGCAGCCGCCGTTCTCGAACATCATCTTCTTCATCTTCTCGGCAAGCGCCTCGATCGCCGGGGTGATCTCCTCGATGACGGCGCACTCCTGGCGCAAACGAGGGTCGGGCGACAGTACGATTCCGTTGGCTTCCATGGCCATCCTTTCAGGTTGTTACATCAAATCATAGGCGTCGACGTCAACGCTCACGCTCACGCCGCGCACAGAGCCCACCTCTTTGAAGCAGGCGTCGATATCATCAGAGACATGGTACCCCACGGGCGACTTCACAAGCAGATGGAAGCGGTAACGGTCCTTGGCTCTCTCGATTACACACGAAGCCGGGCCTAGCACCTGCGGCACGGCACTCCCCGCCCGCAAAAAATCGGGCGCGGCGGCATGCCAGCGGCGCTTAAGAAGCTTTGCAATGCGCCCAATGTAGTCCTGCGCGTCATCCGCGTTCGTCGACCACACCAAAATGTTGACCAGGCGCACAAAGGGCGGATACAGCGCGTCGCGCCGCTGGTCAAGGTCGTAGTCGGTAAAGATAGAACGGTCGTGCTCGGCGACGGCGCGAATGACCGGATCCTCGGGCAGATAGGTCTGGATGATGACCTCGCCGGGACGATCGCCGCGGCCGGCGCGGCCCGCCACCTGCTCCAGCAGATCGTAGGCGCGCTCCCCTGCGCGGAAGTCCGGCAGCTTGAGGGCGAAGTCGGCATTGACCACGCCCACGAGCGTGACCTCGGGAAAGTCGAGACCCTTGGCGATCATTTGGGTGCCCAGCAACACGGCGCAATCGGCCGCATCGAACTGCTCGAGCAGCTTTTTGTGCGCATCCTTGCCGCGCGTGGAATCGGCATCCATGCGGATGATGGCGACGTCCTCGGGCAGCATCTGGTGCAGTGCGTCCTCGATCTGCTGCGTGCCCAGCCCCATTTTTGCCAGGTAGCGACTGCCACATTTGGGGCAACGACTCGTGGGCGCGGGATACGGCTGCACGCGCCAGGAGGATCCGCATGTGTGACATTGCAGCGTGTGCGTGCGCTCGTGATACGTAAGCGCGGTGGAGCAGTGGTTGCAGGTGGGAACGCAGCCGCACTCGCGACACATCAGGAACGGCGCAAAGCCACGGCGGTTATGCAGCAGCACGGCCTTCTCGCGGCGCTCGACCACACGCTCCAAGCCCTCCATCAAGGGTTTTGAGAACATGGAGCGGCTGCCGTGAGAAAACTCACGGCGCAGGTCGGCAATGCGGACCGTGGGAAGCACGGCATGTCCCGGGCGCTCAGGCATCTCGACACGCGTCCAAGTGGCACCGTTATACGTGCCACGACGGCAGCGGTCGAGGGCCTCGGCAGAAGGCGTGGCGGAGCCCAACACGAGCGGGCAGCGATGGCGCCGCGCCATCTCGGCCGCCACCTCGCGCGCGTGGTAGCGCGGACTGGAGCCCTGCTTGTAACTTGTCTCGTGTTCCTCGTCGATGATGATGAGGCCCAAGTCGCTGAGCGGGCAAAAGAGAGCCGAGCGGGCGCCGACCACCACGCGGGCCGCACCGCTGGCGACCATATCCCACTGGTCTAGACGCTCGCCAGCCGAAAGACGCGAGTGGAAAACCGCGACCGTCTCGCCAAAGCGCGAGCGGAAGCGGCCGACGGTCTGGGCCGTCAGTGAGATCTCGGGCACCAGCACGCAGGCAGAGCGACCGGCTGCGAGCACGCGCTCGATGGCGGAGAGGTAGACCTCGGTTTTGCCTGAGCCGGTGACGCCGTCTACCAGCACCACGTCGCCATGAGCGTCCAGACGGGCACGCTCGATCTGAGCAAGTGCTTGCTGCTGGCCACTGGTAAGGGAGACCGGCGCTTTGCCGCTTGCCGAGGACAGCGTGGTCTGCTCGCCGCAGCCACGCCAGGCGCGGCGCTCTTCCACCACCACAACGCCGCGTTTTTCGAGCGCCTTGATGGTCGCCGACATGCTGTTATAGAGAAGGTTGAGGTCGCGCGTCGTGACCGGTCCGCACTGGAGCGCCTCGATGAGTTGACGCTGGCGGACCGCGGTCTTGGGCGGCGTATAGTCGAAGCCCTCGGGCGTGAGCATGACCCAGCGATATTGGATGGGATTGACGGCTGGACGTTCAACCGTCCACACGCCGTCATCGCCCTTAACGACGCGCGGACTGCCACCCGGAGGCAAAAATAAGCGCAGGCACTCGGAAAGCGTCGCGACGTACTCGCGGCTCATCCAGCGCGCAATGCGGGCAGCCTCGGCGGTAAAGAGCGGTTTGCTGAGGATGGCTTCGACAGGCTTGATGCGCGAAAGGTCAAGGGCGTTGTTGCCTTGCAGGTCGCCCAGCTCGGGCGCAATATCGACGATGTAGCCTGCGGCGGCACGGTTGCCAAAGTGGACCAGGACCGTCGATCCGACCTGGGCCTCGTTGGCAAGGGACTCAGGAATGCCGTAAGCGAACGGTTCGGACAGCGCACGGGTGGGGATATCGAGAACCACGCTCGAGTAGGCGGCGATGGGTTCGGGTGCGAAATCGGGCTGCGCCGGGGCGGCGGCAGGGGCCGCAGACTTCGGAGCTTCCTCCGGTTCAGGCGAACCAAACAGTGACAGTTGCTCGGCCATGGTCTCTGTACCTCCCATCCCATACGTCTTTAGAAACAAGAGCCCCACTCGTGGTGAGCGGGGCTCGGATACATGCGTTTACGCAGCTGTTACAGCGCCATCGTGCGGGCGCGGTCGATGCGCGCCAGGCAGTCGTCGCGGCCGACGAGCGCCATGGTCTCGCCCAGCGGAGGGCTCACCATGTTGCCGCAGACAGCGACGCGCACGGCCTGGAACACCACGCGCTTCTTAAGGTCCATCTGCTCGGGCAGCGGCTCAAGCGCGGCGTCGATGACCTCGGCAGTCCAATCGTCCACGCCCTCGAGCGCGGCCTTGGCGGCGTCCAGAATGGAACCCATACCCTCCTTGGCCAGGCCCTTGTTAACGGATTTCTCGTCATACTCGAGCGTCTCGGCCGTAGCAAAGATGGGAGCGGCGACGGTCACGGCGTCGGCCGGCATCTTGGTGCGCGGCTTGACGATGGCGGCAAGCGCATCGATCCAATCCTCGCCATACTCGACGTTGCCCTCGATGAGACCCGCCTCGTGCAGCTCGGGGACCATGATCTCGTCGGCAAACTGGGCATCGGACATGCCGTTGATGTACTCGGCATTGACCCAGTCGAGCTTCTTGGGGTCGAAGGTCGCCGGGTTCTTGGAGATGCGGTCGAGCGAGAACTTGCTAGCAAGAACATCGCGCGGGATGATCGTGGTCTCGCCGTCGAGCGACCAGCCGAGCAGCGCCAGGTAGTTGACGAAGGCGTCGGAAAGGTAGCCGGCGTCGCGGTACTCCTCCACCGAAGTTGCGCCGTGGCGCTTGGAGAGCTTCTTACCGTCGGCGCCCAGGATCATGGAGATGTGGGCGAACGTGGGCACGGGCGCGCCGAGGGCCTCGTAGACCATGACCTGGCGCGGGGTGTTGGACAGGTGGTCGTCGCCGCGGATGACATGGGTGATCTTCATCATGGCGTCGTCGACGACGGTCGCGAAGTTGTACGTGGGCGTGCCATCGGAGCGGAAGATGACAAAGTCGTCGAGCTCCTTGGCGTCGAAGGTCACCTCGCCGTGAACGGCGTCGTGGATGACGACGTCGCCGCGGTCCTCGGGCACCTTGATGCGCAGGACGTAGGACTCGCCGGCCTCGATGCGGCGGCGGGCCTCCTCGGGATCAAGATCGCGGCAACGACGCTGATAGCCCTGGAAGGGGTCCTTGCGCTCCTGCGCGGCCTTGCGGTCGGCATCGAGCTGCTCCTTGGTGCAGAAGCAGGGATAGGCCTTGCCCTCATCCCAAAGCTTCTGGGCGGCCTGCTTGTACAGGTCCAGGCGCTCGGTCTGGGCATAGGGACCATAGTCGCCGCCCACCTCGGGGCCCTCGTCCCAGTCCAAGCCCAGCCAACGCATGGCGCGCAAAATGATCTGCGTGTTCTCGTCGGTGGAACGGGTGGGATCGGTGTCGTCGATGCGCAGAATGAACGTACCGCCGTTTGCGCGGGCGAAAGCCCAGTTATAGATAGCGGTGCGGGCGCCGCCGATGTGCAGCTTGCCCGTCGGTGAGGGTGCAAAGCGGACGCGAACGTCTGATGCCATGGAAATCTCCTCGATTGCAGGATGGATGTCTAACCGCACCAGTATAAAGCATCAAAGCAACCTCCGCACAAAGGGCACCGACCCACTCATTGGGGACAGACTTAAATGACCAGTCGTTGGGAACGTTCTTAAACGACTGGTCTTTGAGGACACTCTTCGGTAAGGCTGGTCATTTAAGTCTGTCCCCAATGAGTAGGTGCGGAAAGGGTGTGAATGTTTGATTTACGCGCTATGATGTGCCCTTGCATACAGAGCTCGGCGGAATGGTAACGGTCGCCGGGACACGTTTTTGAAAGGACAATCATGTCAGAAGAACTTCGTTCCATCCCGCCCCAACACGGGTCCTTTGTATTTACGTCGGAGTCGGTGACCGAAGGTCATCCCGATAAGATCGCTGACCAGATCAGCGACGCCGTCCTCGACGCAATCCTCGCCAAAGAAATAGAGCTCCAGGAGCAGGGCTACATCGCCCCCAACGGCGTGCCTGCCAACGTGGAGAACGTCCGCTGCGCCTGCGAGACCCTCGTGACCACCGGCACCGTCATCGTCGCCGGTGAGATTCGCACCCAGGCCTACGTCGACGTACAGGAAATCGCCCGTGGCGTCATCCGCCGCATTGGCTACAACCGTGCAAAGTTCGGTTTTGACTGCGACACCTGCGGCGTTATGAGCCTCATCCACGAGCAGTCGCCCGATATCGCCCAGGGCGTCGACGAGTCCTTCGAGACCCAGACCGGCGCTACCACCGACCCGATCGACCTGATCGGCGCCGGCGACCAGGGCATGATGTTCGGTTATGCCTCCAACGAGACCAAGACCCTCATGCCCATGCCGCACTACCTGGCAAGCCGCCTGGCCGAGCGCCTGTCCGCCGTGCGCCACGATGGTACCCTGGCCTACCTGCGCCCCGACGGCAAGACCCAGGTCACCGTGCGCTACGAGGACGGCAAGCCTGTGGAGGTCACGACCATCGTCATCTCCACGCAGCACGCTGCCGAGATTGAGGACATGGGCAAGATCAAGGCCGACCTCATCGAGCATGTCATTACCCCGGTCATGGCCGCCGAGAACATGCCGTGGGACAACGCGGACATCTACGTGAACCCCACCGGTCGCTTTGTTGTGGGCGGCCCCATGGGCGACACGGGCCTCACCGGCCGCAAGATCATCGTCGACACCTATGGCGGCTACGGCCGTCACGGCGGCGGCGCCTTTAGCGGCAAGGACTGCACCAAGGTTGACCGCTCCGCCGCGTATGCCGCGCGCTGGGTCGCCAAGAACGTGGTCGCCGCCGGTCTGGCCGACCGATGCGAAGTCGAGCTTGCCTACGCCATCGGCGTTTCCAAGCCCCTCTCAATCATGGTCGACACCTTCGGTACCACGCATGTTGCCGAGGACAAGATCGTCGAGGCCGTAGAGAAGACCTTCGACCTGCGCCCGGGCGCAATCATCCGCGACCTAGACCTGCGTCGCCCCATCTACGAAAAGACGGCAGCCTACGGTCACTTCGGCCGCGAAGACGCCGACTTCACCTGGGAAAAAACCGACCGAGTCGAAGAACTCAAAGCAGCCTGCGGCCTGTAAGCTAACGGCAAAAGCTACAGCCAAGAAACAACGCACCAAAAGAAGTACCGGCTCCAACCGGTACTTCTTTTTTATTTAAAGATGGTGAAGATGAGCCGACCTGGGACATGGAATAGGTCATAGGCCGATAAATTTCGCAGCAGAGCGACTCCAACCATGTATCCTAAGTTCCGAGGGCTTTGGTATTTGGTCGATCGCGAGTTCCGCACGAGCCGGAGAGCACTTAATGTGCTCTCCGTGCGAGCAGGACTGTCCGAGCAGGCGACCTTATGCCCCGACCCTCGGGACGACGGGATAGAACAGGAGCGCATATGGCAGGCAAGCCGCAAACACTAGCTACGACCTCGGCATTCGAGATCTTGGGCCCCGTCATGGTCGGCCCCAGTTCTTCGCACACCGCCGGCGCCCTGCGCTGCGCCCAAGTTGCCGCCAGCCTGCTGGAAGGCCGCATCACCAAAGTCACCTTTGGCCTGTGGAACTCCTTTGCCCACACCTACCGCGGCCACGGCACCGATCGTGCGCTCGTCGCGGGCATCCTGGGCCTCGACACCGATGACGAGAACATCAAGCAGGCCTTCGACCTCGCGCACGAGCAGGGCCTCGAATATCACTTTGACATCAAGGGCGACGACGCCTCCATCCACCCCAACACCGTCGACATCGACATGGTCGACGACACGGGCGCCACGGCCCAGGTCCGCGGTGAGAGCCTGGGCGGCGGCAAGATGCGCATCAGCCGCATTAACGGCGTCGGCGTCGACATCTCGGGCATGTACTCCACACTCTTCGTGGCGCACTACGACGTCCCCGGCGTGCTCGCCGCGCTCACGAACCTGCTCGCCTACGCACACGTGAACATCGCCTTCTGCCGCACCTACCGCACCGAAGTGGGCGGCCAGGCCTACTCCGTCTTTGAGACCGACGGCGCGCCCGACGACACCGTCGTCCCCATGCTCCGCAAACTCGACAATGTCGATTACGCGACCTTTATCGAGCTCCCCGGTTCTGCCTCGTCGCTCTCCCCCGGTGTCTCGGCAAAGGAGATCTTCGACGACGGCGAGCAGCTGCTCGATGCGTGCGCCGAGCTCGGCCTGAATATCGGCGCCGTTATGGCCGTGCGCGAGGCGCGTCTGACCGGCGAGGCCCACGCCGTCGCCGCCATGCGCCGCGTGCTCGACGTCATGCGCGAGGAGACCACGACCCCCATCGTCAATCCGCAACGATCGCTCGGCGGGCTTATCGGCGGCGAGGCTAAACTCGTCGATGCCACCGGCCGCAACGATTTGAGCACGAGCCTGATGGGCACCGTTCAAACCGACGCCGTGGCCCGCGCGATGGCCGTGCTCGAGCGCTCCGCCACGATGGGAGTGATCGTCGCCGCTCCCACGGCAGGCTCCGCGGGTGTCGTGCCCGGCTGCGTGCTGGCGCTCGCCGATCACCTTCAGCTCGACGACGAGCAGGTCATGGACGCGCTCTACTGCGCAGCCGCCATCGGCCTCAACCTCACCACGAGCGCCTGCGTCGCCGGTGCCGAGGGCGGCTGCCAGGCTGAGGTAGGAAGTGCGGCCGCCATGGCAGCCGCCGCGCTGGTGCAGATGCTCGGCGGCACGCCCGGGCAGGCGCTCGACGCCAGTTCCATCGCGCTGAGTAACTTGCTGGGCCTCGTTTGTGACCCCGTCGGTGGCCTCGTGGAGGTACCCTGCCAAAACCGCAACGCCATCGGCGTGGCAGCCGCCTTTAGCTCGGCGCAGCTTGCACTTGCCGGTATCAAGAGCCTGGTGCCGTTTGACCAGATGGCGCACGTCATGCTCTCCGTGGGCCACGCGTTGCCGGCCACGCTGCGCGAGACGGCAAAGGGTGGCATCGCGCAGGCTCCGGCCGCACTTTCGGCCTGTGCAAAATGCGGTGTGTGCGGATAGCGACAAAGAAAGACTCGAAGGTGGGACAAATGTCCCACCTCTTTTGAATGCCACCGTTTCCATACCACAAACAACTAGGTAATCGCTATAATGCAAGCCCAGTAAAAACACGATGAGCCGCAAGGCGAAATTCGAAGGATATGCATACGATGTCGCAATACGATCGAACTCAACTGATTCCCGATCCGCAGCAGCCGAGCAGGCACACCGGCGGCGTTCAATCGCCGCGTCCTATCGCGCCGAGCCGCGGTCAGCAGCGAGGTGCGGCAAACGCTTCGCAACGCCCGAACCAGCAGCGCCAGCAACGTCAGCAGCGCCAGGCAAACGGCAATACGCCCAAGCAGCCCCCCACGCACGGTCGAGGCGATCGCGGCCCCGCGCGCAAACCCGCCGAGAACAATAAGTCGGGCAAAAAGACGACGCTCTTTGTCGTCCTGGGTCTTATCGTCATTGTCTATATCGTAGGCGTCGTAGCGTTTTCGCAGGTAGCCTACCCCAACACCACCATCGCCGGCGTTGACGTCTCGTTCTCCAACGCTTCGTCTGCCGCCACCAAGGTCAACTCGGCTTGGAAGCACTATAAGCTCACCGTGACGGGCGATGACTTTAGCTGGACCTATCAGCCCGAGTCCGATGAGCCCATCGTCGACGGCGAAGCTGCCGCAAAAGAGATCATCAACCACAACGAAGCCTTTGTATGGCCGGTCCGCCTTGTAGAATCCTTAAGCGGCAAGACCAAAACAACCGCTAGCTCCAACGAAATCGATCTTGATCAAGACGTCGACCTGTCCATGCTCTCCGATACCTTTGACCAAAAGAAGTTTGAGGAAGACCTGGGTGCCGCCATCGACGAGTTTAACGAGGGCCGTTCGGGCACGTTCGAGGCCAATAGCTCCTATGACGAGCAGGCCGGCAAGTTTACCGTCGAGAAGGCACGCTCCAACGAAAAACTCAACCGCGAGCATGTCATTAAGTATGCCGAGCTCGAGCTTGCCTCACTGTCCGAGACCGTAAACCTTACCAAGCTCGGCAACGATGCCTATGAGCCGCTCAATGGAACGCTGACCGATGATCAGATTCAGGCCGCATGCGATGCCGCCAACAACTTCCTGGGCGTCAACGTGACCCTCAAGCTCAACGGCGAGGATGCCGGCAAGGTTGATGGTAGCTCCGTATTGCAGTGGATCAGCTTTGCCGATCCGGCCAAACCTACGCTCGATACGTCGCAGATCAGCAGCTGGGCAGCCGAGCTCGCAAATGGCTTTAACACCGTGGGCTCCACTCGCTGGTGGACGCGCGCCGATGGCAAGCAATGCGCCGTCGAAGGCGGCGACTTTGGTTGGTCCATCGACAGCAGCTCGCTCGCCAAGCAGGTCGAGGACGCCATTAACAACAAGCAGACCGGCGAAATCGAGATCAAGTACTCCCAGAAGGCCGACACCTTTACCGCTAAGGGAGAGCCCGACTGGAAGGCATACGTCGATGTCGATCTGTCCGAGCAGCACGCGCGATACTACGACGAGAGCGGCAATATCGTGTGGGAGGCCAACTTTATCTCCGGCAAGCCGGGAGAGGACGCCACCCCCGAGGGCGTATGGCAGATCAACAGCAACGATGGCGCCAGCAAGCTTATCGGTGCCAAGGACCCCGAGACCGGCAAGCCCAAATACGAGAGCCCGGTCAGCTATTGGATGCCATTTGAGGGAAACATGGTCGGCTTCCACGATGCAACGTGGCAAAACGATAAGAGTTTCGACGACCCCAACTCCTACAAGTGGTGCGGCAGCCACGGATGCATCAACTTGCGCCTGGCCGATGCCAAAGCGCTGCACGATTGCATCAAAGTCGGTCTGTGCGTGGTTGTCCACTCGTAGTACATCTTACGCAGCACAAATAAACCTAGCGCCACCTATCTTTCAATGCTGAAAGAAACACACCTATGCGCCCGCCCCAACCGGTGAGCGCATATACTTATCGGGAAACGTTCTATAAAGGAGACGCTATGTCGAATGTCCCCACCATCACCCCGGGCCCAGGCGATACCGAGCACACACCGGAAGGTGCAACCGAAACCCTGCCACTCATCACGAGCGTTCATGCCGCACAGCAAAACGATCAGGAGCAAGCCAACGCAGGGATATCCGACGATGAGGCGTATGCAAAGCTCAAGGCCAAGCGCGCCGAGCGCCGACATAAAAAGCTTGTTCGCCGCGGTATCGCGGCCGGCATCGTGGGTGGCATTATCCTGATAGCCATTATCGTGAGCGTTGTCCTCAATTCGCAACCGCAATCTGCAGGCGGCCCCGTGACCGACATGGCCATGGAAGGCACCTTTACCACAACCGTCGAGGCAAAAGGCCAGCTCAAGCCTATTTCAGCCTCGGTCGTCTCCCCTTCTGTCGACGGTACGGTGGAACAGATCAACGTTCAGGCAGGACAGAGCGTCAACGAGGGCGACGTGCTCATGACCATTAAGAACGACGAACTCGATCGCAACGTTGCCGAGGCGCAGCGTGCAGTTGCAGCCGCTCAGGAAGACCTGAACAATGCAAAGGCGGCATTCGCGGCCGCACAGGCCGCACCGGCAACGGACGGTGACGGATCGACCGCCCCATCGGACGCAAACGCCAACGCAAATGCCGTCTCGACCGCCCAGCGCAACCTCGCCTCGGCCCAGGCAGCGCTGGAACAGGCAACTGCAAAGGCGGCCGAGCGCACCGTAAAGGCCCCCAGCTCGGGCAGCATCGTGGAGCTCAACGCCAAGGTGGGCGCTACGGTAACAGGCGGCATGATCATGGGTGAAAGCGACACGAGCGGCGGCAAGCAGTGCATGCAAATCGCCGACCTGTCCAAGATGAAGGTGACGGTTCAGGTGGGCGAAAAGGATATCGCCAAAATTGCCGTGGGCCAAAGCGCCAACGTGACCTATCCCGCGTTTCCCGATATCGTGAGCCAGGGCACCGTCACGGCTATCGCCTCGGTGGCAAACTCTGACTCCGGCTCCGGTAGCGGCGGCAGCGTGACCTTTAACGTCGACATCCTCATCGAAGCACCCGACAGTCGCCTTAAGCCGGGTATGACTGCCGAGGTCTCGGTAGTGACCGAGAAGCTCGACGACGTGGTTATGGTGCCGACCATGGCGCTGATGACCGAAGATGGCGAGCACTATTACGTCAATCTGGCCACCGATTCGGAAGGCAAGAAGACGCGCCGCGTGAAGGTGACCGTCGTGACGCAAAACGACAACGAGGCTGTAGTCGGTAAGACGCAGGTCAAGCGCGACGACCAGGGCAACGAGATCAACCCAGACGTCCCGGTTACCAAGTTACGCGACGGCGACACCATCGTGACGGATACCGGCGCAGGCATGACGGCAGACGGCGGCGACAATATGTCTGCCGACGAGGGCAAGTAATGCGTCCCGTCATCGACATCCGCAACGTGCACCGCATCTTTGAGAGCGAGGCCGGTTGCGCCCACATCCTGCACAACGTGAGCCTGGCGGTGAACCCCGGTGAGTTCGTCGCCATCACCGGCCCCTCGGGCTCGGGCAAGTCGACGCTCATGAACATCCTGGGCTGCCTGGACAAGCCGACGGCGGGTGATTATTTCCTGCAAGGGCTCAACGTCGCCGAGCTCGACGATGATGAGCTCACCGAGGTGCGCGCGCTGAGCATCGGCTTTGTCTTTCAGAGTTTTAACTTGCTGCCGCGTCTGACGGTGATCGAAAACGTCATGCTGCCGCTGTCCTACACCAATGTGCCGCGTAGCCAGCGCGAGATGCGCGCCGTGCACGCGCTGCAAGCCGTCACACTGCCGGTCGACCATTGGGACCACCGCATATCGGAACTCTCGGGCGGACAGATGCAGCGCGTCGCCATCGCGCGCGCCCTCGTCAACGACCCGCCCATCATTTTGGCCGACGAGCCAACGGGAAATCTAGACTCGACAACCGGGGCGCTCGTCATGGAAACCTTCCACAAGCTCCAGAAACGCGGCAAGACCATCGTACTCATTACGCATGACCCCGGCATCGCCGCCGAGGCCGATCGAGCCGTAACCATCCGTGACGGGCGAATCCATGACGGCGCATATGTCGCGCATACACCGAATACGTTACGCGGGGCCGTCAAAAACCTGCCCGCGATTTCTGCAACCACCAATCAGCCGAAAGGAGCGAAGGCATGAGCACCCGCGATCTTGTCCAAGAAGCCCTTCACTCGCTCGAGGCCAACAAGGGACGCAGCCTGCTCACCATCCTTGGCATCGTCATTGGCATCGCCTCGGTCATCGCCATGACTTCGCTCATCGGCGGTATCCAAAACAGCCTGGTCAACAGCCTGGGCCTCAATGCAGCCCGCATGGTAGAGATCTATTCGTCCCAAGAACTCACCGATTCGGATGTGGAAAAGCTTCGCAAACTGGTGCCGCAGATTGAGCAGATCGGCATCGTCGATAGCGCCTATTCCGAGTACAAGGTCGGGGATAAAAGCTATACCGTCATGGCCCACGGCGTCGATAGCGACATGCTTGATGCCGTGGGCGCCAGCAAGCTCGTTGCGGGACGTGTCTATTCACAGGCAGAGTCTCAATCAGGCTCGCGCGTGGCGCTCATCAGCCGTGGCGGCGCCGATCAGCTTTACGGCAACGAACAGGACGCACTGGGGAAAACCATCAAGGTGTCCAACGGCGAGGTGCAGATTGTAGGCGTGATTGATGGCGGCAGCGACTCCATGGGCTCGCTCACGCTGTATATGCCACGCGAAACCATCTCCGGCCTGTTTGGCGACGAGAATCCTTCATTTCCCAGCGTGACGGCACTTGCCGCCGAGGGCACAGACATGGACGAGCTCTGCAAGACCATCGAGTCTAAGGTGCGCGCGATGAAGGGCATCTCGGAGGATGATGAGTACGACAGCGTATCGGCGACCTCCATGAAAAGCGCCATCGATGCACTCAACTCGTTTATGGGCGCCTTCTCGCTCATCATGGGCGCTGTCGCCAGTATCTCACTGCTTGTCGGCGGAATCGGCATTATGAATATGATGCTTACCAACGTGACTGAGCGCATCCGCGAGATCGGTATTCGCCGTGCCTTGGGCGCCAGTCGCCGCGATATCACCGCGCAGTTTTTGGCCGAGTCCTCGGCGCTGTGCGTCACCGGTGGCCTGCTGGGTGTCCTGATTGGCTATCTGCTGGCCTGGGGCCTCGCGATGTTTGCCGCAGGATCAGGGGTTCTCAACGAGCTCGGTGCCAGTGGGGAGATCACACCGAGCTTTTCAATCGCCACGGTGCTGCTGGCCTTCGGCGTCTCCGTCGGCATCGGCGTAATCTTTGGCTTCTACCCCGCTCGCCGCGCGGCAAAGCTCAACCCGGTGGAGTGCCTACGCTACCAGTAAGCCACCACCAGCTACCAGTAAGCCACCACCAACAAGTTGCGGTGAATTAGGGACTGAATATGCTATCTAGCAGCAAAAACAGACACTATTTCACCGCAACTTATTGAAGGGCTGTTTGCGCCAGTTCTGGGCGTCGTCCTCGAGCTATTGATGGATGACGGGCTTGTACGGGTCAAGCTTGCTCGGGGCGCTCCTCCTCGCGGGCGGGAGGGCGCGCAGGCGCGGCAAGCGCCTAGCGCGCGAACTCCCGTAAGAGCGCGTCTTCCACTTCCCGAAGCGAAAGGGCCCCGCTTCCCTCGGCGGGACGGGTGACCACGATGCAGTGCGCTCCCACGTCGCGCGCGGAGGCGAGCTTCTCGGCCGTGCCGCCTACGGTTCCCGAGTCCTTGGTCACAAGCCACTGGGCGCCCACCTGCCGAAGCATCGCCTCGTTGAGCTCGCGGGTGAAGGGCCCCTGCATGCCGATGACGTGCGACGGCGAAAACCCCGCGTCGATGCACTTCGTTATAGCACTGGGCAGCGGGAGCACGCGCACGAAGAAGCGCTCCGCGAAATCGGCGACGCGCGTGTAGGGAGCAAGCTCCTTGCTCCCCGTCGTGAGAAGAGCGCGACCCGGGTTCTCGGAGAGAAAGCGCGCGGCGCAGGCGATCGACGCGACCGACACGATGCCTTTGGGCAGCGCCTCGACCGGGCGCGCAAGGCGCAGGCATCGTGCACCCACGGCGAGCGAAGCGGCCCGGATGTTGCCGCTTGCGAGCGTAGCGAAGGGGTGCGTGGCGTCGACAACGATGCGCGCGCCAGAAAGCTCGCACTCCATGTCGGCCTCGTCGAGCCTGCCCGCATGCACCTCGATGCCCGGAAGCTCGCCCAAAAGCTCGCCTCCGTACTCGGTTGCCGCGTAGGCACGGGCGGGGATGCCCGCCCCGCTCGCCCTTTCGCACAGAAGGCGGCCCTCGGTGGTGCCGGCGAAGATGCGCAGCGCCGGCGCGGATGCGGGCGCCGTCACTTCGGGCCGCCTGTGCGCGTGATCTGGTAGAGCAGCGCGTTCATAATGGCGGCCGCCACGGTCGAGCCGCCCTTGCGACCCCTCGCGACGATGGCCGGCACGCGTCGCGCGAGTAGCTCCTCTTTCGCCTCGACCACGTTCACAAACCCGACCGGCACCCCAACGACGAGCGCGGGCGCGATCTTCCCCGCGTCCATGAGCTCGGCGAGGCGCAGAAGTGCTGTGGGAGCGTTGCCGACGGCCACGATGAGCGGACCCTCGATGCCGCAAGCTTTGTCCATGCTCGCAACGGCGCGAGTCGTGCCCGCGGCGCGCGCAGCCGCGGCGACATCAGGGTCGGCCATGTAGCACACGGCCTTGCAGCCGAGCTTCGCGAGCGCGGGCTTGCTTATGCCTGCAAGCGCCATGTTCGTGTCGGTGAGCACCGTGGCCCCTGCGCGCAGTGCGTCGAGCGCACAGTGCGCGGCGTCATGGGTGAACACGAGAGAATCGGCGTACGAGAAGTCGGCAGTGGTGTGGATGACGCGCTTCACGACGGGCTCTTCGAGCGGCGGGAACGTGCGGCCGCCGAGCTCTTCGGTGATGATCTCGAAGCTGCGCCGCTCGATGTCGCCGGGCGCCATCTCCTTGGAATCCATCTAGTACTCCACTCCTTCCCTTGCACATATCCCCCGAGAGTAGGGGTGTTTCTCGCACCGCATCTCGGTTATGTAGTCGGCCTTCTCCACGATCTTGCGGGAAGGCGCGCGCCCGGTGAGCGCTACTTCGACGCCGCGCGCGGACATATCGAGCGCGCGGTCCACGAGCGCCTCGTCGACAAGCCCCTTCGATAGCGCGTCGAGCGCCTCGTCGAGCACGAGCAGCCCCTCCTGAGCGCCCTCGAGCTCGGCGAGCGCGGAAGCGAGGTTCCCATCGTGCAGCTCGCACGTCGCGGCAAGTTCTTCCGACGTCATTGACCAGGTAAACTTGTCCGACACCTTCCCCGCGAACACGGGCACGCCGAAATGCTCGGCGAGCAGGCGCACCTCCCCGCTTTCGCCGTCTTTCAGGAACTGCACGACGACGACGCGGCGGCCTGCAGCGAGCATGCGAAGGGCGAGGCCCATCGCCGCCGTGGTCTTGCCTTTGCCGTCGCCATGATACACGTGGATCATACGCCCTCCTCGATACTGCGGTAGACATACTCCATGTCGAGCGCCCCGCGCACGACGTCGGCCAGGCGATCGAACTCGCGCGCACGGTGATCGGCCGCGGACGCCGCGCCCGCAGCACCCACGACGTTCTCGGGCAGGCCGCGCATGCGCGCGAGCGAGCGCGCGAGGGCGAGCGCCACCCCCGGTTCGTCGAACAGGCCGTGGAGATAGGTTCCGAACACGTTTCCGCAGGCCGCGCCTTCTGGTTTGCCGCCAATCGTGCCCGCAGGAGCGCAGGAGACGGTCGTTTCGCCGTCGTGAATCTCGTACCCGCGCGCCGTCATGCCGTTCCACGCCGAGAACGCGCCTTGGGCGCCCGTGATGCGCAGCTCCGACTGGGCGAGGCGCTTTTCCTCCTTGAACACCGTACTTGCAGGGATGAGCCCGAGCCCGCGCGCGGTGCCAGCGCCTTCCCTGCCGTGCGGGTCGGAAAGCTCGTCTCCCAAAAGCTGGTAGCCTCCGCATATGCCGAGCACCGGCGTGCCCGTGCCCGAAAGCGCGCGTACACAGGCCCCGATGCCGCTAGCCGCAAGCCAGCGCGCGTCGTCGAGCGTAGTCTTCGAGCCGGGAAGCACCACCAGGTCGGGTCGGCCCAGATCGGTTGTCGAGGAAACGTAGCGCACGCCCACGCCGGGCACGCGCGAAAGCGGGTCGAAGTCGGTGAAGTTCGACAGATGCGGAAGACGCACGACGGCGACGTCGATGACGCCGCGCGCCTCGCGGGCAGATAGGCGCGGCGCGAGCGAGTCCTCGTCGTCCAGGTCGAGCGTAAGATACGGCACGACCCCCACGACGGGAACCCCGCACATTTTCTCGAGCGGGGCCAAACCCGGGCGCAGGATTTCCACATCGCCGCGGAACTTGTTCACCACAAGCCCCCGCAAAAGCGCGCGGTCCTCGGGCGCAAGGAGCGCGACCGTGCCGTAGAGCTGGGCAAACACCCCGCCTGGGTCGATGTCGCCCACGAGCAGCACGGGGGAGGACACGGCGCGCGCGAGCCCCATGTTGACGATGTCGTTTTCGGCAAGGTTGATTTCGGCGGGGCTGCCGGCGCCCTCGATGACGATGACGTCGTTATCCTCCGCGAGCGAATCGAACGCCTCCAAAATCTGCGGCATGAGCGCCTTCTTTCGCGCGAAGTAGTCCCTCGCAGCGAAGGCTCCCTGCGCCTTGCCGGCCACGATGAGCTGGCTTCGGTGGCCGCTTTCGGGCTTGAGCAGGATGGGGTTCATGCGCACGTCGGGCGCGATGCCGCACGCCTCGGCCTGCATGATCTGGGCGCGCCCCATCTCGAGCCCGTCGGCCGTAACACCGCTGTTGAGTGCCATGTTCTGGCTCTTGAAGGGAGTCACGCGCAGGCCGTCCTGCGAAAGTACGCGGCACAGCCCCGCCGCAAGCAGGCTCTTCCCCGCGTTCGACATGGTGCCCTGGATCATGATGGGCTTGGCCCTACCCACGGGTATCGACCTCCTTCGCCGAGCCTCGGCCATCCGCGCCCGCCATAGCGCCGCTGCAAGAAGCGCCGCCCCGTTCGTCGGGTTCGCCTTCGCCCGATGCGCCTTCCGCCCGAAGCACGCGGCTGAACGCCATCGCAAGCCGGGCATTCTCCTTGCGCGTGCGCACCGCGACGCGGCACCAGAAACGGGACAGCACCGAAAACGAATCGCACGTGCGGACCAAAACCCCCTGTTTATACAGGCGCTCGGGGATGTCTTTCGCCGGCGTGCGGACTAAAAGGAAGTTCGCATCCGACGGCACAACGGAAAGCCCGAGCGAGGAGAGCTCGTGGGAAAGCCACGCTCGCTCTCCCGCCAATACATCGCGCGTGCGTGAGACGTATTCGACGTCTTCCAGGGCGGCGATGCCCGCGGCCTCGGCGACCGAGGAGACGGGCCACGCCTGCCCCGCCCGGCGAATCCCCTCGATGAGTTGGGCGTTTCCGCTGATCAGATATCCCAACCGCAACCCCGCCATTCCGTAGAGCTTGGTGAACGCGGAGAGCACGGCCACATGGCGCGAACACGCGGCGCGTGCGGCCACGCTCCTTTCGCGGGCGTCGGGCGCAAATCCGAGGAAGCACTCGTCCACGACGAGCAGTGCGCCCACCTGCTCGCAGCGGCAAGCCGCGGCATCGATCACGCTGGGGTCGACGAGGCGCCCCGTAGGGTTGTTCGGATTGCAGAGGTACGCCACGTCTCCCGGCCCCTCAATCGCGCGGGCGAAGGAGGCGGGCACGTCGAAGTCGTCCGCTTCGGAGAGCGGGAACTCCTGCACGCATGCGCCGTAGTACGATGCCGCCTCCGAATATTCAGAGAACGTCGGCGCGCACACGACGATGCGTTTCGGGCGCACCGCCGCGGCGAGCCGCCAGATGATGTCGGACGCGCCCGCGCCGCAGACGATAGTATCTTCGGGAATGCCCTGGGCGCGCGCTAGGGCGCGAACGAGGGCGAGGCTTTCCCTATCGGGGTAGGCGTCGATTCGAGAAAGCGCCTTGCAAGCTGCGGCGACGGCGCGCGGCGAGGGGCCTGCCGGATTCACGTTCACCGAGAAGTCAATGAGGTCGGAGGCGCCCCTATCGCAAGCGATGCCGAGCGATTGCGCGCTGCCCCCATGCGTACGGGCGCGCAGGATTCCCCCGGCAGCCCGGGGCGCGGCGTGGTCTTCCCTCATGCCATCGCCCCCACGGCGAGCACGACCGCCGCGCGCGCGGCGCCGAAGACGACGAGCGCGCATACGGACGCAGCGAGCATGAGCCTTGTCGCCCGGGCGATGTCGCCCCACTCGATTTCGCGGGACGCGTCTCCTATCGTCGGTTTCTCAACGAGCTTGCCGAAATACACCGCGGGTCCCGCCAGGCGCAGCCCGAGCGCGCCCGCGCACGCTGACTCGGTCTGCGCCGCGTTCGGGCTCGCATGGCGACGCCTGTCGCGGCGCCAGATGCGCGCCGCCCCGCGCGCGTCGAGCCCGACGATCGGGCACACGACGATCATGAGCAGAGCCGATAAGCGCGAGGGAATCCAGTTCAGCGCATCGTCGAGGCGCGCCGAAGCGCAGCCGAAGTCGATGTAGCACTCGTTTTTGTAGCCCACCATGCTGTCGAGCGTGTTCACCGCCTTGTACGCCATGCCCAAGGGCGCACCCCCGATCATAAGGTAGAAAAGCGGCGCGATGACGCCGTCGCTCGCGTTCTCCGCCACCGTTTCCACAGCGGCGCGCGCGACGCCCTGCTCGTCGAGAACAGACGTGTCGCGTCCCACGATGAGCCCGACGGCTTCGCGCGCCTCGACAAGTCCGCCCTTCGAGAACGCGCGGGCCACGGCCAGGCTCTGGCGGCGCAGCTCGCATGCCGCGAGAATCTGATAGCTCGCCCATGCCTCGGCCACGAAGCGCAAGCCGGAGTGAACCATGCCGCAAAGATGCAGGATTCCCCAGGTCAAAAGCCCACACGCAAGCGGAAGCGCCACGGCAAGCACAAGCCCTGCGGCGCGCGTGCCCGCGGACGTTTGCGGGAATGCGCCCCGCAGGCGGCCTTCGGCCCACGTGATCGCGCGCCCCATGGCGACGACGGGATGGGGAAGCCAGCGCGGGTCGCCGAAGGCAAGGTCGGCCGCGAACCCGGCGGCGACGGCAAGAATCGTCATCACCGGGCATCGCCCCCCGAAGCGGGGCGAACGTCGCGAAGGCAGCGCCCATCCCAAGTGGCGGCCCATGCGCCGCCCGGCTCGGTATGCACGTCGAAGTATCCCATTTTCGGGACAGCTAGCTCGGAGAGCAGCGCTTTCACGGTACCCGCGTGAACGACGAAGACGGCGCGCCCACTCCCCTGGGCGCGCTCCGATTCGCACGCCTCCCGAAACGCCGCGATGACGCGGCGGGTGAAATCGCTCTTGCCCTCGCCATGCGGGCAGCGCGTCTCGCACCAGGAGTCTACCCAGGCGCGATAGCGCGCATCCTCTTTAAGCTCGGCGGCGCTTCGCCCCTCGAAGTCGCCGAAATCCATCTCGCGCAGACCGGGGCACGCCATAAGCTCCGCGTTCGGGAAGAGGATGCGCGCCGTCTGGTCGGTGCGGGCCATGCCGCTCGTGATAACACGGAACACGTCACGATCGCACGCGAGGTCGCGCAAAGCGCGCTCGCCCGCACTCGACAGGGGCTCGTCGGTGCCCGCCCCGCTGTAGCGATGGTCTTCCGTGCCCGCCGTGGCACCATGGCGCACGAAGACGACTTCCAAAGGCGCACCCGCGCCCTGCGTCCCTCGAGGTGCATCGGCAAGGTTTCCTTTGATGACCTGGGGAATCCCGCACGTCATGCGCACGACGACGTCGGCGCGCGCAGCGAGCGCGCATCCCAGGCGCCCCGCGCGCTCGCGCCATTGGGCGTCTTCCGCACTCATGGGGACGACCCCCGAGCCGACCAAGGGCAGAATCACTGCGTCGAAGCCGATCAGCCGCTCGAGCGCCCGGTCAGCGTCGAGCGCGCGTACGAGTTCCTCAGCACGGTATGCGACGCGGCCGGCAAAAGCCGCGGGCACGCCGCCCTCCGCAAGCTGCGCCGCATCGACGAAATCGTCCGCCGCGAACCCGAGTTTTTCGCGCACGAAGGTCCTCTTCCCCGAATGCGCGCCACCTACCACGAGCATCATAGGAGCATGCCCCCCACCACCAGCATGGCAAGCATCGCGAGCTCGGCCCATTGCAGAAACCATCCGGCCAAATCCCCCGTCACCCCGCCGAAGCGGGACAGGGCAACATGGCGGTACCACGCGAGCACCAAAAGCCCCGCCACCGCCATAAAGGCGCCGACGGCCTGAGCGCACGCGACCATCCCTGCAGCCGAAGCCGCAGCGAAAGCGCAAAGCGGCACGACGATCGCCGCGCGCTTCTTCGCAGGCGAGAGCCCCGCGGCCATGCCGTCCGCCCGCGCGGCAGGCCAGCATTCAACGGCGAGTCCCGAAAGCGCGCGGGAGAACACGAGCGAGCACAGAAGCGCGAGGAACGCCCCCGCCGTAAGCGGCAGCGCGGTGAACAGGGAAAACTGCAGAATAAGGTACACAACAACACCGATGACCCCGAAGGCGCCCGCCCGCGGATCGTGCATGATCTCGAGCTTTCGCTCGCGCGGGGCCCAACTTGCAAGCGCATCGGAGGTGTCGCAGAGCCCGTCTAGGTGGATGCCTCCCGTCACCGCCACAGGCAGCGCCACGAGCACGGCCGCGACGATGGTCGCGGGCACGCCGAGCAGGTTCGCCACGTGCCCCCACACCGTCATGAGGAACCCTTCCGCAAGGCCCACCAGGGGAAACGCGGCAAGCGCATGGGTTGACCCGAAATCGGTCCAGGCCGATTTCGGGACGGGGATGTGCGAGAACGTTCCGAACGCCGCGCCGATTGCCTTTGCTATCTTCACCTTGTAGGTCCTTCACCTTTCATCCACACGGGAATCCCGCATACCACTTCGACTGCGCGGTCGGCCAGCGCCGCCACGCCCGCGTTCACGCGCGCGAGCGCGCGCCTCCATGCCTCGGTCCCCTCATCGTAGCGCATCTCATCGGCGAACACGTCGACGGTGACCACCACCGTATACGCAGCGGCCTGAGCGAGCCGTTCGATGCCTCCGAGCACCTCGCGCGCCGCAGCGTCGGGGTCACGTGGGGACAAGCCGCCTTCCGCGAAAAGCTCGTTCGCAACCAGGTTGCCCACGTCCTCCAAAAGAAGCGTGCAGCCGCGCGGAAGCCCGGACACTGCGGCGCCCACGTCACGCGTTCGCTCGAGGGTGGAAAACCCCTTGCCCTCGCGCAGCGCCCGATGGCGCGCGATGCGGCGGGCGCCCTCTTCCCCGAAGGGCTCCATCGTTGCCAGGTACACGCGAGGGCCGTCGTGCCCGAGGCACAGGGACTCGGCGTAGGCGCTCTTGCCGCTCGCGGCGGCGCCGATGACGAGCGTCACCGTCATTTCCCGGCCTCGAAATGCTCGTAAGCAGCCATGCCAGTCGCCGTGAACGTCTTCCCATCCCGGTACACGCGCAGCGCCGAATCCAGAAGGGGGAGATACGCCATGGCGCCCGCGCCCTCGCCCAAGTGCATGCCTGCGTCGAGGGGCGCCTTTATGCCGAGCTCGCGAAGGAGCTCCCGGCTTGCGGGTTCGCTTGATGCGTGGGTGCCCACGAGGTAGCCCAAGGCGTTGGGGCACAGGCGCGCCGCGCACAGGGCCGCCGTGCAGGATATGACCCCGTCGAGGAGCGCCGGCGCCTTCGAGACCGCGGCCCCCAGGTAGAAGCCGCACATCGCAGCGATGTCGAAGCCGCCCACCTTCGAGAGCACGTCGATCGGGTCGGCGGGATCGGGCGAGTTCGCGTCGATAGCGCGCTCGACCACGTCGCGCTTGCGCGCGAGCGAGGCGTCCGAGAGCCCCGCGCCGCGCCCGACAAGGCTCCGCGCGTCCGCCCGGATGAGCACTGCGGCCACCGCCGCCGAGGTGGTCGTGTTGCCGATGCCCATCTCGCCCGCGGCGAGAAGGCGCACGCCGGCGCGGGCAAGCCCGCACGCGACGGCGATTCCGACCTCGATCGCGCGCACGGCCCCATCGCGAGACATAGCGGAGCCGAGAGCGATGTTGCCGCTCCCCCGCCGCACGTTCGCGCGCACCATGCGCGCGTCTTCTATGCCCCGGGCCATACCCACGTCGACGGGCACGACCTCGGCACTCGCGAACGCCGCCATGCGGCAGGCGCTCGCGGCCCCCTCGCACATGTTGCGCGCGACGGCTCGCGTCACATCTTGCCCGCTTTGCGACACGCCTTCGGCAACGACCCCGTTGTCGGAGAAGAATACCGCGAGCGCACGGGGAAACTCGGCCACCTCGGCGCTCCCCTGAGCTGCGGCGATACACGCGACGGCGTCTTCAAAGTCGCCCAATCCCCCCAAGGGGTGCGCGATGGAGTCCCACGCGGCGTACGCGGCGGCACGGGCGCATTCGTCTGCGGGCGCGATCCGGGAAAGCGCGGCTTCGAGCACGGCGCCCGGCGCCGACGAGAACGCGCGCTCGACTTCCTCGCGGATGCAGGCAAGCGCGGTTTCGGTTGCTTCAGCCATGCCGCCTCCTCTCTGTGAACGACGCTGCGGCAGACGCGAACGCGCGCGCAACGTCGGGGTTCGCAGGATAGTACACATGCGGGAAGCCCGCCACCAGGGACGGGGTGGTCGTCATGCACGGCCAGCCCTTGTCGCGCCGGGGCTTCTGCGCCCAAAAGTCGCCGCCCGGGCAGGTGGACTGCCAGTAGTGGAACTCGTGCGCGCGGATGCGTGTGCCGCGCGGCCCGTAGAGCCCGTCGCGTTGGGAAGTGAGCTCCACGTACCCGAAATGGGACAGCCTTCCCCCGTTCTCGCTTGCGCCCTCAAGGGCGCCCGCAACAGGCCAGCGCCACCCCTCGCTATCGGCGATTTCGCGCTGCAGGTACAGAAACCCACCGCATTCGGCGACCGTCGGCATGCCGGATTCCACCGCGCGCCGCACCGCCCCGCGCATCGACACGTTCTCGGAGAGCTGCCGCGCATGGAGCTCCGGGTAGCCGCCCCCCAGATAGAGGGCGCTTGTCCCCCGGGGCAACTCGCCATCACACAGGGGGCTGAAAAAGGCCAGCTCGCAACCCAGGTCCTCGAGCGCGCGCAGATTCTCCTCGTAGTAGAACGAGAACGCCTCGTCACGCGCGACGGCGACGATGGGCCGCGCTCCCGCGATCGGCTCCAACCGGTAAGGTTCCTCGCGGATATCGGGTGCCGTCGCCGCTATTTCGAGCAAGCGATCGACGTCGATGCTCTTTTCCACCAGCTCGGCCATCTTGTCGATGCGCGCGGAGAGCTGCTCGACCTCGTCGGCGGTCACAAGCCCCAGATGCCGGCTTTCGAGCGAGAACGCCTCGTCGGCGGGGATATTCCCCAAAACCGCGACGCCCGTGTGCTTCTCGATCGCAGGCGCCGCGTAGGCGCAGGCAGCGGCGCTCGTCTTGTTCAGCACGACGCCGCGCACGTTCGCACAAGGCAGGAACTCGGCGATGCCGCGGATTACAGCGGCGAGCGATAAAGACGCCCCGCGCCCGTTCACCACTAAAACGACCGGCGTTTCCGTGTTGCGCGCAACCTGGTAGCTGCTCGCGTCGGCCACGCCGGGCGCCATGCCGTCGTAGAAGCCCATAACCCCCTCGAGCACCGCGACATCCGCGCCCGCGGCGCCGCGTGCGAGCAGGGCGCGCAGCGTCGGGGCGTCGGTGAAGAAGCCGTCTAAATTGCCCGAGCGCGCACCCACGACGCGGCGATGAAAGAGCGGGTCAATGTAGTCGGGGCCGCATTTGAAGGCCGCGCATGCAATGCCGCGGTGCGCGAGCGCGCGCAGGAGCGCGCACGTTACGACCGTCTTGCCGCTCCCGCTCGAGGGCGCAGCGACCATGAAGCGCGGGATGGACGTGCTCACCGGGCGCCGCCTTCCCCACCTGCGGCGCTGCAGTTAGCAAGCGAGACCACCTCAACGGATGGGTTCCCCTCGACAGAGAGGTCCCCCCCGACAGGCGACTCAGCAAGCGCGCCGACTTCGGCAAGCTCCTCGGCATCCGCGCCCGCACCACGCGCGCTGACGAGGAACACGGGGTTTTGCGCCTTCATAAGATGGTGCGAGCCTACAGCCTCGGCACGGGCGGCCGACACCTGGCACGCCTCGAACCCCTTAAAGCGCGAACCCGAGAGGAGCGCGCACGCCTCGGTGAGCGTCTCAACGGTGACGCATGGCACGCACAGGCGAACCTGCGAGTTCTTCTCGAGCGCCGCCTCCACGATGGAGGGAAGCTCGCCCACGCTCCCGCCGACGAACACGGCGTCGGGGACGGGCAGTTTCGCGAGCGCTTCGGGGGCGACACCGGGGACAGCATGCACGTTGCCGCACCCGAATGCATCCGCGTTCTCTCGGATGAGCCGCACGCCGGCCGCGTTGCGCTCGACCGCCCATACCGACCCCGCTCGCGCGACGAGCGCCGCCTCGATCGACACGCTCCCCGTGCCGGCGCCGACGTCCCACACGGTGTCGGTTGCGGTAAGGCGCAGCTTTGCGAGCGCGACGGCGCGCACCTCCAGCTTGGTCATGGGAACGTCGCCGCGGATGAAGAGCTCGTCGGGAATGCCCGAGGAAGCGTACGGCCAGCGGGAGCTCGCGGCGCCGCCTGCGAACTCGATAAGCATCACGTTCAAGTCGTCGAACGTCTGACCTGCAATTTCACTTGCGGTCGCGCAGGTGATGCGCTCGTCGGGGTACGACAGGCGCTCGGCCACCGTCACGCGCGCGTCCCCGAAGCCCGCCTGCACAAGCTCGCCCGAAAGCCGCGAGGGGTCTTCCCCGCCCGACGTGACGAGAAAGAGCTCACCTGCGCGCTCGGCCTCGGCCACGATGTCGCACGCCACGCCGTGAGCGCTCGCGAAGCGCCAATCCTGCCATGGACGCGCGAGGCGCGCGGCGAGATACGACGCTGAGCTTATGCCGGGAATGATGCGCACGTCCACCTGCGCGCCGCCGGAGAGCGCCTCCACCAGGCGGCGCGCGCCGCTGAACAGCCCCACATCGCCCGTCATCACGACCACGGCGCGCTGCCACGACGCCGCATCGGTGAGCGCGGCGACGATGTCCGCCGTCTTCACGAGCTCGCATCTCACCACGTCGGGCGGCACGTCGATGCCGACAAGCGCGCGATGAGCGCCGATGACCACGTCGGCGATGTCGATCGCGTCGAGCGCCGCGCGCGAGAGCAAGTCGGGGTTTCCGGGACCCGCCCCGATGATCGTTACCTTTCGCATGGAATCTCCCGATACCCGCGCGGCGTGACCATACGGCCGCCTACGCGCTTCGTGCCCGCGTTGCCGACGAACACGGTGGTGAACATGTCAGCATCGAGCTCCCCCAGCTCGGAGAGCCTGCACATGCCCGACTGCTGCCCCTCGCGCCCGATGTTGCGTACCCAGCCGCAGAGCGTGTCGGGGGCCTTCCATTCGAGCATAATCTTCGCCGCGCGCGAGAGCCTGTCGGCGCGCTTTCTGCTGCGTGGGTTGTACAAACAGATGCAGAAGTCGGCGCTCGCCACGGCGGCGAGTCTGCGCTCGATGACCTCCCACGGCGTGAGCAAGTCGGAGAGCGACACGACCGCGAAGTCGTGGGCAAGCGGGGCGCCGAGCACCGCCGACCCGCTCTGAGCCGCGGTGGCCCCGGCGATAACTTCCACGTCTACATCGGGGTAGTCCTCCGCAAGCTCCAGCACGGGGCTCGCCATGCCGTACACGCCCGCGTCACCGCTGCACACGAGTGCCACGGCTTCTCCGCTCTGCGCGCGCGAAAGCGCCAGGCGGCACCGTTCGACCTCGTGCATCATCGGCGTCGCGAGATGCGCCGCGTCGGGCACGGCGGCGAGCGCGAGCTCCACGTATTTCGTGTACCCCACAACGATGTCGGCCGCCTCGAGCGCGCGCCGAGCCGCAATCGTCATGCCGTCGGGGCCGCCCGGGCCGATCCCCACCACGAAGAGCTTTCCCATCACCGCTCCTTAAACGAAAGTTTGATAGTTACCTTGGAAAACGCGACGGTCACGCCGCCGTGAGCGAGCTTCGGGAAGATAAGTTTGCCCCCGTCCGCGAGCGCCGCACGCTCGCACACGTTGTCGACCCCCACCGTCGCGCGCACGAAATCAGATGGCGAAACGCTGCCTTCGACCTGCGACAACTCCTCTGCGGAATACGTCGCGAGCGGGATATTCCGCGCGCGGCAGAAAGCGAGCAGACCCTCCTCGTGCGCCTTCACGTCGATCGTCGCCGCCTCGCGCACGGCCGAAGGCGAGATATCCGCCTGCCCGCACGCGAGAAAAAACGCCTCCTCAATCGCTTCGGCGCACGCACCGCGACGGCACCCTATACCCGCAACGATGCAGGGCACGACAAGGCGAAGTGGCTCGGGCGCAGGCGCCTGCGCCCGCACGCCCGCCGGCTTCCCCGTCTCAGCGGCGGGCACAACCTTGCCCGTTGTCTCCGCCGCGCGAACGGACGCACCTGCATTCGCGCCAGCAAACGGCGAAACGACGATATCGGCCCGAGCGCGGTCGGACGCAATGTCAACCCCCTCAGGCGGCTGTCCCGAAATCGGCATGTCGGAATAGAGCGTCACGCGCCCGCCCGAAAGCAGCCGCGCCGACACTCGCTTGATGGCCTCGGGATTCGAAACGGCGAGCCCCGCACGGCGCGCCCACGTATCTACCGCCCACACGCCGCGGACGTCGGTCGCCGTGGTGATGACGGGGATGGCGCCTACCGCGCGTGCCACAGTTTGCGCAAGCTCGTTCGCACCACCCAAATGCCCCGACAAAAGCGGGACGGCAAAGCGCCCCGCCTCGTCGATCGCCACAACCGCGGGATCGTTTGTCTTCGAGGCGACATGCGGCGCGATCGCCCGCACGGCGATGCCCGCCGCGCCCACGAACAGAAGCGCGTCCGACGCTTCCCACGCGTGCGCCGTCCATGCGCGCAGGTCGGCCTTCCCCTCGCCGAATCCGCGCGAAACGGAAACGTCCCAGCCAGGGTCATCTTCACCTGTCTGCGCGCAATCGGAAAGCGCGCGTGCGGTGCGCTCAGCCAACGCATACCCCCTCTCAGTGAACGCTATGCAGGAAACCCTCATCTAGCGCACCACCATCGTCGAGAAGTAGCTACCCCGATCGGGCACATCGTCGAGCGAGCGGTACACGCGCTCGCCCGGAAGCCCACAATCCTCTACGAGCTCGGCACCGTCGAAGGCGCCCTCCTCGCGAAGGATGCGCTTCGTGTCCGCAAGCGAGCGGCGCGCCTTC
Source organism: uncultured Collinsella sp. (assembly GCA_959604825.1). Classification (GTDB taxonomy): domain Bacteria; phylum Actinomycetota; class Coriobacteriia; order Coriobacteriales; family Coriobacteriaceae; genus Collinsella. The sequence continues at coordinate 10,988 of CAUHCN010000014.1, read as the reverse complement.
ATGACCACCTTCGTCCCCGGCCAGCCGATTGCGCGGCGCACGTCGTCGTAGCCGCCGGGCACGATGTGCAGAGGCGACGACATCTCGGGCGTGAGGTCGCGCTCGAGCGCCGCGGCGACCGCGCAGAAGCTCGGCACGCCGGGAATGGCGCGCGCCTCGAACCCGTGGGCGCGCACGTCGGGCGCTATGCGCTGGAAGGTGGCGTAGATGCTCGGGTCCCCCAGGTTCAGCAGCGCGACGTCGCGGGCCGCATCCAGGTGCGCGACAAGCTCGCGAACAAGCGAGGCATGCTCGGCCGCGCGGCGCTCGAGATCGCGCGTCATCGAGAATCGCACGGGGATCACCGTCTTGCCTGTAAAGTCGACGGCGCCGCGCACGATGTCGAGCGCGACCATGGCCCCGTCCGCCGTCTGCGGTGCGGCGATGACCGGACACGATTCGATTGTGCGGACGGCCTTGATCGTGAGAAGCTCGGGGTCGCCAGGCCCCGTACCCACCCCGTGCAGCACGCCTTTACTCATACGTCGCCCCCAATTCCCCGATGACTGCATCGGCGCCCGACGTGCGGAAAAGCTCGCGGCGCTCGGCGTCGAACACGACCGCGGCGATGTCGCATGCGCCCGCCGCGCGGCGGCGCAACCTGTCCTCGATTGCCGCGGCGAGCGAGGCGCGCGCAGCGTCCCCCACGCCGGCGGCCTCGATTACCTCGAGCGCCGCCGTGGTCGTGACCGACGACATGATCTCGCGCACGGTCTTCGCGCCCGCGCCGACCAAGGCCGCGTGGGCGGCCAGAATCTCCGCGCGGCAGTCGGCGGTACGCGAATGGGTGTCCATGATGCCGCCAGCGACCTTCACCAGCTTGCCGATGTGTCCCACAAGAAGGACATTGGTGAATCCCTCGCGAACGCAGCAATCAATCGCATCGCCCACAAAGTTGGAGATGAAGACCACCGGCGCACCGTTTAGGTGGAAATGCCCCGAGATGAACTGCCCGCCGTAGTTGCCGGGCGTGAGCACGACTCCGCGCCGCCCCATAGCCGCATGCTGCCGGATCTCGAGCTCGATGCTGTCGCGCAAGGCAGCGAGGCTGCGCGGCTCGACGATGCCCGTCGTGCCCAGGATGGAGATGCCGCCCTCTATCCCCAGGTGCGGGTTGAAGGTCTTTTCGGCAAGGGAAACGCCCTCGGGTACCGAAATCGTCACAGCAATATTTCCAGAAAAGCCGTGCGCGGCGCACACCTCGCGCACCGCCGAAGTGATCATCGCGCGCGGCGTCGCGTTGATGGCGGCCGCCCCAACCGGCTGCTCGAGCCCGGGCAACGTCACGCGCCCCACGCCCACGCCGCCATCGACGGAAACTTCCGATTCGCGCGCGGGCACGTCCTTGCCGCCCGCAGCACCCGTGCCCGACCCCGCATGTTCCACGCGCGCGTACACAAGCACGCCGTCGGTCACATCGGCATCGTCGCCTGCGTCCTTTCGCACGGCGCACTGGGCGCACCCCTCGCCGATGCATGCGTCGATCACGTTCGCCTCGACGGGCAGCCCGCCGGGGGTGACGATCGACACGAGGCCGACAGGCTTTCGTGACAAGAGCATCTCGCAGGCTGCCTTCGCCGCGAGCGCGGCGCAGCTCCCCGTGGTGTAGCCGCAGCGCAGGCGGGTCGTCCCGGTATATATGTAATGCTCGAAGGCCACGCTAGCTGCTCGCCTTCCGATACCCCGTGGCAAACGAAGGGTCGTAAAGCTTGCTGCGCTCGTACGACTCCGTTTGCGCGCCGTTGTGCGAAAGCCCGCCGCGAGCTCCGAGCACGCGGCCCACCACCACGAGCGCCGTGCGGTCGATGCCCTCTCGCGCGCCCGCGTCGGCGAGCGTGCCCACTGTGCATCGCACCACGCGCTCCTCAGGCCAGGTCGCCTTGTACACGAGCGCGGCCGGCTCGTCGGAGCTGCGGCCCGCGGCCAAAAGCTCGGCGGAAAGCTCGGCGAGCATACCCGAGCTCAGGAAGATGACCATAGTCGAGCCACTTTCCGCCATGGTGCGCATGCCCTCGCCCGCGGGCATGGGGGTACGTCCGGAAAGCCGCGTGATCACGACCGACTGGCTGATTCCCGGCAGCGTGTATTCCTGGCGAAGCGCCGCCGCGGCACCGCAAAAGCTCGACACGCCGGGCACCACCTCGTAGTCCACGCCGCGCGCGTCGAGCGCGTCCATCTGCTCCTGGATGGCGCCGTACAGGCACGGGTCGCCCGTGTGCAGGCGCACCACTTCCTCGCCCCGCGCATCTGCCGCGCACATCACGTCGAGCACTTCCTCCAAGGTCATGTGCGCGCTGTCGTAGACGATGCAGGATTCCTTGCACTCAGCGAGCAGCTCGGGGTTCACAAGGCTTCCCGCCCAAACGACCACGTCGGCTGCGCGCAGAAGGCGCGCCCCGCGCAGCGTGATAAGGTCGGCGGCGCCCGAGCCTGCGCCAACGATATGAATCATCCGAGCCTTCCCTTCCCGTTTCTCATCGCAACCGTTTACGCCGCCATTCGCGCAGCGGGCAAAACACGGCGCCTGCGGCGGCAATCGGCGCAAATACGCAGGCAGGAGGCGCAATGCCGCCCGCCCTGGCTTTGACACGTTCACAAGTGCCCACTATCATAGTAAAAGTTTCGGCAACGAGCATATGACAATCGGATAAAAGGAAATGACCGGCGCGGCGCCTGCACAGCCCGTGCTGGCTTGCGGAGGGAACCAGGTGGGAATCCTGGGCAAGGGACATTACTGTATAGGACGCGCGGGCGAACCGCCTCGCGCCCCAAGCCAGACTGCTTCGCCTTTTCCTCACGGCATCGCCGTGGCGTTAGCTCCTTGTGAACCCCGAGGGGTGCGCTTTTCTTTCGCTTGTGCCGACAAGCAACTGTCGCCGGGGGACCGGCAAACCGAGGAAAGGAAAAACCATGTCCGACCAGATGTCACGCCGCGGCTTCATGGGCGCCGCAGCAACCGGAGCCGTCGCGCTCGCCGGATTCGCGCTCGCGGGCTGCTCCAACACCTCCGCGAGTTCCGAGAAATCGAGTGAAAAGGAGAAGGCCGTGAAGCCGGTCATCCTCGTCACGAGCTTCGGCACGAGCTACAACGACTCGCGCCACATCACCATCGGCGCCATCGAAGACGCTATCCGCGAGAAGTACTGGCAGGACTACGACATCCGCCGCGCCTTCACCGCGCAGATCATCATCGACAAGCTGAAGAAGCGCGACGGCATCACGATTGACAACATGACCGAGGCGCTCGACCGCTGTGTGGAAGACGGCGTGAAGGAAATCGTCGTGCAGCCGACGCATCTCATGGCTGGCCTGGAATACGCCGACGTGATAGACGAGCTCGACAAGTACGCCGACAAGTTCGACAAGATCTCGCTCGGCGACCCGCTGCTCACCTCCGACGACGACTACAAGAAGGTGGCCGCAGCCATTAAGGAGAACATGGCGTCCTTCGACGACGGCAAGACGGCGCTGTGCCTCATGGGCCACGGCACCGAAGCCGATTCCAACGCCGACTATGCCAAGATGCAGGAAGTGTTCAAGAACGAGGGCTTGACGCAGTTCTTCGTCGGCACTGTCGAGGCTGAACCGACCTGCGAGGATGTTATCGCCGCCGCGAGCGCCGCAGGGTACAAGAAGGCCGTGCTCGCGCCGTTCATGGTGGTCGCGGGCGACCACGCGAACAACGACATGGCAGACGAGACCGACCCCGACAGCTGGGCTGCGAAGTTCGTGGCCGCCGGCTTCGAAGTGACGTGCCTGCTCCAGGGTCTGGGACAGAACGCCGCGGTCGATGACATCTACGTCTCGCACGTGGACGACGCCATCGCCAAGCTGTAAACTCGCCGCGCACGGGGGCGCCGGTCGCGTCCCCGTGCAACGGGCATGCGCCTTCCCCGACTGACGGCGCATGCCCGTTGCATTCGCATCCCGCCCGCCCACCGCACGGCGCGGGCGGTCGAAGCGATTGAAAGGAACCACTCCATGTTGAAGAAAACCCTCGCCTTCGCCTTGTCGGCGGCGCTTTTCGCGTTCTCGCTCGCCGGCTGCGGCGGAAATTCAATCGACAGCGCAAAGGCAAGCGATGCCGATTCCCAGGAAAAGACCGAACAGGCGGCCGATGCGCCCGAGGGCGCAAGCGCTGCCCCCATCACCGCCGACAAGGTGGCCGACGGCACCTATCCGATCACCGTAGATTCCAGCTCGAACATGTTCAGGATTGTGGACGCCCAGCTCATCGTGGAAAACGGCTCCATGCACTGCGTGATGACACTTTCCGGCACGGGCTACGGCAAGCTCTTCATGGGCACGGGCGACGAGGCTGCCGCCGCGAGCGAGGCCGACTTCATCCCCTATGTGGAAAACGCGGAAGGCAAGTACACCTACGACGTACCCGTTGAAGCGCTCGACGAGGACACCGCCTGCGCCGCGTGGAGCATTAGAAAAGGGCAGTGGTACGACCGCACGCTCGTGTTCGAATCCGCCGGCGTCGATCTGCGCGCCGACGCGCTGAAGTAACGCCATGCGGTCGATTCTTCCCAAGAAGGAAAGCAGGAAGCGCCGCAGCATCGCGGCGCGCGCGATCACCTGCGTTCTCGTCGCCCTGCTCGCGCTTCCCTTCGCGGGGTGCAGTGCGAGCCCGAACGCGACCGGTGGCACGGCGGGCTCTCAGGAATACACTGTGAGCGTCTCGCTTTCCGGCGGGTCAGGGCGCGCAAGCATCGCCTCACCCACCACAATTGTGAAGGATGGCGACACCTACACCGCGACCATCACCTGGTCGAGTTCGAACTACGACAAAATGACCGTCGACGGCGTGGACTACGCGCCTGTAAACGACGGCGGCAACTCCACATTCGAGATACCCGTCACGCTCGACGAGGACATCGCCGTGTCGGCCGAGACCGTCGCCATGTCGACGCCGCACACCATCGACTACACGCTCTACTTCGACTCATCCACCATGAAGGAGAAATCGGGCGACGATGCAAGCGGCGGTTCCCCTGCGGTAACGGCTTCAAGCGCCGCGGCCGACTTCCACAACGCCGATTTGGGCTGCGGCTGGGAGCCGACGGGGGCGCTTCAGCTTGAATACGCCAAGCACTTCACTGTCGACGAGTACGAAGGCGGCCTGCGGCTTATCTGCGTTTCGAACGGGGAGCGCTTCCTCGTGGTGCCGCAAGATGCGAAGGTACCTGATGGGTTGAGCTCCGACATCGCGGTCATAAGGCGCCCCGCCGACAAGGTGTACCTCGTGTCGTCGGCAACGATGTGCCTGGTCGACGCGCTCGATGCGAACGACAATATCTTAATGTCGGGCACGAAGGCCGACGATTGCTCGGTCGCGCGCTTCAAAAGCGCGCTCGAAAGTGGGGCGATCGCCTACGGCGGCAAGTACAGCGCGCCCGACTACGAGCGAATATCGGCCTCGGGCTGCACGCTCGCCATCGAGAACACCATGATCAACCACACGCCCGATGTGAAGGAAAAGCTGCAGAAGCTCGGGCTCGTCGTGCTCACCGAACAGTCGTCGAGCGAGCCCGAAGCACTCGGGCGCGTCGAGTGGATTAAGCTTTTCGGCGTCCTGTTCGACAAGGAAGACGAGGCCGCGCACCTGTTCAACGAGCAGAAGGCCCGCGTCGAGCAAACGTCGGGGCTCGCGTCGTCAGGTAAAACCGTGGCGTATTTCTACATTAACTCGAACGGGGCCGCCGTCACGAGGCGGGCGGGCGACTACGTGGCGCAGATGATCGAGCTTGCAGGCGGCAGCTACGCGCTCGATGACGCGCAGACGGCGTCGACGTCAGGTTCGTCAGTAACGCTCGAAATGGAGCGCTTCTACGCGACGGCGAAGGATGCCGACATCATCGTCTACAACGGCACCATCGACGAATCGGTTGCCACCTTGAACGACTTCGTAGGCAAAAACGCGCTATTGTCGCAGTTCAAAGCCGTGAAGAACGGCAACGTCTGGGTCACAAGCGCCGACATGTACCAGCAGATGACTTCTACCGCCGACATTATCGACGAGCTGCACGGGGCGTTCACCGGCGATGACGCGAGCGACTTCCATTATCTGAGGAAGCTCGGCTAGCACCATGAAAAGCCGACTTTCCATGACATACGACGAATCGGGGCGCGCCGCGCGGTGTCGCGTCGTGACGGCGCTGCTCGCTGTTGCCCTCATCGTGCTCGTCGGGGCCAACCTGTGCATCGGGAGCGTGCTCGTGCCAGCAGACCACATCCCCGGCATCCTTTCGGGCGGCGCGGCCAATTCCATGGAACGCCAGGTCATCTGGGAGATTCGCCTGCCGCGCGTGCTTTCAGCCGTGCTTCTCGGCGGGGCACTTTCGCTCTCCGGGTTCCTACTGCAGACGTTTTTCAACAACCCCATCGCCGACCCGTTCATCTTGGGCGTCTCCTCGGGCGCAAAGTTCGTCGTCGCGCTTACGATGATCGCACTTCTGGACGCGAACCAGGCCATGTCCTCGCCGGCCATGGTGGCCGCAGCGTTTCTGGGCTCGCTTATCACCATCGGCTTCGTGCTCCTCATCGCACGGCGCATAAGTTCCATGGCCATGCTCATCGTGGCGGGCGTCATGGTGGGATACATCTGCTCGGCGGCGACGAACTTCCTCATCGCCTTCGCCGACGACCAGTCCATCGTGAACCTGCACAACTGGTCTTTGGGTAGCTTCTCGGGTTCGAGCTGGGACGACATCGCGGTCATCGCGATCGTGGTGATCACCGTGAGCGCATGCGTATTCGCGATATCGAAGCCCCTTTCCGCCTTCCAGCTGGGAGAAGCCTACGCGAAAAGCGTCGGCGTGAACGTCGAACGCTTCCGCGTGGTGCTCGTCCTTCTAGCGAGCATGCTCTCCGCCTGCGTGACCGCGTTCGCTGGTCCGGTGTCGTTCGTAGGCATCGCGGTTCCGCATCTCGTGAAGTCGGCGCTAAAGTCGTCGAAGCCCATCCGCGTGATTCCTGCGTGCTTCTTGGGAGGCGCCATCTTCTGCGCGGGCTGCGATTTGATCGCGCGCACGCTGTTCTCTCCCGTCGAGCTTTCCATCAGCGCCGTCACCGCCATCTTCGGCGCTCCGGTGGTTATCGCGCTCATGTTGAAGAAGCGGGTGAGGTAGATGGGGGAATTCGTGCCGCGGCCCAAAACGCTCGGAGGGGACATTCCATGCTTAGACAGTCCTGAGCTCGCACGAAAGCGCCAGAAGGCACTTTCGGCTCGTGCGGAACTGCGCGCGGAACGCCTCCTCCGAGCGGAGCCGAACCTCGAAACTACGGTCGAAACGCAGGCTGACGGAGCGCCGCTTTTCCACATAAGCGACCTGTCGGCGGGCTACGACAAGAAGGTCGTAGTCGAAGGCGTCGATCTGGAGGTTCGCGCGGGCGACGTCGTGGCGCTCATCGGGCCGAACGGCTCGGGCAAGTCGACCATCTTGAAAACCATCACACGCCATCTGGCACCGCTTGCCGGCGCGGTCGAGCTCGACGGGCGGGAGATTTCCCGATGGAAGACGGCGGAGTTTGCAAGGAACCTTGCCGTTATGCTGACAGATCGCCCCCGGACCGAGCTCCTCACCTGCCGCGATGTCGTAGAGGCGGGAAGGCACCCCTACACCGGGCGAATGGGCACACTCTCGCCCGACGACCATAGTCGGGTCGACGGGGCCATGAAAACCGCACATGTGGAAGAGCTCGCCGAGCGCGACTTTATGCAGATAAGCGACGGGCAACGCCAGCGCGTCATGCTCGCACGCGCCATCGCGCAGGATCCGCGTGTGCTCGTGCTCGACGAGCCCACGTCGTATCTCGATATCCGCTACCAGATCGACCTGCTGCGAATACTTCGCCACCTTGCGAAATCGCGGAATGTGGCTGTCATCATGTCCATCCACGAACTCGAGCTCGCGCAGAAAAGCGCCGACAAGGTGATTTGCGTGAAGGACGGCCGGGTCTTCCGCGCCGGCGCACCCGAGGACATATTCACGCGCGAGACGATTGGCGAGCTCTACGGCCTTCAACATGGCACCTTCAACGAGCGCTTCGGCAGCGTGGAAATTGGACGCCCGCACGGCGATGCGCACACGTTCGTCATCGCCGGCGCAGGTACGGGGTCGGCTGTGTTTCGCCAGCTCATCCGGCAGGGCAAGGCGTTCTACACGGGCGTTCTGCACGAAGGGGACATCGACTGCGAGCTCGCGCGCGACCTGGCGGCGGAATGCGTGGCCGAGCGCGCCTTCGAGCCGATCGGGGATAGAACCATAGCCCGCGCCAAAGAGCTCCTCGTCCACTGCGCGCGCCTTATCGTGTGTCCCGCCGCCTTCGGCACCATAAACGCCCGCAACGCAGAGCTCGTCGAGTTCGCACGCTCGCACGGTATCGAGGTCATGCGAGCGTGCGAAGGCGCATCGGAGGATTCCCATTTGGGGTGGAAAGGATAAACTGGACTTTCTTTTAAGGATCCTCAGGCTACAGCTCCTACGCCGGCGAGGTCTACAAGGCGCCGGAGAACCTCGTGAACAGGAGGTTCCGCGCCGACGAGCCCAACCGGCTGTGGCTCACCGACATCACCGAGTTCAGGCTCCCGGGCGGCGAGAAGGTCTACCTGAGCCCGGTCATCGACTGCTTCGGCGGGATGCTCGTCGCCTGATCGATCGGGCTGCACCCCGACAAGCGCCTCGCGAACTCGAGCCTGCGCCTAATCCAAGCGAGATTCCAGACTCGACAGGCCATTGAGAGTCAGGTCGTTGGCGACCTCCGAGACGCGCTCGATAGGAACCGAGTCGTCAGACAGCGCCCATGTGCGATAGATTCCGATAATACCCGACAGCAAAAACGCCAGATAGTAGTCGAACATCTCGTCCTTGAGACCGTGGGGCAGCAGATCGCGCTCGGCAATCTCGTGCTCGAGCGGCGCACGAAGACGAGCCATAAAATCATCGAGCGGAATGTTCTCGATCAGCTGACGATTGAGCACCAGGTTGTTGCACAGCGCCTCGTTAACGGTTTTAAAGAAGGTCGCCGCCGCGCCCAGGGCGCGTTCATTGGTGTCGCCGTCCATGGAGGCAAGCGTTTTCTCGACCGAGTCGACAATCATCTCCACCACATCGACGGCAATGGCATCGAGCAGGCCGTCGACCGTGCCAAAGTGCACGTAGAAGGTCTTACGATCGACATTTGCCTCACGCGCGATGGCACTCACCGTAATGTCTGCCAGCGGCTTTTCCATGAGCAGGCGCTCGAAAGCGGAAAGGATGACATTGCGGCTGCGAACGATACGGCGATCAATACGCGGTTTACTGGTGGCCATGGGTGTGTCCCTTCGATATGCGAGCATTCATCAACAGATGAGAGATAATCTACGTAAGAGGATTATCCCCCATCCGGCACAAAAAAGCCCGGCAACATGAAGAACGCACGACCAGCCATTACGCCTTAGGGAGCTTCTTTTTGTTCAAAGCAGCCGGGGACACACGGATGCCGTCGCCTGTCTGGCGCACATAAGTCTTATGCGACGGTTTGGCGGCCCCAGAAGCCTTCTGAGCATGCTGATTGGGATCCACGGTAACCGCATTCACAGGATGGGGCTTTGCAGGCTTAGAGGGCGTCTGAGGCGTTCGTCCGAGCTTGCGCATCGCGCGATCCCAGCGTGCGTGGATACTCTCGTTGTGAGCGCTCTTAAGGCCCAGCAGGGGTGCGGCCAAAATCGTCGGAGCGATAAACGTAATGAGGCGCCACAGCAGATAACCGGCGGTCGACGCCGACCCAAAGAAATGACCCAGGAACAGCGCGAAGCCGCCCTCGGCACCGCCGGTGCCACCGGGCAGGGGAACAGCAGAGCTCAGGAGCTGAACAAAGGCGCTCGCGGCCATGACCGAGAAAAAGTCGACTTCGTGGTGGCCAAAGGCAAGCATCAGGAAATACGGCACCAGATAGAAAAACGCGAGCTGCAGCATGGTGATAAACACGGTGAGCAGCATGGAAGAAAAATGTCCGGCAGAAAGCTTGAACTTCTCGGAGAACGAATAGATCTCGCCATCGACAAACGTACGCCATCCCTCGATCTTGGCGGCCGAGACACCTATGCGCTCGAGCCAATTGATGATGCAATGGGCGACACGCGTGACGGTCTTAGGCATGAGCGCAACGGCGAAGATGCCGAGCAGGATGCAGCAGTGTCCGCCAAAGCTAAAGACGCACAGTAGCGTCATATCGCCATAACGCTCGGCGAAAAACGGCATGCGGGCGAGCAGCAAAATGGCGCCCCATGCCACCAGACCAAACTGATACACGATAAAACGGGTGAACTGTGTGGCGCCGGCCTCGCCCACGTTTTGGCCGGCTTTGGTCAGGCGGTAAATCTGGGCAGGCGTGGAGCCCATCATCATGGGCGTCAGGTTGCCAAAGAAAATGCCGCTCGCCTCGACCGAAATGAGGTCGCGGATACCGACGGGCGAATTGGGGTCGAGCCAAACGGCGATCGCATAGGCCACAATGCCAAAGAACAGATACATGAACATGCAAAGACACGCGACAACGAGCCAGGGCGCCTGGACGCTCGACATAGCGGCCCAGAACTGCCCCATCTGCCCGGTTACCACCAGATAGACGATATAACCCACCAGCACAACGCCGATAAAGATTGCGCCGCGGCGTGCGCTCTTATTGTCATCGCCGCCCGAGGCCTCAACCTCGACCTGGGGCTTGGACGTATGCTGAGAGGACTCCGTCATGAGACTCCTTCTAACAGTCAAAATATCTTGATTATTGTACCCGTAAGGGCCATAAGCAGAACGCAAAGCTCTTGTTCAAACGGGAATTGCAGACGGTTGTTAGATAATAAAAAACCCGGCTTTCCGTGGAAAGACCGGGTATCAGATGCGTGGTAGCCCGTACCAGATTCGAACTGGTGATCTCCGCCTTGAGAGGGCGGCGTC
>CAUHCN010000013.1 GCA_959604825.1 uncultured Collinsella sp. | reverse complement strand
GTAGCTGTGTTTTATAACCCTCGTTTGTCGCATCTTCTGTGAACGGGCTACAATAACTTAGTCTGTGCGATATGGAGGTGAACATGGCTGAAGCTGGTATCGGCGTTGATATCGTCGAGATTTCCCGCATGAAATCAATTCTTGAAAAGACGCCGTCGTTTGCTCGGCGTGTGTTTACCGAAGAAGAGCGTGCGTATTGCGATGCATCATCGCGTCCCGCTGCTCACTATGCGAGCCGCTTTGCTTCGCGCGAGGCGGTGCTTAAAGCTCTCGGCACGGGTTTTAGTCAAGGCGTGGGTCGCAAGGATGTTTCGGTAACGCGTGATAAACTCGGCAAACCGAAGGCGCTGCTTTCGGGCCGTGCTCTCGAGATCGCTCAAGAACTGGGCGTTGTTGAGGTCGCTCTTTCCATTACGCTTACGGGAGACTTGGCCGTTACGAATGCCATCGCGATTACCGAAGATGCTCGGCCTAAGCCAAAAGATGAAAAGGTGAGCACCAAGAAACGCGTTGCGCAGACATTTAAAGAGGCTCGCTCTGTATTAGATGAGCTCGAGCAGCTGCAGAATTCAGCATTGACGGAGCACCTGGGCGATGCTTCGCAAGATACGCTAGGAGCATAGATGAAACCGGTTTTGAGTACCGAAGAAGTCGTTCGTCTCGAGGATATCATCGAACGCGAAGGGACTTCGAAGGCCGAGCTTATGGAGCTAGCGGGTGAGTTTGCCGCTAACGAGGTCTTGAAGCTCAATCCCGATCTGGTTCTCGTTTTGGTCGGTTTTGGTAATAATGGCGGCGACGGTTGGGTTGCCGCCGATATCTTGAGCCACAAGGGTGTGGACGTGGATATCGTTTCTCCGGTTGAGCCGGATGAGATTCCTGCTGCTTTGGCACGTCATGTTGCTCGTCGAACTGCCGGCCGCGATGTGCACGTTTGCGTCGGTCCCTCGCGTGACGAACTCGAGGTTTTGATCGATAAGGCGGATGTTGTTGTCGATGCCATTTTTGGTACCGGTTTCCACGGGAATCTGCGTGCGCCGTTCTCCATTTGGATTCCTACGGTCAATGAATGCGCCGATTGTGTCGTATCCATTGATGTCCCCTCGGGCCTGAATGCCGAGACGGGCGTTGTTGATGACGACTGCATTCGTGCCGAGCGCACGGTGACGATGATTGCGCCCAAGATTGGTCTGTATAGCGCTGATGGCCCTGAGTATGCTGGCGATTTGATCTGCGGCAATCTTTACGACCGTCTTGACGAAGTCATCGATGATGTTGACCACGCCGCCGAGATTGTCGAGCCCGGTGACTTAGTTGATTACTTTGCTCCGCTACCATCGAATATCGATAAGTATTCCCGTGGCTCTGTGCTTATTGTCGCCGGATCGGCGCAATATCCTGGTGCTGCCATTATGGCGGCCAAGTCTGCAGCTCGCGCGGGTGCTGGTTACGTGGCAGTCGCGGCTCCTGACGCCTGCGCCAATCTCATTCGCATGGCACTTCCTTCGATTCCGGTCTTTGCTATTCCGTCTGATTCCCGCGGCTCCTTTGGCGCCGCTGCGCGCATGACGGTGTGCGAGATCGCAAAGAAGTACAGCTGCGTGCTGTGCGGTCCCGGTATGACGACGTCTGCCGGCGCTATGCAGGTGGTTTCGGGCTTGCTCGAGCTTGATGTACCGCTAATTTTGGACGCCGATGCACTCAACTGCCTTGCTAAGATTGCCATTGACGGTATTGATAGTAACCCCGAGATGTATCGCCGCGAGCAGCCGTTGGTTATGACGCCGCACTATCGTGAGCTTTCGCGCCTGGTTGCCGGTGACGAGGTGAACGACCTTGGTACCGCGATTGCGGCCGCGCAGAAGGTTGTCTGGGCTGCAGGCTCCGACAATCTGGTGGTCATAGCCAAGGGGCCGACGACGGCTATCTGTGGCGTTGAGCGCGTGCTGCTGCCACTCTCGGGTCCGGCTTCTCTGGCAACTGCCGGTTCTGGTGATGTTCTCGCGGGTATTTTGGCCGGCACGCTTGCCACCATGCGCGACGAGATGGATCGTTGGGAGCTGCTGTATTCGTACGCCGTCGCACTTCACAGCTACGCCGGTTTTGCTGCGGCGACGGAGTATGGTGAGAAGAGCGTTATCGCGACCGATCTTATCGACTTGATCGGTCCTGCCATGGAGCTGGCGGCAAAGGATGCGCTCGAAGATCTGGGAATCATGGACGAAGGGTCGGATGACTAATCATGAATAAAGCCGATTTGACGCGCTGGTCCTGGGTCGAGATCGACCGCGGGGCGCTCCGTCGCAACACGAGGGCCTATAAGAACTTGCTGAATCCACGTCAGCGCCTGTGCTGCGTGGTCAAGGCCGATGCTTATGGTCATGGAGCTGTTGAGTGCGCCAAGATCATGTATTCGGCCGGTGCCGACATGTTTGCCGTGGCGACGGTTAACGAGGGCGTTGAGCTCCGACAGGGCGGGATTACGAAACCCATCCTCATCCTAAGCGAGCCGCCTATCGAGGCCATTCCGACGTTGCTCGAGTTTGATATCATGCCCTCGGTCTATACGTCTGACTTTGCTCTTGCGTATGGAGAATGTGCCGTCGCGGCGGGCAAAGTGGGCAAGTACCATCTTGCCATCGAGACGGGCATGAATCGTATCGGCGTTCACTACACGCAGGTGCTCGACTTTGTCCGCGGTATAAATTTCCATCGCGGTATTCAGTGCGACGGCGTATTTACGCACTTCGCCACGGCCGATGAACCTTCGGGCTGGGACTACAAGCTGCAGTGCCAGCGTTTTACCGAGGCCGTTCAGGCCATTAAGGACGCAGGTTTTGAATGCGGTATCGTGCATTGTGCCAATACGCCATCCTCGATGCTCGATTCTTCAATGCACTTTGACATGATTCGTGCCGGCATCGGTTTGTATGGTCTGCAGCCATGTGAGCTGAGTGGTCGCGTGATGCAGCTTGATCCCGTCATGAGCGTCCACGCGCGTGTGACGCGCGTGGCACACCCTGCGATGGGCGAGGGCGTGGGCTACGGCTTTACCTACCGCGTACCGCGCACGCGCGTTCAGATCTGCACCCTTCCGATCGGTTATGCCGATGGCCTTTCGCGTACGCTTTCCAATCGTATGGACGTGCTGTATCGCGGCGAGCGTGTGCGTCAGGTGGGCAATATCTGCATGGACCAGTTTATGGTCGCCATTCAGTCCAACCCGGCGCATGAGATTCCCGAGGCCGAGTATGGTGACGAGATGATCATTGTCGGCCGCGATGGAGATGCCGAGATTACCATGGACGAGATGGCGCGCCTACGCGGCACGATTAACTACGAGGTCGCTTGCGGCTTTGGTATGCGTCTCGACAAGGTCTACGTGTAGGAGTCGCTATGGGCGTCATGCACATTCCCGGCCATAGCCATCAGGCGCCGCGTGAGGTCGCACTCGAGGAGATCGAGGCCGTTCTGGGCGATTGTCACCTTTGCCAGCTTTACCAGTCGCGCCACAACATCGTGTTTGGCGTGGGAAACCCCCGCGCTCGCGTGATGTTTATTGGCGAGGCGCCGGGCCGTAATGAGGATTTGCAGGGCGAGCCCTTTGTGGGGGCGGCAGGCGAGGACCTCAACGGCATTTTGTCGCTGGCGGGGCTCAAACGCGAAGACGTCTACATTGCCAACGTGCTTAAGTGCCGCCCGCCGGGAAACCGCAATCCGCGTCCCGAGGAAGTGCTGGCTTGCTCGCCGTTTTTGCGCGAGCAGATTCGAAGCATCTGGCCCGATATCATCGTGACGCTCGGCAACCCCGCAACGCACTTTGTGCTTAAGACCGAGATCGGCATTACCAAGCTGCGCGGCAGGTTCCATCAGATGGGGCACTTTGTGGTGATGCCCACTTTCCATCCGGCAGCAGCGCTACGCAATCCAGCGTGGCAGGAGCTGCTGGAGGAAGACTTTAAGATGCTGGGCGACTATCTGGGGCGACATCCCGCGCCAGAGGACGCCTCGGAATAATAAGGAGCATATATGTCCCTGGAGCGCCTGGGGGTAGGTACTTACAAAACGACTTGCGCTGCCGATACGGAGTACTTTGGCGAGCTAATTGCACCGTGCCTTGAGGACGGAGATGTGCTCATCCTGACCGGTGGCCTGGGAGTGGGCAAAACTCACTTTACCAAGGGCGTCTCGCGCGGGCTGGGCGATGGGCATATGGTTACGAGTCCTACGTTTGCGCTCATGGCCGTTCACGATCAAGGTCGTATTCCGCTGTTTCACTTTGATCTATACCGCCTGGAGCATGCCTACGAGCTCGAGGATACGGGCATTTTCGATGTGCTGGGCTATGAGGGTGCTTGCCTGCTGGAATGGGGCGAACAATTCCAGGACGAGCTGACGGATGAGTATCTTTCGGTGACGCTCAGGCGTGATGAGGGCGACAGCGATGTGCGAACGATAACGCTCGAGGCGCACGGTGACCGCGCAATGGAGCTTTCCCATTTGATTGATAAGGCTGTACAAGATGAGCTTGCATAACGACAACGCGCTGGTGGTGGCGCTCGATACCTCGACCGACATGCTTGCCTGCGCGGCAAGCTGGATTGATGGGCAGACGGGTGAGACGAAGCTCGTGAGTGGCGACCACATGTGTCGCCGTCACGCCAACGTTGAGCTCGTGAATACCGTTGATGGCGTGCTGGCTCAAGCCGGTCTGGATCGCAGCGATGTTGGTTGCTATGTGGTCGGCCGCGGCCCGGGGTCCTTTACGGGTGTGCGCATCGGCATCTCCACTGCCAAGGGCCTCGCGCGTGGTGCCAATGTTCCGCTGCTGGGCGTGTCGACGCTCGACGCTTGCGCTTGGACGGCGTGGAAGGCTGGCGTGCGCGGCAAGCTTGGTATCTTGGCCGATGCTATGCGCGGTGAGGTATATCCGGCGCTGTATATGCTGGTCGATGAGGGTCCCGAGCGTCAATTTGAGCGCGAACACGTGGTCAAGGCCGCCGTGGCGCTCGATGAGTGGCGCCAAGCAGCGGACTGGGGCCAGGTTCAGCTGACCGGTGACGGTCTCGTGCGCTATGGCAAGCTGCTGGATGAGGACGAGGCCGCCCGCTGCGTGGAGCGCGACCTGTGGTGGCCTTCGGGCGAGGGCTTGCTGCTCGCGCACGCTGCGGGTGACGGCGATCCGGCCCGCGTCCTGCCGATTTACACGCGCCTTTCGGATGCCGAGGAAAACGAGCGCAAGCGTCTTGGTCTTGCCGAGAGTGCGCAGAGCGAAATTACGGGTGTTGCCGATGAGCTCGCCGGTCGTCATCTGCAGTTCCGTCCCATGGGCGCGGCGGATGCCGAGGGCGCGAGCGCGCTGGAGGCTGCCTGCTTTGAAGGTGCCGGACACGAGGCATGGACGCCGGGCATGTTCCTGTCCGAACTGGGCGAGGACGTCGCTGCGCCGCGTAGTTGGTGGGTGGCACACGACGACGGCAAGCTGCTGGGCCTTGCCGGCGGTATGGTCGTGGACGGTGATGTGCAGATTCTGGATGTCGCCGTCGACCCGGCACATCGCCGTGAGGGCATTGCCCGCAAGCTGCTGTCGCACGTGAGCTATGATGCCCAGATGCTCGGCTGCACCACGGCTTCGCTCGAGGTCGAGGACGGTAACGAGGGAGCGATCGCGCTTTATAACGCTCTGGGCTTTACCGAGGCTGGCCGTCGCCGCGGCTACTATGGTGCCGGCAAGGACGCCATCGTCATGACGGCTCCGCTGCCCCTGGTGCTTCCGGTCGACAATGCTTCGCCCGAGCCGACGGCGGCAGAGCAGCGCGTATGGCCGCTGCCTGCGCCTTGGCGCTCTGCCGAGGAACGTGTCGAGATTGAGCGTCGCCGCCTCGTACTCGCTATCGAGAGCTCCTGCGACGAGACGGCGGTGGCGATTATCGATGCGGATGGCAATATGCTGGCCAACCAGGTGTCGACGCAGATTGATTTTCATGCACGCTTTGGCGGCGTGGTGCCCGAGATCGCCTCGCGCAAGCACGTCGAGGTGATTGTGAGTGTCGTGGATGCGGCACTCGAGGACGCCGCAGCGTCGCTGGGCCTTACGGGCGGAGCCATTACACCAAGTGAGCTTGCCGCCGTGGGCGTGACACAGGGTCCGGGCCTGGTTGGCGCCCTGGTGGTGGGCGTCGCCTTTGCCAAGGGCTTTGCGTATGCTGCCGGCAAGCCGCTCGTGTGCGTCAATCATCTGGAGGGCCACCTGTTTGCCAACCTGTTGGCGCAGCCCGACCTCAAGCCCCCGTTTATCTTTACGCTTGTCTCGGGCGGGCACACCATGCTCGTGCACGTGAAGGCATGGGGCGACTACGAGGTACTTGGTGAGACACTCGACGATGCTGTGGGCGAGGCCTTCGACAAGGTAGCCAAGGCGTTGGGTCTGGGCTATCCCGGTGGCCCCATCATCTCCAAGCTGGCCGAGACGGGCAATCCCCGCGCGATCGATTTTCCTCGCGCGCTTAACAGCAGGGGGGACTATCGCTTCTCGCTTTCGGGCCTCAAGACGGCGGTGACGCTCTACATCGAGCAGGAGACCAAGGCTGGGCGCACGATTCACCTGCCCGATCTGGCGGCTTCGTTTGAGGCAGCCGTCTTTGACGTTCAGTACAAGAAGGCCAAGAACGCGCTGCATGCCACCGGATGCAAGGAATACTGCATCGGCGGCGGCGTCTCGGCTAATCCGCATCTGCGCGAGATGATGATCAAGAAGCTTGGGCGCCAGGGCATCCGCGTGACGGTGCCGCCTCTCTCGGCATGCACCGACAACGCCGCCATGATCGCGGAGGTCGCCCGCCGTAAATTCGACCGAGGTGAAATCTCGCCGTTCGACGTCGACGCCGATCCAAACATGACGCTGTAGCTGGTACGGCGCGGTCCCCGGACGGAGGGGCCGGATATAAGGTTTCCTGCTCTACAGTCCTGCGCAAGACGAAGGACACATTAAGTGGCCTTCTTTGCGTGCGGAACTCGCGATAAACCTTATATCCGGCCCCTCCGTCCGGGGACCTTTCTGTATCGATATAGCTTCTGAGCTGGTTTGGCGTCGACAACGTCCGGCAAGGTTAGCCAGCTGCGTCGAATTTCCGGCGTGCTTTAGCTGAAAGAAAAAGATGGTGTGCGGAGCTTTGCTCCGCACATTTGGGATGGGAGCTCCTCGGGGGCGGGGCGGGCGCCTGCCGCCATATATGAACTTTATCGCGAGTTCCGCACGAACAGGAGGCCACTTAATGTGGCCTCCGTCGTGAGCAGGACTGTCCGAGCAGGAAAGTTCATATATGGCGGCAGGCGCCCGCCCCGCTCCCGAGGGGCATCTCTCAAGCAAAAACTGTCGTTCGGTAAAGTCCGAGGTCAGTGGCGTTTTATAACGAGAAATTCAAAAGAATTTGAAAATCCATTACAAATTTGCGTTGACTTTAGGTAACTAAAGTTTCATACTCCTTTTCAACCACTGGGGGATGTGAACACGCACGGATCGTTCACATCATGATTGAAGAGGATTTCTTAGACATGTTCACGCATCAGCTAAACATTATCAGCGTAGTAATTATCTGATGCGGGTTAGCACATACAGCTAGCCCGTACGATAACGGGCGGCTGATGAAGATGAGGGCCGTCGAGCGCAACCGACGGCCCTCATTTTTTATGTCTAGGAAGTTCTTTTTAGAGGAGGAAATGTAATGAACGGAGTTTTGCTCATGGTTGTGGCCGCGGCGGTGCTCGCCTGCGGCTATCTGGGCTACGGCCGCTGGCTGGCCAACAAGTGGGGCGTTGACAAAGAGGCCCTCACGCCGGCCAAGCGCATGAAGGACGGCAAGAGCTTCTCGCCCGTCTCCGCCTTTACCGCGTTCTCGCATCAGTTCAGCTCGATCTGCGGTGCTGGCCCTGTCACGGGTACGATCGTCGCCATGGCCTTTGGCTGGCTGCCCGTCGTGCTCTGGGTCCTCGTCGGCGGCATCTTCTTTGGCGCCGTCCACGACTTTGGTGCTCTGTACGCTTCGATGAAGAACAACGGCAAGTCGCTCGCTCAGCTCATCGAGAAGTACATCGGCAAGACCGGCCGTCGCCTGTTCCTGCTGTTCTGCTGGCTGTTCTGCATCATCGTCATCGCCGCCTTCACCGACATGGTCTGCAAGACGTTCATGTTCACCCCGGCCGTTGACGCTTCTGGCGCCGCTACCGGTGCCATCGACTTCACCAAGTCCTATGCCGCTGGCTGCGCTGGCACCATCTCCATCCTGTTCACCTTCGTCGCTATCGCCTTTGGTTGGGCCCAGAAGAAGTTCAACCTCACCGGTGCCGCCGAGTTCGTCACCGGCGTGGTCCTCATGGTTCTCATGTTCGCCGTCGGTATGCAGTTCCCGGTCTACCTGGATAAGTTCCAGTGGTTCGCCGTCGTCATGGTCTACCTGGTCTTCGCTGGCGCTATGCCCATCCAGATGCTCAAGACCCCGCGTGACTACCTCACTTCCATCATGATGATCGTCATGATCGCCTGCGCTGTCCTCGGCATCGTCGTCCTGGGCGTTAACGGCCAGGCCACTATCACCGCTCCGGTCTTCACCGGCTTCTCCACTGCCTCCGGCATGATGTTCCCGGTCCTGTTTGTCTCCGTCGCTTGTGGTGCTCTCTCCGGTTTCCACAGCCTCGTTTCTTCCGGCACCTCTTCTAAGCAGGTCGAGAAGGAGCAGGACGCCGTCAAGGTCGGTTATGGCGCCATGATCGTCGAGTCCTTCGTCGGCATCCTTGCCATCATCGTCGCCGGCATCATGTTCTCCGATATGAACACCGCCGGTACTGGCGCCCTCAACGCCGGTGTCGCTTCCACCCCGTTCCAGATCTTCGCCGCTGGCATCTCCCGCGGTATGCAGGCCTTCGGTGTTGACGGTACGCTCGCTACCGTCTTCATGACCATGAACGTTTCCGCTCTGGCCCTGACCTCGCTCGACGCCGTCGCCCGCATCGCCCGCACCTCGTTCTCCGAGTTCTTTGCCCAGACCAACGACGCCCTGGCCATCGAGTCCAAGGCCGGCTACATGAAGGTTCTCGGCAACCCCTGGTTCGCCACGGTCGTCACCCTGCTTCCCGGTCTCGCCCTTGCCTTTGGTGGCTATGCCAACATCTGGCCGCTCTTTGGTGCTTCCAACCAGCTGCTCGGCGGTATGACCATGATCACCCTCGCCGTGTTCTGCAAGTGCACCGGCCGCAAGGGCTGGATGCTCTACGTGCCCGTCGCCTTCCTGCTCTGCTGCACCTTCACCTCGCTGGTCCAGAGCGCCATGGGCTGCATGACCGCCGTCCAGGCCTACGGTTTCTTCGGCACCATCCCGGCTACCGCCACCACGGCCGCCGTTTCCGTCGCCGCCACCAAGGGCCTGCAGCTCGTTTTCGCCGTCCTGCTGATGGTCCTGGGCCTCATCGTCGCCGTCAACTGCCTCAAGGAGTTCTTCGGCAAGGAGGCCGGCTCCATGCCTGATGAGGAGCCCGAGTGGTCCGAGATGGGCAAGGCCGAGTACGGTCGCGCCGCTGCCGCTGAAGCTCCTGCCGACGCCGAGGCCGCCAAGGCCTAGTCGGTCGGACGGGTTGAATCTCCCATCTATTTGACTCGGAAAGACCGGGTCCGCAATCAAGCGGACCCGGTCTTTTTTCTTGTGAGAACAGGTGGTGCAAGGGCGTTCTCGCAGATGTTTTGCGTGGATAGGCTCGTGCGTTGTACCATATGGACGTATATGTGTGCATATGAAAGGGGCCCCGTGGCCAAGACGGTATATTCCGATAATCAAAACAATGTCGATGCTCTGGCTGAGCGTCTGAGCAGCCAGACATCGCTTTCTGCCGAGCGCGCCAAGCTGGTTGCCTACGACCTGCTCTGCCGCAAGGCGCTCAAGATTAAGTCGAGCGCGCTGGCGCAGATTTTCCGCTCCGTCGATAAGGAATGCGACACCAAGGCGATGCGCGATGAGCTTATCGCGGCAAATATCGTGACCAAGATCGAGGGCAGCGGCATTAACGGGCGCCCGGCGTTCTATACCATCAATGTCGAGATCCGCGATGCCCAGGAGCAGCCTGCCGAGTCCGTCGAAGATTTTGTCGTCGAGGATTCCGCTGACGTGCCTGCTGTGGAAGAAGCTGCTCCGCGTGAGCATGTCGATACCGATGAGTTGCTCGATGAGAACGTCGTGCGTGCCTTTACGGCCAAGGCAGGACGCGGCGGTTTTGGCGGGGGTGGCAAGCGCGATGCGCAGCGCCGCGCCCAGCAGGAGCGCTTCCGTCGTGCCGTTGCTCAAAAGGGTGAGACGGATGCCGAGGCTGTTGAGAACGAGGTTGCTGCCGAGTCGCAGAGGCCCGCGAAGGAGCAAAAGCCCGTGGAGGCCCAGGAGCCCCAGCGTCGCCGTGGTGCCCACTTTAAGGCTGCGCAGCAGGATGTCGTGCATGAGGTTGAAGAGCCTTCCGAGGTTGCAGACGATGTTGAGGAGTCTGCCAAGAAGGCTCCGGGTTCATGCCGTCCCGGGCGTGGTTTTGCGAGGCGCGCGTATCCCGTAAGGCGTCAGGAGAAGGGCGAGCCGGCTCCGACCGCTCAGGCCGAGAAGGCCGAACAAACCGAGAAAACCGTTGAGCCGGCGGCTCGCGAGCAGAAGCCTGTTGAGCCGCAGCTTGAGGTTGCTGCCGAGGCCAAGGGCGAGCAGCCTACTGATGGGCAGACGGAGCAGGGCGCGTCGAGCAGGCCTCGCCGCCGTCGCCATCGCGGGGGTCGCAGTTCCCATGCCGAGACTGCAGCCGAGAAGACCACGCCGCAGGACGAGGATGCGAAGGCCGAGGTTTCTTCGGGGCAGCCTAAGCGCCAGCCGGCGAAGGAGAGCAAGTCCGATCGTCCGCAGAAGCAGGCGTCTATGCCGAAGCGCGAGCGCAATTCCCAAGGCGATTCTAAGCGCAGGTCTCAGAAGAAGCCGGAGTCTGCCGCAGCAGATGCTGCTGCCCAGCAGCCCGAGTCGGCCGTCCACGGCGAGGTATCGGCGTTTGCCCTTGCCCGCGTTTTAGGCAGGCAGCTGCTCAAAGTTGTCCCTACGCCTACGGCGCTCTCTAAGATCAAGGAGCAGCAGACACAGATCGTAAAGGTCGAGGGCAAGGACGGCAAAAAGGCTCCGCAGCGCACTCAGCACAACGAGATGTCCAACCGCAAGATTGCCGAGGAAATCGCAATCATCCAGGCTTGGATCGAGCAAAACCGAGGTGCCGATACGCCGGTTGCCTCGCGCCGCCAGCGTGCCTACCAGATTTTTAACGACGAGAAGGCTTTTGACGGCAAGCACGGCGAGCGTCTAATTCGGCGTATGACCGAAAAGGGCATCAGCATGCAGGCGATTAAGGTCGCCCCCAACCGCCCCGTGCACTTTACGGGTTTCTTTACGCTGGGCGCCGATAAGCCGTTCATTATGGTCGAGAACCTGGACACCTATGACGAGATCGTCAAGCTCCTGCGCGGCCGCAAGCACGCTAAGCTCTTTGGCATCAAGGTGGGCGGCGTGATTTTTGGCGGCGGATGCAAGGCGAGCGTCTCGCATGCCCTGGACGATTATCTGGCTGAGATCGGCTATCGCTTTAACTACGTCTACTACGTGGGCGATATCGACCGCGAGGGCGCGCGCATCGTCGAGCAGGCTCGCAATGCCAATGTGGTTGAGATTCGCCTGCATGCCGGCATGTACCGCGCCATGCTCGCCGAGCATAAGCGTCGCGTGAAGGCCGGCGGCGAGTGCGAGCCCGCGGCTGCCAACCAGGGCGTGCCGCAGAACTTGGCGGCGACGATCAAGGATCTGCCCATGGTCACGCGCGTGCAGTTCCGCAATGTGCTGCGCGAGGGCGGGCGCATTCCGCAGGAGATTCTGATGACCGCCGACTATCGGGATGGCGACTCGGGAAGCTTCGACCGCATGCTCAACAATTAGGGACGTGTGGCCCCGGCGGGCCGGGCATTAAGTTTGCTGCTCTACAGTCCTGCGCAAGACGAAGGCCACATTAAGTGGCCTTCTTTGCGTGCGGAACTCGCGACAAACTTAATGCCCGGCCGGCCGGGGCTACACGGCACTTTGTAGATGGCGGCTCGCTTTTCGGAACTGGGCTGATGTGGGACGGTGGGATTCCGCGTCTGCCTGGTCGGCGGCCGCGCCCCGCTGCGTCGCTTCGCTCCTTGCGTGCTGCGCTGGAAAACGCTTCGCGTTTCCTCAGCTCCGCACCCTTGCGGGCTCGAATTCCTCCGCTTGCCCACAAGAAAGCGCCCTGGGCCGTTATGGGCTTAGGGCGCTCAGTTTTAATGGCTGGGACGGAGGGATTCGAACCCCCAACAGCCGGCACCAAAAACCGGAGTTCTACCGTTGAACTACGTCCCAATGTGTGGTGTTGCCCAAAAGCAACTCGTCTAGTTTACCTAATCTGCGAGGGCATCGCAAACGCCGTCGAGTAGGCGTACGGCGAGCGTCTGCGCGTCGCTGGCCGTGAAGGTGCCGTTGTAGCGCGTCATGCCCGTGAGCTCAATGCGAATGCGAGCCGGCTTCTGCTGCGCGGCGACATTGGCGGTGCGGATGCGCTGGGCCAGGTTGTGGCACTCGGCGAGGGCAATCGTGGCGCGTGGCGCGGCGTCGGCGGGCAGCTCGTCGCTTGCGATCTCGAGCACCAGGTCAACGTCGGTTGGGACCTCGGAGTCGCAGAGCATCATGCCGCTGTTGTCGGTCGTTGCCGTGGCGATGTTCCACATGCGCGAAGCAACGCTGCGTGCGATGGGGTCCTCACCGATAACGGCGATCTGGAAGCGCTCGAGCACGTTGGCGGCGCGAGCAAAACCGATGCGGGACTCGGCTTCGGTGACCGAGGGCTTGCCCTCCCACACATGGTGCAGGCGGTTGATGTAGGCGTAGGTGTCCTGGAAGGCCATGCCGTCGGCAAACAGGCCGACATTTTCCTGGAACTGCTGCAGGGCGGCCTCGGTATGCGGACCAAAGTAGCCGTCGTCTTCGCCACAGGCAAAGCCCAAAACGTTGAGAGCGCGCTGCAGGGCCTGCACATCGGCGCCATGGAAATTGGGCATGCGCAGATACAGGGTGCGGTCGCCCAGCTTATACGAGGCGTCGACCAGGGCGCTCCAACAGGGGATATCGACGGCATGACCGGCAGCAAGGCCGCTGTCGAGCCTGAAGGTGCTGACGGCCTGCTCGGTGGTGGTGCCAAAGCGCTTGTCGACAACCTCGGCGTCATCGATTGTATAGCCGAGCTGCAGAAGGCGGGACTGAACATCCTCGACGGCTGCTCCCTGCATGCCCGTGGTAATAGGTTCCATGAACGAACCCCTTTCGGCGTACCATTCGTACTATTTTGAGCGTGTGTCGGATAGACAACGCGAGACAATTTATAAACATGCACTCAATAGTGTAGCAACTTGTACCCAAACTCGCTGCCCACAGGTTTTATGACCCCCGCTAGTTAAGACGCTCCACAAAGAAATCTGCCATTGAGAGGAAGAGCTCGCGCGCATGCGGGTCGAGCTCGACGCCTTCGATAGCGGCCTTGGCCTTAGCGGTCAGGTCGAGCGCATAGGTGTGGGCGTAATCGATGGAGCCGGTCTCCTGGAAGATCTCCACGGCGCGTGCGAGCTGCGCGGGGTCCTCGGTGCCCGAGGAAAGGATTGCCTCGATCTCGTCGTGATAGCGCTCGTCTGACAGGGCATGCACGGCAACGAGGGTGCGCTTGCCCTCGGTGATATCGGTGCGGAAGTCCTTGTTGGCGGCCTCCTTGGTGCCGATCAAGTTGAGCAGGTCGTCTTGAATCTGGAAGGCAAGGCCCGTGTGCAGCCCAAAGGCGCGCAGTGCCTCAATCTGCTCTTCGCTGCCGCCGCCGATAATGGCTCCGGCGGCAAGCGGCGTCGCTCCGCTGTAGTACGCGGTCTTGTGCGTCGCCATGTCCAGATAATCGTCGACCGAAATGTCAAAGCGCCCGTCGCGGACCCAGCCCAGGTCGAGCGCCTGGCCCTCGATGGTACGGACGATCATCTCGGTAAGCTCGTGGAGCACGCGAAGCTTCACGTCTGCGTTGAGCGTGGGGTCGTCGAGAACCGTCTTGGTGACCATGGTGAGCGCCAGGTCACCGCAGTTGATGGCAAGACCGGTGCCCTCGGTAAGGTGCATGCAGGGCTTGCCGCGACGAATCTGCCCGTTGTCGGCGATGTCGTCGTGGATGAGTGCGCCCGACTGAAAGTGCTCGATGGCCGCCGCTGCGCTGCGGGCGCTCTCAAAGCTGCCGCCTACCGCAGTGGCGGCGAGCATGCAGATGAGCGGGCGGTGGCGCTTGCCAGCGTTTGCCGTAAATGCCGAGAGCGGGGTATACAGGTAGCGCTCGATATCGGCGGAAGTCGCCTGTCCGTCAAAGAACGTGGCCAGATAGTCGTTAATCTGGTCAAAGTGCTGGGCTAAAAAGCTGGTAAACGGACTGGACACGGGTTCTCGCATTCTTTGATAGGTTGCATCGTTGCATTATGCAGACAACATATTGCCACATTAGGGCGTCGAGCGCGGCGGTTGAAGACGATTGGTCCATGCGGCCGCAAGTGCGGTAGGGGCTTGGCTAGATAAGCCCAAAGTGTTCGAGCGCGGTGACGACGCCGTCGTGGTCGATGCTGTCGGTGACATAGTCGGCCTTTTCCTTGAGGAAGTCCGGCGCATTGCCCATGGCGATACCGACATCGACGGCGTTCATCAGCGAGACGTCATTGCTGGCGTCGCCGATGCCGTATACGGTTCCGTGGTGGGGATCGAGGGCGTCGAGTACGGACTGGATACCCTCGCGCTTGGTGCATTCGCGAGGCGAAATCTCGGTCACTTCGAGCTCGAGCTCGTTAAAGCAGAGCAGCGGCTCAAACGCTTGATCCTGAGCGATGCGGTTGGCAAGCGACGTGGACATTAAGATCTTGTAGGCGCTGTAATGTTGCAGCTGCGTAATTGCATCGCCCACGGTGCGGGCGTATCCCGGGGCGTCGGGCGCATCGGCACTCATGCGAACGACGCCATTGAGTCCCTCAAAACGAATCACTTCGTCCGATTGCTCAAGAATGGGAGCAAGGCGCTGCAGCATGCCGGGCGTCATCGCCAAATCGCGAATCACGTGTCCCTCAAGTTCGACATAGCCACCCGCGAGGCAGACGATGCCGGTCCAGGGCAGCTCGAGCAGCTTTGGATGGATGCAGCTCAGCGTGCGCCCTGTGCAGATAAACGCCATATTGCCCTTGGCGACAAAATCACGGATGGCTTGCGAGACCGCTTCATTGGGATAGGGGGAGAGGTCTCGCTCGCTCTCGGGAAGCTCTTGTGCCACTCGAGGGTCTTGCCAGGCGAGTGTTCCGTCGATATCGAAGAAGCAGATATCGCCGCGCTTATGGGCTGCGCTGGCGGCAGGGGAGGCCGAGGTGGTGGACACAAATCCCGGCTCGAGGCCCATGATCTGGTCAAAATGCTCTTTAACGCGGGGAACGGAGATGCCAATAATCACCTGGGCGGTCTTGCCCGTAATGATGAGGCCCTTGGCGCCCACCGCGACAAACGACGCATTATCTGCAACGATGGAAGGGTCTGCGACCTCGACGCGCAGGCGCGTGGCGCAGTTGGTTGCGCCCACGATATTGCCAACGCCACCCAAAAGCTGAATTACCCGCTCAGCGAGGACGTGATCTTGATCGGATTGAATACTGACCTCGCCATTGGGAGATTGCTCTTTGGCAAAGCCGCTTCCCGTTAAACGATCGATTGCCGCGCGATTGGAGACATGATCCTCGCGGCCCGGCGTCTTAAGGTCATAGACCAAGATGAGTGCTCGAAAACTAACAAAAAAGATGAGGCTAAAGGTAAGACCGATACCGAGCGCCAAAAGGTAGGAGCCGGCATGCATTCGCATGAGTGGGATGAAGTTGAAGGCCGTCATTTCCATGAGACCGCCCGAGAAGATGCCGACGATGCCAAAGAAGTTCATGGTCATGGCAAGGCAGGAGGACAGGACGGCGTAGAGCAAAAAGAGTCCGGGATAGGTGAACATAAAGAGAAACTCGAGCGGCTCGGTGACGCCGCAGACCACCGAGGCGACGATGGCGGGCAAAAGGATGACCTTAAGGCCGGCGCGGCGTTCGGGTTTGGCGGTGAAATAGAATGCTGCCGCGATGGCGGGAAGGCCAAAGAGCTTGCCCCAGCCGGTGGCGGTAAAACCTGCCCAGGGCGCAAGTTCATTTAAAGGGCGCGTGCTATGGGAGAGAATGGGGAGCAGGTTGGTCCACGTGGCGTAAATACCGTCGTGAATGACCAGATTGTCGTAATAGATGGGCATATAGAGCAGATGGTGCAGCCCCATGGGCTCGAGCGCTCGCTCCAAAAACACAAAGATGCCCACGCCGAAGGGGCCGACGCCCGCAAGTGCGTGGCGCAGCGTTTCGGTCACAGCGTATGCGAAGGGCACGATGGCGGCCGAGATGGCGGCAAGGGCAAACACGGCAAAAAAGCTGATGAGGTAGACCAGCGAGGAACCCGAGAAGGTGCCGAGCCAATCGGGAACCTTGGCATCGTAGAAGCGGTCATGGATGGCAACGACGGTTGCCGACACCGCCAGCGGGCCGATAATGCCGGTGTCGAGCGTCTTGATACCGTCGATGACGGTGATGCCGCTGGCGGGGGTTAAAGACGACGGGTACTTAAGTCCAAGGTTGTCGCCGCTCAGCTTAATGATCTCGCTCAAAAAGAAACAGTAGGCAAAATAGGCTACGAGCGCCTCGAGGCAGCAGCGTGCCGGTTGCTTTTGGGCAAGGCCGATGGGCAGCGCTACGGCAAAAAGGAGTGGAAGGCGCTTAAAGACCGTCCACGAGCCGCGCTGAATGATAGTCCAGAAAACGTACCAGGGGGTTCCGTATACGGCGAGGTCGCCGACGATATCCACGGTCGTTGCGAGGGCGGAGATGCCGACCATGAGGCCTGATATAGAAAACAGCATGGCGGGCGCGAACATGGCTCCGCCAAAACGTTGGATTTTCTGCAGCATAATATGCCTTTCGGATGCAACATGCTGTGCGAGCAAGAACGTTTAAACAATGAACTCATTGTAGAGGACTGGCTGCTTGCCGCATTGACGGTTTTGATTCGGTCCGATTTGGGTTTCGGGGGAACCGTCGACGGTAAATAATCCGTGCTTTACCGATAATCGGTTTAAACAACTTTAAGAAATGCTATCGTGCCTAGCCATACATATTCATTAGAGGTGAAATCATGCCAAAAGCGATTTACGAAGGAATCTACCGCGAGATCCGTTCGCGCATCATCAACGGGACCTATGCGTTTCAGGAGATGCTGCCAACCGAAGCCGAGCTGACCGCGGAGTTTGGCTGCACGCGCAATACCGTTCGACGCGCCTTGAGCATGCTGGCCGACCAGATGTTTGTGCAGCCTATACACGGCAAGGGCGTGCGCGTTATTTGGCTTAAGGGCGAAACCGATATGCTGGGCGCACTCGAAGAGGTTGAGTCGTTTGGCGAGTTCGCAAAACGCAACAATGCCGTCGCATCGACCGAGGTCAAGTCTTTTGAACATTTGATTTGCACTGAGCAACTCTCTCGTCGCCTGGGCTTTAAGGTGGGCGAGGAGCTGATTCGCGTCGTGCGTGTCCGAAGCCTCAACGGCAGCGCGCGCCAAGTGGACCACGGCTACTTTTTGGCGTCGATCGCCAAGGGCCTGACCCCCGAGATCGCGGCGGATTCTATCTACGGCTATCTGGAGCACAAGCGCGGCATCAAAGTGATGGCGAGCCGCCGTACGGTGAGTGTCGAGCTCGCCAACGATGAGGACTGCAGCTATCTGGACCTTGGCAAGTACAACTGCGTCGCCGTTATGGAGAGCCAGTCGTACACCTCGGACGGCATCTTGTTCGAGGTCACGCATGCCCGCACACACCCCGAGATCTTCCATTACCGCGTCAATTCCAAGCGATAGCCGGCTAGCTCGCAGCCTGACGAGACTCATGCCCTCAAAGCGAAAACGCCCGGTCAAACCGACGATGCATCGGCTTGATCGGGCGTTTTCTCTGCATTCGATAACAAATAATTGTTTATACAAAACTTGTCAAGTATCAAGTTGAAATTACCGTTCACCGAAGTTTTTCTACCGCTCTAGTAATACTTGTTCAAACAACTAGCCAAATAGCGTATTGTACAAGTCAGCAAAAGGGGCAAAGTCCCCGAGCCAATCTCCGAAGGCGGCGGCAAAGGGTGCCGCCACGGTGTGAAAGGGTGGATTGTAATGAAGAACGAAATGAGCAGAAGGCAGTTCCTGGGCTTTGCTGGTTCCGCGGCTGCGGTTCTTGGTCTGGGCCTCGTGGGCTGCGGTGGTTCTGCCGGCTCTGGCTCCTCTGCTTCTGGTGACGCTGCCGAGGTCTACTTCCTCCAGTTCAAGCCCGAGGTCGACAAGGAGTGGAAGGAGATCGCCAAGGCGTACAAGAAGGAGAAGGGCGTCGAGGTCAAGATCGTGACCGCCGCCTCCAACACCTACGAGGAGAAGCTCAAGTCCGAGATGTCCAAGAGCTCCGCTCCGACGCTGTTCCAGGTCAACGGCCCCACCGGCCTTAAGAACTGGAAGGACTACTGCGCCGATCTTTCCGACACCAAGCTCCGCGGTGAGCTCATCGACGACTCCCTGGCGCTGCAGTCCGACGGCAAGGATCTGGGTATCGACTGGGTTCAGGAGAGCTACGGCATCATCTACAACAAGGAGCTCCTCGAGAAGGCCGGCTACAAGGCCGAGGACATCAACTCCTTCGACAAGCTGAAGGCTTGCGCCGATGACATCCAGGCCCGCAAGGACGAGCTCGGCGTTGACGGTGCCTTCACTTCCGCCGGCATGGATGACTCCTCCAGCTGGCGCTACACCACGCACCTCGCCAACCTCCCGCTCTACTACGAGTTCGAGAAGGAGCACAATCAGGAGGACGACGAGATCAAGGGCGAGTATCTCGACAACTTTAAGCAGATCTTCGACCTGTATATCACCGACTCCACCTGCGATCCTTCGCAGCTCGCCTCCAAGACCGGTGACGACGCCACCAACGAGTTCGCAACCGGCAAGGCCGTCTTCTACCAGAACGGCTCTTGGGCCTACGCCGACCTCACCAAGGCCGGTATGACCGACGACCAGCTCGGCATGCTGCCGATCTACATCGGCGTCGACGGCGAGGAGAACCAGGGCCTGTGCTCCGGCGGCGAGAACTACTGGTGCGTCAGCTCCCAGGCTTCCGAGGATGCCCAGAAGGCCACCGAGGACTTCATGTATTGGTGCGTCACTTCTGACACCGCCACCAGCATCATCGCTGACAAGATGGGTCTGACCGCCCCGTTCAAGAGCGCTAAGGAGACCACCAACGTCTTCTCACAGCAGGCCGTTGCTATGGCCAAGGACGGCAAGAAGACCGTTGCTTGGGACTTCGTTTACATCCCCTCTGAGGAGTGGAAGAAGAACCTCAAGCAGGCTCTCATCGCTTATGCTGCCGACAACACCAAGTGGGACGGCGTCAAGAACGCCTTCGTCGATGGCTGGAAGACCGAGAAGGCTGCTTCCGAGTAAGCAGTTGCTGCCCAAGCTATCTGATTAGCGACAGGGGGCGGGCAGACGTAGGTTTGCCCGCCCCCTGCATATTGAAAGGACCCTTCTATGGGCAAAGCACTCAAACGCTGGTGGCCGCTCTTTATGCTGCCCACGTGCCTGGCGTTTATGATCGGGTTCGTGATTCCCTTTATCCAGGGTTTCTATCTCTCGTTCTGCCAGTTTATTACCATTAATAACGCGCACTTTGTCGGTATCGAGAACTACGTGCGCGCACTGTCAGATCCGCAGTTCTCCACGTCGTTCTTCTTTACCGTGGCGTTTGCCTTCCTGTCGACGGTGCTCATCAACGTGATCGCGCTGGCCATCGCGCAGGCGCTCACCCGCAAGGCGCTCAAGGGCACCAACATCTTCCGTACGATCTTCTTTATGCCTAACCTGATCGGCGGCATCGTGCTGGGCTACATTTGGCAGATTCTGATCAACTGCCTGCTCTCCAACGTGGGCGCCCAGCTCATCGCCCTTAACTCTGCTGCTGGCTTCTGGGGCCTTATCATCCTGACCCTGTGGCAGCAGGTCGGCTACATGATGATCATCTACATCGCTGGTCTGCAGTCCATTCCGTCCGACTACATCGAGGCCGCCAAGGTCGACGGCGCCACGGCATGGCAGACGTTTTGGAAGGTTAAGATCCCTAACCTGATGCCGACGATCACCATCTGTCTGTTCCTGTCCATCACCAACGGCTTTAAGCTGTTCGACCAGAACCTCGCCCTTACCGGTGGTGCCCCGGCGCACTCCACCGAGATGCTCGCCCTGAACATCTACAACACGTTCTATTCGCGTGCTGGTATCGCATGGCAGGGCATCGGTCAGGCCAAGGCAGTTATCTTCTGCATCCTGGTCGTCGCCATCTCTATGATTCAGCTTAAGGCCACGAGGTCCAAGGAGGTGCAGCAGTAATGAAACGCGATAAGGCTATCAACCGCGCGCTCTCGATTTTCTTTACGATCCTGTCGCTCGCATGGATCTACCCCGTGTTCATGATTGCGCTCAATTCCTTTAAGAAAGCGACCGCAATCAGCACCACCACGGCGTTCGACCTGCTCACGCCCGAGACGTTCAATGGCCTTGCAAACTACGTGCACGCTCTTAACGAGCAGGGCTTTGCCTCGGCATTTATGTACTCGCTTATTATCACGGTCACGTCGGTCGTGCTGATCTTGGTGTGCTGCTCCATGTGCGCTTGGTACGTGGTGCGCGTCAACAGCAAGATCTCGAACTTCTTCTATTACCTGTTCGTCTTCTCGATGGTCGTACCGTTCCAGATGCTCATGTTCACGCTGTCCAATTTGGCGGACCGCATCGGCTTCAACACGCCGTTCAACATCTGCTTTATCTATCTGGGCTTTGGCGCGGGCCTGGCGGTCTTTATGTTCGCCGGCTTTGTAAAGAACATCCCGCTCGAGATCGAGGAGGCGGCCATGATTGACGGCTGCAACCCGGTTCAGGTGTTCTTTAAGATCGTCCTTCCCATCATGAAGCCCACCTATCTTTCGGTCGGCATCCTCGAGACCATGTGGGTCTGGAACGACTACCTGCTGCCCTACCTTACGCTCGACTCCACCAAGTACAAGACCATTCCTATCTTGATCCAGTACTTCCGTGGCGGCTATGGCCACGTCGAGCTCGGCCCCATGATGGCCTGCATCATGATGGTCGTTGTCCCCATCGTCATCATGTACATCTTCTGCCAGAAGTACATCATCGACGGTGTGGTGGCAGGTGCCGTCAAGGGCTGATGCCGTAACTGTTTTGCAAGTTTCTGCGGTGCCCCTCAGCGTGGCGCCGCGTATCGAAAGGTAGAGACATGGCCGAGATCGTTCTCAAACATGTTCAGAAGGTGTATCCCAACAACGAGTCCAAAAAGAAGGGCTTCTTTGGCAAAAAGAAGAAGACCGAGGAGAAGAAGCACAACCTCAAGGTTACCGAGGACGGTGTGCTCGCTGTAGAGGACTTCAACCTCACCGTTCACGACCAGGAGTTCATCGTCCTCGTTGGCCCCTCTGGCTGCGGTAAGTCCACGACGATGCGCATGGTCGCTGGCCTGGAGGACATCACTTCGGGCGACGTGCTCATCGACGGCAAGCGCGTCAACGACGTGGCGCCCAAGGACCGCGATATCGCCATGGTGTTCCAGAGCTATGCTCTGTACCCCAATATGACGGTGTACGAGAACATGGCGTTTACGCTTGAGCTCAAGAAGGTCCCCAAGGACGAGATCGACCGCAAGGTTCGCTCCGCTGCCGAGATCTTGGGTATCACCGAGTACCTCGACCGTAAGCCCAAGGCGCTTTCGGGCGGCCAGCGTCAGCGTGTTGCTATCGGCCGCGCCATCGTGCGTGATCCTAAGGTCTTCCTGATGGACGAGCCGCTGTCCAACCTGGACGCCAAGCTGCGTAACCAGATGCGTGCCGAGCTCATCAAGCTGCGCCACGAGATCAAGGGCACGTTCATCTACGTCACCCACGACCAGACCGAGGCCATGACCCTCGGCGACCGCATCGTGGTCATGAAGGACGGCGTCGTCCAGCAGATCGCCACCCCGCAGGAGGTCTTCAACCATCCCGCGAACATCTTTGTCGCAGGCTTTATCGGCGTGCCGCAGATGAACTTCTTCGATGCCCAGCTGGTGCGCTCGGGCAACGGCTTTACCGTCAAGACCGAGGATATGAACGTGGCGCTCGCCCCCGAGACCTGCGCTCAGCTTGCTCTCAACTGGGATGGCGGCGACGTGAAGGAGATCACGGCCGGCGTGCGCCCCGAGCAGATTCTGCTTGCCGACAAGGACGAGGAGGGTGCGCTCCAGGGTACCGTCGAGGTGACCGAGCTCATGGGTTCGACCGAGCATGTCCACGTGACTGCTCCCGATGGCCAGTTCGTCCTGATCATTCCCGTTGTCGACCTTGAGGCCAAGGGTGCGCTCAAGGCGGGCGACCCCATCTGGTTCAAGTTCGAGAAGAATGCGACCCATCTCTTCGATAAGGTGTCTGGCAAGAACCTTATTTAGGCCCGGTGCATCCAGGCCCTCCCTTTGGGCGACTGCGGTATTGCCATCCTTTTGCCGCGGTCACATATAAGGCTCCCCTCCCGTCCACTAGGCGAGAGGGGAGCCTTTCTTTGTGTTGGGGTTGGCCATCTGTTAGCTTATCTTGATCTGTAACGGGAGGAGGGCCAAATTGGGCCTAGATGTTACAGAACGAGACGGCGTCGAGCTGTCTGTCCTTTCATCTCGATCTGTAACACGAAGGACTGATTTTGGCAGCTACCTGTTACAGATTGAGATGGTCCGTCAGGACAAACCTGTTTATCTCGATCTGTAACATCTGGGCCCGTTTTATCTGAGTAGTTGTTACAGAACAAGATTGTTTGGCGGGGCGTTTCTGTTTATCTAGATTTGTAACAGGTAGACCCAATTTTGCCTGCTAGATGTTACAGACCGAGATTTTTGCTCGAGGTAGGCCATGGGCCGGCGTATGGGCACAAAAAGCGGAGCCGCGTTGCTGCGACTCCGCTTTCAAGAGGATGGGTAAGGGGAATGAGCTAGCTCAGGTGCCAGATCTCGTCGTTGTACTGGGAGATGGTGCGGTCGGACGAGAAGGTGCCAGCGTTGGCGATATTGATGAGCGCCTTGCGCATCCAGGCGTCCTGGTCCTCGTAGTCGGCCAGTACGCGCTCCTTGGTCTGGATGTACTCCTCAATGTCGAGCAGGGCCATAAACCAGTCCTTGCCCTTAATGTCGTCGTGCAGCCGCTGCAGGCGCTCGGCATTGCCGGTCGCCATAAAGGCGGGGTTGGTGATAAAGTCCACCAGCAGCTTGATACCGGGCTTGCGGTAGAGTGCGCTGGCGTTATAGCTGCCGTCGGCGTAGAGCTGCTCGACCTGTTTGGACGAGGCACCAAAGGTATAGATGTTCTCGTCGCCCACGAGCTCGGCAATCTCCACGTTGGCACCGTCGAGCGTGCACAGGGTTAGGGCGCCGTTGAGCATGAACTTCATGTTGGAGGTGCCGCTCGCCTCCTTGGAGGCCAGGCTGATCTGCTCGGAGATGTCAGCGGCGGGGATCACGCGCTCGGCGGCGGTGACGTTGTAGTTCTCGATCATGACAACCTGCAGGTAGGGAGCCACGTCGGGGTCGTTTGCAATCCACTGCGACAGCGTCAGGATCAGATGGATGATGTCCTGCGCGATAGTGTAGGCAGGCGCCGCCTTGCCGCCAAAGATGATGGTGACGGGGTGCTTAGGCCTGTTGCCGTTCTTGATATCGATGTACTTCCAGATGATGTAGAGCGCGAGCATCTGCTGACGCTTGTACTCGTGGATGCGCTTGACCTGGACGTCGATGATGGCGTTGGAGGGAATGGTCACGCCCTGCTCGAGCGCCATGAACTGGCGCATGATGGCCTTGGCCTCGACCTTGGTGGCGGCCAGGCGCTCAAGAACGTCCTTGTCGTCGGCGAACTTGGCGAGTTTGCTCAGATCGCCGGTGCTGCGCCAGTCGGTGCCGATTACATCGTCGAGCAGGCTGGCGAGCGCGGGGTTGGCTCCATGGATCCAGCGGCGGAAGGTGATGCCGTTGGTCTTGTTGGAGAACTTCTCGGGATAGATCTCGTAGAACGGATGAAGCTCGGTGTCCTCCAGGATCTTGGTGTGGAGGGCGGCTACGCCATTGATGGAGAAGCCAAAGTGGATATCCATGTGGGCCATGTGGACGGTGTCGTATTCGTCGATGACGGCGACGCGCGGGTCATCGTGCTCGGCCTTCGCGATCTCATCGAGCTTGACGATAATGTCGGCGATGGCAGGGGAGACCTTCTGCAGGCTGACGAGCGGCCACTTCTCGAGCGCCTCGGCAAGAATCGTGTGGTTAGTGTAGGCGACCATGGAGCGTACGATGGTCACGGCCTCGTCAAACTCGATGCCATGCTCGGTGGTGAGCAAGCGAATGAGCTCGGGGATGACCATGGTGGGGTGCGTGTCGTTAATTTGGACCACGGCGTAGTCGGCCAGATCGTGCAGGTTGCTGCCGCGCTCGATGGCCTCGTCGATTAGGAGCTGGGCGGCGTTGCTCACCATGAAGTATTCCTGGTAGATGCGAAGCAGGCGGCCCTGCTCGTCGGAATCGTCGGGGTAGAGGAACAAGGTGAGGTTTTTGGCGATCTCGGTCTTGTCGAAGTCGATGGAGCTGCCGGGGACCAGGCCGTCGTCGACGCTCGCCAGGTCGAACAGGCGCAGACGGTTCTTGGTGGGCTGGCCGTAACCGGGCACGTCGATGTTGACGAGCTTGGAGGTAACGGCAAAATCGCCGAACTCGACGGTGTAGGAGCGGTCGTCGTCGACTAGGATGTCCTGCTCACCGAGCCACTCGTCGGGGACGGCCTTCTGCTGGTTGTCGACAAAGCGCTGACGGAACAGGCCGTAGTGATAGTTGAGGCCCACGCCATCGCCGGTCAAGCCCAGCGTGGCGATGGAATCCAGGAAGCATGCGGCCAGGCGGCCCAGGCCGCCGTTGCCGAGCGACGGCTCGACCTCGAACTCCTCAATCTTGTTGAGGTCGTGGCCTGCGGCGGTGAGCTGGTCCTTAACCTCGTCGTAGATGCCGAGGTCGATCATGTTGTTGATGAGCAGCTTGCCGATCAAAAATTCGGCGGAAATGTAATAGAGCTTTTTCTTGCCGTTGTTGAGCGGGCAGGCGGCGGAGCGCTCCTGCACGAGTTTGACCAGCAGCTTGTAAATGCGACGGTCGTCGAGCTGCTCGAGCGAGGTGCCAAAAGACTGCTCGGCGAGTTCCATGAGGTTAATTTGGGGCATGTTTCCTCCTGTAATGGGTTGATTACATGTCTGCAATTCATAAGAATCCCGCGCGAGGGGATTGGGGTGGCCTCGCGCGGGTAAGCAAGCGCGTCCGCACGGTGGGGAGGGGTCGGGCGCGGTAGCTCCTATTGAGGAAGTTCGATTTCGGCTTCCGACGGGATGCGGAAGTAGGTCTCGGTCCAGTCGGTGAGTTTGTGCTCGAGCTCGCGGGTGATGGCGCCGTCGAGCATGCGCCAGGTCCAGTTGCCGCCCAGCGTGGCAGGGGTGTTGATGCGCGCCTCGTTGCCCAAGTTGAGCAGGTCCTGCATGGTGTAGATGCACGTGTCGCTCACGCTGGCTGCGATGGTTCGGTTGAGCGCGTCGGCGATGGGTTCGCCGGCCTGCTGATGGGTGTACAGGGCTGTCTGCTCGCGCTGACGCGGGGTAGCCGTTCCTTCAAACCAGCCGCGTGCCGTCTCGTTGTCGTGAGTGCCCACGTAGGCGGCGGTGTTGGCAATGTAGTTGTGCGGCAGGTAGTACGAGTTGGTGCCCTCAAAGGCAAACTGCAGGATCTTCATGCCGGGGAAGCCCGAGTTGTCGCGCATATCGATGACGCCGGGGGTGAGGAAGCCCAGGTCCTCGGCGATGATGGGCAGCGTGCCGAGCTTTTCCTCGAGTGTCTTGAAGAGCTTGAGGCCGGGACCCTGCGTCCACGAACCGTAGGACGAATCAGGCGAGGAGAACGGCACCTCCCAATAGGCCTCGAAGCCGCGGAAGTGATCCAGGCGGATGACGTCGTACATGTCGAGGGCGGCGCGAATGCGGCCCTCCCACCAGGAGAAGCCGTCGGCCTCCATGGCGTCCCAGTCGTAGATGGGGTTGCCCCAGTACTGGCCGGTGGCCGAGAACTGGTCGGGCGGCGTGCCGGCGACGCTCACGGGATTGCCGGCGGCGTCGATCTTAAAGAGCTCAGGTGTCGCCCACATCTCGACGGAGTCACGCGAGACATAGATGGGCAGGTCGCCGATGATGAGAATGTCGCGCTCGTTGGCATAGGCCTTGAGGCGGCTCCACTGGCGATCGAAGAAGTACTGCGTCATCTGGTGGTAGAGCATACGCGCCGGATGGTCGGCGCAGACCTTGGCGGAAGCCTCGCCGCGGGTGCGGAGCTCCGCGGGCCACTCCCAAAACGCCTTGAGACCGCACTCCTCTTTGACGGTCATGAACTCACAGTAGGGGATGAGCCAGTCCTCGTTGGCCTGGATAAA
The DNA here is from genome assembly GCA_959604825.1 of uncultured Collinsella sp. Taxonomy (GTDB): domain Bacteria; phylum Actinomycetota; class Coriobacteriia; order Coriobacteriales; family Coriobacteriaceae; genus Collinsella. Next base: position 30,482 of record CAUHCN010000013.1, on the reverse strand, counting down.
GTCATCGAAATCGGCCGGCTTGTCGGCAGCAAAGCGCTCGGCGGCGCGGTCGAGAATCTGACGGCGGCCGCCAAAGATGGCACCGTAGTCGACATTGCTGGGGTCGGATCCCAGATACACGCCATCGATATCGCGCTGCTCCAGATACCCTGCCTCGATAAGCTCGGCAAAGTCGATAAAGTTGGGGTTGCCTGCGCGGGCCGAGAACGACTGATAAGGCGAATCGCCATAGCTGGTCGTCGTAAGGGGCAGAATCTGCCAGTAATGTTGTTTGCACGAGGCGAGAAAATCGACGAAGTCGTAGGCATTCCAGCCAAAGCCGCCGATTCCGTATGGTCCGGGCAGAGATGAGACGGGCATGAGGACGCCGCTTGCACGCTCCATGAATGCGCTCACCAACCTTCTTGTTGTGGGGTCGGCCTGCCGATGGGTGTGCAGTCCGCCTCCGATGTTCTGATTCGATACGCCTATTGTAAAACATGTTGTTTAAACATGTACAGGCAAGATAAAAAAGTTGGTCGATTTTCGGCGAATGGCTACATGCCATGAAAAAAGCCCCGACCTCACAACGTGAGATCGGGGCAAGAACGGTATGTAGGTTTTTGCTACTCGGCGTCGGCGAAGCCGTTGGGGTTGTGGCTCTGCCAGTTCCAGCTATCGCGGCACATGTCCGCGATGTCGTACTGGGCCTTCCAGCCCATCATGCGCTCGGCCTTTGAGGCATCGCACCAGTTGGCAGCGATGTCGCCGGCGCGGCGCTCGCGGATCACGTAGGGCAGCTCCTTGCCACAAGCCTTGGAGAAGGCGGCGATGACCTCGAGTACCGAGGTGCCGGTGCCGGTGCCCAGGTTAAAGATCTCGACGCCGGTTTTGCCGTTCATCCAGTTAAGGGCGGCAACGTGACCAGAGGCCAGATCGCACACGTGGATGTAGTCGCGCACGCCGGTGCCGTCGGGGGTGGGGTAGTCGTTGCCAAAGACCTGAACGGCCTCGAGCTTGCCCACGGCGACCTGGGCGACATAGGGCACCAGGTTGTTGGGGATGCCCTTGGGGTCCTCGCCGATCAGGCCCGACGGATGAGCACCGATGGGGTTGAAGTAACGGAGCAGCACGACGTCCCACTCGGGGTCGGCGGTGTGGACGTCCATAAGGATCTGCTCGATCATCCACTTGGTCCAGCCATAGGGGTTGGTTGCGGGCTTCTTGGGGTCTTCCTCGGTGACGGGCGGGTTGTCCGGGTCGCCGTAGACGGTCGAGGAGCTCGAGAAGATGATGGACTTGCAGCCATGGTTGCGCATGACGTCGATGAGCACCAGGGTGTTCTCGATGTTGTTGTGGTAGTACTCGACGGGCTTGCTCACCGACTCGCCGACGGCCTTAAAGCCGGCAAAGTGGATGACACGGTCGATCTGATGGGTATCGAAGATCTTGTTCATCGCATCGCGGTCGAGCACGTTGGCCTTGTAGAAGGTGAGGTTCTTGGCGGCTTCGTCGCCCACGATGGTCTTGACGCGGTCGACGGCGACGGCGCTGGAGTTGGAGAGATCATCGACGATGACGACCTGGTAGCCACCCTCGAGCAGCTGAACGACGGTGTGCGAGCCGATAAAACCGGCGCCACCGGTAACGAGGACGCAGGTGTCTTTGGGGTCGAGTGCTTTGGACATGTAGTCTCCTATCGAATCAGGAACACTTCTAGAGGGGAGTATAGCGCAGGCAGGGACGCCCAAATCATGCGCTGTAGGAAAAGCAGAGGATTATGCTAACGTACTCATAACAGAGCTTGCGCACGCATAACCTGATCTTTGACACTCGCTTACGAGCCGCCGACCTTGTAGTTTCCTGCCGTTCGTGGAAATCGTTGGGACGCGCCATATGTACGCTAATATGTATGAGTTGAGCGACATATAAATAAGCATGTAACGGAGTACATATGTCACCAAACAGCGATTCCATCCTTTCCCAGGAGCTCTCGCGCCGCACTGCCCTTAAGGCCCTGTTCGGCGCCGCTTCTGCGGCAGTTCTTTTTGGCCTGCCCACTCGCGCCCATGCGGCGGAGGCTTCCAAAGAAACCACCGATAAATTGAATGCCGCCCAGGCCCAACTCGACGAGGTTCAGGCTCAGCTCGACAGCATCGCAAATGAGTATGCGGCGCTGGCCAACAAGAATGCCCAGACCCTCAACGACATCGAGAATGTCCAGGGCAAGATTGACGACACGCAGGCCCAGATCGATGAAAAGAAGGCCGAGCTCAAGAAGAAGCGCAACGACCTTTCCGATCGCGTGGCCGCCAGCTACAAGTCCGGCGGTACGAACATCCTGTCGCTGCTGCTGGCCTCTGGCTCGTTTGAGGAACTCGTCGCCAACGCGCATTACGTTGAGAAGATCAACAAGAGCGACCGCGATGCCATCGAGGATATCCAGACGATTCAGGCTGAGCTCGACGCGCAGAAGACCGAGCTCGAAGCACAAAAGGCCGACCTGGAGAAACTCAAGGATCAGCAGACTGCTCAGATGCAGGACATGCAGGCCAAGCAGCAGGAGGTCCAGACAGTTCTGAACGGCCTCTCCGACGATGTCAAGGAACTCATGGCCCAGCGTGATTCCGAGATTCTCGCTGCCGCCCAGGCAGAGGAGGCTGCCAGGAAGGCTGCTACTGCCGCGGCTGCCGCAAACAAGAACAATTCCTACTCGGGTGGTTCAAGCTCGGGTGGCGGATCGTATGCGCCCGGAACTCCGCAACAGAATGCCGGCTCGGGCAAGCAGCAGGCCGTCGTCAACGCATGCTACTCCACCCCTTCGCCTGGCCTGAACTGGTGCGCCGCTTGGGTTACCAACGTATTCCGCAACGCCGGCGTGGGCTACTTTGGCGGCAACGCGTGCGACATGTTTAACGCCTGGTGCTACAGCTCCGATCGTTCGGCGCTGCAGGTGGGCATGATCGTGGCCGACTCGTCGCACAGTGGTACCGGTACGCCGGGCCTGCTGTACGGACACGTGGGCATCTATGTTGGTGGCGGCATCGTTATGAGCAACGAGGGCTCCATTACGTCTAAGTCACTTGATGCGTTTATTCGGTTCTACGGTACTGGCTCTGGCGTGCGCTGGGGCTGGCTCGGCGGTATTGCGCTGTCGTAACGCAAGTTGGGCCGCGTGCCCGCCCGCAATATACTTGATTGCCTGCTCGGGCAGTCCTGCGCAAGACGAAGGCCACATTAAGTGGCCTTCTTTGCGTGCGGAACTCGCGATCAATCAAATATATTGCGGGCGGGCACGCGGCCCTCTCGGGTTCGGGGCGCTACGCACCGGATTGGTTGTCTGAATAAAAGAAAGTGAAGGCCCCTTTCGGGGCCTTCTTTTTTAGAGGAATTCGCCGACTCGGTGGACTTCGGGTTCGAGGTCTACGTCGAATTGGTCTTTGACGGTTGTTTGGATGTGGCGGATGAGTTCGTCGACATCGGCGGCGGTGGCGTGGTCGGCGTTGACGATGAAGCCGCAGTGCTTTTCGCTCACCTGCGCGCCGCCGATGGCGTGTCCTCGCAGGCCGGCGTCCATGATGAGCTTGCCGGCAAAGTAGCCCTCGGGGCGCTTGAAGGTGGAGCCGGCACTCGGCATGTCGAGCGGCTGCTTGTCCTCGCGGCGCTGGCGGTAGTCGTCCATGTCGGCCTTGATCATCGCGGCGTTGCCCGGGGCGAGATTGAAAGTGGCCGAAAGCACGACGAAACCGTCGTCGGCAATGCGGCTCTTGCGATAGCCCAGGTTGAGCTCATCGACATCGAACTCAATAATGCTGCCGCTACCGCGGGTGCCGTCGTCGAGCATGCGGGCGGGCTTGTAGACGCGCACGGACTCCAGCACATCGGCCATGCAAGCGCCGTATGCTCCGGCGTTCATGTAGCAGGCACCGCCGACCGATCCGGGAATGCCCGAGATGGGCTCCATGCCGGTAAGGCCGGCCTCGGCTGCCGCGGCTGCGACATCGGAAAGCAAGGCGCCGGCTGCCGCCGTGACGTGCGTGCCGTCGACCGTAATGTCGGAGAGGCCCTCGCCCAGCGCTACGACGACGCCGCGGATGCCCTTGTCGCCGACGAGCAAGTCGGAGCCGTTGCCCACGATGGTGAGTGGTAGATTGCAGCGATAGCAGGTATCGAGCGTGGCGACGAGGCCCTGCTCAGTATCGGGCGTGACAAAGACGTCGGCCGGACCGCCGATCTTAAACGTGGTGTGCTCGCGCATGGGCTCGCTCATCAGCACGTTGTCCTCGCCGGCAACGCCAGCGAGCGCGCACAGCAGGTCCTCGTTAAAAAAATCGTTCTCGTGCATACGAATATCCGCCTTTTGGTGGTCGTTGTCATCAATCGATTGCAATATACCCCACCCGGACGGATTTGGTGCGCTGGCGGCGATAAAACAGCCGTCCACCGGATTGGTAAAGTGTTTATCACCGAGGTAGAGGGGTAGTCGCTATACTTTCAAGAGATTGCGCGTAAACCCGGAAGGAGCGAGATGGCCAACAAAGTCACCCTCAAGCAGATCGCCCAGGAGGTGGGGCTTTCCCCCTCGTCGGTCTCGCTTGTTCTCAATAATCGGCCCTGTCGCATCTCGGAAGAAAACCGCAAGCTCATCAAAGAGGTCGCGGCGCGCAACCACTATGTTCCCAACCAGATTGCGCGCAGCCTGGTCATGCGCGAGTCGCGCACGCTGGGCCTTATCGTCCCTAACATCGAGAGCCGCTTTTTTGCCTCGCTCGCCGGTAGCCTGGAAAAGCGCTGCCGCGAGGACGGCTATGCGCTCTTCATTACCAGCTCGGGCGGAAGCGCCGATGACGATCTGGAGCTGCTGCGCCAGCTGGTGACGCGCGGCGTTGATGGCGTCTTCCTGGTGGTGGGTGACGAGTTCTCCGATGACCGCGCCCTGCGCGAAGAGGTCAGCCACCTGCCCATCCCGGCCGTAATGGTCGACCGTGCCATTGAGGGGCTCGAGTGCGACAAGGTGATGTTCGACCACGAGATGGGCGGCTATATGGCCACCCGCTATCTGATCGAGCAAGGCCACCGCCGTATTGCCTGCCTGGTTAATGCCCGCCGTTCCAATACGGGTCGCAAGCGACTTGCCGGCTATGAGCGCGCGCTGCGCGAGGTTGGCCTGCCGATCGACGCGCGTTTGGAGTTTGAGAGCGAGTACTACATTCCGAGCGCATACGAGGCCTCGGAGGCAGTGCTCGCAACTGACGCCACTGCCGTGTTCGCAAGCTCGGATAACATTGCCCTCGGTTTGCTCAAGCGCTTGCACGAGATGGGGAAGAGCATCCCGGGCGATATCTCGGTGGTGAGCTATGACAACTCGGCGGCCGACGTTCTCTTTGAGCCGGCACTGACCGCGATTGAGCAGGACCCTGGTGTCCTTGCGGAGCATGCTTTTGGCTGCATGTCCAAGCGTCTTGCCGGTAGGGGCGGCAGGCGTGCCGAAGAGGTCGTTCTGGAGCCGGAGCTTATCGTTAAGGACAGCGTGCTCGAGCTTACTAAACACAACTAAACACGTTTACCAATTTGCAGAGACCGAATGTGGAGCACCTGTGACAATCAACGCCGCAGGTGAATGTCGCGTTTTGCTAATCGATGGGATTGATAAGGGTGGTAAAACGTTTTTTCACCATGATAAAACGTTTTAGCAAATATACTGGTCCCAACGAAAGGTTGCCGTATTGGAGGGTGACCGCACAGCGAAGGGACATAAACAATGGCTAAAACACTGGGGACGCCGTGGCAAAAGCTGGGCCACGAGGTGCCGGCTTCCGAGCTCGAGGGCGTCGACCTGTATTGGCGCGCATCGAACTATCTGTCCGTCGGTCAGATCTACCTTCGCTCTAACCCGCTAATGCGCCCCGACTTTGTCGACGAGAAAACCGGTGAGGTGCGCGACTTCGGTCGTCCGGACGTTAAGCACCGCCTGGTTGGCCACTGGGGCACCACGCCCGGCATCAACTTCCTGCTCGGTCACGTCAATCGACTGATCGCCGACCACAACCAGAATGCTATCTTCTTGATGGGCCCTGGTCACGGTGGCCCCGCCGGTACTGCTCAGTCGCTGCTCGACGGCACCTACCGCGAGATTCGCCCCGACATCACCAATGACGAGGCAGGCCTGCAGAAGTTCTTCCGCCAGTTCTCCTATCCCGGCGGCATCCCGAGCCACTTTGCGCCCGAGACGCCCGGTTCCATCCACGAGGGCGGCGAGCTCGGCTACACGCTCAGCCACGCTTACGGTGCCGTCATGGACAACCCGAGCCTGTTGGCCGTGGCCGTGGTGGGCGACGGTGAGTCCGAGACCGGTCCGCTTGCCACCTCTTGGCAGTCCAACAAGCTCGTGAACCCGGCAACCGACGGCATCGTCCTGCCAATCCTGCACCTCAACGGCTACAAGATCGCCAACCCCACCATCCTCGCCCGCGTGTCCGACGAGGAGCTCACCAAGTTCTTTGAGGGCATGGGCTACAAGCCGCACTTCTTTGTCGCCGGCTTTGACGACGAGAGCCACGCGAGCATCCATGCGCGTTTCGCTGCCTTGTTTGAGCAGGTCTTTGACGAGATCTGCGACATCAAGGCCACCGCGCGGGCCCAGGCCGCCGCAGGCGAGACCGTGGTCCGTCCGGCCTACCCCATGATTGTGTTCCGTACTCCCAAGGGTTGGACTTGCCCCAAGCACATCGACGGCAAGAAGACCGAGGACTCCTGGCGCGCCCATCAGGTGCCGCTGGCGAGTGCCAAGGACACTCACGAGCACTTCCGCGTGCTGCGCGAGTGGCTGCGCTCCTATAAGCCCGAGGAGCTCTTTACGCCCGAGGGCCAGGTACGCCCCGAGGTGACGGCCTTTATGCCGACCGGCGAGCTGCGTATCGGCGCCAATCCCAACGCGAACGGCGGCAAGGTGCGTCGCGAGCTCGAGCTGCCCGATATTCATGCCCACGAGGTCCCCGTCGACACTAATGGTCACGGCTGGGGCTCCACCGAGGCCGCTCGCGTCTTTGGTGAGTACACTGCCGACGTTCTGGCCAAGAACATGGACGATTTCCGCATCTTCGGTCCCGACGAGACCGCGTCTAACCGCCTGCAGGCCGCCTACAAGGTGACCAAGAAGCAGTGGGATGCCGGCTTCTACGAGGACGAGGCCAACGACGAGCTGCTGGCCGGCTCCGGTAAGGTCGTCGAGCAGCTGTCCGAGCACCAGTGCGAGGGCTTCCTCGAGGCCTACGTGCTCACCGGCCGCTCCGGCGTGTGGAGCTCCTACGAGAGCTTTGTGCACGTGGTCGATTCCATGGTCAACCAGCACTGCAAGTGGCTCGAGGCCACCAAGCGCGAGATTCCGTGGCGTGCCCCCATCAGCGGCCTCAACATTTTGCTGTCGAGCCATGTTTGGCGTCAGGACCACAACGGCTTCTCGCACCAGGACCCCGGCTTTATCGACCTGCTGCTCAACAAGGCCAACGACACGCATATCGTGAATGCTTACTATCCGGCCGACGCCAACATGGCCCTCGCTGTGGCCGAGCGCGTCTATCAGTCCACCGACTGCGTCAACGCCATCTTCTGCGGCAAGCAGCCCGCCCCGACCTTCCAGACGGTCGACGAGGCAAAGGCCGAGCTCGCCGAGGGCGTCGCGACTTGGAAGTGGGCATCGACCGCTGGTTCACTCGCCGAGGCCGACGTCGTGGTTGCGACCTGCGGTGACGTGCCGACGCTTGAGGCCCTGGCTGCAACCGATATGCTGCGCGAGCTAGGCATTAAGGTGTGGTTCGTTAACGTGGTCGATCTGCTCAAGATTCAGAACGTCTGCGAGAACGACCAGGCCATCAGCGATGAGCGCTGGGCTGAGCTGTTCGGCTGCGGTGAGAAGCCCGTGCTCTTCGCATTCCACGCCTATGCCGGCACGATTCGCCGCCTGATCTGGAACCGCCCCGGCCACGACGCCTTCCGCGTCCACGGCTACGAGGAGAAGGGCTCCACGACCACGCCGTTCGACATGCTGCGTCTGAACAACATGGACCGCTGGGCCCTGGCCGCCGACGTGCTGCGCATGGTCGACGCCGACAAGTTTGCAGAGCAGATTGACGAGTGGGAGGCATTCCGCACCGAGGCCTTTGAGTTCGCGTGCGACGAGGGCTTCGATCACCCGGCCTTTACCGACTGGGTCTGGCCCGACGCTGCAGCTGCAACTGCCGCCGACGGTACGCTCTCCGCAACGCAGATGACCGCAGGCGACAACGAGTAGGTAGGCATCCGGGACGGTCTCGCGCTGGGGCCGCCTCCGGGCCGGCGCCCTTCCTCGGAGAAGTGGGCTTCGCGAACTTCTCCGAGGAAGGGCGCCGGCCCGGAGGCGGCCCTCTCGACTGTTTCGATATGCGGCGCTGATATTTTTTAATGTGATGGGGCTGTTGCTGTTGCGGCCTTGGAAACTGTATATCTTACTTTGGTCAGCCTACGATACATTGCCGGGGCCGGGGAGGCATACTTTGTTTTGAGAAGTTCGCGAAGCCCACTTCTCAAAACAAAGTATGCCTCCCCGGCCCTCGTCCGTGAACTCTTCCGCTGGGCGAGCCATAGACGCCGCGTACCGATAGGGTGAGGTGGCGGCTTGAAATTGGTGCTATATTCAGCTTGAGTTGTTAAATGTTAGTAAGAGAGGCTGATATGGGGCTGTTCAAGAAGAAAAACCCGCAGGATGCCTTTGATCCCGATGTGTTTACCATCACGGACACGATTTTGGACCCGCCGCGGTTTACGTTTTTGCCGGCTATCTACCAGGATGCCACGCGTCGCAAGTGGGCCGTACATCAGCGCGGCGGCGAGCCGAAGATTTTTGACTATGCGGACGTGTTGCAGTGCGAAGTGGCCGAGGCGGGCGATCCGGAGGCCGATGAAGCGGTCTCTAAACAGGAATTTGCCCAGCGTATTCTGGCAAATCCCGCTAAGGCGGCAAAAATGAACGCAGCCAAGCGTAATATGTGTCTTGGTATGGGCGTTGTTGTGGCGGTTCAGACGGGAAAAGACGAGGTTTCCAAACTAGAGATTCCCGTTATGACCGATGAAGTCAAACGCGATTCAAGCCTGTATAAGTCGTATCGGAATGTCGCCGAGAAGATCAAGGCCGAATTTGATGCCATGGGTGGTCTGGCCTAATTTTGGCGACATACGTTTCTGAACGAGGAGTCTGTGCAATGGCAGGCGAATCTTATGCAATTCCCCCCAAAGATCGTGCTGTTGAGGGGATTCTTTGGTATATCCAGCACCATCAGCTTGCCGGCGGCGATCGCCTGCCGGCCGAGCGCGTGCTGTGCGAAGAGATCGGCGTTTCGCGTACGGCGTTGCGCGCCGGTATCACGCGGCTCATCTCGTGCGGAACGCTCGAGAGCCGTCGCGGATCGGGTACGTATGTGTGTCCTCCCAAACCGCTCAATATCTTTCAGGAAACGTATAACTTCTCCGATGCTGTGCGGACTGCCGGCCTGCACCCCTCTTCTCGTCTGGTTTCCACCGGGGCCATCGAGGCGGATGAGGCGCTTGCCGACAAGCTTGGGGTTGCTGTAGGCGCTCCTTTGCTCCGCATGCAGCGTGTTCGACTTATTGAGGGCGAGCCGGCGTCAATCGAGACGGCTCACGTTAACCTGTCCCTGTGCCCCTCGCTTCCCGATCACGATTTTGAGTGTGAGAGCCTTTACGATGTCTTGCTCAAAGAAGGTGGCGTGCGCGTTGAGCATGGACGTGAGCATATCTCCATCTCGCGTTTGAACGCCGAAGAGGCCGAGTTGCTCCAGCAAGAAGAGGGAACGCCGGTGTTCTATGAGAGCACGATAGAATTTGATAAGGACATGCGTTTTGTGGAGCATTGCAAATCGGTGATTTTGCCCACAAAGTTCCGCTTTGCCGATAACGGCGAAAAGAACGGCATGAGGAGCGTGGCAGGTGAACAATGGCTGAAACAGTAGATGCCACCCCGGTTTATATGCGCATTCGACGCCGCATCGAGGAGCGTATCGAGCGCGGTATATATCCCACGGGTTCCATGATTCCGTCCGAAAAAGACCTCGCCGAGGAATTTGGTACGACGCGCTTGACCATCCGAAGCGCTGTCGATGAGCTGGTTCGGCGTGGGCAGATTCGACGCGTCCGCGGAAAAGGCGCGTTTGTGGCACAGAAAGTGCCCGTTGCCTACGAGCGAACGGGAGGCTTTCGCGAATCGGTTCGCGCTTCGGGCGGCGAGCCGTCCGTCCGCATCCTCGCGCGTTCCAAGCGTTATGCGGGTCCATATTATGCCAACCTGTTTGGCATTGCCGAGGACGATTTACTGTATTCGATTCGGCGTTTGAACTGCGTCAACGGCGATCCCGTATCGATTGAGATGGCGTTCATCCCGTGCCTGCTGTTTCCCACAATCGAAGATATTGACGTGTCGGTCTTCAGTTTGTACGAGACCTATGAGATGTTGGGCCGAAAGCCGGTCATGGCACAGGAAAAGCTCGATATCGAAGCGCTGGGCGCGCGAGATGCCGGCCTGCTTGGACTGGAGCAGGGCGATCTTGCCTTGACGCTTGAGTGCGTGAGCTTCGATGCGAGCGGCCAGGCGATCGAGTACGTCAAGTCGTTTAACCGCGGTGATGCGGGTGGATATACCTATACGTACTAGCTGGTTTTTTGCATAACGGGCTGAAAAGCTGACGGAATTTTGATTTCGTTGAGCAGACTGCATATACAACCTTACATGGCTCGAAATCGACCGTTCGCCGATGGGGATAAATTAATCGACAAAGAGGTATCAAAAAGCCGTAACCTGTAACTGTGATTGGTATCAAATACTAATGATTTATTACGAGGTGAGACGATGAAGATGCTCGATTACGTTCAGCTTGCCCATGTGCGTATGGGAGAGAACCTCGAGCGTTCGTCTGAGCTGGTAGCGCAGCTCGTTGATATTTTCCAGTCCGGTTCTTTTGACGCGCTGCGCATCGTTGCTTCGGGTTCGTCGCGCCATGCCGCCGATTGCGCCCGCGATTACCTGCAAGATACCCTGCAAATGCAGGTGTCCGTTGTGACGCCCGAGGCCTTCGTCGATTTTGAACACACCTATCCGCAGCATGCGCTCAACATTGTCGTTTCGCAGAGCGGCTATTCGACCAATACGATCGCGGCTCTTGATTACATGCGCGCGCACGATATGGCTGCAGTTGCGCTCACGGCAAACGTCGAGGCACCCATCAAGGAACACGCTGACATCGTTCTTGACTACGGTGTGGGTGTCGAGTCGGTGGACTTTGTGACTCTGGGCGTCGAGGTTCTCGTTGAGTACCTGGTGCTCTTTGGTATTTACTGTGGTCAGGCGCGCGGAACGATTGACGCCAAGGGCGTTGCCCAGCGTCTTGACGACCTGCGCGAGGCTATCCAGGCCAATGCCGTGATGTGCAAGATCGCCGAGGCATATGTCCAAGACCACATGCTCGAGCTTTCTGAGCACATGCCCGCCATGGTCATCGGCAACGGCCCCAACTATGGCGTTGCCGAAGAGGCGGCCCTCAAGCTGAGCGAGACCATCAAGATTCCTGCCATGCATCACGAGGGCGAGGAGTTCGTCCACGGTCCCGAGATGCAGATAACCCCAGGCTACCTGGTGTTTATCGTCGACGATCCGCAGGGGTCGGAGCGTCTTGCGGATATCGCCGATGCGCTATCGAACGTTACGACAAAAACAGTGCTGCTCACGGCCCATCCCAGGGGTAGGGCTCACGAGGTTGCGGTGCCTCAGGTGGCTCCGCTGCTCAGCGCAATTCCCAATCTTGTGTTCTTCCAGACGATTGCGGCCATAATCGCCGAGCGTCTGAAGTCATGGGACGTACACCCGTATCTCGATGCCGTCTCCAAACAGATGGAGGTTAAGGCGGAGGGCTACGAAGAGTCAGTCAATGCGCTTAAGGCCAAAGCGGCCGAGTGTTACGGAATGTAAGCGGGCTTTGATGCCCGTTGGCATGGGGGATGTGGAGACAACCCCAGAAAGGAGAGACAAATGAAGGAAACCGAGAAGATCGAGATCATGCATTTCGACCAGGAGGGCTACCTCGAGGACGGCAAGGCGCTCTACGAGACCGGCAAGAAGATGACCGCCCTTGCCGACAAGGTCGCCGACGAGGGCTACGACGCCGTGTTCCTGATGGGCGTCGGCGGCACCTGGGACGAGCTCATGCAGCTCGAGTACCTCATGAACAAGTTCGGCGACCGCGACCTCGAGGTCTACCTGATCCACGCCGCCGAGTGGAACGTCATGGGCCACAAGCGCATGACCGAGAAGTCCGTCGTGCTCACCGCCTCCGAGTCCGGCACCACCCCCGAGGTCCTCGAGGCCGTCAAGAAGATGAAGGAGATGGGCGTACGCGTCTATGCCATGACCAAGCCCGAGGGCCCCATCGGCCAGGCTGTGGGTGCCGAGAACTGCGTCGCCATGGCTTCTGACCATGGTTCGGGCGGCTGCGAGAAGGGCTACTACCTCGCCGACTGCTTCGGCCTGCGCCTGCTCAACCGCCGCGGCTGCTTCCCCAAGTTCGACCTGTTTATCGAGCAGACCAAGGACATCTGGAAGGACATGCTCGATATCCGCAAGCGCTTCGAGCCGCGCGCCGAGGAGCTCGCCAAGAAGTACGCCCTGGCCCCCTACACCATGTTCATCGGCTCCGGCGCCCTGTGGGGCGAGACGATCCTGTTCTCGATGTGCATCCTCGAGGAGATGCAGTGGAAGCGCACCCGCTACATCACCTCGGCCGACTTCTTCCACGGCACCCTCGAGCTCGTGGAGCCCGGCGTCCCCGTGTTCCTGTTCATGGGCGAGGACGAGAACCGCAAGCTCGATGAGCGCGTCCGCGCGTTCCTCAACCGCGGCGTGACCGGCGACACCGACATCAACATCATCGACACCGCCGAGTTCGCGATCCCCGGCCTTGACGACGAGTTCCGCGTCATCGTCTCCCCGTGGATTCTGACGGTGCTCGTGACCGACCGCCTGGCTCGCTACTACGAGACGGTCACCAAGCACAACCTCAAGTATCGTCGCTACTATCACCAGTTCGACTACTAAAGAAAACGGGTGCGGGAACGTGCCGGGCTATTGAGAGGAACACAGAATGAGACAGTACATCATCGCCAGCCATGCGCACTTCGCTACCGGCATCAAGGAGAGCGTCGAGCTGCTCTCGGGCGCGCGCGACAACGTCCACGATCTTTCGATGTTCGTCGATGACCGCATGGACGTGGCCGAGGAGGCCCAAAAACTGCTGGCGGGCATGTCTGCCGACGATGATGTCGTTGTCTGCACCGATCTCTTTGGCGGCAGCGTCAATAACGAGTTCACCAAGATCGTCCAGACGCGTCCCCGCACGTACCTCGTTACCAACATGAACCTTCCTCTGCTCATCCAGCTGCTGTTCTCTGACGAGTCGGCGCCGGTTGAGGAGACGATTCGTGCCATCGTCGCTGCGGACGATACGCGCGTGAAGTTTGTCAACGACCTGCTGGTCGATGACGACGAGGAAGAAGAGTTCTAATCCGCAGCACCTATTGACATGCCGTAAGACGGCGCAAGACCTTTGGGGGGGTCACATTATGATTCAGCTACTTCGCGTTGACCATCGCCTGCTTCATGGCCAGGTCGCAGTTTCCTGGGTTCAGGGCCTCGGCTCCAACTGCATTTTCTGCGTGGGCGATAAGGTCGCCAACGACCCGGTGTGGAAGACGACGCTCAAGATGGGCAAGCCTGCCGGCTGCAAGCTCGTCATCAAAGATATGGAGCATGCAATCGAAGCTATCAACTCGGGCGTGACCGACAAGTACAAGATGATCATCTGTGTCGCCACTATCGCTGAGGCAAAGCAGCTTGTTGAGGGCTGCCCGCAGATCAAGTCGGTCAACCTGGGCAACACCAAGCCCAAGGACGAGAAGCGTCCCGACGCTCGTCAGGTCTCTCGTCAGATCTTCCTGACCGCGGCCGAGGAAGCCGATGTGCGCGAGATGCTGGATCGTGGCGTTGAGGTCGAGATTCGACCTCTGGCCGATGACCCCAAGGTTGACTGCGCCAGCGTGCTCTAGGCGTTTGAATTCGAAGAGTCTGAGCTCTTCGTAGTGTCCTATATGGAAAGGGGGATGTATGCTTACCCAAGCAATCCTCATCGGACTTATCGCCGCATTTGGTAAGTTCGACTACCAGCTCGGTACGCTCTATGCGTTCCGCCCCATCGTCCTGTGCCCGCTCGTGGGCTTGGTCCTGGGGGACCTGCAGTCTGGTCTCGCGATCGGTGCGAGCCTGGAGCTGCTGTTCATGGGCTCGATCTCCATCGGCGCCTACGTGCCGCCTGATGAGACGATTGGCGGCGTGCTCGCCTGCGCCTTCGCTATCCAGCTCGGCCAGAGCACCGAGGCTGCCATTGCGCTTGCCATGCCCATCGCAACGCTGTGTCTCGCCATGAAGAACATCCTCAACGCCGCCCTTCCGATTCTGGTTGACCGCGCCGATGTCTTCTCCGGCCAGGGCAACCTTAAGGGCGTCTATGCGATGCACTTCCTGATCGGTTCCACCGGTTGCATCATGGCGTTCCTGCTGTGCTCGCTGTCGTTCTATCTGGGTGCTGACGCTATCCAGGGTATGCTCGACTTTATCCCCGACTTTGTCCTTGCCGGCTTCGGCGTTGCCGCCAACATCCTGCCGGCCATGGGCTTCGCCATGCTCGGCCGCCTGGTGCTCACCAAGCAGCTCGTGCCCTTCTACTTCCTGGGCTTCCTGCTGTGCTCCTACGCCAACGTGCCCGTCCTGGGCGTCGCCCTGATCGCCATCATCATCGGCATCGACAAGTTCGACCTGCTCGGCCTGGGCGGAGCCCAGCCCCAGCTCTCCGCGGAAGGGGATGAGGACGATGACTTCTAGTCCCGAGAACAAGATCACGCGCTCCGACCTCGTCAAGAGCGCCGTCAACACCGGCGCCCTGGGCATGGAGTTCTCCTGGACCTACTACAAGCAGATGAACATCGCCTTCTGCCTGATGGTCGCCAACATGCTCAAGAAGATCTACGCCGGCCGCCCCGACGACTACGCCGAGGCCCTGCACCGCCACTGCGCGTTCTTCAACATCACCGTCCAGTTCGCCCCGTTCGTCGGCGGCATCGCGATGGCCATGGAGGAGAAGGTCGCCCGCGGCGAGATCGAGCCCGAGAGCGTCAACGACGTCAAGGCCGCCCTCATGGGCCCGCTGTCCGGCATCGGCGACTCCATCTTCCTGTCGACGCTGCGCGTGGTCGCCGCCGCGGTGGGCATCAGCCTGTGCCAGGCCGGCAACCCCTTCGGCCCCATCGCCTTCCTGCTGATCTACAACGTCCCCGGCTTCGCGCTGCGCGTCTGGGGCGCCGTCAAGGGCTACGAGCTGGGCGTGGGCTTCCTGGACGAGGCCCAGAGGACCGGCCTCATGCAGAAGATCATGACCTGCGTGGGCATCGTGGGCGTCATGGTCGTGGGCGCCATGTGCAAGGACATGTTCTGGGCCAGCGTCCCGGTGGCCATCGGCTCGGGCGAGGACGCCCAGACCCTCCAGGACATCCTGGACGGCATCATGCCCGGCATGCTCGGCATGCTCGCCTTCTGGCTGTACTACTGGCTGCTGTCCAAGAAGATCAACCCCATGGTGCTGATCGTGGCCACCATGGTCGTGGGCATCGTCGGCGCGTTCTTCGGCGTGCTGGCGTAAGGGCCCGGCTGCATAGATTTTCGTTGCAACCTGGAAAGGGGATGGAGCAGGCCTATGCCCTCCATCCCCTTTTTGTATAGAAGGAGTTCGTATGTTCGCGAAGGATCGCGAAGCAATGCGCCTGACGCCGGCAGAGGTCAGGCTGATTCTCATTGAGTCCCTGCAGTGGTGCGCCAACAACGCGGTCTACTTTTTGGGGCTTATCGGTGCGGCCACGTATGATCTGGCCGGCACGGCCTTTTTGGTTGCCGCCATTACGCTCGTGCGCAATCTTATGACGTCGGTGGGCAATATGGTGTCGGGCTCGGTCATCGACCGCTTTGGACCGCGCCGGACGTCGTTTGTGACGTGCGTGATTACGGCGGTGCTATCGCTTGGCGTGGGGTTAGCGCCGTTGTCTGTCCCCGGGCTTGTGTTTGCCGCGTGCGTCTTGGGGCTTGCGGGCGGCTTTATCAACACCTGCACGCATGCGTTTCCGGGATACCTGGAGTCGACCACCGAGGGCCGCACCCGCGTGAACGGTCTCATGGTGTTCTACAGCAATATCGCCTATACCGCTGGCCCGCTGCTCGGTGGTGCCATCGTGAGCTGTTTTGCCACGCAATCGGTCTATCTGCTCATGGCGGGCATGATGGGTGTGGCGGCTGTGCTCTCCTTGGGCTGTCACGAGTGCGTTGTTCCCGCAAAAGGGGAGAAGCCGAAGGGCGGTATTCTGGGCGGCATGGCCGAGGGTGCGCGACTTACGTTTCGCGATCACGACCTGCGCCTCATCTTTATCTCGGGCTTTTTGGGTTTCTTTGCGTTTGGCGCGTTCGATTCGCTGGAGTCGTTGTTCTACCGTGATGTGCTCAACGTGGATATCGTCTGGCTGGGCTGGCTGTCCTCGGTCGTGGGCCTTACTTCCTCGGTGGGCGCGTTCATCCTGACCAAGCTTTCTGCTCGCCATGTCAACCTGCGATTGCTGCTCGGCGCGCTCATGGCCGTGGGCATTGGGTCCATGGTGTACGTGGGCACCGATATGCTGGGGGTCGCGATTATCGGTCAGGCGATTAACGGTATGGCCTGGGGATTCCTAGAACCGCTACAGATGATCTTGATTCAGGAGCGTGCCGACATCAAATACCTGGGGCGCATTACCGGCTTTGTGCGTTTTGGCCTGATGAGCGCCGGGGTGCTGCCGCTGCTGGCGGCTCCATTTTTGGCGGAGGCTTTGGGCGTCCAGGCGGTGCTGTTTGGGGCATCGACCATTATTGCGCTGGTAGGAACGCTGTTCTTTGTCGCACAAGGGAGGCGCCAGAGGTGCTAGCTATACATTCAATTCTAATTTAATACCACTCACCAGAGAATTTCGACCGTTCACCGAGGATGGGAGCAGATTGAAAAGTGGTATTAAAAACACGTTAGGTGTATGTCTATAATTGGTATCGAAAAGAAACGCGATGTATAGATTCGCGTGTAGGACAGAAAGGAAAAGCCATGAAGGAAACCGAGAAGATCGAGATCATGCACTTTAGCCAGGAGGGCTACGTCGAGGACGGCAAGAACGTCTACGAGGCCGGCAAGAAGATGGCCGCCCTTGCCGACAAGGTCGCCGACGAGGGCTACGACGCCGTGTTCCTGATGGGCGTCGGCGGCACCTGGGACGAGCTCATGCAGCTCGAGTACCTCATGAACAAGTTCGGCGACCGCGACCTCGAGGTCTACCTGATCCACGCCGCCGAGTGGAACGTCATGGGCCACAAGCGCATGACCGAGAAGTCCGTCGTGCTCACCGCCTCCGAGTCCGGCACCACCCCCGAGGTCCTCGAGGCCGTCAAGAAGATGAAGGAGATGGGCGTACGCGTCTATGCCATGACCAAGCCCGAGGGCCCCATCGGCCAGGCTGTGGGTGCCGAGAACTGCGTCGCCATGGCTTCTGACCATGGTTCGGGCGGCTGCGAGAAGGGCTACTACCTCGCCGACTGCTTCGGCCTGCGCCTGCTCAACCGCCGCGGCTGCTTCCCCAAGTTCGACCTGTTTATCGAGCAGACCAAGGACATCTGGAAGGACATGCTCGATATCCGCAAGCGCTTCGAGCCGCGCGCCGAGGAGCTCGCCAAGAAGTACGCCCTGGCCCCCTACACCATGTTCATCGGCTCCGGCGCCCTGTGGGGCGAGACGATCCTGTTCTCGATGTGCATCCTCGAGGAGATGCAGTGGAAGCGCACCCGCTACATCACCTCGGCCGACTTCTTCCACGGCACCCTCGAGCTCGTGGAGCCCGGCGTCCCCGTGTTCCTGTTCATGGGCGAGGACGAGAACCGCAAGCTCGATGAGCGCGTCCGCGCGTTCCTCAACCGCGGCGTGACCGGCGACACCGACATCAACATCATCGACACCGCCGAGTTCGCGATCCCGGGCCTTGACGACGAGTTCCGCGTCATCGTGTCTCCGTGGATTCTCTCCTCGCTGATCACCGATCGCCTTGCCGCTTACTACGAGACGGTCACCAAGCACAACCTCAACTACCGTCGTTACTATCACCAGTTCGACTACTAATCGGTGATAAATAAGCTACTGATCAAGAAGCACCCTGCCCGGGCGCATGCGTCCGGGCATTTTTATGCCGAAATTCGCAAGAAAGGGGAATCGAATGAGGCAGTTTATCGTGGCGTCCCATGCTCATTTCGCGTCTGGAATCGTCGAGAGCATCGGCCTGCTCTCCGGCGAGCGCGAAAACGTCCATGCGCTGTCTATGTATGTCGACGGAAACGAGGACCTGGTCAAGGAGGCTGCAGCGATTCTGGACGGCTTTGCCGCGGACGATGAGGTCGTCGTTTGCACCGACCTCTTTGGCGGCAGCGTCAACAACGAGTTCACCAAGATCGTCCAGACGCGCCCCAACACGCACCTGGTGACCAATATGAACCTGCCACTCCTTATTCAGCTGCTGTTCGTGCCCGACTCCACCCCGATCGATGAGGCCATTCGCCAGATCGTAGAGGCGGACGACACCAAGGTCAAGTACGTCAACGACCTGCTGGGGCAGGCCGAACTCGACGAGTTTTAATCGCTAGGAGCACACCATGATTCAAATGATTCGCGTAGATTATCGACTGCTTCACGGCCAGGTTGCCGTTAGCTGGACCTCGGCTCTGGGTGCTGACTGCATCCTGCTGGTGAGCGATACGGTCCTCAATGACAAGCTTCGCCTGCAGGCCCTATCCCTCGCAAAGCCTGAGGGATGCAAGGTCGTTGTCAAAAATACCGAGGACGCCGTCAAGGCGCTTCAGAGCGGTGTGACCGACAAGTACAAGCTCTTCGTGGTTTGCGAGACGATCCAGCAGGCCGGTGCCGTCGCCAAGGCGATGGGCGTCAAGAAGATCAACCTCGGCAATGTTGCCTTTAGCGAGGATGCCCGCCAGGTCTCGACGAGCGTATTTCTCACGCCCGAAAACGAGGCATACGTCAAAGAGCTGCTCGGCGAGGGCTACGAGCTGTTCATTCAGATGATTCCGGCAGATGCGAAGACTGACGCCGCGAAGGTCATCGGTTAGGGGCTGTCATGGTTATCAAGACAATCCTGATTTTCCTGATCGCCCTTTTGGGCTATTCCGAGTGGCTGACGGGCACGAGCTACCTCCAGCGCCCGATCGTGCTCGGACCTCTGGTTGGCCTTGTCATGGGCGACATGGTGACCGGCACGATCATGGGCGCCACGATGGAGCTTGCCATGGTCGGCGCCATCTCGGTCGGTGCATATAACCCGCCCGATACGATTTCTGGCACTATCCTGGGTGTATCTCTTGCCATGCAGGCCGGCGCGGACGCTTCGGCGGCCCTGACCCTGGGTATTCCCATCGCAACGATCGTCCTGGCGCTCGATACGGCCCTGGGCCAGCCGGTCATGCTGCTGCTGGTGCACCGTATCGACAAAAACGTCGAGGACGGGGACACCAAGGCCATCACGCGCAACATGCTCATCGCCGGTTACGCGCAGAGCTGGTGCGGTCTGCTGATCATTCCCCTGGCATTCTTCTTTGGCGCCGATGCCGTCGCCAGCCTGCTCAACATCATCCCCGATTTCGTTCAGACCGGCATGGATGTCGCCGCCGCCTTCTTGCCCGCACTCGGCTTTGCGATGCTGGCGCAGATGATTATGAACAAAACGGTGGCTCCGTTCTTCTTCGCTGGCTTATTCCTCGTCGCCTACTTTGGCATTAGCACGACGGGCGTGGCGATCTTTGCCGCGATCATCGTCGTCGCGATGACGGTTTTGGGCGAGAAGAAAAAGGCGGAGCAGCCCGCAGTGGCAACCGAGGATCCTGCGATTGGGAGTGGGTTCGATGAGTTTTAAGTTTGAGTCTTCTTATGACGGGCTGATTTCCCGCGCAGACCTTAAGAAGCTGTTCTGGCGCTCGATTCCCTATGAGCATTCCTGGAACTACGAGCGTATGGGCCATATCGGCTTTATGTGGGCCCTTATGCCGATCCTTCGCAAGCTGTATCCGCAGGATGCAGACTTTAAGGCCGCACTCAAGCGCCATATGGAGCTCTATAACGTCACGCCGTACATCTCGACGCTCCCCATGTCCATTGCTGCCGCAATGGAAGAGGTCAACGCTACTGACGATAGCTTTGACACGAGCGCGATCTCTAATGTCAAGCTTGCTTTGATGGGACCGCTGTCCGGCGTGGGCGATGCCTTCTACTGGGGCACGCTGCGAATTTTGGCAACGGGTGTCGGCACGTCGCTGGCGCTGCAGGGCTCTATTCTTGGCCCGATTTTGTTCCTGCTCGTGTTCAACGTCCCTCACTACATCATCCGTTACCTGCTGACGTTTGTGGGATATCGCTTTGGCTCGGACATGATCAGCAAGGTCCAGGAATCGGGCATTATGGACACGATCGTCAAGATGGCCTCTATCATGGGCGCCATGGTGATCGGTGCTATGACCATGGAGATGGTCACCGTGGACATTCCGCTCATGGTCGGCGCGGGCGATGGCGCTCAGACGCTCGCCGAGCTGCTCAACGGAATCTTCCCGGGCTTTGTCACGATGGGGCTGTTTGGAATCGTCTATCTCATGCTCAAGAAGAAGATGAATCCGCTGCTCATCATGCTCGTGATCCTACTCGTGAGTATCGCCGGCGCGTTCTTTGGAGTGCTTGGTGTTCAGTAGGGCATCCGTCATAATTAAAACAATGTAAGAGGGGGCGTCGCGCACACTGTGCTGCGGCGCCCTTTTGCCGAAAGGTGGACAAGATGGAGTATCCACAGCTTGCCGTCATGAATATCAGCCATCGCTATTTTGACCTTGAGGAATTCTTTTCCTCGGCAGCGGCCTCGGGCTACACGTGTTGCGAGCTTTGGACCGGGGCGATGCATCTGTATGTCGATTGCCATGGATACGATTCGCTCGAGCAGGTGCGGGAGCTGTCGCAGCGGTATGGAGTTCGGATTGTGGGGCTTTGTCCCGAACAGAACAACCCCAAGCCGTGGAATATCGCGGCGCGTGGGAATGAGGCGCGTGCCCGCACGCTCGCGTACTTTAAGAACGTTGTGGATATCGCGGCGGAACTTGGAGCCGAGCAGGTCATGGTCTCGAGCGGCTGGGCATTTTTGAACGAGCCGATCGAGGACGCGTGGGGTCGCAGCGCCTCGATGCTGCGTGCGATTGCCGAGCATGCGGGAGAACGCGGCGTGCGACTGGTGCTCGAAGCCCTACAGCCGGTTGAGTCGATGATCGTGAACTCGGCGGCCGATACGAAGCGCATGATCGAAGCAGTTGATCATCCGGCACTTAAGGCGTGTCTGGATATGGGCGCCATGGCGGTGGCGGGGGATACCATCGACGATTACTTCGATCTGCTTGGCGATGATGTCGCCCACGTGCATTTTGTCGATGTTGCGGCAGATGGCACGACGCATCTTGCCTGGGGTGACGGCGACCGCGATATGCGCGCTGACCTGGATAGGCTGGTGGCGCGCGGCTATCGCGGAGTTGTTTCGGCCGAGACCTATGACGGGCGCTATTTTGCCGACCCCGCAGCTGCCGATGCGCAGGTAATGGCAGAGTATCGTCGTGCGATTGGCGCCTAGGTGGGGTTGGGCTGCGGCAATCTGCCCCATGTTTCCAAATGAATACGGTGTGAGCGGCTGCGACGGATTTCCCCCGCAAACACTCTAGTATGCTAAAGTACCCAGAAGACCGGCGGAGCTATGCCGGTCTTCTGTTCTATACGAAGCACAGCATGAGGAGGCTCACCAGATGACGGCCACACCGTGGGGATTCCGGGACATATTGCCCGAGGAGGCTCAGGCACGCGAGGAGATCGCATGTACGGTGAAGGGCTGCTTTAGGGAGCATCATTATCTGCCGGTTGAAACGCCGCTGCTCGAGGACAAGGGCTCGCTCGAGGAAGGTGGCCGCATTGCGGACACGCCGTTTAAGCTCTTTGACGATGACGGGCGTTTGCTGGTGGTTCGTCCCGACAACACGTTGCCGATCGTGCGCTTGGTTTCGACCCGCATGCGCGCGGCCGATCTGCCGCTGCGCCTGCGCTACGAGGCGCCGGTGGTTCGCGAGTGCCAGCGCAATGCCGGCGGCTCGCGTCAGTTTACGCAGCTGGGCTTTGAGCTCATCGGCGCGGGCGACGCCGCGGGCGATGTCGAGATTGTCTCGCTGGTAGCCGAGGCCGTGCGCAAACTGGCGTTGCCCGATGCGCGCATTATCGCAGGTAGTGTGCGCCCGTTTAAGGAGCTGCTCGCGGCGTGCGAGGATCGCGAGCTGGCTGCCGAGGCCCTGCGCTGCGTGCACGCCAACGACTTTGTGGGCCTCGATGCCCGCGTGGCGGCAAGCACCGAGCCCGATGCCGTCAAGGCTGCCATCAGCGAGCTGCCGCGCTTGCACGGCGGCGCCGAGGTACTCGACCGCGTCGATGCGTTGCTGGCGGCGGCGGGCATTGTCGCGCCGCTCACGCGCGAGCTGCGTGCCCTGGTCGAGGGTCTGGCACCCGAGGACGCCCAGGTGCTGTCCTTTGACTTCTCTATCATGAACTCTTTCGATTACTACACGGGCCTGGTCTTTAAGGCCTATGCCGGCGGCCTGCCCGATCCGGTCGGTTCGGGCGGACGCTACGACTCCATCTTTACCGGCGCATTTGGCGACGGCATCGAGGTGCCGGCGGCGGGCTTCGCCTTTTCGCTCGAGCGCCTGGAGGCCGCACGCACCTCGGCCGAGGATGCCGCCTCGGACGGCGACCACGCCGCGGGCCGTGGTGCCGAGGGTCCGCTGCGCATCGCCGTTCCCAAGGGCTCGCTTAAGGCCGACACGCTCGACGTGCTCGAGGCCGCGGGCCTGGACGTCTCTGAGTTGCGTGACCCCGGCCGTCACCTGATTGTGCGCGGCCGCGATACGCGTACCGGCGAGGGCGCGGTCGGCGATATCGAGTTTGTCATCGTGCGTCCCAGCGATGCGCCTGCCTTTGTGGGCTGCGGTGGTGCCGATTGTGGCATCTGCGGTTGGGACTCGCTCATCGAGGCGGACCTCAACCTGCTGCAGCTGGTCGACCTGGGCTATGGCCTGTGCACGTTTATCGAGGCAGAGCCCGCGTGGCGCGCCGGTCAGGCCGAGCGCAACTATGCCCGCCGCGGTTCGCTTCGCGTGGCAACCAAGTACCCGCGCATCGCGAGTGCCTGGTATGCCGAGCGCGGCGTGAATGCCGACATCGTCTCGCTGCACGGCAATATTGAGTTGGGCCCTATCGTCGGCATGACCGACCGCATCGTGGACATTACCGCCACGGGCGCCACGCTGCGCGATAACGACCTGGTCATCACCGGCCGCATTATGGACTGCACGGCCCGCTTCTTCGTCAACCCGGGTGCCGCGCGCCTGGATCCGCGCGTACGCAATCTGGCAGATCGCTTGGCGGCAGCCGTGAAGGACAAGCATTTTGAGCCCGTTGCGGGCTCGGCACAATAGCGCGAGCACGCACGGGCGCCCCAACGTCCGGGCGGCAGGTCGACTGACGCCGCCGCCCGGTCTCTCGTTTTTCGAACAAAACCTCGACCGATAGGGGATACCGATATGAAGACTATCAAGCTTGCTCCCGGTGAGCGCCTCGTTACCAACCAGCTTAACCGCAAGGGCGTGCTGCCGCAAAACATCGTCGACGCCGCCCGCGATATCGTGGCCAACGTGCGCGCTAACGGCGATGCCGCGGTGCACGATTACTGTCGGCGTTTTGATGGTGTTGAGCTACAGAGCTTCCGTCTGCCGCAAGAGCAGATCGATGCCGCGCTCGAAGGCCTCGATCCCGCTTTTGTCGCCGCGCTCGAGAAGGCTGCGCGTCAGATTCGCGAGTTCCACCAGCGCGAGGTCGAGCAGAGCTGGTTTACCACGCGCCCGGACGGCACGATGCTCGGCGTTAAGGTGACCCCGCTTGCCGCTGCCGGCATCTACGTGCCGGGTGGTCGCGCACAGTATCCCTCCACCGTGCTCATGAACGCCATTCCCGCCAAGGTGGCCGGCGTCAAGCGCGTGGTCATGGTGACGCCGCCGCAAAAGGATGGCCTGATCAGTCCCTATACGCTCGCCGCGGCCAAGCTCGGCGGCGTGGACGAGATCTATATGGTGGGCGGCGCCCAGGCCGTGGCCGCGCTGGCGTACGGTACCGAGACCATTCCGCGTGTCGACAAAATCACCGGTCCGGGCAACGCCTTTGTCGCCGCAGCCAAGCAGATTGTCTCGGGCGACGTGGGCATCGACATGGTCGCCGGCCCCTCCGAGGTTTGCGTGCTGGCCGATACCACGGCTAAACCCATGGTGGTCGCGGCCGACCTGATGGCCCAAGCCGAGCACGATCCGCTGGCTGCATGCTATCTGGTGACCTGCGACGAGCAGTTTGCGCGCGAGGTCGAGGCAGGTATCGACATTCTGGTGGCGCAATCGCCGCGTGCCGAGATTACGCGCGCCTCGCTCGACAACGAGGGCACCATCGTGGTGGCCGCCGACATGGCTGCTGCCGTCGAGGCCGTGAACACCGTGGCACCTGAGCACCTTGAGCTGCACTGCAAGGACGCGATGGGCCTGCTCGGCGGCATTCGCAACGCCGGCTCCATCTTTGTGGGCGCCTGGAGCTCCGAGCCGCTCGGCGATTACGTCGCCGGCCCCAACCACACGCTGCCGACCGGCGGCACCGCCATGTTCTCCAACCCGCTTTCGGTCGAAGAGTTCGTTAAGCGCTCGAGCGTCATTTGCTATACGCCCGAGGGCCTGCTTTCCGATGCTCCTGCCACGCAGCGTCTAGCCGAGGCCGAGGGTCTGTGGGCACACGCGCTTTCCGCCGCGCTGCGCCGCCGCGTGTTGGAGCAGGGCGAGGATGCCGTGAGCGCCGAGTCGCTGGCCGCGGCCGACCTGACCAAGGTTGCCTGGCCGGGCGACGCCGTGGCGACGGTTGCCGAGGGAGTGGACCTGGCGGCTGCTGCGGGCGGCGCCGCTGGCCCGACCGGCGAGGAGGCCTAATATGGCCGAGCTGACGCCCCGCATGAAGGAGCTCCTCCAGCCCTACTTGGCCGGTATTGAGCCCTACGATCCCAACTTTACGCCTACGCGCATCAACCTTTCGGCTAACGAGAACACCTATCCCGTGCCGGCCGGCGTGCGCGAGGCGATCGACGCTGCCTTGGCTGCCACACCGCTCAATCGCTATCCCGATCCCATGTCGAACGACCTGCGCGACGAGCTTGCTGCCTGGCATGGCATGACGCGCGAGAACATCTGCGTGGGCAACGGCGGCGACGAGCTGCTCTATAACTATCTGCTGGCGTTTGGCGGCGCGGGGAGAACTCTGCTCAACTGCCCGCCGTGCTTTAGCGAGTATGCCTTCTTTGCGTCGCTCTGCCAGACCGAGGTGTGCGACGTGTGGCGCGACCCCGCGACCTTTGAGCTCGACCAGGCAGCTGTGCTCGCGGCAGCGCCGGCGTGCAACCTGGCAATCGTGACCTCGCCCAATAACCCCACGGGTGACGTGGCACCGCTCGACTTTGTCGCGGCGCTGTGCGATGCGTGCCCCGGCATGGTCATGGTCGACGAGGCCTACGTTGAGTTTGCCGACGATTCGTTTGGCGCGGCCACCACGGCGCAGGGGCTTATCGCCGAGCATCCCAACCTGGTGATTCTGCACACGCTGTCCAAGGCGTTTGGCGCCGCCGGCACGCGCCTGGGCTACGTGATTGCGGCGCCCGAGGTTATCGAGGTGTTCGCGGCGATTCGCCAGATCTATTCGGTCAACGTTCTGAGCCAAGCCGCCGCTCTTGCCTGCGTGCGTGCCCGCGATGCCTACGCGCCCGTGGTGGCACAGGTCGCATCCGAGCGCGAGCGCGAGCTGTGCGCACTGCGCGCAATGGCTGCCGAGGGCCTGCCCGTGGAGGCATGGCCGAGCGCGGCGAACTTTGTGCTCGTGCGCACGCCGCATGCCACGCGCGTGCGCGAGCGTCTGCGCGATGAGTATTCGATTTTGGTGCGCGACTTTAGCTACGCGCCGGGGCTTGCGGACTGCCTGCGCATTACCGTGGGCACCCCGCAGGAAAACGACGAGGTGCTGGCTGCGTTTGCCGCGCTGGTAAAGGAGGAGATGTAGATGGGCCGTTATGCCGAGGTAACCCGTAAGACGGGCGAGACCGACATTGTCGTCAAGCTCGACCTGGATGGAGCCGGTACGTGCGATATCTCGACCGGCGTGCCGTTTTTCGACCACATGCTCAACGCCTTTGGCCGCCATGGCTTGTTTGATTTGACGGTGCGCGCGGTGGGCGACGTCGAGGTCGATGCACATCACACCGTCGAGGACGCGGGTATTGTGCTGGGCGAGGCGTTTTGCCAGGCGCTGGGTGACAAGGCGGGCATTACGCGCTTTGCCGACGCGGCGATCGCCATGGACGAGACGCTCGTGATGGCCGCCGTTGACATCTCGGGTCGCGGGCAGGCCTACTGCGAGCTGCCCGTGCCGACTGAGCGCGTGGGCACCTTTGATACCGAGCTGGCCGTCGAGTTCTTCTACGCCTTCGCGCGCGACGCCAAGCTCACGCTGCACGTGCGCGAGCTGGCGGGCGGTAACTCACATCACATTATCGAGGCCGCCTTTAAGGCCGTGGGCCGCACGATGCGTCACGCCTGCGAGCTCGACCCCCGCGTGCAGGGCATCCCCAGCACCAAGGGCTCGCTGTAACCGTCACAAGGGTAAAAACCACCACAAAGGGGACAGGCACCTTCGTGGTGGTTTGGCGGGCGGTGCGTTCAAAAGAGGTAAAACCACCACGAAGGTGCCTGTCCCCTTTGTGGTGGTTTTGAATGGAAAAAGGGAGGGTCGCGTGGGCGAACCGAAGATCGTGGTGGTCGATTACCACAAGGGTAACTTGTCGAGCGTCGTGCGCGGGCTTGCGCGCGCCGGTGCCGCCGCCTGCACGTCGGACGATCCGGATCAGATCCGCAACGCTGACGGCCTGGTCATCCCGGGCGTTGGCGCGTTCTACGACGCGATTGCCTTTATGCGCGAGAGCGGCGAGGCGGACGCGGTGCTCGACGCCGTTGCCGCCGGAACTCCGCTGCTCGGCATCTGCCTGGGCCTTCAGCTGTTTTTTGAGCGTGGCGACGAGGGCGTGCCTGCGGATGAGGGCGCGGCTGCGGATGGCAGCGCTCCCGAGCAGGCCGGTGCCCCTTGGGTCGATGGCCTGGGCATCATGCGCGGTTCGTGCACGCGCTTGGAGTCGAGCCGCCTAAAGGTGCCGCACGTGGGCTGGGACCAGGTGCACATGACGCCCGCCGGCGCGGCCGATCCGCTGCTCGCCGGTTTTGCCGAGGGCGCCAATATGTACTTCACCCACAGCTATGCGGTGGCCGACGATGCCGATGCCGCCGATGTTCTGGCGCGCACGCACTACACGCGGAGCTTCCCGTGCATCGTACGTCACGGCAACGTGTGGGGCTGCCAGTTCCATCCCGAGAAATCCTCCGCGCTGGGTCAGCGCGTCCTTAAGAACTTCGTCAACATCGTCGAGGAGGCCGGCCTATGATCCTGTTTCCCGCAATCGATCTGATCGACGGTAAGGTCGTGCGCCTGGAGCGCGGCGACCGGAGCCGCTGCAAGGTATATTCCGACGACCCCGTTGCCGTTGCCCGCTCCTTTGCCGAGCAGGGCGCGAGCTGGGTGCACGTCGTCGACCTGTCCGCTGCCTTTGGCGAGGACGAGGACGCGTGCACTGCCAACTCGGCGGCGATTAAGGCCATCTGCGGCGTCGACGGTCTGTCCGTGGACGTGGGCGGCGGCGTTCGTTCGCTTGCACGCATCGACGAGCTGGCCGGCTACGGCGCGCGTCGCATCGCACTGGGCACGGTGCTGGTGACCGAGCCGGGTTTTGCCGAGGTGGCAGCCGAAGGCTTTGGCGAGCTGCTGGTGGCTGACATTGCCGCACGCGATGGCCAGGTCAAGGTAAACGGCTGGCGCGACGGCGCGGGCGTGTCACTCGACGACGCTGTGGCGCAGCTCACCGAGCTGGGCTTTAAGCACCTGGTCTACACTGACATCGCGCGTGACGGCATGCAGACGGGCATCGATGTGGCGGCGTATCGTCATGTGGCCGAGGTCGCGGGCTTTCCCGTCGTGGCGTCGGGTGGTATCTCGACGCTCGACGATATCCGCGCGCTTGCCGCGGTGGGTGAGGACGCCATCGAGGGTGCCATCACCGGTCGTGCGCTCTACGAGGGCAACTTTACGCTGGCCCAGGCGTTGGCCGCCGCCCGAGGGGAGGAGTAGCCCATGCTAACCAAACGCGTGATTCCCTGTCTGGATGTTAAGGACGGCCGCGTGGTCAAGGGCGTCAACTTTGTGAGCCTGCGCGATGCGGGCGACCCGGTGGAGTTGGCCCGTGCCTACGACCGCGAGGGTGCAGACGAGGTCGTCTTTCTGGACATTACCGCCACGAGCGACAACCGTGCGACGACTATCGAGATGGCGGCGCATGCGGCCGAGGAGCTGGCCATTCCCTATACCGTGGGCGGCGGCTTTCGCGACCTGGCGGGCATGCGGACCATGGTTGCCGCCGGCGCCGACAAGGTGTCGCTTAACTCTGCCGCCGTGCGCGACCCGTCGCTGATCAGCCAAGCCGCCGCGGCGTTTGGCAGCCAGGCCGTGGTCGTGGCGATCGATGCCAAGCGTGTTGGTTTGCCTGGTGAGCCGGGAGCCGACAAGTGGGAGGTCTTCACGGCGGGCGGTCGCAACGCCACAGGTATCGACGCGGTGGCGTGGGCCGAGGAAGCGGCTCGTCGCGGCGCCGGCGAGATCTTGCTCACCAGCATGGACCGCGACGGCACCAAGGCCGGCTTTGACCTGGCGCTCACCCGTGCCGTGGCGCGTGCGGTGCCGATTCCCGTCATCGCGAGCGGCGGCGTGGGCACGCTCGAGCATTTTGCCGAGGGCGTGATCGAGGGCGAAGCCAACGCCGTGCTGGCGGCCAGCGTCTTTCACTTTGGAACCTTCAGCATTCGCCAGGTGAAGGAATATATGGCCTCTCAAGGTATTCCTGTGAGGTTGGACTTTTAGTGCTGCGGCTTGCCCAGGCACCGCATCTTGCCGCTCAAACCGTCGCTCGCGTACCAAAGTACGCGTCGCTCCTCTTTCACGACAACCTGCGGCACCTGGACAACCCTCGCCGACCTGCGATGTTTAAATTGGGGAATTGAAATGAAAGAAATTACTACTCCAGCGGATCTTAAATACGACGCCCGCGGGCTGATTCCTTGTGTGGTTCAGCAGTATGACACCGGTGAGGTGCTTATGGTTGCCTGGATGAACGAGGAGTCGGTGGGGCTGACGCTCAAGACCGGCACCACGTGGTTTTGGAGCCGCAGCCGCCAGGAGCTCTGGAACAAGGGCGCGACGAGCGGCAACATGCAGGAGGTCAAGGAGCTCTGGGCCGACTGCGACAGCGATACGCTGCTGGTCAAGGTCGACTCTCCGGGCCCGGCTTGCCACACCGGCAACCGTACCTGCTTCTTTAAGCGCGTGGAAGGGGGAGTGCGATGAAAGTCGTGACGCCGTTCGAGGTCGCCGAATGCAACACCGAGCTCCTCCGCGCGGGCGTGCCATGCCGCGTGCACCTGACTGATGCCTGCGGGGCGCAGTCGCTTTGGCTCGAGGCCGAGAAGGAAAGGCTCGATGAGGCCCATGCCGTCATCGTCGAGTTCTTTGAGAAAAAGGGCGCAAAGCCTCGGTTCGATGAGGCCGGTACCTACTTTACGCTGCAGTAACGAGAGGAAATAACCATGGGAGTCAGAACAGCTAACGTGCAGCCGGGAAACATCGGTGAGACGCTGACGGGACTGGCCGAGGTGATTCACAGTCGTCGCGACGCATCGCCGCAGGAGAGCTATACCGCGCGTCTGCTGACCGACGTCGAGGACGAGCTGCTCAAGAAGCTTGCCGAGGAGGCGAGCGAGGTGATCATGGCCTGCAAGGATAACGACCACGATCACATCCGCTACGAGGCCGGCGACCTGATCTACCACCTGCTCGTGACGCTCGAGCGCTACGGCATCACCCTCGACGAACTGGCCGGCGAACTCAACGCCCGCCGCCACTAGTCATTGGGTGTTCCTATAGTTTTGTCAACCTTCGACGCTACTCCCGGTAGGGCACCCGGTCGCGCATCACGGCGTATATCGCCCTGAGCCG
>CAUHCN010000012.1 GCA_959604825.1 uncultured Collinsella sp. | reverse complement strand
CGAGGCCGAACGCAAAATGGATTCTAAAAAACACCTTGCCAAATAGGAGCGTCAGGACGCAAAGAGGCTCCGCAGCGCGAAGCGCGATGCGGAGCCTCTTTGCATGTCCGAGGACGTTCCGGAGAGAAACCCCGTCACGCCCCCGGATTCCCGGTGGGAGTTCTAGACCTTGTCGGCCTTAGTACATACCGCCGCCCTGCTGACCAGCGGTGGCAGCAGCGATAGCGTCCTCAAGCTGAGTGTTCTTGGGCACATCGGAGACGGTGGCCTCGGTGATGAGGATCAGGCTGGCGACAGAAGCAGCGTTCTGCAGGGTGACGCGGCTGACCTTGACGGGGTCGAGGACGCCCATCTCGATCATGTCGCCCCACTCGCCGTTGGCAGAGTTGAGACCCTGGCCGGCGGGCAGCTCGGCAACCTTGTCGACCACGACAGCGCCCTCAAAGCCAGCGTTCTTGGCGATGGTAGCGACCGGAGCGGTCAGAGCCTTCTTGACGATATCGACGCCAATCTTCTCCTCGGGGTCGTCGATCTCAACAGCGTCGAGCGCAGGAGCAGCGTCCATGAAGGCGACGCCGCCGCCAGCGACAATGCCCTCCTCGACAGCAGCGCGGGTAGCCTGCAGGGCGTCCTCGACGCGGTGCTTGATCTCCTTGAGCTCGGACTCGGTAGCAGCGCCGACCTTGATGACGGCAACGCCACCGGAGAGCTTGGCCAGGCGCTCCTGGAGCTTCTCGCGGTCGAAGTCAGAGGTGGTGTTCTCCATCTCGCCCTTGATCTGAGCGATGCGGGCGTCGATGGCCTCCTTGGAGCCAGCGCCGCCGACGACGACGGTGTTGTCCTTGGAGATGGTGACGGACTTAGCGGTACCGAGCATATCGGCGGTGATGTCAGCGACCTTCACGCCCAGCTCGTCCAGAGCGGCCTGGCCACCGGTGAGGACGGCGATGTCCTCGAGGATGCGCTTGCGGCGATCGCCGTAGCCCGGGGCCTTGACGGCGCAGACGTTGAGGGCGCCACGGATCTTGTTGAGGACCAGGGTCGGCAGAGCCTCGCCGTCGATGTCCTCAGCGATGATGAGCAGGCCACGGCCAGCGCGCTGAACAGCCTCGAGAACAGGCATGATGTCCTGGACGCTGGAGATCTTCTGGTCGGTGATGAGAATGTACGGATCCTTCATCACGGCCTCCATGCGGTCGTTGTCCGTGACGAAGTAAGCAGAGACATAGCCCTTGTCGAACTGCATGCCCTCGACGGTGTCGATGGTAATGTCGAACGTCTGGGAATCCTCGACGGTGATGACGCCGTCCTTGCCCACGACCTCCATGGCCTCGGCGATCTTCTCGCCAACCTCGGGGTCACCAGCGGAGATGGTGCCGACGGAAGCGATCTGCTCCTTGGTCTCGACCGGCTTGGCCTGCTTCTTCATCTCGGCGACAGCGGCGTTTACAGCCTTGTCGATGCCGCGACGGATGGCCAGCGGGTTGGCGCCGGCGGCGACGTTGCGCAGACCGTCGTTGACGATAGCCTGAGCGAGCAGGGTTGCGGTGGTGGTGCCGTCACCCACGGTGTCGTTGGTCTTGGTGGCGACCTCCTTCACCAGCTGAGCGCCCATGTTCTCGATGTTGTCCTCGAGCTCGATCTCCTTGGCGACGGAAACGCCGTCGTTGGTAATGGTCGGGGCACCGAACGTGCGCTGCAGAGCGACGTAGCGGCCCTTGGGGCCCATGGTGACGGTAACGGCGTCGGCCAGAGTGTTGACGCCCTTTGCGAGCTTGGCGCGGGCATCGGTGTTGAACGTAATGTTCTTTGCCATGGTAGGTAATCCTCCAAAAGAAATGTGACTCGCGTCGCCGTTTCCGAGTCTTATACGGCGGACGCGTTCAAAGACGAATCAGAGATTCTGACGAGACTAGGCCTCGACGACGGCGTAGATGTCGTCGGCGCGCATCAGCAGATACTTCTCGCCGTCGACCTTGACCTCGTTGCCACCAAACTTACCGTAGATGACAACGTCGCCGACCTGAACGTCCATGGGGATGCGCTCGCCCTTGTCGTTGACCTTACCGGCGCCAACGGCAACGATGGTGCCGCGCTGCGGCTTCTCCTGAGCGTTGCTAGCGATGTACAGGCCAGAAGCGGTCTTCTGCTCGGCCTCGTCGGGCTTGACCAGGACGCGATCTGCAAGCGGCTTCAAAGACGACATGCTTGTTTCCTCCTTTTTGGGCCGCGCGGTCATGCCGCGCGGGTTAACCCTTTTTGTTTGCGTACGCGTTGAATGGTACCCACGAATGGCGGGTTATACAACACGGAGTCAAAAAATCTTATTTTTTGGCACTTAGATTTTCTGAATGCCGAGGGATAACTCGGCAGTGGCTCCCGGGGCGGACCGGAGGGCATGAAGTTTGCTGCTCTACAGTCCTGCGCAAGACGGAAAGCACATTAAGTGCTTTCCTTTGCGTGCGGAACTCGCGACAAACTTCATGCCCTCCGGTCCGCCCCGGGAGCCAGGTTGACTAACTCGGGCCCGGCATTCAGAAAAGTCAGTGCAGCAAAATGGCGATGCGGATGGGGTTAGCGCTCGTAAATCAAGTTGCCTGCCAGGTAGGTGGCTTGAACCTTGGTAGCCTGGAGCTCTTGTGGGTCAATGGTGAGCGGGTTTTGGTCCAGGACTACCAGGTCGGCGTATTTGCCGGGCTCCAGGCTGCCGAGGTTTTGCTCGTCGCCCGCTGCGTACGCGCTACCAAGCGTGTAGTTGCGCAGGGCCGTTGCCGCATCGATGCGCTCGCTGGGGAGCCAGCCGCCCTCGGGCCAGTGGCTGCGAGGGTCTTGGCGCGTAATAGCCGTGTAGAGCACGTTCATGCTGGTAACGGCCGTGATGGGGCTGTCGGTACCAAAAGCTTGGCGGATGCCGCGCTGCTTATAGGTCGCAAACGGCCACATGATGCGGCTGCGTTCCAGGCCCAGGTCGCGCTCCGGGCCACCCGGGTCGAGCGTGATGTGGCAAGGCTGGCTCGAGGCAATGACGTTGAGCTTGCGCAGACGATCGATGTCCTGAGGCAGCAGATTCTCCAAATGCTCAAGCGTATTATGACCGTGCTGGGGCAGGCCGTAGAGCTCTGCCGCCTCCTCAAAGATATCGAGTGCGGCATGGATGGCACCGTCGCCGATAACGTGGATGCGCACGGTGTGGCCGCGCTCGGCTGCCGCCAGAACCAACTTGCGCATGCGCTCGACAGGAACCGTCAGGCGACCCTGGTCGCCCGGGAAGCGCGGGTTAGTATAGGGCTCAGTGAGGTATGCGGTATGCTCGCTCGACACGCCGTCGAAGAACTGTTTAAATCCTGGCGCCGAGAGCAGCGCGTTGTTTGCGTAGCGGGTCTGGAGTTCTTCCAAGCGCGATTGGTCATCCAGCAGCGTGGGAAACAGATGGGCGCGGATGCCCAGCTTGCCGGCGGCCTGCAGCCTGTCGTAAACATCGTCGCGAATAAAGTCGCAGCCCGGCATGGGCATGAGCGACATATCGCAGATTGAGGTGATGCCTTGCTCGGCCATACGCTTCATCTGGTCGCCGTAAGCGCTCGCGATGCGGTCCTCGCCCAGCCATTCCAGGCAGCGCGGCAGCAGCTGCATAGCAGCTGCCTCGTGGGCAATACCCGTAAGCTCACCGTTTGAGTCTTTGTCGTAACTGCCACCCGCCGGAGGCTCGCTGTCACGCGTCACGCCGAGGGCTTCGAGTGCGCGGCTGTTGAGCCACAGCGTATGCCCATCGCCCGAATACATAACACAGGGGCGACCGGGGAAGGCGGCGTCGAGGGAGGCCTTGGTAGGATGCTCGGGCGGATCCCAGCGGTAATCGCGCCAGCCCTGGGTCACGACCCAGGCGTCGTCGGGCAAGCCTTGGGAAAACTCGCGTGCATGCTGCACCAATGCTGCCTCGGACGTGCCCATATCCATGAGCATGTACGGCGAGGAACCGACCGAAGTATGGAAGAAATGCAGGTGCGCATCGTGGAAACCGGGGCAGATGAACTGCTCGCCGTAATCGACCACCGGCGTGGCGGCAGGGGCGGCGGCAATCACGTCATCGGGCGCGCCGACCGCGACGATGCGATCGCCCGCGATGGCGATCGCCAACTCGCGGGCGGTATCGATGCCGTCTTGCGCGGTAAAGACGTTCTTGGAGCGAATAATCCGATCGATATGTCGCATGGGCATCCCCATCTCTGGCAGGTAATTCAACACCCCCGAGTGTACTCCCCCGCCCTTGTAACAAAACCCCAAGCGGCAAACGGCAACTTTACCAGCCCTAGCGGCAGGTGGCATACTGGAGAAAGCCTGTACGATTTTGCGATCAACCCAGCAAGGAGCAAATCGACCATGACGAAGACCAAGGCACAGCAAATTATGGCGGCAACCGAGGTTCGCGCGGCAGACGACGTCACCGCGGCCATCCAGGATATCGCCGCCGAGTTTGAACCCTACATCATCAAGCAGCGCTGGCACTTCCATAAGCACCCGGAGTTGAGCCTTGCCGAGGAGCGCACGACTTCCGATATCGCCAACCAGCTCGACGCCATGAATATCCCCTACGAGCGTCCGCTCAAGACGGGCCTGGTGGCGACGCTTCGCGGCACCGCGCCGGATGCCTACCGCGAGGACGGCACGCCGCGCCGCCGCATCCTGCTGCGCGCCGATATCGACGCCCTGCCCGTCACTGAGCAGACCGGCGAGGAGTTCGCCAGCGTCAATGAGGGCTGCATGCACGCCTGCGGTCACGACTGCCATATCGCCATGATGCTCGGCACGTTGCAGATTCTGCGCCACATGACCGATGACATCCACGGCGAGATTCGCATCGTATTCCAGCCCAGCGAGGAAAACGGCCAGGGCGCCAAACTCATGATTGGCACGGGTGTGCTCGACGGCGTCGATGGCGCCTACGCCGCGCACATCTGGAGCGAGGTCGACGCCGGTACCGTAAGCTGCGAGCCCGGCCCACGCATGGCAAACACCGACTGGTTCCGCATCGACGTCCGCGGCACCTCGTGCCATGGCGCCATGCCCCAGCGCGGCCACGACGCCGTTATGGTTGCGGCAGAGATCGTCAACGCCCTGCAGACCATCGTCTCGCGCGAGATTAGCCCCTACGAACCCGCCGTCATCACCGTCGGCGAGCTGCACGGCGGCACCGCGCGCAACGTTATCGCCGGCACGGCGTACCTCGCCGGCACGGTGCGCACCTATGGCGACAAAACGCATGAGGAGATGCCCGAGCTTATGCGCCGCATCGTGGAGCACACCGCAGCAGCGCTAGGCGCCGAGGCCGAACTCACCGACTACACCATCGCCAACTACAAGGTCGAAAACGATGCCGCCTCGAGCGAGCGCTGCCGCCAAGCTGTGCTCAAGTGCCTGGGCCCCGCAGGCGAGGGCCATTACCGCGGCACGCTTTCGGGCGAGGACTTCTCGGAGTACCTGCGTCGCGTGCCAGGTGTGCTCGCCTTTGTCGGCGCGCGCAATCCCCAGATCGGCGCCACCTATGCCCAGCACTCCTGCTTCTATAAGATCGACGAGAGCGTGCTCGCCAAGGGCTCCATGGTAGCCGCTCAGTATGCCATCGACTTTTTGGCCGAGCCCACGCAAGAAGAGCTCGACGGCCCCACGATCGCCGCGGTTGCCGAGACCAATCCCGACCTGGCAGCCAAGCTGCGCTCTGCCAAGGCAACGGCCGCCGAGGCCCGCGACGCCATGCACGATGCCCGTACCGCCCGCCATGCCGCAATCAAGGGCATCCACGATGCGCGGGCTGCCGCTCGCCACGAGGAGAAGCATGGCGAGTAGCCGTCACGCCCACCCATAACAACCTGGCTAGAGCAAAGCGAGGGCGAACGTTATCTCAACGTTCGCCCCCGCTTATATGTCGACCGTTTTTCTAGCGCGTCCTCCGTCACGACAGGTAAGAGCGAAGGATGGTGAGCCAGCGTGGGGTTTCGAGGTGGATGATATCGGTGGGAACTCCGGCGGGAGCGTGGCCACCAAAGAGCAGGCCCGCGTCTGCCGGGTTGATAAGGCGCACGATCCATACGGCAACGACCAGCACGCACAGAACAATAACCGCAATGTCGATGCCGCGCTTTAGCTTGCTCGACGTCACCTCCTCGCGCACGAACGCGAGCACAAACGCAATCGGCACCACCCAAAACAGCGGATGGTAGGCAAAGGCCGCCGCAAAATCGAGGCGCAGTGCTGCCAGCCAGGCCCTCGTCATGCCACATCCCGGACAGGGAATGCCCGTCATCAGGCGAAACACGCAGCCGATATCGAGCAGGTAGAGTGCGAGCCAGGCGACAAAGAGCGCGCCGATGCAAGAAAGGGCGCGGCGAATGAGTTCCGCCGCGCCCTTATGTCCCTGGGAGCTGTTCACGCCGCTCTTATCGTTAGGCACGAGCGCCAAGACGGACGTTATAAGCCGTTGCCATGGCATTGGTATTCTTGATGATGATGTTCATGGCAAAGATGGGGCCAAGGCCGCACAGCAGCGCGCCGACGATCTGCCACATAAGAACGCTGGTACCGTTCTCCTGGAACATCAGGCCATAGCGAGGAGCATTAGCCTGCAGGCGGTTGCCGATCTTGTAGTACCAGTAGAGTGCGTAGAAGCCGCAGGTCACGAACGACAGCAGGATAAATGCTGCCAGACCCGGCGTGGAATCGCCGTCGTCCTGGCACATGACATTGATGTCGCGAGCGAGGCAATAGAGGAAGTAATATGAATAGATGCCGCAGGTCACGATGGAAAGCAGGAGCCAGCCGATCACGCCACGGTCGGTTTTAATCGGAGCATAGCCCATCGGGGCAGGTGCAGGCTGCTGAGCATACTGCTGCTGACCGGTGTACTGCTGCTGGCCGGCGTACTGCTGCTGAGGCTGAGGCTGAACTGCCTGAACCGGAGTGGGCTGAATCTGCGTGGGCTGCGGAGCAGGCTGGGGCTGAGGTGCAGGCTGCGGCGCGGGCTGCGGAGCAGGAGCAGCGGAAGCGGCACCGACGGCAGAACCGCAGACGGGGCAGAATTTGGCATCATCCGAAATGGGAGAACCACAAGTGGGACAGAACATAAGCTTCTCCTTTTCCTAAGGCGTTACACGCCTTCAAACCTTACACGTCTATGTTCTCAACAATAGCCGCGACGTTGTTGCGCAACATTGACCAATTTCCGAGAAATATTGCTGCAACCGTTTTCCCAGGCATTTTCTTGCTTCCGCAGTAGAAAAAGGCACCCCGGGCTCAGTTGCCCAGGGCGCCTCGACCGACTATTCGGTTTGATTGTTTTCGGCAGCAGGATTATCGCCCGGCTCATCCGCCGGCGTGGCAACGGCATTCCAATCGGGTTCCGCAGGCGTCGCCTCGGGCGCCGGTACGGGTTCAGGGGCAGGTGCCGGAGCAGGTGCAGGCGCGGGTGCCGGGGCAGGTGCCGGAGCAGGTGCAGGCGCGGGTGCCGGGGCAGGGGCAGGCGCAGGTGCCGGGGCAGGGGCAGGCGCAGGGGCAGCACAAGTGGCGGCCGTGGGATTGAACCCCGCAGGAGCAGGCTTCTTCTCACCCGGGAGCACAAACGTCAGGACATCGTCGGCATCCTCATCGGCCCACTCGCTGGCATGACGTGCCGCCCAATAGCCAACGGCGCGATACTTGAGCATCTTGCCAAACACAGTCAGGAACACCGTGACAAAGGCAATGATCATCAAGAACAGAATGAGCGTGATGCCGCCGCCCTCGATGATTGCCTCAAGACCCGTGGGGCGATAGTAATAGCTATACATACCAAACGTAGCAATGGCGCCGAAGATGGCGGTGAAGATCCACGTGATGATGTGCGACACGATGCCCGTCAAAAACTCGGGGAGAATCGATGCGCAGAACAACTTGCCCAGGTTGGCCTTATAGGACTTCCAAACCTTCTCAAGCGAGAACGCGCTCTCCACGCGCCCGACGACGGCAAAGTGCATCACGGCAGCATCACCAAACATCTTAAAGAAGATGCCCAGTACCACCGACACGATCATGGCAAAGACGAGCAGGCCCATCGAGCCGAAGAGTGCGGCCTCGAGACCGCTCGAACCGGAGTAATAGTACGAGCCGACGGCACCGATCACGACGCTCTCGATAGCCGAGAACACCACGCCAATCACCGGAATAATGGCCACGAACTCGAGCACACCGGTAATGACAGACGAGAAAATGCCCAATCCAAACGAGGTCGAGCGCAGCAGCGGACGCTCCATGCCGTTATCATCCTTGAGCGACAGGTCACGACCCCACTCGATGGCAAAGCCCGCGCCGCACACGCTTGCCACGTACGCGAGCAAAAAGCCAATGGCCGCTGCGATACCGCCGATAACGGGGATAAACAGCACCAGCACCGAGACAACACAGATCAGCGCCGGCAAAAAGGCGATTTGGCATACGCGAACCAAGGCGCCGGGAACCTTAAGCATGTCGTTGAAGGCCTGAGCCATACAACCCTTGGGCGCGTTCATAGCCGGCTGGGGCGCAACGAACGGCTGCGGCTGCGGCTGGGCAAACGGCTGACCCTGCGGCTGAGGTTGAGCTTGCGGAGCGGGACCGGCGGCCTTAACCTCGGTATTAGGGGCACCGCACACGCCGCAGAACTTGTCGTTATCGCCCATGGGGGCGCCACACTGCGAACAGAACATCGAAATCATCCCTTCGTATCTAGAGCGAATCACCTGGATCGCAAACGATGTCTTTGGCATCATTATCGCCCAATGTGGGGACAAATACCGCAAGATGACCGATTTGCAACGTAGCCGGTTTATTCAATGATTCGAAGGGTACGACCGGGCTAGTTCGTGCCGCGGAAGCCCTTGCCGACGATTTCGGAGCTATCGACGATGGTGATGAAGGCGCCAGGGTCAATCTCGCGGGCATAGCGGCGCAGTTGCACTGCCTCGCGACGGCTCAGCACGCTCATGATCACCGTGACGCACTTGCCCGAGAAAGCGCCGTAGCCACGGCTGATCGTTGCCGTGCGGTTGAGATGCTTGACGATAAACTCCTCGACTTTAAGGGGCTCGGAGCAAATGATCGTGCAGACCTTACGAAGGTGAATGCTCTCGATAGCCTTGTCGACCACAAGCGTCTTGGCAAACAGACCGAGCACGCAGTACAGACCGACGCGCGGGCCATACAGGAAAGCCGCGATGGTCACGATGCCGATATCGACCAGCAACAGGGCACGGCCGATCTCAAGCGTCGTGCGGCGTTTGAGAATCATGGCAAGGATGTCGGTGCCGCCCGTCGAGGCGCCAATGTCAAAGACAATGGCACTGCCCAGCGCCGGCAAGATGACGGCAAAACACAGGTCGAGCCACATATCGCCCGTCATCGAAACATCCGTCGGAATGAAGAGCTCAAACAGCGAGACGTAGGCCGAAAGCGCAAACGAGGCAAAGACACTCCAAAGGATTGCCTTGCGCTCCAAAAAGATAAAACCCAGGATGACCAGGACCGCGTTGATAATCCACATAAAGACGCCGACGGGCAGAGTCGGGAACAGCGTGGAAAGAATGACCGACACGCCCGAGGTGCCGCCGAAGGCAAAGTGATTGGGGGTTTTAAAGGCCACGATGGCAAAGGCCGTGAGGACCAGGCCCAGATTGAGCTCGGCAAAAAAGCGCGGAAAGCCTGGTTCCTGGCTGCGCTTGCGGCCGGCGCGCTCGCCACGTTCGATATCCTCGCGACCGACAACGCGCTCCATCGGCACCACCGGAGGACGATGCATCTCCTCGGCGGCACGCGACGCCGCCTCTGCCGCAGCGGCTTCAATCGCCCAT
This sequence comes from uncultured Collinsella sp., assembly GCA_959604825.1. Taxonomy (GTDB): domain Bacteria; phylum Actinomycetota; class Coriobacteriia; order Coriobacteriales; family Coriobacteriaceae; genus Collinsella. The sequence goes on along the minus strand of CAUHCN010000012.1, from coordinate 48,334 downwards.
GCCTTGCTTTCGGTCTCGTGTTCGTCGGCCATTACGGCAACCCCTCGTTAACAATTTGGAAACAATGCGCCCATTAGGGTAACGCGGAACGCGAAGATTGCAACCCTTAGTTAGACGAGCGGTATGCCTGCATCGGGGGCATATAGAAAACGGTCGACCGCACTTTTGCTTGCGCGGTCGACCGTTTAGCGTTTTCGCAGGTAAAACCTGCCAAAATAAACATCCCTTTTTGGTAGGTTACTCGTGCTGGCTGGTGCGGTGCTCGTACTCCTCGGGGGTGATGACATCCTCGATGCGCAGGTTGACGCCTGCCACCTCAAGGCCGGTCATCGCGGCCAGACGCTCGGTGACGCGCGCCTTAACGTCGTCAAAGATCGCAGGCGCATAGGCGCCGTACTCGATGATGACCGAGATGTTGACGACCACGCGGTTGTCATCGGTGACCTCAACCGTCACGCCCTTGGTCAGGTTCTCGGCACCAAACTGCTCCTGCACAAAGTGCATGAGGTTACCCTTCATGCCCAGGACGTGCGGAACCTCGCGGGTGGCCATGGCAACGATCTTCTCGATCACGCCGTTGGAATAGGTCAGCGAGTCCTCGGACTCGTCCGTTTCCTCGTCGTCCATCTCCTCGTTGTCCTCGTCCGCATCGGACTCGGCCTCGACGAGCGCCTCGTCCTCGAGCGTCACGTCCCCGGCATCGGCGACGGCCTCATTCGCCTCGAGCTCGGTATCGGCCACATCGACCTTCGTGTTAAAAGCCATGGTTCCTCCTTATGCCTGCCGCGGATGCGACAGTCGAATACGTATTAGCGGCCGCTAAACAGGCGGCCGAAGAAGTTGACGATACCGTTCTCCCCGTCGCGAATCTGGCCGATCACGGCGCCGATCAGCACAAAGAATGCGATGACGAGCGTGTCCCACAGGCCCAACGTAAGTACCAGCACAGCGAGGATAAAGCCTGCCACGGCGCCGAGCGTAGTGTTGGGATGGCGCACGGCATAGCTCCAGATAGCAGCGCCCGTACCTTTGATGAGACCCATGGCCTCGTCGAAGTCGTTGGCGGCGCTGTCGTGCTGCTCGCCGGCCTCGGGCTTGGCGTCGGCGGACTCGCCTGCCGGCGTAGCGTTCTGGTCGATCGTCAGGCGCGGCGTGCGGGCGGTCTTGTCTTGGTTGGTATCACTCACCGGAAACCTCCACGGTCTGGACGGTAGTCTTGGACAGCAAAAAACGGACGCGCGCGGTCGTGCCCGGCGTGCCGAGCATGGTGTCGCAGGCCTTCTCGATGCGCTGCTGCATCGCGGCTGCAAGGGAGGCCACGTCCCGGTCGTCGAGCGCGATGGCTTCGACCTTAAAACGAACGCGCGACTCGTCGGAGCCTTGAACGCGCGCCTCGATATGCTCAACCATCACGCGATCATCGCACTCTGCCGCGGCACGGGCGCACGAGGAAAGCGCTGCGAGCGTGACCTCGATATTGCGCTCCCCCGCCGGATGCACGCAGGACGGCTCGCGACGCGCGAACATCAGGCGGAAAAAACCGATGAGCACGCCAAGCGCCACGATAGCGGCGCACACCGTAACGACGACGCGAGGCATGGTGTCACGCAACAGCAGCATAAAGCGATACGTATACGGTCCCCAGAACTGGCAGACAAGCGTACCCAGCGCCACGATGGAGGCGGCAAGATACACGATCGCTAGGGCTCGTTTGAGTACGCGCACGCGCGCTCCCTTCAGGTTTCGGTCCACAGAATGCAAAACGATTCGCATCATTATAAAAGAGCCGGGTCCGGTGCCATACGCACGCGGATCCGGCTCATCTATTCCACGAGGCTTGCATGCTCGCTTCATTATGCCCAGATATGCACGGCTTAACCCGTGCAGGCGCTACTCCTCCTCGAGGGCAGCGATGACCTCGTCGGTCATGTCCATGGTGCTGTAGACGTCCTGGACGTCGTCGAGCTCCTCGAGACGGTCGATAAGGCGCTGGACCTTCTTGGCGTCGGCGCCGGAGACCTCGGTCGGGGTAGTCGGGACCATGGTGGTCTCGGAACCCTTGACCTGGACGCCCTGCTCCTCGAGCGCCTTGGAGACAGCCATGACCTCGTTGGCAGTAGTCCAGACGATCCACTCCTCGCCGGCGTCCTCGTAGTCCTCGCCACCGGCCTCGGCGATGGCCATCATGAACTCATCCTCGTCACCGGCAGCACCGTTGGCGATCATGGTCTCCTTCTTGGCGTTCTCGTCCAGGATCTCCTTGGCGACGACGATCTGGCCCTTGCGCTCAAACTGGAAGGCGACGGAGCCGGAGGTGCCCAGGTTGCCACCAGCGTGGGAGAAGGCGGAACGGACATCGGCGGCGGTGCGGTTGCGGTTATCGGTCAGGCAGTCGACGTAGACGGCGACACCGGCGGGACCGTAGCCCTCGTACACGATGTTCTCGTAGACGGCGGCGTCGGCACCCGAACCGAAGGCCTTGTCGATAGCGGACTTGATCTTGTCCTTAGGCATGGACTGAGCCTTGGCCTTGGCAACAGCAGCGGCGAGGCTGGCGTTGTTCTCAGGCAGCGGGTCGCCGCCGAGACGGGCAGCAACGGTGATGTTGCGGCTCAGCTTGGAGAAGAGGGCGGAACGCTTGGCGTCCTGCGCGCCCTTACGATGCTTGGTTGTGGCCCACTTAGAGTGTCCGGACATACATGTCTCCTATCGGTTTCGACCTAAAGCCCAGCGCAGATGCTCGGGCAATATAAACAAACGTCGTTATGATATACCTACTGGCCTGCGAGATAAACCCCAAAATGAAGGCGTCGTGATGATACAGCCCCTTGGTGCAAAGCAACCTGCCCCCTTTGCACCAAATTAGGACCAGAGGAGGTCGCTGCGGGTGATGGTGGCGCCGATGGCAAAGGGCATGCAGGCGATAACCGGGTACAGGTAGCGCATGTAGGTCGAGCCGTTGCAGGGACCGATCAGGCACACGGCGAGCACGCCCAGCAGCGGCACCCAAATGGCCAGCCCGCGCCACGAATGACGACGTAGCAGATAGACCACCACGGCGATCATGATCCACACATAGGTGGCCGAGCTCATGGCGAGCGAGATAAACGGGATGCGTTGTACTGCCACGCGGTACAGGTTGATCAGGTGGTCGCACCAGCGCACAACCTTGCTATCGACCGGATGGAAGTCAAAGTACTTGAGGTTATCGGGCTTCGCCATGATCTCGGCACTGCGCGCCGTGCTGTAGACCCACGCATCGCGGGCACTCGGATAAAAGTAGCCGTAGTAGTTATTGATGAGCGCCGAGATATAGCACTCGGGATCCTTTTTGGACATCTGAGCCCACACCTCAAAATAGGCCTTGATGTCCTCCTGCGAGGCGTACTCGTTAAAGCAATTTTTGACGGCGTCCGACTTATCCGGGTTATAACGGCGGCCCAGATTCTCGTACTTGAGCACACGGTCGATCACGGCACGCTCTTCGTCGGTCACCAAGCCGTCGCAAGGAGCCTCCACGATGGTGCCGTCCTCCTTAACCGTGGGGTTGACGCCCGAGTTGAGGCCGTCGTGCTTTTGGACGAAACGAGCCGTCTGCTGGAACGGAATCGAGAGGATTTCGCGCTTGGAACCAGGCGTGATGTCGTGCTCCGGCATAAAGACCTTGGTGAAGTACATATTAGAGGCAAGGCAGAGTGCAAGCACCGCAAGAACTCCCACCCAGCGGAAACGCGGGATGGCGCCCGAAGGCGCAGCACCAGCCTGCTTGGCTGCACGACGAGCCACATGCGCATCCCATGCGCAAAACGCCGCCGCGATTACGCATGCCGCCAGGGGAAACACCAGGCCGCCGTTGCGCAGAAACGTGGAACCCATGGCGCCCAGAGCGAGCAGCAGCCAATCATGACGCGCAAAGAGCACGGGCCTCTGTTCGCCCGCACGCTCGGCATTGGCATCGCGACGGGGCAGGCCGCATGCCACGAGCTTCACGGTCTGCACCAACAGCACCAAAAACGCGTCGGCAAACAGCACATCTTTGGTAAGCAGGGCCGCGTAGTTGGAGAACATGGGCATAAACACAAAGAACAGCAAGATTACGCCGCGGACCGGCAGGCTCACGTCCAGCTTGCGCAGCGACGAGATGGAATAGGCCATGCAGGCGGCCGTAATGACGAACTGAGCGCAGGTGTAGATGGCAAGACCTGCGTTGGCGCTGTTGAACAGTGAAAGCCCCAGCTGGACGCACGAACCGATGATAGCCGTATGCACCACGGGGTGATGTCCGTTGAGCAGCACATTGGGATTGAGCAGACGCAGGTAGTCACTCGTGCCGTTGGGGTAGTTGAACCACTGGCGAATCTGCGCACCCGTATCTCCCATAAAAAGGCCGGGCAGCGAAGCGATGAGCGTGGGCGCCCAGGCGACCATAAGCACCAGGAAGGGCCCGGCAAAGGGATGGACCGAGAGCACGGCGTGAGCCACACGCCATACGCGGCCAAAGTGCGCTTCGGAAAACGGAATGCGCCGAGAGCTCAGCCAATCTAGACACTCAAAAGCCAGATAGAAGGCAACGACCGCCAAGAGCATCCAGCCCGCACCGCCTATCCAGGCACAGATAATGCGGGCCTTGTCGCCGAGCACGATCTCGGCCGAATCGGTGAGGTCGTAGCTGCGGCCAAACACCATGCAGACGGCAAAGAACAGCGACGGAAGGATCACCGAGGGACGCCAGGCGTCGCCGCGGCCAAAGAATACGTAGCGAAACGGCAGCGTGAGCAGGCAGGCAAGCGCAAGCAGCATGACCGCGTCGGTATGGCCGGCAAACGAGAGGAGCACCTCGTAGCACACGTACAGCATGCCCGAGGCTTTGGGGTCAATTGCCAAGACTGCGTTGCTCGACACCGGGGCGGGATCGATGGAAAACGCCGTGGTCGCCAACAGCGCGAGCAAAAATGCGATGAGCGTCTGCTTGGCGGGGTAGCGCTTAAACCAGACGATGCGGGCAGCGTCGCGCGCAGCCGTTGTGGAGAGGTCGGAATCCTTCACAGTCCGAAAGCCTTTCTAGAAACCTATCAAACTCGGCAAGACCACCACAAAGGTGCCTGTCCCCTTTGTGGTGGTTTTGGTGGTTAGGCGTCCAGGTAGACGCGCTGGGGCTGGTTGCGGCGACGGCCGAAAATGATGAGCGCCAGGCCGGCGATCACGAGCGGCAAACTCAGCAGCTGACCCATGGTGATGACGCCGCCCAGCAGATAGCCCAGCTGGGCATCGGGCACGCGCACAAACTCAACGAGGAAGCGGACAATGCCGTAACCCATCACAAACACACCCATAAACGTGCCCTGGGGCAGCAGCGGTTTTTTGCGGCTGAGCACCTGCAGAATGCAGAAGAGCACAATGCCCTCGAGAAATGCCTCGTAGAGCTGGGAGGGATGGCGCGGCATATCGCCCGCGGTGCCGCCAAAGATCACGCCCCAAGGCAAATCGGTCGGCTTGCCCCACAGCTCGCCGTTGACAAAGTTGGCGCAGCGCCCCAGGCACAGGGCCAGCGGAGCACCGATGACCGCGAGGTCTGCCAAAGTCCACGCATCGAGCTTGTACATGCGGCACACGAGCACGCCGCCGATGATACCGCCCACCAGGCCGCCATGGAAACTCATGCCGCCCTCGTTGGTGGCAAAGATCTCGAGCGGATGCGCCCAGTAGTAGCCGTCGCCATAAAAGATGACGTAGAACAGGCGGGCGCCAATGATAAGGCCAAAGACCACACCGACCACGACACTCGTCAGATCGTCGACCGTAATGTCGAAACCCCAGCGACGCTGCGTGCGATACATGACGACCGCCGTGAGCAGGGCGCCGACCACATAAGCCAGACCATACCAGTAAATCGTGATGGGCCCCGCCGAAATCGCGACGGGATCAAGCATATGGTAGAAGTCGTTGAGCATATCGGTCCCCCCTGCTCCCTACATACAAATGCGGCCGCGGGCCTTTCGCTCGCAGCCGCATATTTGGGCGTAACGTCTATGCGGAGCGCACCGCCCGCAGCTTTCGCATCTTAAAACGGCGCGTACTCGTCGTACAGGTCCTCGGCCTCGCCGGAAGCATTGACCTGCTCAACGCGGGTAACGCCGGGCACATGCTCCTTCAGGATACGCTCGATACCCATGGAAAGGGTTAGCGAGCTCATGGGGCAGCCGGCGCAGGCGCCCTGCAGCTCCAGCTTGACGACACCCTCGTCGTCGACGCCCACATACTCCATATCGCCGCCGTCGGCCTGCAGGTTGGGGCGAATCTCTTCAAGAACCTTCTTAAGCAGCTCTTCGTTAACAGCCACAGGGGCTCCTTTCTCACAATAACGCGGGCACGCCCGCGGACAGGGGCTATGTTACTACAGCCATGTACCCGCTTAGGCGCCAGCCATGCGTGCGGACACGACTTTCACGAGTAGTCAATTTGGGACAGGGCTCTTTGAGCTGCTTTTGCCGACGCCCGGCGCTAGCACACATTGCCGCTACTGCTGAGTTTGTTCCCCGGTACCAATCTGGACATCGACGATGACCTGGCGGTAGCTGATGCCGCAGGAGTCGAGAATGCGGCGACTGATGCGGCCGTCGTCGGTATCGGCGTACTTATTGTCCAGGTAGACGACCTCGCCCACGCCCACCTGCGCCAGAATCTTGGCGCAGTCGTGGCACGGGAACAGCGTGACGTAGACCGTGGAACCCTCAAGGTCTTTGAGTGAGCCGCGGTAGTTGAGCACGGCGTTGGCCTCGGCATGCACCACGTAGTTGTGCTTGTCCTGCAACGGGTCGTCGCTCGTGCCCCACGGGAAAAAGTCGTCGTTGAGTGCCGAGGGCGTACCGTTGTAGCCCACCGAAAGGATGCGGTGGTTGGTGCTGGCGATGCACGCGCCCACCTGCGTGTTGGGGTCCTTACTGCGGCGCTGCGCGGCGATGGCCACGCTCATAAAGAACTCATCCCAGCTAATAACGTCGCGGCGCTTGCCCGACGCAGTTTGATGAAGATCGTCCGACATGGCAGACACCTCCGTAATCGCAACAGTTTGACCCATTGTAGCAGGTGGAAGGTGGAGACGTTTTTGTCCCACCGCCCCATCGCTACGCGCGACGGGGCTTTTGATTGATGTGGTAGAGCTCGGCGAGACCCCGAAGCGTCAACGCGTCATCGACCGTCAGACTATGACCGACAAGGGCCGCAAGTGCCTCGGCATCGTCGCCGGTAATGACGATGGGCACGCTGCCCTCCCCCGCCGCCTTGGTCGCTCGCATCTCGGCGAGCACCATGTCGAGCATGCCGTCGATGCGGGCCACCTCGCCCAGAACCACGCCCGAGCGCATGGCCTCACGCGTGTTGCGGCCGATAACGTGCGTCGGTGCCGAGGGCTCAACCTGAGGCAGGCGCGCCGCAGCTGCCGAGAGCGAACGGGCGCCGAGTGCCAGCCCCGGCGCGATAACGCCGCCGACAAAAGTACCGTGCGCGTCGATGACCTCGATGTTGGTCGTGGTGCCCAGGTCGATCACAATGCACGGCGAGCCGTAGACGGCACGGGCAGCCACGGCGTCGGCGATGCGGTCGGGACCGATCTCGGCCGGGTCGTCGTAGTGCACGGGCATGCCGGTCTTGAGACCCGGTCCCACCGTGAGCACACGCCCCGTGCAGGTGCGGGAAAGCGCCGCCTTCCACGGGCGCTCGAGCGCCGGCACCACGCAGCTCAGCACAGCCGCCGTGGGCACGAGCGCGCCCGGCATGCCCGCATCGGCTGCCAGTGCACCCATGACCTGCGCGAGCCTCATGCGCGCCTCGTCGGCTGTGATGCTCGACGGCGTGGTGATCTCGCACGTCGCGAGCGGGCATTCCCGTGCCGCGGCTGAATCCTCGGCAAACAGGCCAAAGCGAATGAACGTATTGCCCACGTCGACCGTCAATATATATGCACACCCATTAAGCATCGTCGGCGCTCCTTTCGTCTGCCCAGCAGTATATCCCCGCAGTTCCATCCGGCAAGCAGGGGCAGTTAAAAGACGCCCCTCCCAAACGCGCTGCCTTGCCGCTATACTGGTGCGCGGTCGTTTGCGAGCTCACGCGGCGGCCCTTGGTAACCCGACTTCCCGCGCCGTATCCGTAGCGGCGCTCCCGGGGGAAGCGGATATACGCAAAGGAGTTCTATATGAGCAATCCCTCGAACCGTGCCTCGATGCGCGGGCAACTCACGCTGCGCGGCGTCGTCATCGGCGTCCTTGGCTGCGTAATCATCACGGCAAGCTCGGCCTACACCGCCCTCAAGATGGGCGCTCTCCCCTGGCCGATCGTCTTCGCTGCCGTCATCTCGCTGTTCTTCCTTAAGCTCATGGGCAATGCCAGCCTCAACGAGGCAAACGTCACCCACACCATCATGTCCGCAGGCGCCATGGTCGCCGGCGGCCTGGCGTTTACCATCCCGGGCGCCTGGATGCTGGGCTATGCCGACCAGATCAGCTGGCTCGACATGTTTATCGTGGCACTCGCCGGCACCATCTTGGGCCTTCTGGCGACAGCGCTCATCCACCGCCACTTTATCGTAGACGCCGCGTTGGAGTTCCCCACCGGCAACGCCGCAGCTCAGACCCTGCGCGCCACCGAGGCCGGCGGCAAGACCGGCAAGCAGCTCTTTGGCTCTATGGCCATCGCAGGCATCTACAGCGTGCTTCGCGACGCTCTGGGCGTGGTGCCCAGCATGCTATGCACGCTCAACATCCCCGGCGTGACCTTTGGCATCTACAACTCGCCCATGCTGCTCTCCGTCGGCTTCCTCGTGGGCTTCGCCCCGGTCGCCTTCTGGTTTGCCGGCGCCCTGCTGGGCAACTTTGGCATCATCGTGGGCGGCACCGCTGCCGGTCTGTTCGATGTTGTGACCGCGCAGGGCATCGTCAAGTCCCTGGGCATGGGCCTCATGATGGGCTTTGGCGTCGCCGTCGTCCTCAAGGACATCCTGCCGCAGGTCGCCGGTATCGTCCGCGGTCTTGCCGCCGACAGCTCCACCGACACCGACGAGCAGTCGCTCATCTCGGGCTCCCTTAAGCTCGACGCCGGCATCATCGGCCTGGGCGCTGCCGCCATCGCCGTGATCGTCGCCATCGCGCTCGACCTTGGTCCCGTCCCGGCCGTCATCGTGACGCTGTTCACCTTTGTCACTACCATTATGAGCGCACAGAGCTGCGGCCAGACGGGCATCGACCCCATGGAGATCTTTGGCCTCATCGTCATGCTCATCGTGGCTGCCTTCGCAAAGATCGCTCAGGTCAAGCTGTTCTTTATCGCCGGCATCGTAGCCGTGGCGTGCGGCCTTGCGGGCGACGTCATGAACGACTTTAAGGCCGGCGCCGTGCTGGGCACCAATCCGCGTGCGCAGTGGATCGGCCAAGCCATTGGCGGCATCGTGGGCGCCCTGGTCGCCGCCGCCGTCATGGTCGCGCTTGTCACCGCCTATGGTCCGGACGCCTTTGGTCCCGACAAGAGCTTTGTGGCCGCGCAGGCAAGTGTGGTCGCCACCATGGTCTCGGGCATCCCGAGCGTGCCGTGGTTCGTTGGCGGCTTTATCGCCGGCATCGTCATGTACTGGCTCGGCATTCCGGCCATGATGATCGGCCTGGGCGTGTACTTGCCGTTCTACATGTCACTCACGGCATTCCTGGGCTCCTGCGTCAAGCTCGCCTACGACAAGTGGGCCGCACGCCGCGACGCCACTGCCGGTCTTTCGGACGAGGAGAAGGCTGCCAAGGACGCCGCCTTCCAGGAGCAGGGCCTGGTTGTCGCCAGCGGCCTGCTGGGCGGCGAGTCCATCGTCGGCGTTATCCTGGCGTTTGTCTCCGTGGGCCTGAGCCTGCTGGGCTAAGTCGAGCAGCTGCTCGCCCGAATCCATTTTGCCTACGGCTAGCCCGGTAGGCGGCCCATGCGGTCGCCTGCCGGGTTTTTTGATGCCGATACAAATAAAGGCCGGCGCGCTGCCATTAACAGCACGCCGGCCTTATCGTTTGGCTACCGAGACGGTCCTGCTACGAATTGAAGTTCCTTACAGAGCCGACGCTCGAGACGCTACATGTGCTTGCGACGACGATCGCCCAGCGTCACGCCCGCTGCCACGAGCGTCACACCGCCGATGACGAAGACCTCGCCCACAAGCGCGGAGGTGTCGCCGGTCTGGGCAAGTACTCCCGACGTGGTCTGCTTCTTGGCAGCAGACGCCTTTGCGGCGGCCTGCGTAACCTGGGGCTTGGCCTGAGGCTTGCTCTGCGGCTCGGCCTTGGGATGATACTTGTCGTACTCGGCCTGTGCGGCAGCCAGGGCATCCTTGGCATCGCCAAGCTCGGCAAGCGCGGCGGCATAGGCGTCGTTGGCATCGGACAGCTTGGCATCGGCATCGCTCAGAGCAGCCTTGAGGCCAGCGGCGGCATCGACGGCGGCCTTATAGCGAGCGTAGGCAGCGTTCAGCTTGACCAGCTTCTCGTTGCCCGTCGTGCCCGCGGCAAGGGATGCCTTGTGGTCGACAGCCTCAAGATCGGCCTTGAGTGCCTCGTCGTTGGCAAGCTCGGCCTTGGCCTTGACGATCTCGAGGTTCGCATCGACGACAACTTCGTTGGCGGCATCGAGCTGCTTCTGGGCATCGGCGACACCGGCGACGGCAGCGTCATAGGCGGCCTTGGCGTCGTCGACCGCCTTCTGGGCACCGGCGAAGCGCTCGAAGGCCTTGTTTGCGCCGGCCAGCTCGTCCTCGGCGGCCTTGGCCTTCGCCTGCGCGTCGGACAGGATCTGCGTCTTGGCGGCAACTGCCTGCTTGGCGCCCGAAAGAGCGGTCGCGGCGTGCACATCTGCGGCCTGAGCCTTGTCAACGCCAGCCTGGGCAGTGTCGTCGGCCTTCTTGGCATCGTTAAGCGTGCCCTGCTTGTTCGCAAGATCCGTCTTGGCGGCATCGCACTTGGCGGTAAGGTCCTTGACCGAAGCCGTGGCGTTGTCATACGCCTCATTGGCCTGATCGGACTTTGCCTTGGCGGCATCGCGGGCGCTGCGAGCCTTCGCCTTGTGAGCAGCGGCCTCGGCTGCCTTTGTCTTGCTGTCAGCAAGCGTGGCGTTTGCCTTATCGAGAGCTACCTGGGCAGTAGCGGCCTTGCTCTTGGCGGCATCGAGCTTGGTCTGGGGCGTCTTGACGTCGATGCCCTTGAGTTTGGCTTCGGCGGCGGTGTAGGCGGACTTGGCGGTAGCGGTGTCGGACTGGGCCTTCTCGTATTCGCCCTTGGCGGTGTTCACGTTCGTGTCGGCCGCGGTATAGGCGTCGCGTGCGCTTTCTTGCTTATCCAATGCGTTAGAATAAGCCGTTCCAGCAGTCCCGAAGTTCTTCTGTGCCTCTGCCAGCTTATTCTGCAGCTGCTTCAGCTGCTCTTTCTGCTCCTGCGTGCCGCCTGCGTTGTAGGCGGAAGCGATGTAGTCGTTCACGAGCTTCTTGAACTCGGAGACAGTGAAATCAGCCTGACTGTCAAAAGAGCTGTAATCGAAGATAGTTACCTCGGAATCGGTGTTCTTACCACTACCAGTTGCGATGCCGATAGCCTTCGTGCCCGCATCGATGATGTTGAGATAGTGCCCACACTCATGGTAGATGCTTTTGTAGTGCTGCCAGATATAGGAGGAATCATATCGATGGTTTCCAAGGTCACTATTCTTCTCGACGTACTTATCGAATGCCTCTTTTTCCTGAGTGTAGAGACCGGTATATGGCCAGCCTAGGGTGTCCTCAGTCTCGCCGCCGGTATATGCACCGCCACCGCCAGCAAGATTTTCACCGTTATCCCAGTAGCAGTCCGAGTGTCCCCAGATGTTCGATGAATATGATGTATTAAGGGCTGCCGCCACAGTCATGCGGAGGCTGACGCTGAGCGCCGACTGACCGTTCGCCTTGCGGAGGTTGTTCTGGGTGTCGAGATATGTCAGGGCGTTACGCATCTGCTCCAGGGAAAGCGGGTTGGTGTCGCGAGACATGTCCTGATCGACGTACTGGTCATACCATTCGGCCTTGTCAGCGGCACCGGTCAGCATCGACACGGCATCTTGGGCGTTCTTTTTCTGCGTGGCTGTGAACTGGCTGCCGCCGATGATGTAGTTCATGAAGCCGAACATGCCCTGGCTGATAACATTCTGGTCTACGGTCATGTTTGACTTGAGGTCGGCAATCTGCTGGTTAAGCTGCTCGACCTCGGCAGTTGCAGCATCGTATGCATTTTTCGCGTCGGTTACTTCAGCACGAGCCTGATCGAACTCGTTGTGCTTCTGCTGACGAACCTCGACGAGACGGTCGTACTCCGCCTTCTTGTCGGCCTCGGTCTGCTGAGCCTGCTCGTATGCCGTCTTCGCGGCGTCACGCTTACTGGCCGCGTCCTTGTACTCCTTGTTTGCCGCATCGCATGTGGTCTGAGCGGATGCAACGGCGGCGTTGGCATCATTCGCCTTCTGCTGGGCGGCGTCGGCGGTATTCTGGGCCGCCTGCAAGTTCGACTGTGCGGTGGCGTCTGCAGTCGTCGCGGCTTCGAGCGCGGCCTGCGCGGTCTCAAGCTCGCTGGCGGCAGTTTTCTTGGCGGCCTCGAGCGCGCTCAGATCGACGCCCGTGCCCGAGGTCGCAGCATCGAGCGCGTCCTGCGCCTGGTTGAACTTCTGCTGGGCGTTATCGCGCGCGGTGGTTGCGGCCGCGAGAGCAGCGGCAGTCTCCTGCTTCTTGGCCTGGGCGGAAGTCAGAGCGGCCTCAGTGTCCTTCTTTTCCTGCTGGGCGCTAGCCTCGGCGGCCTTGGCCTGGTCCAGATTGGCCTGTGCGGTAGCAACGGCCTTATTGGCGTCATCGAGCTTTGCCCGCGCATCCTCGACGGCCTTCTTGGCGGCCTCGTACTCGTCCTTACCCATGGCCTCGAGCTTGGCCTGGGCATCATCGAGGGCCTTCTTGGCCTCGTCCTGCTTTGCCTTGGCGTCCTTGAGCGCCTGGGTCTTATCCTCGACACTCTTGTTGGCCTGATCGAGCTGATCGTTCAGGTCGCCCAGCTTCTTCTGCTGCTGCTCGGTCTTTTCGACGGCCGCCTTAAGCTCGTCGATCTTCTCCTGAAGCGCGGCTACCTCGGCCTCGTTCTGCTCGGCGGCGTTATCGGTCACGGCCTGCGAGGCCTGATTCTTTTGCTGCTGCGCCTGCTTTTGAGACTGGCCCGCCGCGTCGGCCTTCTTCTGGGCGGCATCGTAGGCGGCCTGAGCGTCCTTGAGCTGCTTTGCCGACTCCTCGGCCAGCTGGGCAGCCGTCTTTACGACCGCTTGGTTACCGGCGGCAACGGTATTCTCTACAGAACTACCCCCCCCCTGAACAGAATCGCCGTTACCGGTTGACGGTGCGGCGATTGCCGCCAGCGGCGACATGAGCGGCTGAGCGATGAGGCCCGCCGTCAAAACGGTTGCGACGGCGCGGTTGGCAACGCCCTTGACGTTGACGGCCTTAGCCCGAGGCTCAAAGTGTTGTGGACTGTAGTTTGCCATGGCTTTCTCCCTTTGACACGGATGTATCCATACGCTTCACAATGTAGGAGCTGATTTTTGAATTCTGTTGCGCAACATTGGTCACCAGCGGATTTTTTGAAATTCGCACTCTCGTGCTTCACAATTTCGTCACATATGTAGGAGCTGGTGCATCATATTCTTGCGGGATCGAATTGAGCCTGTGATTTGCATTTGCTCCCGCGTCATCCGCCCTATCGGATTCCGCATGCAACAGACACCCCGCCCGCCACGGTGTAGAGTTAGGACAACGGGCGCGTTGCGCGGACCGCGCTGGAACGAGGTGGACATGGAACTCGACAAACAACAGATCGAACGACTGCGCGAGCGTCATCATCGTCGTCACGGTATACGCCCTGCACACAGCGAGGCCATAGAGAACGCCGGCCGCTTCCTCAAGCGCGCGTTCAACATTCGCGAGGGTCGCGCGCCCTACCACGTGATCCGCAAGCGTTTTGTAAACGGGGCGCGCCTGACTGGCTCGCACCTGTGCATCCTCATCATCGCCATGCTCATCGCGAGCATCGGCCTCGATATCGACTCGGACATCGCCATCGTGGGCGCCATGCTCATCTGTCCGCTCATGGGATCGGTCCTTGCCATGGCATACGGCGTCGCCACGCTCGACCGCGAGATTACCGTCGAAGCCGTCGCCAGCCTTGCGCTGCAAATGACCTTTTGCCTGGTCACGTCCACGCTGTATTTTAAGCTCTCGCCCCTTGGCACCACCACGGCCGCCATTATCGACAACTCGACGCCCACCGTGTGGGACCTTGCCGTCGCGCTCGCGGGCGGCTTTGCGGGTGGCCTGGGCAACTCGCGCGACCAGGAACCCGCCACGCTCATCGCCGGCGTGGCCGTGGCGACCGCGCTCATGCCGCCCCTGTGCGCGGCGGGCTACGGCATTGCCATCGCGAGCGGGTCACTGTTCCTCTCGGCGCTCTACGAGTTTGGCATCAATGTAGTCTTTATCGCACTCGCAGCCGAAGCCGTACTACTTCTTCTGCGCGTGCCGCTCAAGCGCGACCTCAACGGCGACGGCATTGTGACCGCCGAGGAAAATGCCGAGGTCGATGAGCTGTCACACAAGGTGCGCCGCCGCATCATCGTGGGTACGGTGATCTTTGCCATCCCCTGCATCGTCATGACCGCGGGGTCCATTGGCTCGGCACAGGCCGGCGTGCAGGACGGCTACGGCGTCACCGAGACCACACGCGAGCTTGCCGCGGTGCTGCCGGGCTTTAGGGATTACACCGTCGCCGTCGAGACCTCGGCCACCGAAGGGAACGAGGAAGGCATGGTCGAGCGCGAGGTTGTCGCCCACGTGACGACAAGCGAGACGCTTGGGGCGCACGACCGTCACGTCGCCCGCAAGCTTATCGACCTCAACGTGCCCGAGCTCGATCGCGTGGAGTTCGATGTGAAGTGATGCCGGCGCGGGATGAATGCTCGCACGGACGCAAGTTACGACGAGGCGCAGACGCGATACGGACACGAGCAAATTGCGGGGTGCAGTTCACACCCGAGCCCCGCTCGCTGTTTTATTGCCGTGAATCAGGCGTCCGCATCGACATCGCCAGACTCCACCGTAAACGCCGGATCGGTGCTCACAAGATAAAATCGGGTCACCTTAGTATTTCTAATTAGGTAAATCTGCCCCTGATTGCGTCGGCGCGATATATACGCAACGTGAACCGTGCCGAATTCTTCGCCGTTTTCCTTCTTTAATACCAGGATATTGGGATCATCCGTACGCTTAAACTGCCCGTCAACGCAGCTGCCGTCTTTGTCGACCAGTTGCCAACGATGGTTATCCTCTTCAAGAAAGGCCAGGGTTTCCAGACTTGTTTTGTCATCCCGATAGTAACCGTCAATGGCAAAGCCTTCGGAAACGCATTCCTGCATATAGGATGTTTCTCGATTTATAGCAAACTGCCCTGCAGCGCCCAGGAGCACAGCCAGGCAAACCACTGCAAGGGTTATCGAAATAACACGGCGATCCATGTTAGCCCAACCGATAGTTGTTTAACGGAGCACGAAACATACCCGGAACCTCCGATATCAGGGGGAACGTCGCCAGCAGGCTGGCGACAATCATATGTTTCCAACATCAAACCATATGGTTACAACTCGTTGGAGATAGGTTCCATGAACGGACGGTAATTTGCGGCGAACGGCTACATATGTTCATTATCTCAGGGTTCCGGAGGCTATTTTTGGCGCCACCGAGGCATTGTTTTCGGAAGTATGCGGCAAATTCCGGAACTCTCGAGCATACCCCGGTTTTTCGCCAATAAAACCGCAGGTACAGAGCTTGGACATATCCAGTGTGCTCGGCCTATTCAAATTTTGCCGCATACTTCCGAAATCCGAGTCCGCTGAAGGCGCCTGCAACGCTATTTACGCAACATATGTGCAATAAAAACGGGTGGCAGCCGGTACGGCTACCACCCGTTTGTCTCATATCCAGCACAAAGCAGGCCAGTTACTTCTTAATGCCGCGTCCCAGGCGCTCGGCGACCGATGCCACGGCCTCCTCGCTGGCCGGCCCGCAGCTCACGCAGCCATCGTGGGCACGCATCTGGCCGGTGACCTCGTCCATCGCAAGCGGCGCCACCTTCTCGAGCTTAAAGCCCTTGCCGGCGCGCATGTTCTCCTTCGCCACGCTGATCATGAGCTTAATACGGTTGAGCTGGTTGACCTCGGATGCACCGGGGTCGTAGTCCACCGCGACAATATTGCTCTCGGGATGTTGGCGGCGCAGCTCCTTGATCACGGCCTTGCCCACCACGTGGTTAGGCAGGCACGCGAAGGGCTGCGTGCAGATGATGTTGGGCGCGCCGTGGTCGATCAGATCGAGCATCTCGGCCGTGAGCAGCCATCCCTCGCCCATGTTGTTGCACACCGAAAGCACCGTGCGGGCCTTGTCGGCCATGGTGCCGATGCGCTCGGGCGCCTCGAAGCGGCGAGACTTCTCGAACATCTCCTCCACCGGCGTGCGCATCCAGTCCACAAGCTTGATGAGCGCCTGCATGCCCGCGCGCGTCGTAGCAGAGCTTCCCAGCTCGTCCTTCTGCAGCTCGGCGTTGCTCATGGAGTACAGGAAGAAGTCGAGCAGACCCGGCACCACGGCCTCGCAGCCCTCGCGCTCGATAACGTCGACCACGTGGTTGTTGGCCGTAGGATGGAACTTGACCAAGATCTCACCGACCACGCCCACGCGCGGCTTAGTACCCTCGCCCACGAGCGGCATAGTGTCGAACGCGCGGATGGCCTCGCGGCACAACTTGGTGTAGTTGTGACGGTTAAACTTTGGTGCCAGCTTGCGGGCACGCGCCATGTACTCCTCGTAGAGCGCGTTGGCGGCACCGGGCGTTGCCTCGTACGGGCGGCAACGATAGAGCATCTGCATCATCACGTCGCCAAAGAGCACCGCGTAGACTGCCTGCTTAAGCAGCGCCGGCGTAATCTTAAAGCCGGGGTTGTCCTCGCCCAGCGCCACGGCCGAAAGCGAGATCACCGGAATCTCGGGGTGGCCGCTCTCGCGCAGGGCCTTGCGGATAAGCGCGATGTAGTTGGTAGCACGGCAGCCACCGCCGGTCTGGCTGATGACCACGGCTGTCTTGGACAGGTCGTACCGACCGCTCTCGATGGCCTCCATGATCTGGCCCGTCACCAGAATCGACGGATAGCAGATGTCGTTGTTCACGTAGCGCAGGCCGGCCTCGACGGCATCGTGATCGGTCGAGGGCAGCAGCTCCAAGTTGTAGCCGGCACCGCGGAACACCTCTTTGACCAGGTCAAAGTGAATCGGCGCCATCTGCGGGCACAGGATGGTGTAGCCCTCGTCGCGCATCTGCTCGGTAAAGGGTACCTTGGGCCACGCGGTCGAAGCACTCTCGCGCTGCGCCTCGAACGTGTACTTGCGGCTCGCGAACGCGGGGGCATCCGTGGAGGGCGCCACCGGCGCGGCATCACCCTGCTCGTAGGCCTCGCCCGCTGCCGTAGCCTCGGCCAAGCGCTCGGCCTCCTGGTCCTTGAGCGCCGCCATGAGCGAGCGGATGCGGATGCGCGCAGCGCCCAGGTTGGACACCTCGTCGATCTTGAGCACGGTGTAGATCTTGCCGCTGGCTTCCAGAATCTCCTGCACTTGGTCGGTGGTCAGGGCATCAAGGCCGCAGCCGAAGGAATTGAGCTGGATCAGGTCCAGGTCGTTGCGCATCGTCACAAAGCGGGCGACGGCATACAGGCGGCTGTGGTACATCCACTGGTCGACGACGCGAATCGGACGCTCAGGCTTTACCAGGTGCGCGAGCGAATCCTCGGTAAAGACCGCAAAACCAAAGCTTGAGATAAGCTCGGGCAGGGCGTGGTTGATCTCGGGGTCGTTATGGTAGGGACGACCGGCGAGCACGATGCCGTGACCGCCGTGATCCTCGACCCACTTAAGGGCCTCCTCGCCCATGGTCTGGATGTCCTCGTGGAAGCGCGCGTCGGCCTCAAAGGCAGCGTTGACGGCGGCATCGACCTCGGAGCGCGTGATCTTGGGTCCACGCACGCGACCGCGACCGGCTTGCGCATCGGCCACACGGTCGACGGCGAGCACCTGGTACAGACGGCGCTTGAGCTCGGTCTTGTCGTGATACGGCACAAACGGATACAGGAACTCGATGTTCTGCTCGCGGATCTCGTCGATGTTGAGTGCCAACGCCGTGGGGTAGCTCATGACGATGGGGCAGTTATAGCAGTTGCCAGCCGTCGGATCCTCCTTGCGCTCCCAGCGCACGCACGGCATCCAGATGAAGTCGACATCGCGGTCGATAAGGTTCATCACATGGCCGTGGCTCATCTTTGCCGGATAGCACACGCTCTCGGACGGCATGGACTCGATGCCCGCCTGGTAGGTCTTCTTGCTCGACTGGTCGGACAGCTGCACGCTAAAGCCCAGGCGCGTAAAGAACGCATGCCAGAAGGGGTAGTTCTCGTACATGTTGAGTGCGCGCGGGATACCCACGGTGCCGCGCGGGGCCTCGTCGGGGCTCAGCACCTCGCGGTTAAAGAGCAGCTCGTTTTTCTTTTTAAAGAGGTTAGGAGCCTCGGTTTTTTGCTTTTTGTGGCCGGCACCCTTCTCGCAGCGGTTACCGGTAATGAAACGCCTGCCGCCGCCAAAATCGTTGACGGTGAGCTGGCAGTTGTTGGAGCAACGGCCGCAGCGGACGTGTTTTTGCGTCACGGTGAGGTGCGCGATGTCCTCGGCAGAAAGGATGGTCGAGGTGCCGTCGGCGCCGGCGCGGTCGCGGGCGAGCAGGGCCGCACCGTAAGCACCCATGCAGCCGGCGATGTCGGGACGCACGGCGTGCACGCCGGTGAGCTGCTCAAATGCGCGCAGCGTGGCATCGGACATAAAGGTGCCACCCTGAACGATCACCTGGCTGCCGATCTCCTTGGGGTCGCGCAGCTTAATGACCTTGAACAGGGCATTCTTGATGACGGAATAGGACAGGCCGGCCGCGATGTCGCCCACCGTGGCACCTTCCTTTTGCGCCTGCTTGACGCGCGAGTTCATAAAGACCGTGCAGCGGCTGCCCAAATCGACCGGGGCCTTGGCATGGATGGCGGCATCGGCGAACGCGCGCACGTCCATGTTCATGGACACGGCGAAGCTCTCGATAAAGCTGCCGCAGCCCGATGAGCAGGCCTCGTTGAGCATAATGTGCTCGATGACGCCGTCCTTCACGCGCAGGCACTTCATGTCCTGGCCGCCGATGTCCAGGATAAACTCGACACCGGGCAGGAATGCCTTGGCGCCGCGCAGGTGCGCGACGGTCTCGATCTCGCCGGAATCGGCCTTGAGGGCCTCGATGAGCAGCGCCTCGCCGTAGCCCGTGGTGGTCACGTGGCCGATGGTGCAGCCGGCAGGGATGTGATTGTAGAAATCGGCCATGATGACCTTGGCCGTGCCCAGGATGTCGCCGTTGTTGTTGCCGTACCAGGTGTGCAACAGCTGGCCGTCCTCGCCCACGAGCGCGGCCTTCATGGTGGTGGAGCCGGCGTCGATGCCGATGAACACGCGGCCGGTGTAGCCGTCGAGCTTACCCTTGGGGACGACTTCCTGGTCGTGGCGGTTCTTGAACTCGGCAAAGTCCTCGTCGGTGGCAAAGAGCGGATCCAGGCGCTCGACCTCGGCACCCTGCGTGTCACCCAGGCTGTCGATGGCCTCGATAAGCTGCGGGAACGTGCTGAGCTTGTTGGACTCGTGCGCCATGGCAGCGCCGCTCGCCACAAACAGGTGGGCGTTTTGGGGCACAATGCGGTGCTCCTCGTCCAGGTTGAGCGTGAGGTAGAAGCGGTGGCGCAACTCGGAGAGATACTGCAGCGGGCCGCCCAGGAAGGCGACGTTACCGCGAATGGGACGGCCGCACGCCAGGCCCGAGATGGTCTGGGTCACGACGGCCTGGAAGATGGAAGCGGCGACGTCCTCGGGGCGGGCGCCCTCGTTGAGGAGCGGCTGCACGTCGGTCTTGGCAAAGACGCCGCAACGGCTGGCGATGGGATAGATGGTGGTGGCGTTGGCCGCGAGCTCGTTGAGGCCGCTCGCGTCGGTGTGCAGCAGAGTGGCCATCTGATCGATGAACGCGCCCGTGCCGCCGGCGCAGGTGCCGTTCATGCGCTGCTCGATGCCGTTGTCAAAGTAGATGATCTTGGCGTCCTCACCGCCCAGCTCGATGGCGACATCGGTGGCCGGGATAAGGGTCTCGACGGCGCGTTTGCTGGCGATGACCTCCTGGACAAACTCCAAGTCGAGCCACTGGGACAGCAGCAGACCGCCCGAGCCGGTGATGGCGCAGGTCATCTGGGCCGTCGGCAGCACAGTCGCGGCGCCCTCGAACAGATCGCGGGCGCAGGCACGGACGTCGGTGTGGTGGCGCTGGTACTTGGCGTAGACGATCTGGTTGTCATCGTTGAGCACGGCAAGCTTGACGGTGGTGGAGCCCACGTCGATGCCCAGGTGCAGGTTGCCGCGGGCGGCCTCGGGGTTGAAGATCGCGCCTTCGGGGGCGTGGGCGGCGGTGGCGGTTACGGACTCGGCAACGTTGGGCGTGGCTGCGTCAGCGGTGAGCGTCTCCCCTGCCGCGTTCTTGGCATCGGCAACTGCCTCGGCAACTTTCTCGGCAGCCGCGGTCGCGGCCTTCTGCGCGGCGTCCACCACGGCGGGCGCGGCCTCGCGTGCGGCAGCGACCATACGATCCTTGATGCCCTCGACGAGTTTGCTCATTGTCTCTCCTCTTAGTTGTTGGACTCGACGGTTGCGGCGGTGTCGGCCGCGTCCTCGAGCTGCAAGTTCAATAGCTTCATGCCGTATTCCGGCACGTTGATATCGATGGGTTGGCCATACAGGTCACCAGGGCGCACAAAAGCGAGCACCGTCATAATGCGCGCCATGGCCTCGGGCGATTCGGTGAGCCCACGCTCAAACCAGCGCTGAATCATGCCGACCTCGGCGCTCACGACGTAGGTGACGTAGTAGTCAAAGAACGTGCCCAGCGCCAGGCCCAAAATGCCCGTCTGCGCACGCGGCACCACAGCCTCACGCGCGGTGTCGATGATCCTTTTAATGAAGGCCTGGTCGCCGCCCGGACCCAGCAGCGCACCGATTAAGTCGCGGTTGGCCGCAAGATAGCGCAGCAGTTCAACCGAACCGGGCGCCGGCTCGAGTTCATCGATGTTGTGGTAGAGATCGGGCAGCTGAGCTGCGGTGATGAGCTCAATGCGTTCACGGATCTCGGCCAGCAAGCCGTCCTCGATTTGATTGATGAAGTCGGGGATATCGCGGTAGTGCGAATAGAACGTGCGGCGCGTAAGGCCGGCGCGCTCGGTGAGCGACGCGACATTAATGCGCGAAAGGTCGCCGCTTTCGGCAAGCTCGCTGGCAAGTGCCTGGCGAAGGGCACGCTGCGAGCGAAGGGACCGGCGATCGCATTTCTCGAGCTGGGACAAGCGTCCTCCTTGTTACTCAGCCTGTGCGCTATTGCACAGTGCGAGTATTATTGCACACCGTGTGCATCAACACGTAAAGGCAATATTTGGAATGTGACGAGGGGGCAGTCCCTTTGTCACATTATTCGATGACGGTGCGGGAGTTTTGCTTGCGCATGGTGGCGAGCATGTGTTTGGGGACGGCGTGGACCATGCAACTGCCGATAGTTGCGCTCGCGGCGGCCTTAGCTGCATTGCTGCCGTTTTTGGTCGCGTAGCTGTGGCGGAAACGCCTCAGCATAGCAATGTCGTTGCCGCCGTCGCCGTAGACAGCGACCTCGTCCTCGGCAATACCGTAGTAGCCCGCCAGCCAGGCCACACCCTCGCCCTTGTTGCACGCCACGTCCGTGATCTCGAACATCACCGGATCGAACGGCGCGTTGACCACGCGGTCCGATCGCTCGGCAAGATACGACTTAAGGTCACGCTCCAGCTCGGGCGAGGTCACGCGACAATTGATCTTGCATACATCGTGACGCAAGATATCGCCGATCGACTGGTCGAAATACTGTTCCTCGTGATAGCCGCCACGCGCACGCATGCCGCGCATCACAATACGCTTGATGGGGCTGTCCTTTTTAAAGCCCGCCTGATGCATCTCGAACGATCCACTCGAAAACATGCCATCGGGCGTGGAGCAGTCAAAGCAAATGTCCGGGAACGCCTTGAGCAGCTCCTCGGTAACCTGCGGGTCGATGGTCCAGATCTTGAGCACCTCGCCATGCCTGTCGCGCACGATGGACCCATTGGAGCAGCAGGCGTCAAGCGCCAGGCCCGTAAAGCCATGCTCGCCGATCGGCAACGTCGAGCGTCCAGTCGCGGGAACCACATGCAGGCCAGCCTCAGTCAGCTCGCGAATGGCGCGGCGGATAGTCCTATCTGCCTCGTGCAGGGCGTTCAGCAGCGTTCCGTCTAAGTCACTCGCGAACATCTTGATCATGGACATGCCTCTCCTTCGCCTGCACGTTATTTTAGACGAAAGAGAGGCATGCCCATGCAAGAGTGTTCCAACGCGCCAGGACATTCGCTTCCGCAAAGCAACGGTGCCCCAGCGCGTTAAGACAATCGCCACATGCGACTTTTCAGCCGATAAAACAGCGCCGTCGTCAACGTCAGCACCGCCAACATGCCTGCGAATACAATCGCCGGTGTCCATCGATCATATGCGAGCCCGTAAACCAATTGGCCAATAGGCGTTGCACAGGAAAGGACCATGTAAACGACCGAAAGCACTTTTCCGCAGAGCTCAGTCGGCGCTGCCCGCTGAACAAACGCGGTAATTTCAACCGACGCAATGCTTGCCCACACCATGACCCATGCCGAACCAACCGCAAACACGGTGAACACGCATACATCTACGCCGAACAGCAGCGTAACAATAATCGGCGCGACTCCAAAACAGATCATCGCAACATATCGACATATGCCATTGAAAGAAAAACGATGCGGCCAAATGCCGACCAAGCCACTGCCGGCAAGACCACCCAAGCCCATAGCCACCTCAACTATCCCAACGCAGGACGATTGCATGCCGAGATGCTTTGTAACAATAATGGGAGCGCCAATCGTTAGCCCAACCAACGCAAAGTTCAAAACAGCCGCAAGCAAAATCACAGCGACCAATGATGCATTTTGCAACAGATACCGAATCGACTCCCAAAAATCGTTTCGGCATGTCGTACGAGTCGCGCCGTCTCCCATCGTTTCAGATGAGGCATTTTGTTTGAGTGCGACCCCAAACAAGAGAGCTGAAATCGCAAACGACACCGACGCGGTTGCGCAAAGAGCATCGATGCCAAAGCACCCATAGACTGCCGTCCCGACCACAGGGCCCAAGATATTGCTCACCATGGTCATCTGCGAAACCAATGCAGTGGCCCGCTCAACCTTCTCTTCACCCGCCATGCGCACTGTCTCAATTTGGAGCATTGGCTTTAGCAGCGATTGAACGCCATATTGAACACAAAGTATCGCTACTACGACGACCGCAAGAGGCAATGAGTGCTTCATGGGGATAGACAGCAGTGATGCAGTCATCAGAGCAATGCCGAGGGCCATGAGGACCTCGCGATGTCTTCCCCTATCCGCCAAGATTCCGCCAGCCGGAGTCGCGAGCACACCTGGTATGAACGCCGTCGCCACGACAGTGCCATATAACGTTGACGATCCGCTGCAATCGAACAAATATAGCGGATACGCAAAGCACAGCGCCGACAGCATCGAATACGTGCACAGCTGCGCAACAAGAAAGCCAAAAATCCTGATAGATCGCACTGTTTTTTGCGTCAACGAGACGCTACTCCTCCGCATTCCAGCCATAAGCCCACCCCCTATACATACCACTAGTATGTATTTAATGACTTGAAAAGGGCAGCCGTGGCTACCCTCACAAATCAATTACATACCGTTGGTATCTATATTACCACCCGGCGCGGTCCCATACGTCCCAAATCTGCGCCGTTGTCTGAAGCACTTCTTCCCCCAAATCGAGTCCCACCGCGGCAGCCATCTGCGCCAAACATTGAGCGCGAGCGAGCATTCGATCCTTGGGCTCAAGCGGACGGAACAGCGGCAGCAGCCAAAGATTCGCCAACAACGATACGGCCTCCGCCGCTTCACGCGGACATTCGCACGCAATGGATCCGTCGGCGATGCCCTCCTCGATCACCGGCAAGAGATAGCCATCGGCAGACTCGTTAAACGAGCCCTGGTACTGCATCGCCAGAAGACGCGAGCTTTTTACCGGATCTGCTGCAGGACGCATACGTGCCCATAGCTCAATTTGCGGAACAACGGACTCGGGAGCGTAAAGCCTTTTTAGCTTTTGGGCGCCGGTCATATTACCGACGCCAAGCATCGAGCGGCGGTGCTCAACAATCGGAGTCATCACCCGATCAAACGCGGCGTTGAAAATCTCTTCTTTACTCTTGAAGTGATGATAAACAGCACCCTTGGTCATGCCATCGAGACGGTCAACGATATCTTGAATGCTCGTCCCCTCATAACCCTGTGCACAGAATAGCTCCTGTGCCGCGTCGAGAATCTTCGCGACCGTCTCCTCGGGATATTTATTGCGACCCATAATCCGTCCATCCGCAACGCAAGCCTTATGCCTCATTGCAGTATTTTAACGTTGCGGATGGCAGACGGTCGATTCTACACCGCGGCCGGGCCGTGTTCGCCGGTGCGGATGCGGATGACTTCCTCGACCGGCTCGACCCAAATCTTGCCGTCGCCGACGGCACCGGTGCGAGCTGCGTTGCAGATGATCTCAACGATACCGTCGACATGCTCGTCGGCGCAGATGAGGGTGAACTGCACCTTAGGAATCGTGTTGACGAGTAGCTCGTTACCGCGCACGTATTCTTTCCAGCCATGTTGAGCGCCGCAGCCCTGTACCTGGTTGATAGTCATGCCACGAACATCGGCAGCAAACAGCGCATCTTTAAGAACCTCAAGCTTCTCGGCACGAACGATCGCCGTGATCTTCTTCATAGTGAATTCCTCTCTTTAAGAGTTGGTCTGACAGAACGTTTGAAACTGTTAGTCCAGACCACTAAACGAAGGATAGGCGCTCTCGCCGTGCTGACTCGCATCCAGGCCCAGTGCCTCGTCAGCCTCGTCCACGCGCAGGCTGCCACGGAACAGCGCCTTGACCACCGTGGCGATCACCAGATCGAGCACCAGCACAATGACGACCGTCACCACAATGCCCAGAATCTGCGAAACGAGCAGCGACATGTCACCCGTGTAGAACAGGCCGCCCTTACCGGTCCACGAAAGCTCCGGCACGCAGAACAGGCCCGTGAGCACGCCGCCCAAGATGCCGCCGATACCATGGCAGCCAAACGCGTCGAGCGCATCGTCGTAGCCGAACTTGGTCTTGAGATGGCTGATGGCCAGGTAACAGACGGGAGAGACGATCGGGCCCATGACCAGCGCCGCCCACGGCTCGACAAAGCCCGCGCCCGGCGTGACCACCACAAGGCCCGCAACCAGACCGGTGCTGGCGCCCACCAGCGTGGGACGACCGGTGTGCACGCGCTCGACGGCAAGCCATGAGACCATGCCCGCCGCGCTGGCCGTCACGGTGTTGAGGATGGCGAGCGCCGCCACGGCGTCGGCCTTAAACTCGCTGCCGCCGTTAAATCCAAACCAGCCAAACCAAAGCAGGCCGGCGCCCAGTGCTACAAACGGCACGTTATGCGGACGATAGCTCACCATGCCAAAGCCGCGACGACGGCCGAGCATTAAGCAGAGAATCAGGCCGGTAAGACCAGACGAAATGTGCACCACGTCGCCGCCGGCAAAGTCGAGCGCGCCGATGATGTCGCCGATAAAGGAGCCATCGCCGCCCCAAACCATGTGGGCGAGCGGCGCATAGACCACGAGTAGCCAAATGCCCAGGAAGGCCGTCATGGCACCGAACTTAACGCGACCGGCCAGGCTGCCCGTGACGATAGCGGCCGTGATCATGGCAAACGCCATCTGGAAGGCGATGTTGATGATCTGAGGGTAGACGGCACCGTCCGCGGCATTGCCCTCGGCCGCCTGCAGCACCTGGTGGAGCACCGGCAGGCACAGCAGCTGGTCAAGGCCTCCAATAAACGGACTGGAGCCGTCGCCGCCGTAGGCCAGCGACCAGCCAGCAACAATCCACAGCACACCAACCAGGCCAATGGCGCCAAAGCACATAAGCATGGTGTTGATGACATTTTTGCGCCTGGACAGGCCGCCATAGAAAAACGCCAGGCCCGGTGTCATTAAAAACACGAGCATGGTGCAGATGAGCATAAACGTTGTCGATCCCGTATCGTACATTCGCTCCCCCTTGGTCGCATGGACGTTGTCGGCGCCCATAATGCGGCCGAGGGGCAACTGGTGTAGACCAGATACGGCGTTGTTAAACGCTGCGTTGTCGAATGGAAACGGTGCCGCAATCTTGGAAACGGCGCGGCAACGGGCGCGAAACGAACGGGAAACGGGCGAACGAGAAGGGCGCGCTTGGCCCCGTCCCGGCTAGCGCCGGAACAGCTCGCGGGCTCGGTCGCGGAGGTCGGTAGCTCGGATGACGCCCTCGTAGCGATTGATGTGCAGACGCGGGAAGGCGTTAAAGAAGCGTAGGTCGCGGCGGCTGAGCGACACGCTCGGCACCGGACGGCTCATGCGCTTGCCGGCAAGGCGACGACTGAGCGACGGACGCGGCATGCTCGGCGCGGCATCGGCCACGCGGCGGGCAGCGAGCGCCAGGCCGCGAGCACCATCCGAGATAAATGTCGGCATCGAAGCCTTCTCGCGCAGGGCATCGAGCGCCGCGTCGCCCAGCTCGGCCAGCCACGCGTTAACGGCGCGACCGCGGATATGCGTCTGCGCCACCGAATCGATCGCCGAATCGGGAATACGTTCGAGCATAGAGTCGGAGGCATCGGCAAGCGACTCATTGATGCGGTCGGCAAGGTCGGCACGCACACGCTCCAGCTCATCGGACAGGCGGCGCCAGCTGGCCAACGAGCACACCGCATCGACCATCATCGCGACCGCGACGATAAAGGCGGACAGCCGCACAATCAGCACCGGCAGATGGCCAAGCAGCCCCAGCAATGCCGGCTCCACTAAACGGCAAATGCACAGCGCACCCAGGCCAAACGCGCAGGCCCAGTACAGACAGATGCGTCCATGCAAATTAAACGGCAGGTGCGAGTAATCCCAAAAGCGCGCGCCTGTTGTTTTTTCCAACAATACGCCTACGCTGTACTCAATCAAGCTGCATACGAGCGCCGCGGCAACAAACTGGCTCGAGGCATCCGGAATCCCGCGCAGCAAAAGCCAACAGGCTATGCCGCCCACACCATAGATAGGGCAACACGGCCCCAGCAAAAAGCCACTGTTGGCAAATCGTCCGTGATTGAGCATGGCGCAAACCGTCGACTCCCACGCCCAGCCGCAAAACCCGTAAAAGGCAAACGAGAGCACCAGTGCCGAGAGTGGACAGGCGGCAAGCGTCGCGCCGCCAAAAGCCATATCAATCGCGGTTCCCACCGTCTACCCTCTCCTCTTTTCGCTCGATTCGCTGCTCACGTCATCGTCCGCCTCGTCCTTGCGCCGCAGACGACCGGCGACCGTCTCACGCAGAGCGCACCATTTATCTGCCAGGCATACAATCCAAGCCTCACGACACGTCGGCGGCACCGGCACCAGCGGAAACATATGGCGCGCGATGATATTCCGCTCGCGCGACGTCAGCTCAAAATCTTCCTCCGCACGCGCCAGGGCAAAAAACGGGTGACGAAAGCCATGCAGTCGATGGCTTGGGTCGGGATCGTGCCAGTCATAGAGAAAGTAATCGTGCAGCAGGGCCCCGCGCAGCAGCGAGGCGCGGTCGACCGAAATGCCAGCACGGCCCAAGCGCTCGGCAAATGACAGACTTGCCCGCGCCACCGAGGTCACATGCGCATACACCGTCACATCGCCATGCTGGATAAACTCGCGCGTCAGGTCCAGACGGCCCGCCTGTGCCAGTTGACGGGCAGCATGGTCTACTTCGCACGCGATTTTCTCGGCACGAGCGACATCGGACATGCTGTCTCCTTCCAGCGACTCACGGCGACAAGCCACAGCCTGCACGCAATGAATAAAATCATCATGGAACTAATCAGTATGGCATCGGACAAAACGTTTTGCCCCACCAGTTGGCGAATTACCGCGCCGCCGTCACATATCAAACGCCAAAATGTGCGAGACTGTTTTGTGCAATTGTGCCGGCCGAGGGAGCGCCGGCGCTCGATTCGCATGGAGTAACCCACAACGATGCTGCTTACGCAAACGACAACGCCCGAGGACGTCAAGGCTCTCGACCGCGCCGAGCTTCCACTGCTCTGCGGCGAGATCCGCCACGCCATCCTCGAAAGCTCCGCCGCCGTCGGCGGACACGTTGCCCCCAACTTGGGCGTCGTTGAGCTTACGGTTGCGCTTCATCGCGTGTTTAACTCCCCCATCGACAAGATTGTCTTTGACGTTTCGCACCAGACCTACGCCCACAAGGCGCTGACTGGGCGCGCGTACACCTATATCGATCCGGAGCGTTATGGCGAGGCTTCTGGCTTTGCCAATCCCGACGAGTCCGAGCACGACCTGTTCGCCATGGGTCATACCTCCACATCGGTGAGCCTGGGCTGCGGCTTGGCACACGCCCGCGATTTGGCGGGCGACAGCTACAACGTCATTACCATCATTGGCGACGGTTCGCTTTCGGGCGGTCTGGCGTTTGAAGGCTTTAACAATGCCGCCGAGCTCGACAGCAACTTGATCATCATCGTCAACGATAACGACCAGTCCATCGCCGAAAACCACGGTGGCCTGTATCGCAATCTGGCCGAGCTACGCGCCAGCAACGGCACCTGTGAGCGCAACGTTTTCCGCGCGATGGGGCTCGACTACCGCTATCTGGACGCCGGTAACGATGTGTTGGCCCTCGTCGACGCGCTGCAGGAACTGCGCGATATCGATCATCCCATCGTGCTGCACGTCTCCACCGCCAAGGGCAAGGGCTTTGAGCCGGCCCAGAGCGATCCCGAGCGTTGGCATCACGTAGGCCCCTTTGACATGGCGACCGGCCGCAAGCTCTGCCCGGGCCATCCGAGCGAGCCTGCGCCGCGCACCTATGCCGACATTACGGGCGAGGCCCTGAGCGCTGCCATCGAGCGCGATCCGCAGGTTGTGGGCATCACGGCTGCCACGCCCTACATCATGGGCTTTACACCCGAGCTTCGCGCCGCGGCAGGCAAGCAGTTTGTCGACGTGGGCATTGCCGAGGAACACGCCGTGACCTTTGCCACCGCGCTCGCCCGCTCGGGTGCCAAGCCAGTCTTTGGTGTGTACGGCACGTTTTTGCAGCGCGCCTACGACGAACTGTGGCACGACCTGTGCCTCAACGACGCCCCCGCAACCATCCTGGTATTTGGCGCGTCGATCTTTGGCACCACATCCGAGACGCACCTCTCGTTCTTTGATATTTCCATGCTGGGCGGTCTTCCCAACATGCACTACTTGGCGCCGGCCTGCATGGAGGAATATCTGTCCATGCTGAGCTGGTCGCTCGATCACCGCGAGCATCCCGTGGCGATTCGCGTGCCGGGCATTGGCTTGGTAAGCCGCCCCGACTTGGCGCCTGCCGAGGACGCCGATTACGGCGCCGTTCATTACAACGTGGTGCGCCAGGGTCGCGACGTGGCCGTGCTCGCGCTTGGCGATTTCTTTGAGTTGGGCGAGCGCGTGGCAAACCGCTTGGCTGCCGAGTACGGCATCGAGGCCACGCTCGTCAACCCGCGCTATGCAACTGAGCTCGACCGTGAGTTCCTCGACAGCCTTGCCGCCGAGCATCGCGTTGTCGTCACTCTCGAGGACGGCATCTTGGACGGTGGCTGGGGCGAGCGTGTCGCGTGCTACTTGGCCTGCACGCCCGTGCGCACGCGCACCTTCGGCATCGCCAAGAGCTTCCCCGACCGCTACGACCCCAAAGAGTTGCTCGCTCAGAACGGCATGACGGTCGAGAACATGGCCGCCGAAGCCGTAAGGCTACTCAACGAGTAAGAAAACCTCCGCAAGGAAAGCACCCCTGCGGAGGTTTTTATTTTCGCGGCGCGATTATCTCAATCTGTAACATCTAGGGCCCGAATTCCCGTCTAACTGTTACAGATCTAGACAAACCGTCTTTGCCCCTGACCTTTGTCTCAATCTGTAACAGATAGAGACCTTTTGGCCGTCTAACTGTTACAGATCGAGACATTCGAATTCCCCTGAAGAGAAAATCTCAATCTGTAACAGTTACTCGGCAAAAATGGCTGCAGATGTTACAGATCGAGACAAAACAGCAAGGCATGCCGCTGCATCGGCCAGAACCGCCACAAAGGTGCCTGTCCCTTTTGGTAGGTAGAATAACCCATAAGGTAAGTATGTTTCTGAGTTATTTCGTGTTGACCCATTTGAGCGCGATAGGGTATAACTCTACTCAACCGCCAGGGATTTTATTGAGAAAGGTGTTCTACCATGAGCAAAAACCTCTCCCAGCAGGTCGTTCTCGACCGCCGCGGCTTCGTCGCCGCCACCTTCGCAACCGTCGCCGGCCTTGGTCTTGCCGGCTGCTCCGACACCAGCGCCGAGGCCGACAAGGGTTCCGCCGCCGGCTCCTCCAAGAGCTCCGAAGATACCGAGGCTTCCACCATACTCGATGCCAAGGCATTCGACAAACTCGTCGACAACGGCCCCAAGGCCGATGACGACGCCATCGCCGCCAGCACCTGGGCCACGGCCGTCAAGGACGCCGGTGTCTTTAAGATCGGTGGCGTTCAGACCTCCACACTTTTCTCCCTCCTCAACGAGAAAGACGGTCAGACCCGCGGCTTCGACGCCGGTATCGCACAGCTCCTGTCCAACTACATCCTGGGCGAGAACAAGGTCGAGATCACCCAGGTGACCTCGGACACGCGCGAGTCCGTCCTGCAGAACGGCCAGGTCGACGCTGTCTTTGCCACCTACACCATCACTGACGAGCGCAAGAAGCTCGTCTCCTTCGCTGGTCCCTACTACTACACCCAGCAGGCTATCCTGGTGCTCGCCGACAACGACGACATCAAGAGCGTCGACGACCTGGCCGACAAGAACGTCGCCGTCCAGTCCGGCTCCAACGGCCCCGCCATCCTGGAGGAGTTCTCCCCCAAGGCCAGCCAACAGGAGTTCAAGACCGACGAGGAGGCCCGCCAGGCACTTCAGCAGGGCCGCGTTGACGCCTACGTCATCGACAACAACATGCAGCAGAGCGCCCTGGTCCGCGAGCCCGGCAAGTACAAGATTGCCGGCAAGCCCTTCGGCAGCAAGGAGCCCTACGGCATCGGCCTGCCGCTCGATTCCGACGGTGTCGCCTTTGTCAACGACTTCCTTAAGAAGATCGAGGATGACGGCACCTGGACCGAGCTGTGGCAGATCTGCATTGGCGACCGTACGGGCGACACCAATGTTCCCGAGCTGCCCGAGATCGGCGCCTAGGCAGCGAGCCTAGTAACGGCCGCTACGAAACCATACGGAAACGCACGATGCGCTTTATTGCGCTAAACTGTTTCCTCACTGAGTTGTCGGGGCTTCCGTACACACGGGAGCCCCTTTCCTTACCGGCGGGAGGTCCGCATGAGTCTCTCCGAGCTCTGGTCGCTCTATGGCCAGAACTATATCGACGCGCTGCTAGCAACCTGGGGCATGACGCTTGAGTCGTTTGCCATCGCCATGGTGCTGGCCGTCGCCGTCACCGTGATGCGCGTGTCGCCGCTCAAGCCGCTGCGCGTCTTTGGCGACCTGTATGTCCAGGTCTTCCGTAACATCCCCGGCATCGCGCTGCTCATTATCGTCGTCTACGCGCTGCCGCCGCTCAAGGTCGTCCTGCCCTACCGCACCTGCGTCATCGTCGCCACAGTGCTCTTGGGTTCTGCCTTTGGCTCCGAGAACTTTATGAGCGGTATTAACACAGTCGGCGTCGGTCAGGTAGAAGCCGCCCGCTCGCTGGGCATGAGCTTCAACCGCATCCTCGCCAAGATCGTGATCCCGCAGGCACTGCGCTCAAGTGTGCTACCCATGACCAACCTCTTTATCGCCGTCATGCTCACCACCGCGCTCGGCAGTCAGGTGCCGCTTAAACCCCAGGAGCTCACCGGCGTGGTGAGCTATATCAACACGCGCTCGCTCGGCGGCGTCGCCGCGTTCTTTATCTCGGCGCTCGGCTACCTGGGCACGGCCTTTGTGGTGAGCCACATTGGCAACTACATCGATAAGAAGGTGAGGATCCTCCGATGAGCAAGCACTCCTCCCCCGCGCTCACCATGCGCGATGCGCTCTACGAGGCTCCCGGCCCCAGGATGCGCGCCAAGATTCGCATCGGCACCGCTATCTCGCTTGTTGCCGTCGTCGCACTCGTTGCCCTCGTGTTGCAGCGCTTTTATGTGACCGGTCAGCTTTCGGTCCACTATTGGTATTTCTTTACGCACCTCACCACCTGGAAGTTCTTGCTTGCCGGCTTTGAGGGCACCGTTAGAGTCGCACTTACCGCCGGCGCCATCGCGCTGGTGCTGGGCCTGGCCCTCATGCTCGGCCGCACCAGCGACATCAAACCGCTACAGCTGGTCTGCCGCGTGCTCACCGACTTTTTCCGCGGCGTGCCGAGCCTGCTGTTCATCTACTTCTTCTTTTTGGTGCTGCCCCAGTACAAGATCGCGCTGCCGTCGTTTTGGATGCTCACGCTTCCCGTCGCGCTCGCTGCGGCCGGCGTGCTTGCCGAGATCTTCCGTGCCGGCGTCAACGCCGTGCCGCGCGGACAGGTCGAGGCCGCCCAGGCGCTCGGTCTCTCCAAAGCTAAAATCACCTTTAAAATCGTGTTGCCGCAGGCTATTCGATTTATTATTCCGTCGTTGATTTCTCAGCTCGTAGTCGTGGTCAAGGACACCACCGTCGCCTACGTGGTGAGCTACCCCGACCTCATGCAAAATGCCCGCGTACTCATCACCAACTACGACGCGCTCGTGTCGGTCTACCTGGTGATCGCGGTCATCTATATCCTCATCAACGTCGCGATCAACAAGGCCGCTGTCTATGTTTCGCACAAGACCGGCGCGACCATCATCCGCTAACGCTTTACCATTTCGAGTCATAAGGAGCCGAGCACCATGGCACAGAGCACCTCTTCCACCGACAACCGGCCGCTGATCGAGCTCAGACACGTCGATAAGCACTATGGCGATCTGCACGTCCTCAACGACATCAATCTCTCGGTCGACCGCGGCGAGGTCGTCGTGGTGATCGGGCCCTCGGGCTCGGGCAAGTCGACCATGTGCCGCACTATCAACCGTCTGGAAACCATCGACTCGGGCGAGATCCTCATCGAAGGCGAGCCCCTGCCGCAGGAAGGCAAGGATCTTGCCCGCATGCGCGCCGAGTTGGGCATGGTGTTTCAACAGTTCAACCTGTTCGCACATATGACCGTACTGCAGAACGTCATGCTGGGACCGGTCGACGTGCTGGGCGTGTCCAAGGAGGAGGCTCGTGAGCGCGCCATGGACCTGCTGAGCCGCGTGGGCGTTGCCGAACAGGCCGACAAGGTGCCCGCGCAGCTCTCAGGCGGCCAGCAGCAGCGCGTAGCCATCGCCCGCTCGCTTGCCATGCAGCCCAAGGCCATGCTCTTCGACGAGCCCACGAGCGCTCTTGACCCCGAGATGATCAACGAGGTGCTCGAGGTCATGGTCCGTCTGGCACAGCAGGGCATGACGATGATCGTCATCACACACGAGATGAACTTCGCCCGCCGCGTGGCCGACCGCGTCGTGTTTATGGCCGACGGCCAGATCGTGGAAACCGGCACGCCCGACGAGTTCTTCGACCACCCCCAGACCAAGCGCGCCCAGGACTTCCTCAACTCCATCAAGGGCCACTAACCCAATTGCCATGCGGGCAAATTCATCACCAGCGTTTGTCCCGCGCCACCCCTATGCCATGTCCACCTGGATTCGAAAGCCGCACCCATGATCGGAACACGTACTTCCTCGTCCTATACCCCACATGTCGACGTCGCCCCCGCCGACCGTCCGCTCATCCTCGTCGCGCCGCGTTGGGAAGAGGCAAAGCCGTTTTTGAGCGAGACGCTCTCCCCCAACGAGGAAATCGCAAGTGTCTTTGTCGATGCCATCCTTGCCGCCGGCGGCCTGCCGCTGCAGATGTCCATCACCGAGGACATTGAGGTTATCCGTCATTACGTGGAAATCGCCGACGGCATTGCCATTCCCGGCGGCCCGGACGTCAACCCCAAACGCTGGGGCGACGAGCGTCCGTACGACCCCACGCTGTGCTGCGAGATCCGCGATCGCTTTGAGTTTAAGCTCGTCAACGAGGTGCTCCGTGCCAAAAAGCCGCTCTTTACCACCTGCCGAGGCACGCAGCTGCTCAATGTCGCCACCGGCGGCACCCTGTGCATGGACGTGCCGAGCCTGGGCGCTCGCGAGGGCCGCACGCAGTGGCGCCATACCCACGTGCTCAACGACCCCGTGCATCCCGTCGAGGTCGTGCCGGGCTCGCTGCTCGACCGCGCGGTTGGCGGACACAGGCTGATCCAAACCAACTCCGCACACCACTGCTGCGTCGATCGTCTGGGTAAAAGCACGCGCTTGGTCGCCAAGGCAACCGACGGCGTGCCCGAGTGCATCGAAGTCGAAGGCCAGCCTTTCTGCCTGGGCGTGCAATGGCATCCCGAGTACACCTGGAAGACGCTCGAGACCGACTTTAACCTGTGGAAGTCGTTTGTCGAGGCAGCGGCCAAGGTAAAGCAGGCTCGCTAGTTCGCGAGCCCCACAACAGATAAGGGCGCCCCGCCGGCCACATGGTCCGACGGGGCGCCCCTTTACCTATGCGCGGCAGGCACACAGCCCAAGGCACGCAAGCTCTTATTCAGCCGCCTCGCGCAGAGCCGACATCGTGGCCGCATATTGCTGCTGCAGCGCATGCATTCCCTCACGAGCGCCGTCAACAGTATCGGCACCGCGCAGCGCTTCGGTCACCACGACCGCCGGCTCGAACAGATTATCGAATCCCAGGTTCTGGCTTACGCCTTTGAGCGTGTGCGCCGCCATAAACGCTTCCTTGGCGTCTCCTGCCGCCATGGCAGCCTCCAGCTTGTCCATGCTCTCGTCATCCAAAAATTTGAGGGCAAAACGGGCAAGCATCTCCTCGCCCATCAGCCGAGCGCAAGCGTCATCATAATTGGCGCCAATCTTCTCATACGTCTCGCGCATGGAAATCATGGATTCAAACTCCTTTGGTCAAACTAAATCGTAGGAAGCGCAACGACCTCGGCAGGGCGCGCCAATGTTTCGGCAATACGGTCTTGCACCTCGAGCAGGCAGTCGAGCAGCAGCGGGTTAAAGGCACCGCACTTACCGTCCAGGATCATCTGGATCGCCTCCTCGTGCGGAATAGCATCCTTGTACACGCGCACGCTCGTCAGCGCATCGTACACGTCAGCCACCGAAACCACCTGTGCGGCGATGGGGATATCGTCGCCCTTAAGGCCGTCGGGATAACCTTTGCCGTCCCAGCGCTCGTGATGCCAGCGCGCAATCTGGTACGCATATTCCATAAGCGCATTGCCGGCGTGATGACGACCCAGCTCACGCAGCATGTCGGCGCCGATCGTGGTATGCGTCTTCATAATCTCAAACTCCTCGGGCGTGAGGCGCCCGGGCTTGTTGAGAATCGCATCGTCAATCGACATCTTGCCGATATCGTGCAGCGCCGAAGCCAGGGCAATCGTGGAGCGCTCCTCGTTGTCGAGGGAGATGTTGTCGCTACGCTGGACCAGGCAGGCAAGCAGTAGCTCGGTCAGCTTCTCGATGTTCGTAACGTGCCTGCCGCTCTCGCCATTGCGAAGCTCCATGACGCCGGCCATGATGTCGATGAGCATGCGGCTGTTCTTGACGCGCTCGTTGTACTGCTGGGACAGCAGGCTCGTCAGACGACGCTGCTTGGCGTACAGGCGGATGGTGTTGCTTACACGGCGGCGCACGACACGGGAGTCAAACGGGCGGTTGACATAGTCCGAGGCACCCAGCTCGTACGCGCGCAGCACCACATCGTCGGAATCTTCGCTCGAGATCATGATGACAGGCAGATTGTCAATAATCGACCGGCGCGACAGATCGCCCAACACCTCAAAGCCGTTCATGCCCGGCATGACAATGTCCAGCAGCACGAGCGACAACTCATCGCCATAGCGGTCGACCATGTCGAGCGCTGCGCGACCGCTATCGGCCTCGAGGATGCAATACTCGTCCTTGAGCATCTCACTGAGAATAGCTCGGTTCATCTCGGAGTCATCGACGATAAGCACCAAAGGCTTTTCGCTTTGGAAGGCCTCGATGGAATCGGTATCGGTCATGACCGTACCGGCTTTTGCCTTAGCGCGGCTCAATAATTGGACAGCGCGGCCAACGCCCTCATCGACCGTCTCGCCATTAATGCGAACGCCACCAACACATGCCGTCAAGCTAACACGCTCATGGCCCGGAATAACCGTGGAATGAACGGCATCGGATACGTGACGCAGACGACGGGCGAAATCATCGGAGGGGATATTGGGCATGACGGCCACAAACTTATCGCAGCCATAGCGGACAAGCTCGTCAGTCGAACGAATACTGCTGCGTATGGCCGTCGCCACAGCACCGAGTGCAAGGTCGCCGGCATGACGGCCACAGGTATCGTTGAAGACCCTAAAATCATCAAGGTCGATCATGGCCACACCGGCCTGCATGCGGGCGCTGCGAAGCTTTTCCTCGTAATATCGGCGATTGCGCACGCTCGTCAGCACGTCGGTGTAGACAAGGTCCTCTTCTGCGGTCTCCTGTTCATCAATCGGACGCACCATCAGCAGGACGTGAGGCTCGCCCTCGACCTTCAGAGGGCGCAGGCGAGCGCGGTACTCAACGCCATCGTTGAGCAGCCGTTCCGACACCTCATCGGAACCTGCCAAGACCTCCAGACCTGACTGGCGCAGACAGGGACACCGATCGCCGGCGAGCAGGCAGTTGGGATCGCCCTTAATCTGGTCGGCCGACAGCAAACGTACCACGGGGTAGGTCTTCGCGACACGGGCGACCTCGGCGGCAGCCTCCTCGTCGGTTAGATTGGCCTCGTGATTATTGAGCATAGGGGCCCTTTCAGTAGTTTCGCTTGGTAGCAGTGGGTACCAAATGTTACAAGGGTAGCACCTTGTCGATGCAGGTACGCACGTGAATACCGTTTCTTTTTTATGAGTTGGCAGACGGCAGGGCTGAAGCCGCAGACGTTGGGTTTTGAGCACCCTTGTTAACACAGCCGAAACGTTTACGGAAAAGCCCGTTTTGATGATTGCGGCCGCTAGAGCCCCAGGATGCCGCGGACAGCCTGGGCGGCCGCTGTCGGGCGATCGCGCAGCCCGTTGTGCGCACCGGGAACTACTACGAGCGGACAATCCAAAAGCTCAGCCGCCGTCCTCGTGCCCGCCTCGCGGGGCGTACTAATCGAGAGCTCGCCCAGGAACACGGCGGCAACCGTTTTCGATGCGCGGACGCGATTCCAATCGGGAACGCAGGTCATAGTGGTCTCGTATTCGTTTGCCATGAAACTGCGGCCGTTGCGCAGGGCATGCTTGGCTTCTGCCTCGGTTAGCTTGGGGGCTTGAGGGTCCGAATCGCCGATGGCGCCCAGGAAGGCCCTTAGCGCCCTCGAGACCTTTCCCGCGGCAATCATCTCGAGCAAAACCGGGGCCGCACCCAGGCCGGCGCCTTCGTTTGTCACGGCGGGTTCATGCAGAATCGCACGCGAGACAATGGTCGGGTTTGTACGGAGAAGCTCCAGGGTCACCAGCGTACCGGCACTGTGCGCGAGGACATTTGCCGGAACGCCGACATGCTCGATAACGGCCTGCAGGTCGTCGGCCTGGGCGGCGAGGTCGTAGCGCCCGTCCGCGGCGTCGCTGCTCTCGCCGCAACCTCGGCGGTCGTAGACAACTACGCGGCACACTTGGCTGAGCTCGCGGGCGATGCCCCCAAAAAATGTGCCATCGACACAAGCGCCGTGCACACATATCAAGGCAGGCGCATCCGACGGAACGCCCGACCCGGCATACTCGCGACAGGCAATCGTGGTGCCCGCATTCTCGACCGTAAAATCCATGTTGTGCCCCATCGTCTTGTGCCTTGTTAACACATGAACTGTACCCGACCCGGAACCTTTCATATCGTGGGCATCGAGGGCAGAATGAAAAAACGAAACCTAAGAGCACAAGCCCAAACCAGACTTTGGCGCCGATGCTATGCTTAGGCACAACTGTCCCAAGGAGCATATGCCTATGTCTACGTTTTTAAATGCCAGCCCCATCTTTGGACCGGTGCGCAGCCGCCGTCTGGGCCTTTCGCTCGGTGTCAACATGATGCCGGCATCGGGCAAGATCTGTACGTCTGACTGCATCTACTGCGAGAACGGCCTCAACGCCGAGCGCCCCTGCCACGAGCCGTATAACACGGCTGCCGTGGTACTCGACGCGCTCGAGACCAAATTGCGTGAGATGGCAGCCGAGGGCGAGCTGCCCGATGTAATCACGTTTGCCGGCAACGGCGAGCCCACCGCCGCACCGGAGTTTCCGCAGGCCATCGCCGGCGCCGTCGCGCTGCGCGACGAGCTTGCCCCGAACTCCAAGATCGCCGTGCTCTCCAACGGCACGCGCGCCGACCGTCCCCAGGTGCACGATGCGCTCATGATGGTCGACGACAACATCCTCAAACTGGATACGGTCGATCCGGCATTTATCCAGCTGCTCGACCAGCCCGTTGGCCCCTACGACGTCGAGCACCAGATCGAGACGTTCGCGAGCTTTGACGGTCACGTTATTATCCAGACGATCTTTTTGACCGGCGAGTATCAGGGCAAGCCCATCGACAACACCGGCGAGGAGTACGTTGCCCCCTGGCTCGCGGCGCTTGAGCGCATTCGCCCGCAGGAGGCGACCATCTACACGGTAGCGCGCGAGACACCGGTCGCCGGCCTTGCCAAGGCAGCACCCGAGGTGCTCGACGCCATTGCCGCGCGCGTGCGCGCCCTCGGCATTCCCTGTCAGGTGAGCTACTAGCAAAACCACACAGCAGCCAGCGCCCACCATCCCACTCCATCAGTTGCGGTGATATAGTTCCTGTTTATGCTGTTAAACCGCTTAAATCGGAACTATATCACCGCAACTTTTATGGACGCGTGGGTGGGCTATACTAGCTGCGAATGAAAGGAAGTTAGCCATGTTTGACAACGGACCCGTGCCAGGCCGCAACGACGCTTGCTGGTGCGGCAGCGGCAAAAAATACAAGAAATGCCATAGCGCCTTTGATGAGCACCTCGAGCGCTTGTGGGAAGAGGGCTGGGAGGTTCTGCCTCGCACGCTCTACAAGACACCCGCCGACATCGAGGGCATCAAGCGTTCGGCCGCCATCAACGTGGGCGTGCTCGACTACGTGGGCGAGCACATCGCCGCGGGCATGACCACCAACCAGATCGACCAGATGATCTACGACTACACCATCGAGCACGGTGGCACGCCGGCCGACCTCAACTATGAGGGCTACCCCAAGAGCGTGTGCACCTCGATCAACGACGTCGTCTGCCACGGCATCCCCTGCGATACGGACGTGCTGCACGAGGGCGATATCATCAACGTGGACTGCTCCACGATTCTGGACGGCTACTTTAGCGACTCGAGCCGCATGTTCTGCATCGGCGAGGTCTCGGCCGAGCGCCAGCGCCTGGTCGACGTGACCCGCGCCAGCGTGGAAGCGGGCCTGGCCGCCGTCAAGCCATGGCTGCCGCTCTCCGTTATGGCCGAGGCCGTGCAAAAGACGGTCGAGGACGCCGGCTTTAGCGTGGTGCGCGAGTACGGCGGACACGGTATTGGCAAGGAGTTCCACGAGGACCCGTTTGTGGGCTTTACCACCGAGGCGCCCGACGTGGACACCATCATGGCTCCGGGCATGGTCTTTACCATCGAGCCCATGGTCAACGCCGGAGCGCCCGATATCAAGATTAGCAAGGGTGACGGTTGGTGTGTGCGCACCAAGGACGGTAGCGATTCGGCCCAGTGCGAAGTACAGCTCGTGGTGACCGAGGACGGTTACGAGCTGCTGAGCTGGTAGCCGCAGGGACGCCGGGCGCTCATGGACTTATAACCGTCCATGAGCGCCCGGCGTTTTAATTGAGCGTTTTGCCTGATAAAACCTGCCAAAATAAACCTGTCCCTTTTTGGCAGGTCGAGCGGAGAGGACTGCTTGTGAACATCCTGGTTTTGTTGCCCGTCAACGACCGTCATCGCGCAATTCTTGAGTCGAGCGCTCCGGGCGAGGACTTTATCTACACGAGCGCCGACGCCATCACGCGTGAACAAGTCGCCAACGCCGACGTGATCCTGGGCAACATCGACCCTGACATGCTCACGGCATGCGGGCATCTCCAGCTGTTGCAATTGCAGACCGCCGGCTATGACGACTACCTTGCCGCCGGCACCGTGCCGGCTGACGCCAAGCTGTCTTGCTCGATCGGCGCCTACGGTCAGGCCGTAAGCGAGCACATGTTTGCCATGGTGCTGTCAATGATGAAGCGCCTGCCCGGCTACCAGGACCTGCAGCGCGAACATCGCTGGGAGGATTTAGGTCCGGTCACCTCGCTCAAAAATGCCAATGTGCTGGTGCTGGGCGCGGGCGACATTGGCGGTCACTTCGCCACGCTCTGCCGCAGCATGGGCGCGCACGTCCGCGGCATCAAGCGTCATCCGCTCGTCTACCCCATTGTGTTTGAGGACATGGACGACATGGACGCCCTGTCCGAGCGCCTAGCCGAGGCCGACATCGTCGCATCCTTTATGCCCAGCACACCCGAGACCCGCGGCCTGGCGAACGCCGAGTTCTTCGCCGCGATGAAGCCGGGCTCCTTCTTTGCCAACGGCGGCCGCGGCGACCTTGTGGTCGCCGACGACTTGGTTGCCGCCCTGAAGTCGGGACATCTTGCCGGCGCCGCGGTCGACGTCACCGACCCCGAGCCCCTGCCCGCGACAAGCCCGCTGTGGGACGCGCCCAACATGCTCATCACGCCGCACGTCTCCGGCTGGTTCCACCTGGTAGCCACGCTCAACAACGTGGTCGATATCGCCGCCGAGAATCTACGTCATCTTCAGACCGGCGAGACCCTGCGCTGCTGGATCGAGCATTAATTTGTTCCGGCGTTTTACCAAACGCCGGAACCCCTCGACGCTGCGCGCCGCCCAGAGCGACAATTTGTCATTCAAAAGGCAAGGCATGACCAGAAGGTCTATGCCTTGCCTTTTTCATGCCAACTTGTTCGCTCTGGACATCGCTCGCTGACGCTTGCTCAACCTGCGGTGTCTTAACAATTCTGTCCAGCTGTTGGCATTGCGGCATTCGCCCAGATAAAACCTGCCAAAATAAACCTGTCCCTTTTTGGCAGGTTTTAGAGCTCCACGCTTTCGGCTCCGTTGATGGTTAGGTCGCGCTCGTAGAAGGCGGTGAGGGCGCGGATGGCGTACATCACGTCGCGCACGCCGCCGGTCTCGTAGCTCGAGTGCATGGCCAGCTGCGGCAGGCCCACGTCCACGGCGTGCATACTCGCCTGCATGTTCGACAAGTTGCCGAGCGTGGAGCCACCCGCCATATCGCTCTTGTTGGCGAAGGCCTGCGTGGGTACGTCAGCGTCATCGCAGATGGCCTGGAACACCGCGCGACTAAAGGCATCGGTGCAGTAGTGCTGGTTGGCGGCCTCCTTGATGACGATGCCGCCGTTGAGCACAACCTGGTTGCGGGCGTCGCACTTCTCGGCGTGGTTGGGGTGCACGGCATGCGCGTTGTCGCAGCTCACGAGCATCGATGCGGCAAGGGCGCGATGGTACGACTCGTCGTCGAAGCCCAGCGATCCGTT
Source organism: uncultured Collinsella sp. (assembly GCA_959604825.1). Classification (GTDB taxonomy): domain Bacteria; phylum Actinomycetota; class Coriobacteriia; order Coriobacteriales; family Coriobacteriaceae; genus Collinsella. The sequence goes on along the minus strand of CAUHCN010000012.1, from coordinate 6,184 downwards.
AATGCGGCGCAGCGCGTCGGCCAAGAACGTCGACATGGCGCCCTGCTTGGTCTCGGAGCCAACCTCCTCGTTATCAAAGCAGCAGAAGACCGAAACGTCGTGCGCGTTCTCGGCACCCAAAAATGCCTGCAACGAGGTGTAGGCGCAGGCCAGGTCGTCAAGCTTGGGCGTCGAGATAAACTCGTCGGCCCAGCCCCAAATGCGCGCATCCTGGCGGTTGACCAGGAACAAATCGCGGCCCAGAATCTGCTCGGGCTCAACATCCAGCTCGTCGGCGATCAGGGCGTCAAAGTCGCCCCGCTTAAGGTCACCAGCGCTGATGAGAGGGCACAGGTCGACGGCGCGATTGGGAGCAAAGCCCTCGTTAACGCCGCGGTTCATGTGGATGGCAAGGCTCGGGATAATAGCGACCTCGCGCTCGGTGGCAAGCAGGCGGCTCTCAATACGGTCGCCCTCGCGCACCAGCACGCGGCCCGCGAGTGCCAGCGGACGGTCGAACCAGGTGTAGTCGATCATGCCGCCGTAGGCCTCGGTGTTCAGGCGCAACGTCTCGCCCGCGCCATCGAGCTCGGGCACGGCCTTAACCTTAAACGTCGGCGAGTCGCTGTGCGACGCCGTCAGCTGAAAATGATAGTCACCGGCAACGCCGTCCTCGCCCCATGTCGCGGCCAGGTCCTCGCCCACCTTAAAGGCAACGACGCTCGAGGTGTTGCGCTGCGTGTAATAACGCCCGCCCGGTTCGATATCCCACGCCGCATTCTCGGGCAGGTAGGTAAAGCCCGCCTCGTCGAGCTCGGCCATAATGGTCGCCGCCGTATGGAACATGCTGGGGCACGCCTCGATAAAGTCGATGAGGTCGTTGGCGGCCTCGATATCGTCGGCCGTCACGTGCGCGCTCTCGGGCGTTTCCTGATCCGTCATGCTCTCCCCTTTCACTGGGTTGATGGTCCCCTCCAGCATACCCCGCCGCGCCAGTGCCGTGCCTTTCATTCCATGTTTAATCCCGCGCCGCTCGCCAAGTTGAGCCATCATGCCCGCACTCCTTTTGCGACAATTACGCTAACAGGACGAAAGGAGCCGTCATGAAGCCACGTAACATTGCCATCGCCTGCGGTGTCGCGGGAGTCGCCGTCGGCCTTGCCGCTGCCACCAGCATCGTTTACCGCAAGCAAATCAAGTCCGCCGCGTCGCTCAAACGCTTGACCGGCTACGCGGATGGCTATGACCTGTACGCAATCGACATCGCCTACGACTACGACCTTGATCGCATCATCGCCGCCGATGTGCGCGACGACCAGGCCTACATCGATGCCGTGGTGGCACAGGTGCTGCCCGGTGTGCCGGCACATGTCCAGGCACCCCAGTTTGCCTGCAGCGCTTTTGTCGCCGTAGATGCCGAAGGCCGCGTGCGCACCGGTCGCAATTACGACTTTAAGGATGACACCTCGGCGCTGCTGGTGCGTAATCACCCACGCAGCGGCTATGCCTCCATCGGCTTTGCCGCCCTTAACAACCTGGGCGATAACACTCCACTTGACTCTGTCGCCGGACGCGTTGCGGCGTTGATGGGCCCGTTTGCCCAGCTCGACGGTGTTAACGAATGCGGTGTGTCCATTGCCGTACTCACCCTGGACTCCAAGCCCTGTGACCAGGACACGCAGCGCCCCGTCATCAACACTTCGCTCGCCATCCGTCTGGTGCTCGACCGTGCCGCCACCACGCAAGAAGCTGTCGACCTGCTTTCCGCCTACGACATGCACGCCATGGCAGGACGCGATTACCACTTCTTTATCAACGATGCCGCCGGTGACGCGCGCGTAGTAGAGTGGGATCCGCGCGATCCGGACCGCGCTTTCAAAGCGACTCCTGTACGCCAGGTTACGAACTTCTATGCCTGCTATGGCGACGAAGTGCTGCCCAACCAAAAGAATGGCGAGCTGGGCCATGGCAAGGAGCGCGCCGTCGCAATCGCCGCTGTCCTCGATGCCCGTGCCGGCGCCCAAGACGAGGCAGTCGCTTGGAAGGCCCTACGCGCTGCGGCGCAAGAGCCCAATCCGGAAGACATCACCAGCAATACGCAATGGTCGGTCGTCTTTGACAATACCGAGCCCGCTGCCGCCATCACGCTGCGCCGCCACTGGGGCAACGTCGATGCCTTCGCACTGTAAGGAGCCAGGCCCGTCGACCTTACGTTCCCTGGCGTTGCTTACATTTCCATACGCTTGAGCTAACACGTTTTACCCCTGTATCAACAGTGTGCGGGGGTAAACTTATGCGCATGTTATAACTTGCCCGGAAGGATTCATCATGCTCAGGATCGGTCTTCTTACCAGTGGCGGCGACTGCCAGGCGCTCAACGCCACCATGCGCGGCATCGTCAAAACGCTCATGACCAATAGCGAAGAGCCTATCGAGATCTACGGTTTTGAGGACGGCTACCAGGGCCTTATCTACAGCAGGTTCCGCGTCATGACGCCCGCCGATTTTAGCGGCATCCTCACCCGCGGCGGCACCATCCTGGGCACGAGCCGTACGCCGTTCAAGCGTCTGGATACCCCCGAGGCCGATGGTGTCGAGAAGGTGCCGGCGATGGTCCACACCTATCATAAGCTGCAGCTCGACTGCCTGTTTATGCTAGGCGGTAACGGCTCCACCAAGACCGCCAACCGCCTGCGCGAAGAGGGCCTCAACGTTATCGCCCTGCCCAAGACCATCGATAACGACACCTGGGGCACCGAGTTGACGTTTGGCTTTACGAGCGCCATCGACGTCGCCACCAAGTGCATCGACGACATTCACACCACCGCCTCGAGCCACGGCCGCGTGTTCGTCATCGAGATCATGGGCCACAAGGTTGGCTGGATCCCGCTGTACGCCGGCGTCGCGGGCGGCGCGGATGTCATCTTGATTCCCGAGATCCCCTACGACATGGATAACGTCATCAAGACCATCGAGCATCGCATGGAGACCGGCAGCCGCTTTACGATCGTAGCCGTCGCCGAGGGCGCTATCTCCAAGGAGGACGCGGCGCTGTCCAAGAAGGAGTACAAGAAGAAGCTCGCCGAGCGTACAAGCCCGTCGATCGTCTACGACATCGCCAAGGAGATTGAGGCTAAGACCGGTCGCGAGACCCGCGTCGCCATCCCCGGTCACACGCAGCGCGGCGGCCAGCCCGACGCTCAGGACCGCATCTTTGCGACCCAGTGCGGCGTCGAGGCAGCGCTCGGCTGCCTGCGCGGCGAGTTTGGCTACATGATTGCCCTGCGTGACGGCAAGATGTGCCACATGCCGCTCGAGGAGGTCGCCGGCAAGCTCAAGTATGTCGACCCCCAGAGCGACCTGGTGCGCGAGGCCAAGGCGTTGGGCATCAGCTTCGGCGACGAATAGCCTCGGCCGAAATCCATCCCATCGGGCCCTCCGACCCCGCCCGACGTATTTCGATTTGGCTCCTCCCTTGACTCCGTCAAAGGTCGCCAATCGGAATCGTCGGGCGGGGTCGGAGGGCCCTGCGTTTACATACTCGCCGAGGCTATTCGTCTTCTTGCTGCGGGTGCCTGGTCTGATAGTAAGTTGCGGTGGAATAGTTCCTGCTTAGCCCGCAAATGGCTGAATCTAGGAACTATTCCACCGCAACTTACTGAGTGGGGGCTCTTGGCTGCTACTTGCACTGACATTTGTCCTGAAATGGCTGGTCGTTAGGGGTTGCTACCGGTAGTTGCGGTAGGGTCGGAGCAGATTCTAACTAGAAATGGTGGTCGCTACCGGTTGTTCTCGGCATACTCGGCTCATTCGATTCGACCATCAAACGAAAGGAACCACCATGGATCTTGCGATGGCGCAGCGGCTCGTTGATCGCCGCAAGGCTGCCGGGCTTTCTCAGGAGGCGCTTGCCGCCCAGCTGGGTGTGAGTCGTCAGGCTGTCAGTAAATGGGAGCGCAGCGAATCCTCGCCCGATACCGATAACCTTATTGCGCTCGCCGCGCTGTATGGCGTGTCGCTGGATGAGCTGCTGTATGGGGAGGCGGTGGATAGCACTGATGACTCGCAGACTGATGATGAGGCACAGAACAGCAACGCCGGCACCAAAGCTTCAGATGAGGCCGAGGCTTCTACTGTGCACGCTGATTGCAGCGATAAGCCACTTGTCGATATTTCCCTCGCGCGCGGCATCCACGTTATCGATCCCAACAAAGGCGAAGAGGTCCATGTTGGCTGGAGTGGCATCCATGTGACCAACGAGCGCAAGGGCGAAGAGGTGCATGTGGGGCCGGGCGGCGTGCATATCGATACGCTTGAGGACGATGGACATAGCGTGCGTACCAATAACGACGGCACCGTCACCATCGACGGTGAGACGTTTTCCAGCTGGAAGGAAGCACACGACAAGCTCGACCATCATGGCAAGCATTTCCACACCAAGGTCGGACGTGCATGGAACAAGTTTCCCTTCCCCGCACTTGTCGCTCTCGCCTATCTGGTGCTCGGCATTGTCTACGGCACATGGGCTACGGGACTCTTCCTCGTCTTTTTGATTCCCGTCTATTACGCGCTTGGCGACTTTATCGACCAACGCCACTTATCTAAGCTGATCGATGTCGTCTATTCAGTCAGTGCCGAGGCATGGTTCCTCTACATGTGGCTCTGCCTGGAGCAACCCCATCCCGCCTGGGTAATACTCATCACCATCCCGGTTGTAAAAGCACTCATGCGTTGGTGCCGTAAACAATGGAAGCATCGCAAGCGAGCCTAAACCATCCCAGTCCGACAGCAGCACCCAGCTAGTACTCCCCCGCCCATCCCTCCTAAGTTGCGGTGATATAGTTCCGGTTTTAGCCTTGAGTAGTCGAACTTAGGAACTATTCCACCGCAACTTACGAATGATCGGAGCGGCTACAGCACAAGCGTCGGCGTTCGTCTGATGGTCCGCCACGAAAAGGGGTCATCTACTACGTTTAACTCGATGGGGCCAACCATGACCGCCTTTTTCGAAAATCGACAGGCCTTCTACCTGCGGTTTTATTTTTCGTTTTCCCGGCATGGTTGAGGGTATCCAATTAAACGTAGTAGATAGGCCCGTTTTGTAGCACACGACCTATTCAAGCCCAATCTCGAAGGCTAAAGAGAGCCTCTCATCCACGCCTGCGAGCAGAAGATAGCAAAGCAACAAACGCCGGGCCACCTAACTTGTACCCGTCTTTTCTGCCTGGTACTCCGCATAGCTCTTTCCCTTGCTGCCCTTGCCGGGGACGACAACGGACAAGCCATTTTCCCGGCACAGCTTGTCGCTCATGTTCCGTATGCCGTAATAGCTCCTTTTGTTGGAATTGTATTTATGGTGGTCTACAAAGTTCACCGCGCAAAAAATGATATGGTTATGGACGTGTCCTTTGTCAATGTGCGTCGTGAGTACATACTCATGCTGCCCCTTTGTTACCGCGTCGGCAAGCTGCTTTCCGATTTCATGGGCTTTCTGATAATCGACTTCCCCCGGCTCAAAGGACTGTATCAGATGAAAGGCTAAATTGTTCCCCTTTTGGAGTGCTTGCGACAGGGTATATTCAAACTCAATATCTGCCGTTTCATAGGAGCAACCGAAAGAGGACACAAGCATTTTCCCGTCCGTCTTGTCCGGGTTTTCGATATAGTCAAGGGCTTTGCTTAGAGTGCTTTTAATAGGCTTAATCTTTGTAACCGCCATATCTCCGCAAGCACCCCCTTTATTTCCTCTATGTCCTCTTGGTATGCGTTCCCCGTCGCGTTTACGCGGCGTGCTATCTGGTTGACGTTGACACCGATTTTCTGTATCTCTGCGGTCATAGCCTTTATATCGGCGTGGTCTATCTGAATGATATACCCGTCAATGGCAATCTTCCGCAGATACGCCGCCATGTTCCGGGTGGGTACGAGCTTCATTTTTTCCAGTATTAAATCCCGTTCCGCTTCCGTCACTCTGAATTTGATTTGCACTGTCCTTTTGCGTCCGTCCATGTGTTCGCTCCTTTCCTTTCCGTTCCGAGGGTTTGGGACACTTCCCAACAAGCAATTTTCAACCGACGCGCCGCAGCGCGGGAGGGCGAAAATACGGAAGTGGTACCCGCTTCCTATGCTTGCTACGAATGTTTTTATCCTTTAGGCTCTTATCACCTACTACGGAGAAAAAGCGATTTTGCCAAACTTACGCAAA